>NZ_JBHYOP010000007.1:206288-397591 GCF_042745235.1 Streptomyces sp. NPDC058796
AGTCCGCCCTGGACAAGGCCGGTGGTTGATCCGGTGGCCGAGTCCGCACAGGCTCCCGCCGCGGTACGCCGGGTGGAGGAGACGATGGGGACCGTCTTCTCCTTCGACGTCCGCGGCGGGGAACCCACGGCGGTACGGGCCGCACTGGACGAGGCGGTGGCGGGACTGCGCCGGGCCGACGAGGTGTTCAGCACCTATCGGGAGGACAGCGAGGTCTCCCGGCTGGCGCGCGGTGAGACGACTCTCGCGGAGTGCGTGCCCGAGGTCGCCGAGGTGCTGGAGCTGGCCGCGGAGGCGGAGCGGGTGAGCGACGGCTGGTTCAGCGCCTCGTACCGGGGGCGGCTCGATCCGACGGGGATCGTCAAGGGCTGGGCCGTGGAGTGCGCCGCCCGGCGGGTCGCGGCGGCCGGTGCGAGCGGGGTGAGCGTCAACGGCGGCGGGGACGTGCAGTTGCTCGGGACGCCGGGGGCCGGGCGGCCGTGGCGGGTGGGCGTGTCGGACCCGTTGCGCCCGGGCGGGCTGGCGGCGGTCGTGTCAGCGGCCGGCGCGGCCGAGCTGGCGGTGGCGACGTCCGGCACGGCGGAGCGGGGCGCGCACATCGTCGACCCGCGCACGGGGCGCCCCGCGGTGACCGACCTGGTGTCGGTGACGGTGGTGGCGGCGCGGCTGACGTGGGCGGACTGCTGGGCGACGGCGGCGTTCGCGATGGGGGCGCGGGAGGGGTTGCGGTGGTTGGAGGCGCTGGACGGGGTGGAGGGGCTGTTGGTGACGGCGGGGGACGAGGTGCGGTGCACGGGAGGTTTGGCGGGATGGCTGGGGTGACTGCACCCCCAGGGGCGCGGGGAACTGCGCGACCAGCCACCGACCACCCGCACCCGCCCCCGGTACCGGCCGCCGCGGCGCTCACCCCCCGTTCTGGGCCAGCCGCAGCAAATGGTCCGCCAACGCCTGCCCACCCGTCGGCTCCCTGCTGATCAGCAGCAACGTGTCGTCACCCGCGATCGTGCCCAGGATGTCGTGCAGTTCCGCCTGGTCGATCGCCGACGCGAGGAACTGCGCCGCCCCCGGAGGGGTCCGCAGGACCACGAGGTTCGCCGAAGCCTCCGCGGAGATCAGCAGCTCCGCGGAGAGCCGCCGCATCCTCTCCTCCTTCGCCGACTCCCCGAGCGGCGCCCGCGGGGTGCGGAAGCCGCCCTCGCTGGGCACCGCGTAGATGAGGTCGCCGTCGTTGTTGCGGATCTTGACCGCGTTCAGCTCGTCCAGGTCCCGGGAGAGCGTCGCCTGCGTGACGGTCAGCCCGTCGTCGGCGAGCAGCTTCGCGAGCTGGCTCTGCGAGCGCACCGCCTGCCGGTTGAGGATGTCCACGATCCGGCGGTGGCGTGCGGTGCGGGTCTGCGGTACGGCAGGCCCACCGGTCTGCTCGTGCTCCTGCGCCTGGCTCATCGTCGTCTCATTCTCCGGATCGTCCGTCCCCGTGGGCCGCGTGGGCCTGGTCAAGGATGCCGGGCAGCGCCCCGAGGAACGCGTCCACCCCGTCGTCGCCGAGGTTCAGCGGCGGCATCAGCCGTACGACTTCGGGTGCGGGCGCGTTCACCAGGATTCCGGCGTCCTGAGCCGCCTGCTGCACCTGGGGTGCGAGCGGCTCGGTGAGCACGATACCCAGGAGGAGGCCGGCGCCCCGGACGTGGGCGATCAACGGGTGGCCCAGCGCCTCGACGCCGCCGCGGATCCTCTCGCTCTGCCGCTTGACGTTGTCGAGCAGTCCCTCGTCCGCGATGGTGTCGAGGACGGCGAGTCCGGCGGCGCAGGCGACGGGGTTGCCGCCGAAGGTGGTGCCGTGCTGGCCGGGCTGGAGGAGTTCGGCGGCGCGGCCGAAGGCGACCGTCGCGCCGAGCGGGAGCCCGCCGCCCAGGCCCTTGGCGAGGGTGACGACGTCCGGCAGGACGCCCTCGTGGGCCTGGTACTCGAACCAGTGCCCGGTCCGGCCGACGCCGGTCTGCACCTCGTCCAGGACGAGCAGCGCGCCGGTGGCGGCGGTGATGGCCCGGGCCGCTTTGAGGTAGCCCGGAGGCGGCACCACGACGCCGTTCTCGCCCTGGATCGGCTCGATGATCACCAGGGCCGTCTCCTCGGTGACCGCGGCGGCCAGCGCCTGCGCGTCGCCGTACGGCACGTGGGTGACGTCGCCGGGCAGCGGCAGGAAGGGTGCCTGCTTGCCGGGCTGGCCGGTGAGGGCGAGGGCGCCCATGGTGCGGCCGTGGAAGCCGCCGTCGGTGGCGACCATGTGCGGCCGTCCGGTCAGCCGGCCGATCTTGAAGGCGCCCTCGTTGGCCTCCGCGCCGGAGTTGCAGAAGTAGACCTTGCCGTCGCGGCCGAAGCGCTGGAGCAGCCGTTCGGCGAGCGCGACGGGCGGCTCGGCGATAAAGAGGTTGGAGACGTGGCCGAGGGAGGCGATCTGCCGGCTCACCGCCTCGACCACGGCCGGGTGGGCGTGGCCGAGCGCGTTGACCGCGATGCCGCCGACGAAGTCCAGGTACTCCTTGCCGTCGGCGTCCCAGAGCCGGGCGCCCTCGCCGCGCACGAGCGGCAGGCGCGGCGTGCCGTAGTTGTTCATGAGCGTGCCCTGCCACCGCTCGGTCAGCTCCGCGTTGCTCACGGCTCCCCCTGTCCGTCCGGCACGACCATCGTGCCGATGCCCTCGTCGGTGAAGATCTCCAGCAGGATCGAGTGCTGGACCCGGCCGTCGATGACGCGGGCGGTGGTGACGCCGTTGCGTACGGCGTGCAGACAGCCCTCCATCTTCGGCACCATGCCGCTGGACAGCTCGGGCAGCAGTTTCTCGAGCTGCGCGGCGGTGAGGCGGCTGATCACCTCGTCGGAGTTCGGCCAGTCCTCGTACAGGCCCTCGACATCGGTGAGGACCATGAGCGTCTCGGCACCGAGCGCCGCAGCGAGTGCCGCAGCCGCCGTATCAGCATTGACGTTGTAGACATGTCCGTCGTCCTGGGAACGGGCGATCGAGGAGACGACCGGGATGCGGCCGTCGGCCAGCAGCGCCTCGATGGCGCCGGTGTCGATCTCGGTGATCTCGCCGACCCGTCCGATGTCGACGGACTCGCCGTCGATCTCGGGCCGGTGCTTGGTGGCGGTGATGGTGTGCGCGTCCTCGCCGGTGAGACCGACGGCGAGGGGTCCGTGCTGGTTGAGCAGTCCGACCAGCTCGCGCTGCACCTGCCCGGCCAGCACCATCCGTACGACGTCCATGGCGTCCTCGGTGGTGACGCGCAGGCCGGCCTTGAACTCGCTGACGATGCCGGCCTTGTCGAGCGCCTTGCTGATCTGCGGGCCGCCGCCGTGCACGACGACGGGCTTGAGACCGGCGTGGCGCAGGAAGACGACGTCCTGGGCGAAGGCGGCCTTGAGGTCCTCGTCGACCATGGCGTTGCCGCCGAACTTGATGACGACGGTCTTGCCGTGGTGCCGGGTCAGCCAGGGCAGTGCCTCGATGAGGATCTGGGCCTTGGGGAGCGCGGTGTGCTTCCTCGTCGTACTCATGAGCTGTACGCGCTGTTCTCGTGGACGTAGTCGGCGGTGAGGTCGTTGGTCCAGATCGTGGCCGTGGCGTCGCCGGCTGCGAGGTCGGCGACGATGTGGACCTCGCGGTAGCGCATGTCGACCAGCTCGCGGTCCTCGCCGACGCCGCCGTTCTTGCAGACCCAGACGCCGTTGATGGCGACGTTGAGGCGGTCGGGCTCGAAGACGGCGGAGGTGGTGCCGATGGCGGAGAGCACGCGGCCCCAGTTGGGGTCCTCGCCGTGGATGGCGCACTTGAGGAGGTTGTTGCGGGCGATGGTGCGGCCCACCTGGACGGCGTCGTCCTCGGTCGCGGCGTTCACGACCTCGACCCTGATGTCCTTGCTGGCGCCCTCGGCGTCCCGGATGAGCTGCTGTCCGAGGTCGTCGCAGACGGTGCGGACGGCCTCGGCGAACTCGGCGTACTCCGGGGTGAGGCCGGACGCGCCGGAGGCGAGGAGCAGCACCGTGTCGTTGGTGGACATGCAGCCGTCGGAGTCGACGCGGTCGAAGGTGACCTTGGTGGCGTCGCGCAGGGCGCGGTCGAGGACCTCGGTCTCCAGGTCGGCGTCGGTGGTGATCACGACGAGCATGGTGGCCAGGCCCGGGGCGAGCATGCCGGCGCCCTTGGCCATGCCGCCGACCGTCCAGCCGTCCTTGGTCACGACGGACGTCTTGTGCACGGTGTCGGTGGTCTTGATGGCGATGGCGGCCTTCTCCCCGCCGTGCTCGGAGAGCTGACCGGCGGCCGTCTCGACGCCGGGGAGCAGCTTGTCCATGGGCAGCAGTACGCCGATGAGTCCCGTCGAGCAGACGGCGACCTCGCCCGCTCCCGTCCCGAGCACCTCGGCGGCCTTCTCGGCGGTGGCGTGGGTGTCCTGGAAGCCCTTGGGTCCGGTGCAGGCGTTGGCGCCACCGGAGTTGAGGACGACCGCGGTCAGCTGCCCGCTCTTCAGCACCTGCTCGGACCACAGCACCGGTGCCGCCTTGACGCGGTTGGAGGTGAAGACACCGGCGGCGGCGCGTCGGGGGCCGTTGTTGACCACGAGGGCCAGGTCCGGGTTCCCGCTGTCCTTGATCCCGGCGGCGATGCCCGCCGCCGTGAATCCCTTTGCTGCCGTCACACTCACGGCGCGACTCCGATCGTCGTCAGTCCGGTGGTCTCGTCGAGACCGAGGGCGAGGTTCATGCTCTGGACGGCACCGCCCGCGGTGCCCTTGGCCAGGTTGTCGATGGCGCTGATCGCGATGACGCGGTCCGCGGCGGCGTCGTACGCGACCTGGACCGATACGGCGTTGGAACCGTGGACGGACGCGGTCGCGGGCCACTGGCCCTCGGGCAGCAGGTGCACGAAGGGTTCGTCGGCGAAGGCCTTCTCGTAGGCGGCGCGGACGGACTCGGCGGTGACGCCGGGCTTGGCCTTGGCGGTGCAGGTGGCGAGGATGCCGCGGGGCATCGGCGCGAGGGTGGGCGTGAAGGAGACGGTGACCGGCTCCCCCGCCACGGCGCCGAGGTTCTGGATCATCTCGGGGGTGTGCCGGTGCAGGCCCCCGACGCCGTACGGCGACATGGAGCCCATGACCTCGCTGCCCAGCAGGTGCGGCTTGGCCGCCTTGCCCGCGCCGGAGGTGCCGGAGGCGGCGACGATCACGGCCTCGGGCTCGGCGAGGGCGGCGGCGTACGCCGGGAAGAGCGCCAGGGACACGGCGGTCGGGTAGCAACCGGGCACCGCGACACGCTTGGACCCCTCCAGCGCGGCGCGGGCACCCGGCAGTTCGGGGAGGCCGTAGGGCCAGGTGCCGGCGTGCGGGGAGCCGTAGAACCTCTCCCAGTCGGCGGCGTCCTTCAGCCGGAAGTCGGCGCCCATGTCGATCACCAGCACGTCCGGCCCGAGCTGCTCGGCGACGGCGGCGGACTGCCCGTGCGGCAGCGCGAGGAACACCACGTCGTGTCCGGCGAGCGCCTCGGGCGTCGTCGGCTCCAGCACCCGGCCGGCCAGCGGCAGCAGGTGCGGCTGCAGGGCGCCGAGCTTCTGTCCCGCGTTGGAGTTGCCGGTCAGGGCGCCGATCTCGACCTCGGGGTGTGCGAGCAGCAGACGCAGCAGCTCACCGCCCGCGTACCCGCTCGCTCCGGCCACCGCCGCACGTACCGCCATGACATCCTCCATCCGTGATGGCATGACTATACGTAGCGATGCACGTTTATGCAATCTGTTTCCCGGAGCGCGGCGCCGCCCGTAGCCTCACTCGGCGCCGGCGACGCGTTCCGGGAGATCGTCGCGGACTTCGACCCCGCCGGCGCCGACCCCGGCGACGAGTTCCCGGACGCACCCCTCGTCGCCTGCTGCGTACGGCACCGGGTGCTGAGCGCGCTGCCGTACTGGGAGGGGTGCGTCTCCTGTCACGGGTGGACCTCGGGCGCTACCGCTGCCTGATCCGCAGGAACGTCACCGAGTTCGCCGGGAACGTGTAGGTGAACTCGCTCGCCACCCCGGAGAAGGTGGACCGCACCGGGGTGACCGGGGTGTCCGTCTCCGTGTTCACGGCGTCCTGGTCGGCGGCCAGCGTGGTGACGCGGGCCTTGCGGGCGACCTTCGCGCCGCCGAGGTCGACCGCGGTGCGGGCCGCCGTGTCCTGGGCGTTGACGACCTTGACGATCAGCTCGCCGGTCCGGTCGTCCTCGGTGACGATCTGGCGGAACGGCTCGGCGGGCTTGTCGTCGGTGAAGCTGCCCCACTCCTCGCCGTCGAGGTAGAGGGTCACCTGGCGGCCCCGCACCTTGACGTCGATGTCGTAGGCGCGGCCCGTCTCGATCGAGCCCGCCTTGGACAGGAGCGTCGACTTGCCGCCGTCCGAGGCCTGTTCGACGGCGGACTGGGTGTTGTTCCAGCCGCCCAGGTTCCACCAGTAGTAGTTGCCGGTGTCCTTGACGCCGAAGGCGATCAGGAAGCCCTCGTTGCCGGACTTCTTGGTGGCCCTCACGTGCAGGTCGTAGTTCTGCCAGGCCGGGTCACCGGCCGTGACCATGGTGTTCTCGGCCGCGGTGTCGGTCTGGACGTAAGCGCCGTCCTGGACGGTCCAGGCGCCGGTGCCCGTGTGGGTCCACTGCGACGCGTCGCCGGAGAAGTCGTCGGACAGGAGGGTCTCCCCGTCCGCCGACGTCACCCGCACGTCGTCGTACGCCGCGCTGGTCGCCCACGTCGAGAGGCCGACCGCGCCGGTGATGGGGCCGCTGACGTTCGGGGTGCCGGTCGCCGTGGAGGGGACGACCCGGTCACCGGTGTTGTTCATGAAGAGCTTCTGGACCTCGTAGTTCGCCGAGCCCCAGGACGCGTGGTTGTTGAACCAGATCATGTCCGGGCTCCACTGCACGTAGTCCTCGTTGGCGAGCAGCGGCGCGTAGGAGGCGAGCTTGACGATGTCCGCGTTGCGCTCCAGGCCGGTCATGAAGGCGGCCTCGGACAGCGCGTTCTTCCAGGCGTTGCCCTGGGAGGCGTACTCGCCGAGGAAGACCTCTGGGCCGTTCCTGTCGTAGGAGTCGTAGCGGTCGTTGTTCTGGAGGAACCACTGCGGGCTGTTGTAGTAGTGCTCGTCGACCATGTCGACGCCGGCCTCGCGGTTCAGCTGCCAGGCGGTGTCGAAGGTGGTGCCGGAGTCGTCCGGGCCGGAGTTGGAGATGACGGTGATGTCCGGGTACTTCGCCTGTATCGCGGCGCGGAATTCCTTGAAGCGGGCCATGAACTCCCGGGGGAGGTTCTCCTCGTTGCCGACGCCGATGTGGGTGAGGCCGAAGGGCTTCGGGTGGCCCATCTCGGCGCGCTTGGCGCCCCATTGGCTGGTACGGGGGCCGTTGGCGAACTCGATCAGGTCCAGGGTGTCCTGGATGTGCCGCTTCAGCAGCGCGTCGTCGTCGGTGGCCTGGTTCTGGCCGCAGCCGGTGACCAGGGCGGGTACGACGGGCAGCGGCATGGCGCCGATGTCCTCGGCGAAGCGGAAGTACTCGTAGTAGCCGAGGCCGTAGCTCTGGTTGTAGCCCCAGAAGTTCGCGTTGGTGGCGCGCTCCTCGACGGGTCCGATGGTGTCCTTCCACTGGTAGGACCGTTCACGTTCCCAGCCGGAGGCGGCGCTGTAGTCCTCCATGGAGCCGGTGTTGACCAGGCAACCGCCCGGGAAGCGCAGGAAGCCGGGGTTCAGTGCCTCGATCTTCTCGGCGAGGTCCTTGCGCAGTCCGTTGGGCTGGCCCTTGTAGGTGTCCCGGGGGAAGAGGGACACCATGTCGAGGGCCGCGGGGGCGGTGGTGGCGACGGCGAGGCGGCCGCGGTTGCTGGTGCGGGTCGCGGTGAAGGTGGCGGTGTACTTGCGCCACTCCCCCTCGGCCGCCACCGTGCGCGGTTTCGCGAGGGTGCCCGCCGCGTCCTGGAGGGTGACGGTGAGGGTCGTGCCGCTCTCGGCGCGCACCCACACGGAGAAGTCGTACTTCTTGCCCTTCTCCACGTGGATTCCGGTGTTGTAGCCGCTGTTGGCGACGGAGGAACCGGCTCCCAGGGAGAGGTAGTTGCGGTTGCGCTCGTTGAGGCGGCCGGCGTCGTCGCGGACCTCGGCGGTGCCGTCGGCCGTCCAGGAAGTGAGCGGCGTGTACGAGGCGTTGTCGGCGGTCGAGTACTCGAAGGACCGGTTCTGCACCAGCTCGGCGTACAGGCCGCCGTCGGCGGCCCGGTTGATGTCCTCGTAGAAGACGCCGTACATCGTGTCGTCGATCGCGGCGCCCTCGGCGGACGGGTCGACGGTGATCGTGTAGTCGGGGGCGGCGGCCTCCGCGTGCGCGGGGGACGGCAGCAGGGCGGACGCCGTCAGGAGGGCGGTCGCGCCGAGACCGGCTCTCCAGCGGGTGCGTGACAGGGATGACATGGATACTCCGCGGCTCTCTGTCGTTCGAAATATCGGACATTGGTCAGCACTTCGAACGGCAAGATAGGGAGGGGGTGGAGGCGCGTCAATGGGTCGCGCGGCAACCAGGGGGCCGGAGGCGGAAAGCGGGTGGAAATGGGCGAGTTGTGGCCGGTGCCGGACGTGCTGGCGTTTCTCGCGGGCCGGTGGCGCACCGAGCGGACGGTGCGGGACCTGGCGAGCGGGGCGGAGGGCCGCTTCGAGGGCGCGACGGCGTTCGACGCGCTCGCGGACGGCGGGCTGCTGAGCCGGGAGTCCGGGGCCTTCACCTGGCAGGGCGTGTCCCGCCCCGCCGAACGGACGCTGCGCTACGCACCGGGCACCCGGCCCGGCACCGCCGACGTGCGTTTCGCGGACGGGCGGCCCTTCCACGGCCTGGACCTGACGTCGGGGCGGCACGTGGCGGACCATCCGTGTGCCGCCGACCTCTACCGCGGCGAGTTCACCGTCCGGGACGCGGACCACTGGCGGACCGTGTGGCGGGTCGGCGGCCCCGCGAAGGACCTGCTGCTCGTCACGGACTACACCCGCGAGGGCCCTTGAGCGGGCGCGCCCTCGAAGCGGAGGTTCCAGCGGCCCGCGCGACCCGTGACGGTCGTGGTCGACAGGGGGCGCACGTCCAGGTTCCAGTACGTCGCGGGCGGCGCCTTCAGGACGTAGACCAGGGCGGCCCGGATCACGGACGGCTCGGCCACGGCGACGATGCGGTCGCCGTCCTCGCCTGGGCGCGTGTCGAGCCACCCGCCGACCCGGGTGATGAAGCCCAGCAGCGACTCCCCGCCGTGCGGCGCGGTCCGCGGGTCGGCGAGCCAGGCGTCGACGGCCGCGGGCTCCCGGGCCATCGCCTCGCCGAGGGTCAGTCCGCGCCAGCGGCCCATGTCGCAGTCCCTGAGCGCGAGTTGCACCAGGGGGCGGAAGCCGATCGCGTCACCGGTGGCGCGACTGCGGGGCGTGGGCGAGCAGTAGCGCAGTTCGGCCGCCGCGAGCGGCAGCAGGTCGCCCGCCACGCGCAGTACCTCGTCCCAGCCGGCCTGGTCCAGCGGCCGGTCGTCGTCGAAGCGCTCCGCGAGCAGCGGTGAGCTGCGTGCGGCCGCGACGAACGTGACCCGAAGCGCCATGCGGTGATGGTGCTGCGCGGGGGTCCGCAGGTCAAGGGGTGTTACTCGTGGGTTACCGAGGGTGCGCCCGGGTTCACGGGCCGAAGGTGTGCGCCATCCACTGGTCCGGCCGGTCCAGCGCCGTGAAGCCGAGCTTCTCGTAGACACCGTGCGCGTCGTGCGTGGCCAGCAGGATCCGCCGCAGCCCGTAGGGCCGCAGGTGCTCGCGCACCGCCGCGACCAGTGCCGTGCCGATGCCCTTGCCGCGCACCGAGGGGTCTACGTACACGTCGCACAGCCAGGCGAAGGTGGCCCGGTCGGTGATCACCCGGGCGTACGCCACCTGCTTTGCGGTCAGCTCCTCGTGGACGCCGAAGTTGAGCGAGCCCTCGATGGCGCGGTCCTGCTTCTCCCGGGAGCGTCCGAGCGCCCAGTACGCGTCGGTGGACAGCCAGCGGTGCACGCGTGCGGCGTCGATGCGGTGCGGGTCGGTGGAGATCTCGTAGCCCTCGGGGAGGCCCGGTGTGGGGATCATGCGGGGATGCTCGCAGGGGTGGCCGGGGCGCGTCGAGTCCGCGGGGTTCACGGACGCCGCCCCCACACCTCCGCGCAGGCCGTGCGCAGGCGCCGTACCCCCTCCGCGATCTCCCCGGCGCCGGCCACCGCCGCGAAGCTCAGCCTCAGGTGGGGGGCCGGGGGCTCGGCGCTGAAGTACGGGCGGCCCGGGGTGACGGCGACGCCCGCGCGCAGGGCGGCCGTGGTGAGTGCGGTCTCGTCCGTGCCCTCGGGCAGCCGGGGCCACAGGTGGTAGCCGCCGGAGGGGATGTGCGCCAGCAAGACCTCGGGGAGGTGCAGGCGCAGGGCGGACGTCATCGCGTCCCGGCGGGCCTTCAGCTCCGCCGAGACCGCGCGCAGATGGCGGGGCCAGGCGGGCGAGCCGACCAGCTCCAGCGCCGCCTCCTGGAGGGGCCGGGGCACGAAGAAGGTGTCGACGACCTGGATCGCCCGCAGCCGCTCCAGCACCGGCCCGCGCGCGGCCAGGGCGCTCACCCGGAAACTCGGCGAGGTCGCCTTGGTCAGCGAGCAGACGTGCACGACGACGCCGTCCGGGTCGTCGGCGGCGAGCGGGGCGGGCAGCGGACCCGCGTCCTCGTGCACCAGCCGCCGCACGAAGTCGTCCTCGACGACGAAGGCTCCGGCCGCGCGGGCGATGCTCAGCACCTCGCCGCGCCGCTCGGGCGCGAGCACGGCGCCGGTCGGGTTCTGGAACAGGGGCTGGCAGACGAAGACCCGGGCGCCGGTGGCCCGGAAGGCGTCGGCGAGCAGCGCCGGGCGCACGCCGTCGGCGTCCACGGGGACCGGCACGGGGCGCAGGCCGGCCGCCCGGGCGATGGCCAGCATGCCGGGGTACGTCGGGGACTCGACCAGGACGGCGGTGCCGGGCGGGGCGAGGGCGCGCAGGGCGGTGGTCAGCGCGGACTGGCCGCCCGAGGTGACCAGCACCTCCGCCGCCGTGATGGCCCCGCCGATGCCGCGCGCGAACCACTCCCGCAACTCCGCCAGCCCCTCCATCGGCGGCCGGCCCCACGCACCGGGCCGCCGCCCGGCCCGGGACAGGGCCGCCGCCATCGCCCGCTCCGGCTGCAGCGAGGGGTGCAGGTAGCCGCCGTTGAACTCCACGACGCCGGGCGGCGGGGCGGCCAGCGAGACCAGGACGCCGGAGGCGTCCACCGAGCGCGGTACGAGGTCGGCGGCACCGTCGGCGCTGAGCGCGACCTCCTGCCACGAGGTGTCCCCGCCGGACGTCGCGCAGGGGCGCGGCCGGGCGCGGAAGGCACCGGCGCCGGGCCGGGTGACCACCAGTCCCTCGGCGGCCAGCTGCGCCAGGGCGCGGGAGACGGTCACCGGACTCACCCGGAAGCGATCGACCAGGGCCCGGCTGGAGGGGAGCTTTCCGCCGGGAGAGTAGCGGTCGAGCTCACTCCTCAGCTGGTTGGCCAGGTCAGCGACACTGCTACGCTCTTGCATGAGAGCACAGAGTAGCGCTACCACCCCTACGGCGATAGCAGTGGACGGCCCGGACTCCGCGCCCGGCACCCGCTCCCTCGGCACCCTCCAGGCCGCCCTGGGCGTCGTCGCCTTCTCCCTCACCTTCCCCGCCACCGCCTGGGGGCTGGAAGGCTTCGGCCCCTGGTCCCTCACCGCCGTGCGCTCGATCCTCGCGGCGGTGATCGCCGGGGGCTGTCTGCTGGCACTGCGTGTGCCCGTTCCCGAGCGGCGGCACTGGTTCGGGCTGGCGGTGGTGGGCGCGGGCGTCGTCCTCGGCTTCCCGCTGCTGACCACGCTCGCCCTGCAGACCTCGACGACCGCGCACGCCGCCGTCGTGGTCGGGCTGCTTCCGCTGACCACCGCGCTGCTGTCCGCGCTGCGCATCGGCACCCGCCCCTCGCGCACCTTCTGGATCGCGGCCCTGGCGGGAGCGGCGGCCGTCATCGCCTTCACGGTGCAGCAGAGCGGCGGCGCCCTGACCGCGGCCGACGCCTACCTCTTCGGAGCGCTGCTGGTGTGCGCGGCCGGTTACACCGAGGGCGGACGGCTGGCCCGGGTGATGCCGGGCTGGCAGGTCATCGGCTGGGCGCTGGTGCTGTGCCTGCCGGTGACGGTGCCGATGGCGGCCGTGGCCCTGTCGTTCGAGCCGGTGCACCTGACGGGGCACGGGGTGGCCGGGCTGCTCTGGGTGGCGGTGGGCTCGCAGTTCCTCGGGCTGGTCGTCTGGTACCGGGGCATGGCGGCGATCGGGATCCCGAAGGCCAGCCAGTTGCAGCTGGCCCAGCCGCTGCTCACACTGGTGTGGTCGGTACTTCTCCTGGGCGAGCACCTGACGGTGGCCGCTCCGCTGACGGCCGCGGCGGTACTGGTGTGCATCGCGGTCACCCAGCGGGCCCGGGGCTGAGCGCGGCACACACGTGAGGAGGCCTCACAGATGCACGCAACCAAGGGCGACCAGCTGATCCAGCACGGCCGGGTGGTGGGTGAGCACGACAAGGTCGCGGAGATCGTCGAAGTGATGGGCGAGCAGGGCGAACCCCCGTACCGGGTCCGGTTCGAGGACGGGCACGAGGCGGTGTGCTCGCCCGGCCCCGACTCGGAGATCCGGCACAGGGAGGTCCGGCTGTAGCCGTACTTCTCAGCGGCGCGGGGCGCGGGCCGGCCGCGCGTAGTGGTCGGCGTTCACCCGTGCCATCGCGCCGATCCGGTCGTCGGCCACGTCCTTCGCCGAGAAGTAGACGTGCCCGCGCACCTCGGGGTGCCGCTGGGCGAGGGTGAGGTGCCGGGAGAGTTCCGCCGGGTCCTGCCAGGCCGCGCCCTGCGCCGGGTCACCGGCCTTGTACAGCGCCTCGCCGACGTACAGCTCGGTCCGGCTCCCCTTGGCCACCTCCGCCCACCACGGCACGAGTTTGGCGTAGTCGGCGGCCTCCAGACCGATGTTCCAGTACAGCTGGGGCACGATGTAGTCGATCCAGCCCTCGCGCACCCACTTGCGGGTGTCCGCGTGCAGGTCGTCATAGGTCTGCACGCCGGCCTTCGTGTCCGAACCCTCGGGGTCGGTGGCGGCGTTGCGCCACACGCCGAAGGGGCTGACGCCGAAGCGGGCGGCGGGGCGGATCTTCTTGACCCGGTCCGCGGTCTCGCGCACCAGCAGGTCGATGTTGTTCCGCCGCCAGGCGGCCTTGGCCGCGAAGCCCCCGCCGTGGGTGCTGAACGTCCCACCGTCGTCGAAGCTCTGGCCCGCCACCGGGTAGGGGTAGAAGTAGTCGTCGAAGTGGACGCCGTCCACGGCGTACTTCTCGACGGCGTCCATCATCGCGTCCTGGACGAAGGCCCGGACCTCGGGCAGCCCCGGGTTGTAGTAGAGCTTCCCGCCGTACGGCACCACCCACTCGGGGTGCTTGCGCGCGGGGTGGGACGGCACCAGGCGGCTGGGGACGTCGTGCGTGGCGACGCGGTACGGGTTGAACCAGGCGTGCAGCTCCAGGCCGCGGGCGTGCGCCTCCGTGACGGCCGTGCCCAGCGGGTCCCAGCCCGGGTCCCGGCCCTGGCTGCCGGACAGGTACTCCGACCAGGGCTCGTACGCCGAGGGCCACAGCGCGTCGGCCGTGGGCCGCACCTGGAAGATCACCGTGTTGAGACCGTGCCGGACCGCCGTGTCGAGGTACTCGACCAGCTCCGCGCGCTGTTCGGCCGCGCGCAGCCCCGCACGGCTGGGCCAGTCGCGGCCGGTCACGGTCGCCAGCCACATGCCTCGCATCCCGGCGGTGGCGGCACCGCCCGCGCGGGGCCCCTCGGCGGGGCCGGGAGCGGCCGGTGGAGCCGAGGGGGCCGGCGCCGCAGACGCCCGGGGCGCCATCGTGAACGCCGACAACGCCGCCACCGCGAAGGCACGACGCGAGACACCGCCCATGGGTAGACCTCCTGAACGCTGCGGATCCGCACGGTCACGGATCGTGTACGGGCACTCAGCATGCCCGACCCGGGAGACGGATCCGTGACCATTCGGGGGTAACGTGCTCGATCGGAGCAGGCACCGGGGACCCCGGCGTGCCTGCTGCCACAGCCGTGAAGTCAGCGAAAGGGACGATGTGACCGGCATCTCGGGAGATATCGCACGCGTCGGCGTGGTGGGCTGCGGTCAGATGGGAGCGGGCATCGCCGAGGTGTGCGCCCGCTCCGGTCTGGACGTGATGGTCGCCGAGACCACCGGCGAGGCGCTGGAGATCGGCCGGACCCGGCTGTACAACTCGCTCACCAAGGCCGCCGAGCGCGGGAAGATCACCGAGGAGGAGCGGGACGCGACGCAGGCGCGGCTGAGCTTCACCACCGATCTCGGCGAGTTCGCCGACCGTGATCTGGTGATCGAGGCCGTGGTCGAGAACGAGCAGGTCAAGACCGAGATCTTCCAGGTGCTGGACCAGGTCGTGACCCGGCCGGACGCCATCCTGGCCTCCAACACCTCCTCGATCCCGCTGGTGAAGCTGGCCGTCGCCACCTCGCGGCCCGACCACGTCATCGGCATCCACTTCTTCAACCCGGCCCCCGTGCAGCAGCTGGTCGAGCTGATCCCGGCGCTCACCACCTCCGAGGGCACGCTCAGCCGGGCTCAGCTGTTCACCGAGAAGGTGCTCGGCAAGCACTCCATCCGCGCCCAGGACCGCTCCGGCTTCGTGGTCAACGCGCTGCTGATCCCCTACCTCCTCTCGGCGATCCGGATGTTCGAGTCGGGCATCGCCAGCCGCGAGGACATCGACAACGGCATGGAGATGGGCTGCGCCCACCCGATGGGCCCGCTGAAGCTGTCCGACCTCATCGGCCTGGACACGGTCGCCTCGGTCGCGTACTCGATGTACGAGGAGTACAAGGAGCCGCTGTACGCCGCTCCCCCGCTGCTCCAGCGCATGGTCGACGCGGGCCGGCTGGGCCGCAAGAGCGGCTCGGGGTTCTACACCTACGGCTGACCAGCACGGCTGACACGCAGAGTGACCGTTCTGCGGGCCCGGCGCCTTCCGAGGTGCCGGGCCCGCGGCGTTCGCACGGCGTGTGAACGTTGGGCTCGCATATGCCGACCGCACACTCTCCCCACGCGCCGACCAGGCGGGTTGACTCACCATGCACATGCAAGGGACGTGAGACGACAACGGAAAGGAGCGGTTTCGTGACCGCCGATCCCGAGCGTTCCGCCCATCTGGGAGAACTCGCAGAGTTACGGCGCCGGCTCGATGTGGCCCACGCCCGCGTCGAGGGCGGGCTGGCCCTGCTCTCGCACCGCACCGAGGAGGGCGCCAAGGAGCTGGAGGACCTGAGCACCCGGCTGACCGCCCTGGAACACGCCCGCTGGCCGCTGCCCTCGGTCGCGGTCGTCACGGCACTGGGCGCGCTGGCCGTGGCCGTGTGGCAGGCCCTCGGGCACTAGGCCCCGTCCTGCGCCCTGAGGTGGTGCAGCAGGAGTAACGCGGCCGCCATGTTGGCGGCCGGGACCTCCCCGCGGGCGACCAGGTCGGGAACGACCTTGAGGGGGACCCATTCCCGGCGGTCCGACTCGAAGTCGTCCACGGGGTGTCCGACGTACGTGCCCTCCTCGGCCCAGTAGACGTGGTGCCGGGCGTCGGTGAGTCCGTTGGACGGCTCCACGCTCATCAGGTGGTGCAGCGGTCCCGGCCGCCAGCCGGTCTCCTCCTCCAGTTCCCTGGCCGCCGCCGCCGCGACGTCCTCGCCGTCCTCGACGACGCCGGCCGCGAGTTCCCAGCCCCAGCTGTCGGTGATGAAGCGGTGCCGCCACAGCAGGAGGACCTCGTCGGCCTCGTTCACGACCGTGGCCACGGCCACGGGGCGCATGCGTATGAGGAAGTGGTCGAGGTGCCGGCCGTCCGGTAGCCCGACATCGGCCAGGTTGACGCTGAACCAGCGGTTTGAGTACACAGTTTGTTCGTTCTGCTTCGTCC
The DNA here is from genome assembly GCF_042745235.1 of Streptomyces sp. NPDC058796. Lineage (NCBI taxonomy): Bacteria > Bacillati > Actinomycetota > Actinomycetes > Kitasatosporales > Streptomycetaceae > Streptomyces > Streptomyces sp. NPDC058796. The sequence continues at coordinate 222,402 of NZ_JBHYOP010000007.1, forward strand.
ACTGCACTGTTCTGCCACCTTTCCTGAGGTAGGTGGCAATATCGCAGCAGGAGCGGCCCCGTAGCAGGCGCACGGCGACCGCTCGGGGCGCCGCGGTGGCGCAGCGGGCCCCGGGCCGGGACGTCAGAGCGGTACGCGCAGCGCACCGTCGATGAGTTCGGCGGCCTCGGCCGTACCGGCGCAGCCGCTGCGCACCAGGTGCTCGCGCACCGCGCGCAGTCTGTCGCGCAGGCGCTGGGACTCCATCCCCCGGGCCCGTTCGGTCATCTCCACCGCGGCGGCCACCGCCTTGTCGGGGTTGCCCTGGCGCAGTTCGATGGTGCTGAGCATGGCGAGCCGGTGCACCCGGCCGCGGTCGTGCGCCGGGTTGCCGACGGCCGCGGTGGCGTGCTCGGCGGCCGCCGTCAGCTCGCCGAGGCTCAGCAGTGCCTCCGCCACCTGGACGTTGACCAGGCCGGGCTGGACATAGCCGGTCTCGTCGGGTTCATAGCCCCGCCGGATGCGTTCGGCGGCCTGCTCGGCCCGCCGGATGCAGGACAGCGCGCTCGCGCCGTCGCCGAGGTGGGCGTACGCCTTCGCCTGCATCGCGTACAGGTCGGAGGCGAGCGCCGGGGTGGTGTGCCGGCCGGCGGTGCGCAGCGCGGCCTCGGCGAAGGCGACGGCCTGCCGGTACTCCCGCATGAACAGCGCCTGGTTGACCAGCAGGGCGATGACGTAGGCGCCGAGGCCCCGGTCTCCGCTGGCCTTCGCCAGACGCAGGGCCTGGTGGAAGTAGCGCTGCGCGAGACCGTGCGCGTCGGAGTCGTACGCGCAGATGCCGGCGACCGCCACCAGGCCTCCGGTGGCGCGGTGGAGCTGGCGGCCGGTGGCGTCGGTGTAGCTGCCGCGCAGCAGCGGGGCGGCCTCGGAGTTGAGGAACCCGACGATGCGGGAGCGGGTCGCCATGCCGCCGGCCTTGCGGTACATCTGCTCGTAGTGGGCGCGGGCGCAGCGCAGCAACTCCAGGTCGGCCGGGGTGACCCGGTGCCGGCCGCCGCGTGAGACGTCGACGTCCTCGGGCGGGTTCTCCCACTCCCACACCGGCATCACGGCGGGCGTGCCCGTGAGCGCGGGGGCCCCGAGGATGTGCGGGCGCCGCTGCTGGTCGGAGCGCCACAGGGCGGTGGCCCGCTCCACGAACCCGGACAGTGAACCGGTGTGCGGGGCGGCCGGTTCGCCGGGGACACCGAGGCCGATGTCGTCGAGGGTGACGGGCCGGTGCAGCCGGGCCGCGAGGACCTCGCAGATCAGGTCGGGCACCTGGCCGCGCGGCCGCTGCCCCTTCAACCACCGTGCGACGGCGGTATGTTCGTACCTCAGTACGATCCCACGAGCCCGGCCCGCCTGGTTGACGTGCGCGGCCAGTCCCGCGTGCGAGATCCCGGCCTCGTCGAGGATCGCGTCGAGCAGGGTGTTGGGCTGCATGGGTGCCCCCCGGTGACTCGGTGCCGACAGCGTAGTGCGTCGGACTTCACACGGGGTGTGAACGGAGTACGCGCATCCGCAGCGTGCGCGCGCTGTCGCGGAGAGTTCCGGGCCGGTTGACTGAAGGGCCTCGAAAGAGGCCGGCCGGGCCGCCGGCTCCCCCTCGTACAGTGCGGCGGCCCGAGTGCACGCCGTCCGCCCAGCTGCCTGCCCGACACTCCGTGGCGGGGCGGACGGCTCCGCCGGCTGTGCGGGGCGAGTGAACGCCGTCCAGGGTGCGGGCGCGTTGCCGAGTGCGGGTACCTCGTGGGTTGCTCGCGCTGTTCCCCGCGCCCCTGAAGGGGCGCGGGGAACAGCGCGACCAGCCACCGACTACCCGCAGTCGCCAATCGGCAGAAGCCCCCGCCCCTCGGGCGAACGCGAGCCCCTAACTACGCAGAACCGCTCCGACCCGCTCGCCCGCGAGGGCGACCGCCGCGTCCCGCGCGGCCGACGCCTCGTCGACCGTCAGCGTCCGGTCCTCCGCCCGGAAGCGCAGCGCGTACGCGAGGGACTTGCGCCCCTCACCCAGCTGCTCCGCGTTGGCGTAGACGTCGAACAGCCGGATGGACTCCAGCAGTTCACCCGCGCCCTCGCGCAGCGCCGCCTCGACCTCCGACGCCGGGACGAACTCCTCGACGACCAGGGCCACATCCTGCGTCGCGACCGGGAACGTGGAGATGCCCGGCGCCTGCGGGGTGTCGTCGCCGACCCCCGCCACCGCGTCGAGGTCCAGCTCCATCGCGCAGGTGCGCGCGGGCAGACCCAGCGTCTTCACGACGCGCGGGTGCAGCTCACCGGCGTGTCCGACGACGCGCTCCTCACCGTCCACGGTGACGAACAGCTCGGCGCAGCGGCCCGGGTGCCACGGCCCGTACTGGCCCTTGCGGACGCCCAGTTCGGCGCCTGCCTCGCGAGCGACGGTCCGGGCGGACTCGACCGCGTCGGCCCAGTCGGCCGGACGGCCCCTGCCCCACCAGCCGGCCTGCTCGCGGGCGCCGGCCAGGACGACCGCCACGTGCCGCGGCTGGTCGGGCAGCGCGGCGTCCAGCGCGGCGAGGTCCTCCTCGCTGGGGCGCCGGTCCACGGGCAGGTTGGCGGCGATGCGCTGCTCGTCGCGCGGGTGGAAGACCAGGCCGGTCTCGAAGAGGGCCAGGTCGTGCGAGCCGCGGCCGTCGTTGCGGCGCAGGGCGCCGAGCAGGCCGGGCAGCAGCGAGGTCCGCAGCGCGGGCTCCTCGTCGCTGAGCGGGTTGACCAGCTTGACGACGCGGCGGGCCGGGTCGTCGGCGTCCAGGCCGAGCTGGTCGAAGACCTGCTCGCTGACGAACGGGTAGTTCAGCGCCTCGACGTAACCGGCACCGGCCAGGGCGCGCCCGACCCGGCGGTGCAGCCGCTGGCGGGCGGTCAGGCCACGGCCCGCCGGGGGCCTGGGCAGCGTGGAGGGCAGGTTCTCGTAGCCCTCCAGGCGGATGACCTCTTCGGCCAGGTCGTTGGGGTCGGTGAGGTCGGGCCGCCAGGAGGGCACGGTGACGATCAGCTCGTCCTGCCCGTACACGTCGCAGCCGACCTCCTGGAGGCGGCGGACGACGGTCTCGCGGCCGTAGGCCACGCCCGCGACCTTGTCCGGGTGGTCGGCCGCCACGGTGATGGTGTGCGGCACGGGCGGAGCGCTGATCTCGGTGACGCCGGCCTCGGCGGTGCCGCCCGCGAGCAGCACCAGCAGGTCGACGGTGCGCTGCGCGGCGGCGGCCGCGGCCTGCGGGTCGACGCCGCGCTCGAAGCGGCGGGACGCCTCGGAGGACAGCTTGTGCCGGCGGGCGGTGCGCGCGATGGCCACCTGGTCGAAGTGGGCGGCCTCGATGACCACGTCACTCGTCGCGTTCCCGCCGTTCTCGGCGGCGTCGTGGTCGGCGATCTCCGTGTTGGCGCCGCCCATGACACCGGCGAGGCCGATCGGGCCCCGGTCGTCGGTGATGACCAGGTCCTCGGCGTGCAGCTTCCGCTCGACTCCGTCGAGGGTGACGATCTTCTCGCCCTCCTCGGCCCGGCGCACGCCGATGGTGCCCTGGACCAGGGAGCGGTCATAGGCGTGCAGGGGCTGGCCCAGCTCCATCATCACGTAGTTCGTGACGTCGACGGCGAGCGAGATCGGGCGCATGCCGACCTTCTGCAGCCGGCGCTGGAGCCAGATCGGCGAGCGCGCCTCGGCGCTGAGGCCGGTCACCGTGCGGGCGGTGAAGCGGTCGCAGCCGCTCGGGTCGGCGATCTTCACCGGGTAGCCGTAGGCGTTCGGCGCGGGCACGTCCAGCAGGGCCGGGTCGCGCAGCGGCAGGCCGTAGGCGATGGCCGCCTCGCGGGCGACACCGCGGATGGACAGGCAGTCGCCGCGGTTGGCGGTGACGGCGATGTCCAGGACCTCGTCGACCAGCTCCAGCAGCTCGATGGCGTCCTTGCCGACCTCGGTCTCCGGCGGCAGCACGATGATGCCGTGGGTCCCGTCGTCGCCCATGCCCAGCTCGTCGCTGGAGCAGATCATGCCGTGGGACGTCTTGCCGTAGGTCTTGCGGGCGCTGATCGAGAAGCCGCCGGGCAGGGTGGCGCCGGGCAGGACCACGACGACCTTGTCGCCGACGGAGAAGTTGCGGGCGCCGCAGACGATCTCCTGGGGCTCACCGGTGCCGTTGGCCTGGCCGACGTCGACGGTGCAGAAGCGGATCGGCTTCTTGAAGCCCTCCAGCTCCTCGATGGTCAGCACCTGGCCGACGACGAGGGGGCCCTTGAGGTCGGCGCCGAGGTGCTCGACGGTCTCGACCTCCAGCCCGGCCGAAATGAGCTTGGCCTGTACGTCACGGCCGGTCTCCGTCGCCGGCAGGTCGACGTACTCCCGCAGCCAAGAAAGCGGGATCCGCATCAGATCTCCATCCCGAACGGCCGGGTGAACCGGACGTCACCCTCGACCATGTCTCGCATGTCCTCGACGTTGTGGCGGAACATCAGCATCCGCTCGATGCCGAACCCGAAGGCGAAGCCGCTGTACTTCTCGGGGTCGACGCCGCAGGCGGTGAGCACCCGCGGATTGACCATGCCGCAGCCGCCCAGCTCGATCCAGCCCTCGCTGGAGCAGGTGCGGCAGGGCCGGTCGGGGTTGCCGACGGACGCGCCCTTGCAGACGTAGCAGAGCATGTCCATCTCGGCGGACGGCTCGGTGAAGGGGAAGAAGTTCGGCCGCAGCCGGGTCTTCATCTCCGCGCCGAACAACGACTGGACCATGTGGTCCAGAGTGCCCTTGAGGTCCGCCATGGTCAGGCCCTCGTCGATGGCGAGCAGCTCGACCTGGTGGAAGACGGGAGTGTGCGTGGCGTCCAGCTCGTCGGTGCGGTACACGCGGCCGGGGCAGATCACATAGACCGGCAGCTCGCGGGAGAGCGCGGAGCGGATCTGCACGGGCGAGGTGTGGGTGCGCAGCACGACGCCGGACTCGGAGCCGCCCTGCTCGCCCCGCACGAAGAACGTGTCGGCCTCACCGCGGGCCGGGTGGTCCGGGCCGATGTTGAGGGCGTCGAAGTTGAACCACTCGGCCTCGGCCTCGGGTCCCTCGGCGACCTCGTAGCCCATGGCCACGAAGACGTCCTCGATGCGCTCGGAGAGCGTGGTGAGCGGGTGCCGGGCGCCGGCCGGGACGCGGTCGTGGGGCAGCGTGACGTCCACGGCCTCCTCGACCAGGACGCGCGCGTCGCGCTCGGCCTCCAGCTCGGCCTGGCGGGCCGCGAGGCCCTTGTTCACGGCGCCGCGGGCCTGACCGACGCGCTTGCCGGCCTCGGCCTTGGCGTGCGGGGGCAGGGCGCCGATCTCGCGGTTGGCCAGCGACAGCGGGGAGGTGCCGCCGGTGTGGGCGACCTTGGCCTCCTGGAGCGCGTCGAGGGAGTCCGCGGCGGCGAAGGCGGCGAGCGCCTCGTCCCGCATGCGCTCGATCTCTTCCGGTTTCAACGCCTCGACCTCGACAGGGTCGTACGACTTATTCGGTGCCGACATCTCTTCCCGTGCTTCCGATTGGCTGGCTGGGACGCCCCGTCTACGGTCCGGAGACGGCGCGGAGACGCTTCGTCGACGCTTCGTCTGCGGATCTGGACGCAAAGGTGCCAAAGACCGAGTCTAACGGGGCGGTGGAACGCTGATTACGCCCGTGGGGGTCGTGGGCCGCCTCTGGTGCTTCTCAGGTGAGGTACGCCGGTGCCGCCACGGGCAACGTAAATCGGAACTCCGCGCCGCCGCCGGCGGCTCGTCCGACCGTGATGGTGCCGCCGTGCGCCTCGACGATGCCCTTGACGATGTACAGCCCGAGGCCGGTGCCACCGCGCTTGCTGCCCCGCCAGAAGCGGGTGAAGACGCGGTTCATGGACTCCTCCGGGATGCCCGCCCCTTCGTCGCTCACCGTGACCGACGTACCGGTGTCCTCCCCTTCCCGGGGTGACGCCGTGGGCGTGACGTCAATGGTGACGGTTCCCTCGCCGTGCCGCACGGCATTTTCCAGCAGGTTGCTGAGCACCTGGTCGATCTTGTCGGGATCGGCCCACAGGTCGGGCAGCGGCTGCGCGATGCGGAGCAGGAAGCGGTCGGCCTCCTGGCCGGCGGCGACGTACGCCTGGATGTGGCGGCCGACGGCGGCGCCGATGTCGACGGGCTGGCGGCGGACCTCCAGCCGTCCCGAGTCGATGCGGGAGATGTCGAGCAGCTCGGCGATGAGGCGGGTGACCCGGTCGGCGTCGGCGTCGACGGTCTCCAGCATCAGCCGCTTCTGGTCGTCGGTGAACCGTTCCCACTTGGCCAGCAGGGTGGCCGTGAAGCCCTTGACGGAGGTGAGCGGGGAGCGCAGCTCGTGGGCGACGGTGGCGATCAGTTCGGCGTGGCTGCGTTCGGTGCGGCGCCGGGCCTCGGTGTCGCGGAGGGTGACGACGACGCGGTGGACGGGGCCGAGACGCCGGGCGCGGACGTAGCGGGCGGAGACGAGGACTTCGCGGCCGCCGGGCAGCAGCAGGTTGCGCTCGGGCTGGCGGACGCGGATGGCGAGGCCGCCGTAGGGGTCGGTCAGCCGCCACCAGCGACCGCCCTCCAGGTCCTCCAAGGGCAGCGCCTGCTCCAGCCGCTGTCCGAGGGCTCGGTCGGCGGGGGTGGCGGTGATGCGCGCGGCGGCGGAGTTGAAGCAGATGACGCGGCCGTGCTCGTCCGCGACGACGAGCCCGTCGGGCAGCTGGTCCGGGTCGATGCCGAGGGCGTCGGGATCACCGGGGGCGCGTGGCGCGGGCGGACGCGGCGCCTGACGTGCTCCCGGTGCGCTGCTCGTGCCGACGCTCATCCCCGTACCCCACCTCTCAGCCGTGCGGGGGCCCTGAGCTGGTCACCCTACTAGGCCTCGGTGACGGAGCGGCACCCTCCGGCGGCGCGCTGTGCACGCGCCGACGCGTAGAGACATACGGCGGCGGCGGTGGCGAGGTTCAGACTTTCCGCCTTGCCGTGGATCGGGACGCGCAGCACGGCGTCGGTGAGGGCGCGGGTCTCCTCCGGGAGGCCCCAGGCCTCGTTGCCGAAGACCCAGGCGGTGGGGCCGCCCATGGTGCCCGCGTCCAGCTCCGCGTCGATGTCGTCCTCGCCCGCCCCGTCGGCGGCGAGGACACGCACCCCGGCGCCCCTGAGCCCTGCCACGGCCTGCTCGACGGGGACGCCGACGGCGACGGGCAGGTGGAACAGGGAGCCGACGGAGGCGCGTACGGCCTTCGGGTTGTACAGGTCGACGGAGGCGTCGGTGAGCACGACGGCCTCGGCGCCCGCGGCGTCGGCACAGCGCAGCACGGTCCCGGCGTTGCCGGGGTCGCGGACGTGGGCGAGGACGGCGACCAGCTTCGGCCGGGCGGCGAGGATCTCCTCGAACGGCGTGTCCAGGAACCGGCAGACGCCGACCAGTCCCTGCGGGGTGACGGTGGTGGAGATGTCCTCGATCACCGCCTCGGCGGCGAGGTGGACCCGGGCCCCGGCGTCCCGTGCGGCCCCCACGATGTCCGCGTACCGCTCGGCCGCCTCTACGGTGGCGAACAGCTCGACCAGCGTCTCCCCGTACCCGGCGGCCTCCCGCACGGCCTGCGGCCCCTCGGCGAGGAACAGCCGCTCCTTCCCCCGGAAGTTCCGCTTGGCCAGCCGCCGCGCGGCGAGGACCCGGGGGGAACGGGGGGAGATCAGCTCGGGGGCGGCGGGGCGCACTCTACTCACCTTCACAAGTAAATCGACGGGCTGAGGCGCGCCCCTTCAGGGGCGCGGGGAACTGCGCGACCAGCCCAACGGACCCGCGGCAGACAACGAACCGAACAACGGCAATCGAAGGGACCCGCAGGCTTCAAGCCTGCGGGTCCCTTCGACTACGGCTCAAGCCAGCGCAGCGTCACGCCGCCTTCGGGGCGTTCACGTCGCTCGGCAGCGCCTTCTGCGCGACCTCGACCAGCGCGGCGAACGCGTTGGCGTCGTTGACGGCCAGCTCGGCCAGGATCTTGCGGTCCACCTCGATGTTGGCGGCCTTCAGACCCTGGATGAAGCGGTTGTAGGTGATGCCGTTGGCGCGGGCAGCGGCGTTGATGCGCTGGATCCACAGCTGGCGGAAGTCACCCTTGCGCTTCTTGCGGTCGTTGTAGTTGTAGACCAGCGAGTGGGTGACCTGCTCCTTGGCCTTGCGGTACAGGCGCGAACGCTGACCGCGGTAGCCGGAGGCCTGCTCGAGGATCGCCCGGCGCTTCTTGTGGGCGTTGACTGCCCGCTTGACGCGTGCCACTTTTTAACTCCTTGTAGCGGGGCCGCGGTGGTCCTCACGCGGCCCGGTGTCGAATGGGTCCCGGTCCTGCCGTACGGCGCTCAGTGGCGCCCGTACGTCACTTGCCGAGAAGCTTCTTGATCTTCGCGGCGTCGCCCGGGGCCATCTCGGCGTTGCCGGTGAGGCGACGCGTCACGCGGGACGACTTGTGCTCGAGCAGGTGGCGCTTGCCGGCGCGCTCACGGAGCACCTTGCCGGAGCCGGTGATCTTGAAGCGCTTGCTGGCACCGCTGTGCGACTTGTTCTTCGGCATAGCGCCGTTCTCTCCTCGTCGGTGGCGCTCCGATGCCCGGTCGTGAAACCGGGCACGGTGGAGCGTCGCTCTTGTATCGGTTACGTCCTGGGGACCGGAGCCCCCCGGGGTCACGCCTCGGCGGGAGCCTCGGCCGGGGCCTCGGCGTCCACGGCGTCGGTGTCCGCGGCGTTCTGCGACTTGCCGGGGTTGGCCTTCGCCTCCGCCTTGCGGGCTTCCTGCGCCTGGCGAGCCTCGGCCATCGCCTCGGTCTTCTTCTTGTGCGGACCGAGGACCATGATCATGTTGCGGCCGTCCTGCTTCGGGTTCGACTCCACGAACCCGAGATCGGCCACGTCCTCCGCGAGACGCTGCAGCAGTCGGTAGCCGAGCTCCGGCCGGGACTGCTCGCGACCACGGAACATGATCGTGATCTTGACCTTGTCGCCCTGCTTGAGGAACCGGACGACGTGACCCTTCTTGGTGTCATAGTCGTGCGGGTCGATCTTCGGCCGGAGCTTCATCTCCTTGATGACCGTGTGCGCCTGGTTCTTGCGCGCCTCACGGGCCTTCATGGCCGACTCGTACTTGAACTTCCCGTAGTCCATGAGCTTGCACACGGGCGGACGGGCGTTCGCCGCGACCTCGACGAGGTCGAGGTCGTACTCCTGCGCAAGCTCCAGGGCCTTGGCAAGCGGGACAATCCCGACCTGCTCGCCGCTGGGACCGACAAGTCGCACCTCGGGAACGCGAATCCGGTCGTTGATGCGGGGCTCGGCGCTGATGGATCCTCCTCGGTAGCACCACGCGACGGTCTGGCGGACAGCCGCGTAACGTCTGTGTTCGATAGACCTAACCGCGCCGGTGCAACAAAAATGCCCCGGACGATCACAGGCGGGGCTCCTCAGTACTACCGGAGCACCGCCGCGATGTGATCGCGGGGCGCGATTTCGGGCTGGTCGCCGCCGCTGCGACGGGACCGCCTGACCGGTGACCCGCCGTCCTGAGGACGGCCAGGTGGGAGTTCGGAGCCTCCACTTGTGGGCCGGGCTCGCTGCCGTGAGGCGCGCGTGTCCGACCGGTCGTTACACAAGGTTAGCAGCTCGGCGGGGGAACGGCTAACCGAGACCGAGTGGGGCGGCGGGCCGTCCTGCGCCTATCGTGAGCGGCATGAGTGAGACCCCTGCCGAATCCTCGGCGAATCCCGACTTCGACGCCATGACCCGCGACATCGCCGAGGTGCCGGCGGTCGAGGTGATCGTGACGGTCGCCGTCAACCTGATGAGCGCCGCCGCCGTGAAGCTCGGACTGACCGAGGAGGGCGAGGCGCACAAGGACCTGGACGAGGCCCGCAAGCTGGTGCACGCGCTGGCCGGTCTGCTGGACGCGACGGCGACCGAGATCAGCTCGTTCCACGCGGCGCCGCTGCGCGACGGTCTGAAGTCGCTCCAGCTGGCCTTCCGCGAGGCGTCGCTCGTCCCGGACGAGCCGGGCCAGGGTCCGGGCGAGAAGTACACCGGCCCGGTCTACGGCTGAACGGCTCCGGCCGTCCCCGAGTCATCCCCGCACGTACAAGGGCTCGCCCGGCGGCGTCGCCCCGGCCGGCAGCAGTGCCAGGTCGAGGCCGCGCACCAGGCGGGCCCTCAGTGTCTCGTCGGCGGCCAGCCGCTCGGCGACGGCGCGGGCGGCCCGCGCCGGTTCGGCCCCGGGGTCCAGGAGCAGCGCGAGGGTGCCGTCGGCCCGGCCCGGCCCGAGGTGCGCCCGCAGCACGGCGGGCTCGGCGGCCAGGGCGGCGCGTACGGCGCCGGCGACGGCCGGGTCGGCGAGCGGGTCGGTCGTCGTACGTCCCTCGGCCAGTGCGAGCAGCACCCGTCCGGTCAGCTCGAACGGCACCGGTCCGGCCAGGTCCAGGACGACGGTGTCCGCCTTCTCGTGCGCGGCGGCCTGGAGCGCCTGGTGCACGGGTACGGCGACGGGGCGGGCCTCCGGGTCCCAGCGGGCGAGCGATTCGGTGGACGTGAAGGCGGGCAGCGCGGTCCGGCCGCCGGCCTTCAGCGTCGGCACGGCCATGTCACTGGTCTTCTCGCGGCGCAGCCCGTTCTCGTCCTCCTCCACCTCGCCGAGGACGGCCACCACGGGCACCAGCAGCCGGGCGCCCCTGAGCGCCTCCAGCACGGGCGCCAGGGCGGTGCGGTCCTCGGCCCAGGCGGCGAGCGCCGCGCTCAGCCGGGGGTCGGCGGAGCCGTCGTCGTCGGAGAAGGCGGAGTCGGGGATGTTCTTGTTCGCCACGGTCCTGAGCCTATCGGGGGTCGCGGGACGGTTCTCAGGGGCCTCCGGCGGAGTCCGGTGAGGACGGAGAGGGTCAGAAGTCGTCGTACCGTGCGCGGCGGCCGCGCCACAGGACGACGGCCGCGACGATCATGACGCCGCCCGCGCTGCCCGCCAGGGGCGCCGCCCAGGCCGAGGTGTCGTCGTCGGAGGCGGGGGCGTCCGGCCCGGCGCCGAAGTACGTGTCGCCGTACGCCGCCGGCCTCAGGCCCTGCGGCTTCAGCCGTCCGGCCGCCTCGATGGCGGCGGCGGGGTCGACGAAGCCGTACCCGCGGGAGTCGTCGCGGCCCCCGGCCGGGGCGTTGCGGGCCGTGTCCTCCAGGAGGCTCTTGACCTGGGCCGGGGTGAGGTCCGGGTGGGCCGACTTCACCAGGGCGGCGGCGCCGGAGACGAAGGCGGAGGCGGCGCTGGTGCCCCAGCCCTCGTAGTAGCGGTGGTCGGGGTCGGCGATGATCACGTCGACGCCGGGGGCGCTGACCGTGGCGTACCAGCGGCGGGTGGAGAAGGAGGCGCGGGTGCCGTAGCGGTCGACGGCGGTGGCGGCGATGACGCCCGGGTAGGCGGCCGGGTAGGAGATGTGGTCGCCCTTCTCGCCGCCGTTGCCGGCCGAGGCGACGACGACCACGCCCTTCTCCAGGGCGTACTGGATGGCCTCGTCCTCGGCGGGCTCGGGGTGGGCGGAGGCGGAGTCGTCGCCGAGGGAGAGGTTGATGATGTCGGCGCCGTGGTCGGCGGCCCAGCGGATGCCTTCGGCGAGGGCGTTGCCGCGGGTCTTGCGGGCCTTGGTGCGGGAGGGGTCTCCGTCCTCCAGGATCACCCGGAGGGGCAGGATCTTCGCCTCGGGGGCGACGCCCATGACGCCCTCGGAGTTGCCGGGCCCGTGGCCGTGTCCGGCGATGATCCCGGCCATGGCGGTGCCGTGCCGGGCCCAGGCGCGGTCGCCCTCGCCAGCGCCGAAGCCGACCAGGTCCTTGCCGGCGAGGACGTTGCCGGCCAGGTCCGGGTGGTCGGCCTCGACGCCGGTGTCCAGGACGGCGACGGTGACGCCGGCGCCCTTGGTGGTCTGCCACGCCTCGTCGGTGTGCATGGCGTCCAGCGCCCACTGCTGGGCGCGGATGCCGTCGGCGTGCGCGGCCGGTGCGGGGACCAGGACGAGGGCGGCGGCGAGGAGGAGGCTCAGGGCTCCCGTCGCCCGGGTTCCGTTGGTGTTCACGAGGGGTGCTCCGTGGGCGTGCCGACGTTCTTGCGCACGGCGCGTTCGAGGCGGTCGGCGAGGCCCTGCGCCTCGTGGCCGAGGCCGGCCTGGGCGGGGGCGGAGGTGGCGCCGGACTCCATGGCCTCCTCGGCGGGCTCGGGCTCGTCCACGGTGCGGTCGTCGGCCCAGCCGGAGACGGCGTAGACGACCACGGGGGCGTCGGTGAGGACGGAGACGGTCCACGAGGCCCGCTGCGGCGCGCCGAACCCGGCGGCGACGGTGCCCTCGGCGGCGTACGGCAGCGGCATGAGGTCGGTGCGGCGGCCCAGGTCCTCCTTCTCGAACCGGCCGGCCAGCGCGGTCATGGCGGCGGCGTCGGCCTTGGCGAAGAGCAGGCCGACGGTCGTGACATGGCTCTGGGTGGCGTCGGTGTAGGTGGCACGCAGCAGGCGGGTGCAGCCGACGGGGTCGAGGACCTTGGCCAGCAGCGGGTCGAAGGCGCCGGCGCAGTCGCCGTCCGGGGCGACGGCGACCCGGGTCCAGGTGCGGTCGGCGCCACCGGGGCCGGCGCCCTGTCCCTGGACGGTGGGCGGGAAGAGCTGGTCGACCGGCACGCTGTGCCACAGGTCCCCGGCCGCGGTGAACGCGTCACGCGCGCCGCCGTCCCCGGAGTCCCCGGCGAGCCAGCTGCCGGTGACGGCACCGGTGACCAGTCCCAGGCCGAGTACGAGGCAGACGGCCGCGGCGACGGCCTGGGGCCTGCCACGCCCGCCGAGCGAGCGCGGCCGGGCAAGTCCGTCGTACCCCTCGGGTTCCCCGAACGACACCCAGGGCCGCCCGTCGCCCGGGCTCGCCGGGGCGCTCCAGGACAGCGCGGGGTCGGGGGCGGTGGGCGCGTCCGCCGGGCGGAAGGCGGGGCGTGGCGCGGCTGCGGGCTCTGGTGCGGGTGCCCGGTCCGGCTCCGCCTCCGCCGGGACGGGGCGGAGGCGCCTGGTCGTCTCGGACGCGTGCTCCGCGGGCGCGGCGGGGCGGCGGGGCGCCGGTGCGGAGGCGTTCCCCGCTGGCGTGGCGACGGGGCGGAGCGGCGACGACTCGGACCCGGCGCCCATCCGGGGGGCCTCGGCACGGGCGCCTGGACCGACGGACGGAGACGTGCCGGAACCCGGGAACGCGGGCGTCGCCGGGCGCTGCGCCTGCGGGCTGCCGCTCCCGCGGGGCTCCCCCGCATGCGGGGAGGCGGGCGGCACGGGTCCGGCAGGACGGCTCGGCGGCGGCTCGGACCCGCCGTCCGCCCGCACGGCCTCGGCACGGGCGCCGGGACCGACGGGCGGGGAGGCGGGCGTCGTCGGGTGTTGTGTCTGCGGCGTGCCGCTTTCCTTCCGGGCTTCGCGGCCGACGGTCGGCGGGGTGTCCGGGAAGCGGGCGGAAGCCCGGGGCGGCGGCGTGGGACCGGTGGCCCGGGGGCCGCCGGGCCGGAAACGCGGGAAGTGGTGCTGGGCGCCGCCCGGGGTGTCCGGATCACCGTCCCGGCGCGTCACTGCGCGGCCGTCCTCCCCGGGCGGCACGGTCGGGCCGGCTTCACGGTGTGCTGGGGTCGATTCGCCCGTACGGCGCGGCGTCGCCCGGTCGCCTTCCCTGCCGTCGGCGGGGAGTGCGGGTACGCGACCGCTGCCCGGGGTGGCGGATCCGTGGCGCCCGCTGTGCGCGACACCGTCGCGCGGCGTCGCCGTCGGGCGGGGCGGGGTCTCCGGGCGCCCCTGTGCCCGCCGACGCTCCGGGGCACCCGCACCGGAGGGCCGGGGGTGCCCGTCCGGGCGGGGCGGGACTCCCATGGAGGGCGGCGCCGCTGGGTGCGCCGGGGCGTCCGGGCGGCGTCCGCCCCCGGGGCGCTCATCCGCACCGGACGAACCTCCCGGCGCAGACGGCGTTCCCGGCCGGGGCGAGGCGTCCTCGCGCAGTTCACCGCCGGAGCGCGGGCGTTGGTCCCCGGGTGACGGCACCGTCCTCGCCGAGGGCGGCGCAACGGGGCGCGGCGGCGCGTCCGGGCGGGTCGGAGCCGTGGAGCCGGGCGGAGCCGCAGGGCCTGACGGAGTCGCCGGGCCGGGTGGGGTGTCGGGGCGTGGGGGGAGAGAGGCGCGGCGCGCTTCCGTGCTCATGCACCCCCCGTTCCTCGGGCCCGGGCCGTTTCTCCGGCGCGGGCCGGTGATGTCGTCTCCTGCCCCGGCCCGGCGCGGAACGTTCCGTCCCGGGCACGCATACCCGCACGGGAGGACCGCCATCCCGGGCCGGGGCTCCCGCGGGGCCGGCCGCCGGGGTCGCCCACCGTGCGTGCGCGTCACTCTACGGCGTGACCCCGCCCGGCGGGGAACCAGTCCGCACGCCCGTGGCATTGGCCCGGAACGTCCCCCTACCCTGCGGTAATCCTGTCTGGCAGGCTGCGGTCATGACCGCACGCGCCGCCGACCGGGCCCGCTACGACCGGGCCACCGCCCATCTGGACGCCCCCGTGGCGATCGTGGACCTGGAGGCCTTCGACGCGAACGCCGACGACCTGCTCCGCCGGGCCGGCGGGAAGCCGGTCCGGGTCGCCAGCAAGTCCGTACGCTGCCGTGCGCTGCTGGAACGGGTCCTGGCCCGGGACGGCTTCGCGGGCGTCATGTCGTTCACGCTGGCCGAGTCCCTGTGGCTGGCGCGCTCCGGTTTCGAGGACGTGCTCCTCGCGTACCCCTCGGCGGACCGCGCCCGGTACGCCGAGCTGACCGCCGATCCCAAGCTCGCCTCCGCCGTGACCGTGATGGTCGACGACCCGGCGCAGCTGGACCTCATCGACGCGGCGCGCGACGGCGGCCGGGAAGTCGTCCGGGTCTGCCTGGAGTTGGACACCTCGCTGAAGCTGCTCGGCGGGCGGGTGCGCGTCGGGGCCCGGCGCTCCCCGCTGCACTCCCCCGCCGAGGTCGCCGACCTGGCCCGCGCGGTGGCCCGCCGCCCCGGCTTCGAGGTCGTCGGCGTCATGGCGTACGAGGGGCATGTGGCCGGTGTCGGGGACGCGGTGGCGGGGCGGCCGCTGCGGTCACGTGCCGTGCGGCTGATGCAGGCCGCCGCCCGCCGGGAACTGGCCGAGCGGCGCGCGGCGGTGGTGCGGGCGGTCCGGGCCCTGGCCCCCGGCCTGGAGTTCGTCAACGGCGGCGGCACGGGCAGCGTGCAGCACACCGCCGCGGAGGACGCGGTCACCGAGATCGCCGCCGGGTCGGGTCTTTACGTGCCGCGGCTGTTCGACAACTACACGTCGTTCCGGGGCCGTCCGGCGGCCCTGTTCGCCCAGCCCGTCGTGCGGCGCCCGGGGGTCGGGGTCGTGACCGTCCTCGGCGGGGGCTACCCGGCCTCCGGTGCGGCCGGGAAGGACCGGCTGCCCGTGCCCTACCTGCCCGAGGGGCTGCGCTACGACCCCCAGGAGGGCGCCGGCGAGGTGCAGACGCCGCTGCTCGGCACGCCCGCCGACGACCTGCTGATCGGCGACAAGGTGTGGTTCCGGCACGCCAAGGCCGGCGAGCTGTGCGAACGGTTCGACACCCTGCACCTGGTGGAGGGGGACGCGGTGACCGCGACGGTGCCGACGTACCGGGGCGAGGGGCACACCTTCCTCTGAACAGCCGCCCGGCGGTTCAGTCGGACGGGCCGATGCCGCTGCCCACGCCGCCGCCCGTGTCCGCGTCGCCGACGGGCCGGATGCCGTCGGTGATCTCGTCCATCAGGTCGAGCGGCGGTCCCTCCTCGCCCGCGTCGAAGACGTAGCGGACGAGGATCGGGGACTCGGTGCCGACGGTGGAGGGGAAGACCAGCGACTGCACGTGGCCGCCGGGGCCCTTGACCGTCGTCACCCGCCAGCGCACGTAGTACCCGGCGCGTCCGGCGACCGCGACCGGCCCGGCCCCGACCTGCTCGTGGGACTCGATGCCGCCGAAGGGTTCGCCGCCGACCGGGTCGCGGTCGTAGGCGTCCTCGGCCGCGTCCTCGATGTCCTGCTCGGCGAGGGCCTTCGGGGAGGACTCGGTGCTGCCGGTGACGGTGCGCGAGATGACCAGGCCGTGCCGGCAGACGCCGCCGTCACCGGGGCAGTCGTAGGTGCCGTCCGTGGTCATCATGACGTCGTCCTCGGCGATGTACCGGGGACGCACCCAGCCGTCCGGCAGCGGGAAGGTGATGCCGTTCAGCGGGTCCTCGACCACGGCCGGGTCGTCGGCGGAGGATTCGGACGCGGCCGGTGACGAGGTCGGTGGCGTGCTCGTCGGCGCCGGGGCGGCGGTGGTGGCCGTGACCGGCGGGGTCCGCGCCTCGGGTGCGCCACCGTCGTCCTCGCCCAGGACGAACACGCCGGTGACGATCGCCGCGACCAG
Organism: Streptomyces sp. NPDC058796; assembly: GCF_042745235.1. Taxonomy (NCBI): domain Bacteria; kingdom Bacillati; phylum Actinomycetota; class Actinomycetes; order Kitasatosporales; family Streptomycetaceae; genus Streptomyces; species Streptomyces sp. NPDC058796. The sequence continues at coordinate 238,907 of NZ_JBHYOP010000007.1, forward strand.
GACCGCCGCGGCGGTGGTGAGGGTGATCGCCCTGGCGCGCCCGCCGCCCGCCGCCCGCCCGCGCCGTCCGGGGCCGCCGCCGGTCAGCAGCGGCACGGTCGACGGCGACGGCGGCGGTTGCGAGGGCCCGTACCCGGCGGGGGCCCCGGGCACGCGACGGTGCTCCGTCCAGGCCGCGCCGTCCCACCAGCGTTCCTGGTGCGGGGCCGACGGATCGGGGTACCAGCCGGGCGGCGGCGTCATGCTCATTCCGGCACTGTAGGACGCCGCCCGCCCCGGTCTACAGCGGTGTGACGTACGCCCCGGAGATGCCGCCGTCCACGAGGAAGTCGGTGGCGTTGACGAAGGAGGAGTCGTCGCTGGCCAGGAAGGCGACGGCGGCGGCGATCTCCTCGGCCTCGGCGAACCGTCCGAGCGGGATGTGGACGAGGCGGCGCGCGGCCCGCTCCGGGTCCTTGGCGAACAGCTCCCGCAGCAGCGGGGTGTTGACCGGGCCGGGGCACAGCGCGTTGACGCGGATGCCCTCGCGGGCGAACTGCACGCCCAGCTCCCGGGACATGGCGAGGACACCGCCCTTGGACGCGGTGTACGAGATCTGGCTGGTGGCGGCGCCCATCCGCGCGACGAACGACGCGGTGTTGATGATGGAGCCCCGGCCCTGGCGCCGCATGTAGGGGATGGCTGCCTTGCAGCACAGGTAGACGGAGGTGAGGTTGACCTCCTGGACGCGCTTCCAGGCCTCCAGTCCCGTCTCCAGGATGGAGTCGTCGTCCGGCGGCGAGATGCCGGCGTTGTTGAACGCCACGTCGACGCTGCCGTAGGTGTCGTACGCCGCCTCGAACAGCGCCTCCACCTGCTCCGGGTCGGTCACGTCGGCCTTGACGAAGGTGCCGCCGGTCTCCTCGGCCGCCGCCTTGCCCCGGGTCTCGTCCACGTCGCCGCAGACGACGTGGGCGCCCTCGGAGGCGAGCCGGCGGGCGGACGCGAGGCCGATGCCGCTGCCGGCCCCGGTGACGACGGCGGTACGGCCGGGCAGGCGGCGGCAGATGATGTCCTCGGTCATGAGTGGTCAGGCCTCCGTACTGATGAAGACGTTCTTGGTCTCGGTGAAGGCGGCGAGCGCGTCCGGGCCGAGTTCACGTCCGAGACCGGACTGCTTGAAGCCGCCGAACGGGGTCCAGTAGCGCACGCTGGAGTGGGAGTTGACCGACAGGTTCCCGGCGCGCACCGCGCTCGACACCCGCAGGGCGCGGCCGACGTCCCGGGTCCACAGCGAGCCGGAGAGGCCGTAGTCGGTGGCGTTGGCCAGGCGGACCGCGTCGGCCTCGTCCTCGAAGGGCAGGACGACGGCGACGGGCCCGAAGACCTCCTCGACGGCCACGCGCGCGTGCGCGTCCACGCCGGTGAGGACGGTCGGCGGGAACCAGTAGCCGGGGCCGCCCTCGGGGGCCTTGCCGCGGATCCCGTCGATGTCGTCGGGGACGTAGGAGCGGACGCGGTCCAGTTGGGCACGGGAGATCAGCGGGCCCATGTCGGTGCTCTCGTCGGCCGGGTCGCCGACCCGGACGGACTCGATCGCGGGGGCCAGGAGGGCGAGGAAGCGGTCGTAGACGGAGCGCTGGACGAGGATGCGGGTGCGGGCGCAGCAGTCCTGGCCGGAGTTGTCCAGGAAGGACATGGGCGTGGCGGCCGCGGCGGCCTCCAGGTCGGCGTCGGCGAAGACGACGTTGGGGCTCTTGCCGCCGAGTTCGAGGGTGACGGGCTTGAGGAGGGCGGCGCCCTCGGCGGCCACCCGCCGGCCCACGGCCGTCGAGCCGGTGAAGACGATCTTCGCGACGCCCGGGTGCCGGACGAGGGCGTCGCCCGCGACCGGCCCGTGCCCCGGCAGGACCTGGAACAGTCCTTCGGGAAGGCCTGCCTCCAGGGCCAGTCCGGCCAGGCGGAGCGCGGTCAGCGGGGTGGTCTCGGCGGGCTTGAGGAGGACCGCGTTGCCCGCCGCCAGCGCCGGTGCGGTGCCCCAGGCGGCGATCGGCATAGGGAAGTTCCAGGGGGCGATGACGCCGACCACGCCGAGCGGTTCGAGGATCGTCACGTCGAGGCCGCCGGCGACCGGGATCTGCCGTCCGGTGAGCCGCTCCACTCCCCCGGCGGCGTAGTCGAGCAGGTCGCGGACGTTGCCGGCCTCCCAGCGGGCGTTGCCGACGGTGTGCCCGGCCTCCATGACCTCCAGCCGGGCCAGTTCCTCCAGGTGGTCGTCGACGGCGGCGGCGAAGCGGCGCAGCAGCCGGGCGCGGTCGCCGAGGGCGAGGGCGGCCCAGCCGGCCTGCGCCCGCGCGGCCCGTACGACGGCGGCGTCGACGTCGGACACCGATGCGGCGGGGACGGTGGCGACGACCTCTTCGGTGGCGGGGTTCAGTACGCGCAGGGCGCGTGGCCCGTCGGGGAGTTCCTGTGCCTCGGACAATCGGTGCCTCACATGCGTTCGAAGGAGCGGCGCAGTTCCCAGTCCGTGACGGCGGCGTCGTAGGCGTCGAGTTCGACACGCGCCATGTTGCGGTAGTGGGCGACGACCTCGTCCCCGAAGGCGGCCTTGGCGAGGGTGCTGTTCTCCCACAGCTCGGCGGCCTCGCGCAGGGTCGTCGGGACGTGCTCGAAGTCGGCGGCGTAGGCGTTGCCCGGGCAGGGTTCGGGCAGCTCCAGGCGCTGTTCGACGCCGTGCAGGCCCGCCGCCACCATTCCCGCCACCGCGAGGTACGGGTTGACGTCGCCGCCGGGGAGCCGGTTCTCGAAGCGCAGGGAGCGGCCGTGGCCGACGACGCGCAGGGCGCAGGTGCGGTTGTCGTGTCCCCAGGCGACGGCGGTGGGGGCGAAGGAGCCGGGCTGGAAGCGCTTGTAGGAGTTGATGTGCGGGGCGTACAGGAGGGAGAACTCGCGCAGGGCCACGAGCTGTCCGGCGAGGAAGTGCCGCATCATCGCGGACATGCCGCCTTCCCCGTCGCCGGCCATCACGCTGTGTCCGTCGGCGTCGGCCAGGGAGAGGTGGATGTGGCAGGAGTTGCCCTCGCGTTCGTTGTACTTGGCCATGAAGGTGAGGGACATGCCCTCCTGGGCGGCGATCTCCTTGGCGCCGGTCTTGTAGACCGCGTGCTGGTCGCAGGTGACCAGGGCCTCGTCGTAGCGGAAGGCGATCTCGTGCTGGCCGGGGTTGCACTCGCCCTTGGCGGACTCGACGGTGAGGCCGGCGCCGGCCATCTCGTTGCGGATGCGGCGCAGCAGGGGTTCGACGCGGCCGGTGCCGAGGACCGAGTAGTCGACGTTGTACTGGTTGGCCGGGGTCAGGCCGCGGTATCCGGCGTCCCAGGCCTGTTCGTAGGTGTCGCGGAAGACGATGAACTCCAGCTCGGTGCCGACCTGCGCGGTGAGGCCGTCCCCGGCGAGGCGTTCGAGCTGGCGGCGCAGGATCTGGCGGGGCGCGGCGAGCACCGGGGAGCCGTCCTCCCAGGCCAGGTCGGCGACGGCCAGCGCGGTGCCCTCGTGCCACGGCAGGCGGCGCAGGGTGGCCAGGTCCGCGTGCATGGCGAAGTCGCCGTAGCCGCGGTCCCAGGAGGACATCGCGTAGCCGTCGACGGTGTTCATGTCCGCGTCGACGGCGAGGAGGTAGTTGCAGCCCTCGGTGCCGTGCCTCAGGACCTCGTCGAGGAAGAAGCGGGCGGCGAAACGCTTGCCCTGGAGGCGTCCCTGCATGTCGGGAAAGGCCAGGACGACGGTGTCGAGGTCACCGGCGGCGACGAGGGCGTGCAGTTCCTCGACCCCGAGCGGGGGTGTGCGGTCTGCTGCCACGGGGGGAGCCTCCTTTGGCCGGGAGCCATAAGGTATTGCCGGGGACCATTGCTTGGAAAGGGGGCGCGGCCGCATGCCCGAGGAAACCCCGGGGAGCGTGACGGACCGGCTCGCGCCGGTGCTGCGGCCGGTGCGGGCCGGCAACGGGTTCGAGGAGGCGCTGGAGCAGATCCTCCAGGTCGTCAGGCTGGGGCTGGTGGCCGGGGGCGAGCGGCTGCCGGCCGAGCGGGAGCTGGCGGAGCGGCTGGGGATCAGCCGGGTGACGCTGCGCGAGGTGCTGCGGGTGCTCCAGGACCAGGGGCTGGTTCAGGCGCGGCGGGGGCGGTACGGCGGCACGTTCGTGCTGCCGCGGACGGACGCGGGCGGCGAGGACGAACTGCGGCGCCGGGTCGCCGGGGTCGACATCGAGGACGTGCTGCGCTTCCGGGAGGTGCTGGAGGTCGGCGCGGCCGGGCTGTGCGCGGCGCACGGGCTGACCGGCGCGCGGGCGGCGCGGCTGCGGGCGGCGCTGGCGGGGACGCGGGAGGCGCCGCTGGCGGAGTACCGGCGGCTGGACACGAGGCTGCACCTCACCCTGGCGGAACTGTGCGGCTCGCCCTCCCTCGCCGCCCGGTACGCGGCCGTCCGGGCCACCCTCAACGACCTGCTGGACTGCATCCCGCTGCTGGTGCGCAACCTGGAGCACTCCCAGCACCAGCACACCGCGCTGGTGGAGGCGGTGCTCGACGGGGACGCGGGCGGGGCGCGGGAGATCACGCGGGAGCACTGCGCGGGGACGGCGGCGCTGCTGCGGGGGTTCCTGGCGTGAGCGCGGGCGGGCGTCTTGCCTCGGGCGCCCGCTCCGGCAAAGGTATGCGTACGGTCCATTGCGGGTAGGCCGCGGGAGGTCGGACGATGGCGGGCAGGCCGCTGATCGGCGTCAGCACGTATCTGGAACACGGGGCGCGCTGGGGCGTGTGGGAGCTGGAGGCGGCACTGCTGCCGGCCGGGTATCCGCGGCTCGTGCAGCGGGCGGGCGGACTGGCCGCGATGCTCCCGCCGGACGCGCCGGAGCACGCCGCCGCCGCCGTCGCCCGCCTGGACGGGCTGGTGATCGCGGGCGGCCCGGACGTGGACCCGGCCCGCTACGGCGCCGAGCCCGGCCCGCGCACCGGCCCTCCCGCCCGGGCCCGGGACACCTGGGAACTGGCGCTCATCGAGGCGGCCCTGGCCGCGCGCGTCCCGCTGCTGGGCGTCTGCCGGGGCATGCAGCTGCTCAACGTCGCGCTCGGCGGCACCCTCGTCCAGCACATCGAGGGCCACGCCGAGGTGGTGGGCGTCTTCGGCGGCCACCCGGTCAAGCCGGTGCCGGGGACGCTGTACGCGGGTGTGGTGCCCGAGGAGATGTTCGTCCCGACCTACCACCACCAGGCGGTGGACCGCCTGGGCGCGGGCCTGGTCCCCTCGGCCCACGCGGCGGACGGCACGGTGGAGGCCCTGGAACTGCCGTCGGCCCCCGGCTGGGTCCTCGGGGTGCAGTGGCATCCGGAGATGGGCGAGGACGTACGGGTGATGCGGGCCTTGGTGGAGGCGGCGGGGCCGGCCTGACCCGCGCGCCCCCGGCACCCTGCGGACCGGCCGTCCGGGCGCCCGCGTCGCTGCCCCGCCCGGCCGGAGGGTCAGCCGGACCGCCCGGAGGGGCGACGCGCCGCCGCCTGCGGGCGGCAGGCCCCGGCACTCGTGCCTGACACCCACCGGCACGCACGACACACGCAGGCGAAGCACACCGCACCGACCCCGCACCGCAGCCTGCTGCCCCTCGCGACGGCCGCGACTCCAGCCCCGTCGCACGGGCCGACGCCGGGCGTCCCGGGCCGGTCGGCCCCCGGCCTGGCGCACCCGCCCCGTCCGCCCAATCGGCGATACGACACCAACGGCGACCCGTCGACCCATCACCGCCGCAACCCGCGCCCCACCCCGGCAACCGCCGTCGAACCGGGACCGGGCGCAAACCGAGCGCACGCGATCCGTCCGTCGCTCCGCCCCACGCCGGCCGGCCCGGCGGTGAGGCGACGTGCGGGGCCCGGTCACCTCTGGTCCGTCGCAGCCGCGGCCCGCGCCCCCCTATGCCCGGGTCAGGGACAGGAGCTGCCGGGCCGGGCCGGTCGGGCGGTGGCCGGTGGGCCACACCGCGCGCAGGTCGCGGGCCAGGGCGACGTCCGCGACCGGGACACTCACCAGGCGCCGGGTGCTCAGTTCCTCGCCGACGGCGAGTTCGCTCAGGACGGAGGGGCCGGCGCCGCTCACGGCGGCGGCCTTCACCGCGGTGGTCGACGAGAGTTCGATCAGGGGGCGGGCCAGGCCGCCCAGGGCCGCGTCCAGGACCTGCCGGGTACCCGAGCCCTTCTCCCTCAGGATCAGCGGGGTCGCCGCCAGTTCCGCCGCCTGGAGCGGACGCCGGCGCCGGGTCCACGGGTGGCCCGGTGCCGCCACGACGATCAGCCGGTCGTGGGCGATGACCGCGGAGTCGAGGCCCGCCGGGACGCTCACCCCCTCCACGAAGCCCAGATCGGCCTCGCCGGCCAGCAGTCGCTCCGCCACCGCCGTCGAGTTGCCGGCGAGCAGCGACACCGCGGTGTCCGGCAGCTGGGTGCGCAGCGCGACCAGCCAGCCCGGCAGCAGGTACTCGGCGATCGTCATGCTCGCCGCGACCCGCAGCCGCGAGTCCCGCCGGTCCCGCAGGGCCTGCGCGCCCGCGTCGAACGCCTCGGCCGCCTCCACGATCCGGCGCGCCCAGTCCGTGACCAGTGCGCCGGCGTCGGTGAGCCGGGAGCCGCGGGGCGAGCGGTCCACCAGGGCGACGCCCAGCTGCCGTTCCATCGAGCGGACCCGGCTGCTGGCGGCCGGCTGGGTGATGCCCAGCTCCCGCGCCGCCCCGCCGAGACTGCCCAGCCGCGCCACGGCCAGGAGCAGCTCCAGCGCCCCGAGATCCGGCACCCGGTGCGCCAGTGAGCCCGCCACGTGCCGTCCCCGTACGTCGTGCCCGCCCTCCGTGTCGCCCGTACCGTTCGTACCGCCCGCACTGCTGCCCATAACCCCAGCTTATGCCCTCATAGGGACATGGTCCCTGGTCAGCGGCTTCTGCCCCCGGGACCGTGGACGCATGGTCACCGCAGCCCAGCCCTTGTCCCCCACCCCCGTCCCGCCCCGGCGGGTCCCGGCCGTCCGTCACCTCGGGCCCAACTGGTACGCCTGCGTCATGGGCACCGCCGTCGTCGGCACCGCGGGAACCGCGCTTCCCTGGCAGGTGCCCGGGCTGCGGGCCGTCTGCACCGCCGTCTGGGCCCTGTCGCTCGCGCTGCTGGCGGTCCTGCTGGTCGCCCGGTCCCTGCACTGGCTGCACCACCGCGACCAGGCCCGCGCCCATCTCCTCGACCCGGCGGCGGCCCCCTTCTACGGCTGTCTGTCGATGGCGCTGCTGGCCGTCGGCGGGGGCGCCGTGACCGTCGGCCGGGACTGGATCGGAACCCCGGCCGCGCTGGCCATGGACACCGTGCTGTTCACCGCCGGTACGGTCGTCGGCCTGGCGGCGGCGGTCGCCGTGCCCTACCTGATGGCCGTACGGCACCGGACAGACCCGGGGCAGGCCAGTCCCGTGTGGCTGCTGCCGTTGGTCGCGCCGATGGTGTCCGCGGCCGTGGGGCCGCTGCTCGTGCCGCACCTCCCGCCTGGACAGCCCCGCGAGACGCTGCTGCTCGCCTGTGTCGCGATGTTCGGGGTGAGCCTGCTCGCGACCCTGGTGACCCTGCCGGTGATCTTCGGCAGGCTGCTCACCGGCGGCCCGCTGCCGCTCGCGCTCACGCCGTCGCTGTTCCTGGTGCTGGGACCGCTCGGGCAGTCGACGACCGCCGTGGGCGAGTTCGCGGACGTGGCCCCGGGGGTCGTCCCGGGTCCGTACGCCGGGGGATTCGAGGTACTCGCCGTCCTGTACGGCGTGCCGGTGATGGGCTTCGCGCTGATGTGGCTGTGTCTCGCCGTCGCACACGTCGCGCGGGCGCGTCGGGAGGGCATGGGCTTCTCTATGACCTGGTGGTCCTTCACCTTCCCGGTGGGCACCTGTGTCACCGGCGCCGAGGCACTGGCCCGGCACACGGGGCTCGCCGCCTACGACGCGCTCGCCGCAGTCCTGTACGGCGCGCTCGTCACCGCCTGGGCCGTCGCCGCCGTGCACACCGCGCGCGGCCTGTTCAGCGGCGTGCTGCTCGCAGGGCCGCGCCCAGCACCCGCGGCGCCTTCGCCAGCGACGGCCCGTACCACGTGAGGCACCGCCCGTCGACGAGGGCGCAGGGCAGGCCGGGGAAGGCCTCCGGGCCGTCGTCGGCGGTGAAGCGGTAGGGCTCGTCCGGCAGGACCACCAGGTCCGGGCGGGCCGCCCGCAGTTCCTCGACCGGGACCTTCGGGTAGCGCTCGGGACGGGAGGCGTACAGGTGGTCGACGCCGAGGCGGGCCAGTACGTCGCCCGCGAAGGTGTCGCTGCCCAGCACCATCCAGGGCCTGCGCCAGACCGGTACGACGGCCGTGGTACGCCGCTCGGGGCGGGGCAGGGCGGTCCAGGCGGCCTCCGCCTCGTCCAGCCACCGGGGACGGGACGGCGCCCCGCAGGCGGTCAGCACGCGGGCCAGTTCGGTGAAGGCCTGCGGAAGCGTGCGCACCTCGGTCACCAGCACTTCGACGCCCGCCGCGCGCAGGGTGTCCAGGTCGGGGGCGCGGTTCTCCTCCTCGTTGGCGATCACCAGGTCGGGGGCGAGGGCGAGGACACGGTCGGTCTTCGGGTTCTTGGTGCCGCCGACGCGGTCGACGTCGAGACCGGCCGGGTGGGTGCACCAGTCGGTGGCTCCGACCAGGGCACCCGGAACCGTACGGGCCACCGCCTCGGTCAGCGACGGCACCAGCGAGACCACCCTCACCGGCGGGGACCCTCCCGTACCGCCTCGATGTGCTCGGCGACGGCGACCACGATCAGCCGGGTGTCGGGCACCGTGGCCCGCCAGCGGTGCCGCACCCCGCCGGTCAGGTACAGCGTGTCGCCGCGCCCGAGCCGGTAGGCGCGGCCCTCGGCCTCGATCTCCACGGCACCCTCGGCGACGAACATCAACTGGTCGTTGCGGTACTGCAGTTCCCGGCCCGCGTCGTGGTCGCCGGTGAACTCCGAGGCGTGCATCTGGTGGTGCCCGCGCACCAGCGAGCGCACCCTGGGTGCCAGCTCGGGGTCGGGGTCCTCGGCGCGGACCACGTCCACGCTGCAGGCGGGGTCGGCGGCGGCGAGCAGTTCGACGGCGGTGGTGCGCAGGGCGTCGGCCACCTTCTCCAGGGAGCTCTGGCTGGGCCGCGCCCGGTCGTTCTCGATCTGGCTCAGGAAGGGCACGGACAGGCCGCTGCGCTCGGAGACGACGGCGAGGGTGAGTTCGAGGGTCCGGCGCCGCCGCCGCACGGCCGCGCCCACCCGGAGCTGCTGATCTTTGTGGTCGCCCATCGCTCCGGCTCCCTCCTTCACCCGTCGCCGTTTCCCTGATGAGTTCTCTGCACCCTACGCATGTTCGGCAAACCGTTTCACGCGGCCGTCACATCGGCGTCACGGTGCGGTGGCCGCGACCTCACGTTTCTCGCCATCCCACGGGTCTGCCGGCCGCGGTGCGGGACGCCTTACCGGTTCAAGGTCCGGACGGTCCCGGGTGTTCCCGCCAGCCCCTCACGTCCCGGACGAGCGATGCTCGGGCGGTGGGTTGGCGCTCCGTGGTTGACCGAATCCTTACCGTGTGCCGACCGCACACGTCAAAGGGGTGGGCCCGGGAAGCGTCTTCGAAACGAAGCGTGTCCCGGGCCCACCCTCGGGGCGTCCGGTACGGCGTCTCCGCCGTACCGGGCCGTCACGGTCGTACTACTGCGGGGTCATCCGGCCGACCATGTCCGGGTGCTCCTCGAGCCACGCGGCCACGGCCTCCTCCTCGTGCCCCTGGCCGCGGTCCTTGATCTCCGCCTCCAGGGTGCCGAGCTCGTCCTCGCTCATGCGGAAGTTCTTGATCCACTCGGTGAGCTGCGGGTACTGCTCGGGGAACGCCTTGCTGGAGATCGTGTGGATCGTGTTGTTCTCACCGAAGGACTTCTTCGGGTCCTTCAGCTTGGTCAGCTCGTACTCGCTGTACGCCCAGTGCGGGGACCAGAGCGTCACCGCGACCGGCTCCTTCTTGGCCAGCGCGCGCTTGAGCTCGGCGAGCATCGCCGGGGTGGAGCCGTCGACGACCTCGTACTCGTCCTGGAGCCCGTAGGCCGGCAGGACGTCGTTCTTGACCAGCTGCATCTGCCCGGTGCCGGGCTCGATACCGATGATCCTCCCGTTGAAGAGGTCGGCCTTGCCCTTGAGGTCCGCGAGGGACTTGACGTCCTTCACGTACGAGGGGACGGCGATCTCCAGGGAGGTCGGCTCGTACCAGGTGCCCAGGTCGGTGAGGTTGTTCTTGTGCTTGTCCCAGTAGTTCTTCTGGGCGTGAGGCAGCCAGGCGTCGAAGTTGAGGTCCAGGTCGCCGGTGGCCAGGCCGGTGTAGACCGGGCCGACGTCCATCTGCTTCAGGTTCAGCTTGTAGCCGCGCCGCTCCAGGACGTTCTTCCACAGGTAGGTGACGGCGACGTCCTCTTCCCACGGGAACCAGGCGACGTCCAGCGGACGCTTGGCCTCGGCCGGGGTGGCGCCGGAGCCGCCCTGGACCGGGGCGAGCTTGTCGACGAGGCCCGGGTTGGACTTCAGCCAGGTGCGCACGGCCTCCTGCTGCTTGCCCTTGCCGGACTTGTTGATCTCGGCCTCGAGGCTGGTGAGCTGCTTCTCGGTGAGCTTGAAGTCCTTCATCCACTGGGCGGCGGTGGGATCGTCGGCGGCGAAGCCCTTGCGGGAGAGTGTGTGCACGCCGTCGCCCTTGCCCCAGGCGCCCTTCGGGTCCTTCAGCTTCTTCAGGTCGTAGTCGTTGTACGCCCAGTGCGGCGACCAGAGCGTGACGACGATGGGTTCCTTCTTGCTCATCGCCCGCTTCAGCTCGGCCAGCATCGCCGGGGTGGAGCTGTCGACGACCTTGTACTCGCCCTCCAGGCCGTAGGCGCCCATGACCTTGTCCTTCAGCAGGGCCATCTCGCCGGCGCTGGACTCGATGCCGGTGATCCTGCCCTTGAAGAGGTCCGCCCTGCCCTTGAGGTCCGCCAGCGTGTTGACGTCCTTCATGTAGGCGGGGACGGTCAGCTCCAGCGACGTCTCGTCGTACCAGGAGCCGAGGTCGTCGAGCCGGTCGCCGTACTTCTTCCAGTACTGCGCGTGCGTGGTCGGCAGCCAGGCGTTGGTGACGATGTCGATGTCGCCCTGCGCCAGGGAGGTGTAGAGCGGGCCGGCGTCGAACTGCTTGGCCTCCGCCTCGTAGCCGCGCTGCTCGAGGATCTCCTTCCACAGGAACGTGGAGGCGACGCCCTCGTCCCACGGGACGTAGCCGAGGGTGATCTTCTTGCCCTGGCCGACGTTCTTGCCGTTGGCGACTGTCTCGGTGTCGGAGCCGCCGAACATGCCCATGCCGCCGGCCACGAGGCCGAGGATGACGACGCCGATGACGGCGACCTGCGGGCGGGGCCGGTAGGACCAGATCTTCATGCCGCCCAGGCTGCGGGCCTTGGCCGCGGCGCGGCGGCCGAGCGGCGAGACCTGGGTGCCCAGGGAGCTGGTCATGCGGTCCAGGTAGATCGCGAGGATCACGATGGCGACGCCGGACTCGGAGCCGAGGCCGACGTTGAGCTGGCCGATGGCCTCGTTGACGTCGCCGCCCAGGCCGCCGGTGCCGACCATGCCGGCGATCGCGGCCATGGACAGGCCGAGCATGATCACCTGGTTGACGCCCGCCATCACCGTGGGCAGGGCCAGCGGGAGCTGGACGCGCAGCAGGGTGTTGCGGGGGGTGGTGCCGAAGGCCTCGGCGGCCTCGACCAGTTCCTTGTCGACCTGGCGGATGCCCAGCTCGGTCATGCGCACGCCGGGGGCGAGCGCGAAGATCAGGGTGGCGACGATGCCCGCCGAGGCGCCGGTGCCGAAGAACAGGATCGCCGGGATGAGGTAGATCATCGCGGGCAGTGTCTGCATGAAGTCCAGCACGGGCCGGACGATGCCGCTGACCCGGTCGGAGCGGGCCGCCCAGATGCCCACGGGCACCGCGACGATCAGCGCGATGATGGTCGCGACGAGCACCAGCGCCAGGGTGATCATCGCGTTCTCCCACAACTCCATGGAGACGATGAACGCGAATCCGAGGAAGGTGAGGACACCGGCGAGCGTGCCGCGCAGCCAGAAGGCGATGACAGCGAAGATGCCGACGAGGAGCAGCGGTTCCGGCGCCTGGAGGACGGCGTTGATGCCGTCGTAGGTGCCGGTGAAGACGGTCTTGAGGAAGTCGAAGAGCCACGCGACGTGGTCGAGCAGCCAGTCGACGGCGCTGTTGACCCAGTCGCCGAGCGGAATCCTAGGCACGGGCCATCACCTTCTCGGGGCCCTTGTCGCGCGGGGAGTCGCAGGTGCCGGCCTCGGCCTGCTCGTCGCCCAGGAAGCCGATGAGACGGCGCGTGGGGACGACGCCCACGAGGCGGTCGTCGGCGTCGACGACCGCGACGGGGTGCGACACCCGCGCGCTGATCGCGCACAGCTCGGTGAACGGCGTCTCGGGCTTCGCCGTCTCGCAGGTGCAGTCGGCCTCGTCGCCGCGCACGTCCTTCTCCATGACGGCACCGGCGGTGAGCACGCGGGAGCGGTCGACGTCCTGGGTGAAGGAGGCGACGTAGTCGTTGGCGGGACGTATGAGGATGTCCTGCGCGGTGCCTATCTGCACGATCCGGCCGTCCCGCATGACGGCGATGCGGTCGCCCAGGCGCATGGCCTCGTTGAGGTCGTGGGTGATGAAGACGATGGTCTTCTTCAGGGTCTTCTGCAGCTCGATCAGCTGGTCCTGCATGTCGCGGCGGATCAGCGGGTCGAGGGCGCTGAAGGACTCGTCCATCAGCAGCAGGTCGGCGTCCGTGGCGAGCGCGCGGGCCAGGCCCACGCGCTGCTGCATGCCGCCGGACAGCTCGTCCGGCCAGGACTTCTCCCAGCCGGCCAGGCCGCACAGGGCGAGCGCCTCGTCGGCGCGGCGTTCGCGCTCGGCGCGGGGCACGCCCTGCACTTCAAGACCGTAGGCAGCGTTGTCACGGACGCTGCGGTGCGGGAAGAGCGCGAAGTGCTGGAAGACCATGCTGATCTTCTTGGAGCGGACCTCGCGCAGCTGGCGCCCACTGATCTCGGTGAGGTCCTCGCCACCGAAACGGACGTGCCCGGCGGTCGGCTCCAGCAGACCGTTGAGCATGCGCAGCAGCGTGGACTTGCCGGACCCGGACAGCCCCATGACCACGAAGATCTCGCCGGGCTCCACGGTGAAGGACGCGTCGATGACGGCGGCCGTGGTGCCGCCGGCGCGCAGTTCCTCCCGGTCGGTTCCCTGGCGCAGTCGTTCGACTGCCTGGTCCGGTTTTCTGCCGAAGACCTTGTACAGGTTCTCGGCCTCTAGCCTGGCTGACACGCTTACCTCTTGGATCGGGGGCAGGGACAGGGTCGTGAAGACTCGCTCATGCGCAGACTCGTCGAGCGAGGGATCGTCGATACGAAGACTCGCTAACAGTTGAAAGCATCAACCAGCTTCGGCCCGGCTGCGCGCCTGCCCCCGAACTCCCGACCCAAACATACGAGTGACCCAGTTCACACGGCCTCCACCGCGCATCCACACCGCCTGCGGCATGATGCGAGGCGTGACCGGACGACTGATGCTCCTCGACACCGCCTCCCTCTACTTCCGCGCCTACTTCGGCGTGCCGGACTCCGTGAAGGCACCCGACGGCACACCCGTGAACGCCGTGCGCGGACTCCTCGACTTCATCGACCGCCTGGTGAAGGACCACCGGCCCGACCACCTGGTCGCCTGCATGGACGCCGACTGGCGACCGGAGTGGCGGGTGGAACTGATCCCCACCTACAAGGCGCACCGCGTCGCCGAGGAACAGCCGTCGGGCCCCGACACCGAGGAGGTCCCCGACACGCTCTCGCCGCAGGTCCCGGTCATCGAGGACGTCCTCGACGCGCTCGGCATCGCCCGCGTCGGCGTGGCGGAGTACGAGGCGGACGACGTCATCGGCACCTACACCGCGCGGGCGACGGGCCCGGTCGACATCGTCACCGGTGACCGGGACCTCTACCAGCTCGTGGACGACGCGCGGGGCGTGCGCGTGCTGTACCCCCTCAAGGGCGTCGGCACCCTCGCGCTCACCGACGAGGCCGCGCTGCGGGAGAAGTACGGCGTCGACGGGCGCGGCTACGCCGATCTGGCGCTGCTGCGGGGCGACCCGAGCGACGGGCTGCCGGGCGTGGCGGGCATCGGCGAGAAGACGGCGGCCAAGCTGCTCGCCGAGTTCGGGGACCTGGCCGGGATCCAGGCCGCGGTCGACGACCCCCGGGCGAAGCTCACGCCCTCGCAGCGCAAGCGCCTGACCGAGGCGAAGCCGTATCTCGCGGTCGCCCCGAAGGTCGTCCGGGTCGCCGACGACGTGCCGCTCCCGGACGTCGACACCGCGCTGCCGCGCACGCCGCGTGACGCCGCGGCACTGGACGAGCTGGCGGCGCGCTGGGGGCTGGGCGGCTCGCTGCGGCGGCTGCTGACGACCCTCTCCGCCTGAGCCGTGCCGTACGGGCGGGGCGGGGCTCGCACGGTGCATCGGAGTTCCGAGGAGGGGAAGCCGTACTCTGCGCGCGGGGGCGTCGTGGAGCTGTTCGCCCACGAGGCGGCGAGCGAGGCAGGGATGCTAACTTAGGTAAACCTAACTCAGGGACCCCCACGCAGGGAGCAGGGAGGCCGTCATGGCAGACCGTCCGGTACGCAAACCGCGCAAGCCGCACACCGCGCAGGTGGTGCGCACCGAGCGGCTCACCCCGCACATGCAGCGCGTGGTGCTCGGCGTCGGGGAACTGTCCGCCTTCTCGGCGGACACCTGCACCGACCACTACGTGAAGCTGCTGTTCCCGGCCGAGGGCGTGACCTACCCGGAGCCCTTCGACATGGAACGCATCCGCGAGGAGTTCTCGCGCGAGCACTGGCCGGTGACCCGGACCTACACGGTGCGCCAGTGGGACGCCGAGCACCGCGAGCTGACGCTGGACTTCGTCATCCACGGCGACGAGGGACTGGCCGGGCCCTGGGCCAGGCGCGTCCGGCCGGGCGAGACCGTGCGCTTCTTGGGCCCCGGCGGTGCCTACGCCCCCGACCCCGCCGCCGACTGGCACCTGCTCGCCGGTGACGAGAGCGCGCTGCCCGCGATCGCCCGGTCCCTGGAGGCGCTGCCCGACGGTGCCCGCGCCTTCGCCTTCGTCGAGGTCGACGGCCCCCAGGAGGAGCAGAAGATCGACTCCGACGTGGAGGTGGTCTGGCTGCACCGCGGCGGTCGTCCGGTGGGCCAGGCCCTGGTCGAGGCCGTGCGCGCCCTGGACTTCCCCGAGGGCCGGGTGCACGCCTTCGTGCACGGCGAGGCGGCCTGCGTGAAGGAACTGCGCAAGCTCCTGCGGGTGGAGCGCGGGATCGCCCGCGAGGACCTCTCCATCTCCGGGTACTGGCGCCTCGGCCACAACGAGGACGGCTGGCAGGCGTCGAAGCCGGAGTGGAACGCCCGCATCGAGGCCGAGCAGGAGGGCACCGCTTCGGCGGCGTAGCGCTCCGGGCTGCGGACCGCGAGTACGCGGGGTTCCGGGGCTCCGCTCAGTCGCCGCGTATCCGCGCGTGCAGGTGCATGTCGTGCCAGCCGTCGGCGTGCAGCAGAGCGCTGCGCTTGGTGCCCTCCAGGGCGAAGCCCGCCTTGGCGGCCACCCGGCAGGAGGCCTCGTTGGCGACGGCGTGGGACAGTTCCAGACGCTGGAAGCCGATGTCGTCCAGGGCCCAGCGGGCCAGCGTCCGCGTGGCCCGGGCGGCGACGCCCCGGCCGCGGGCCGCCGCCGTGGTCCAGTAGGCGACCTCGGCCACCCCGTCACCCAGCTCCACCTGCCGCAGCGCCACCCGGCCGAGCAGCCGGTCGTCGGCCGCGTCGGCGACGGCCCACTGGACGTTCCGCTCCTGCTCCCACCCCCGCTGCCACTCGGCGATCCAGCCGCGCACCTCCTCCTCGGAGTGGGCGGCCCGGATGTGCCACCGGTGCATCACCGGGTCCTGGAAGGCCGCGTGGACGGCGGCCGCGTCCGCCGCGCGCCACGGGCGCAGCAGCAGCCCGTCGCCGGTGGGGAGGGCGGGCTGCGGGGTGCGGGACAGGGTGCCCGGGGGCAGGACCGGGCTCGTCAGGTAGGGCATGGCCGCATCCTGCCAACCGGGACGCCCGGCGGCCCAGCGGATTTCGTACGCTGGCAGGCGATGAGACGCCGCACCGCTCCCCCGCCCTCACCCCTTCCCCAGCGCCACGGGGTCGACGCGGTGCGGGTGCGGCTGCCCGCGGGAGGGCCGTGGGCCACGGTTCGGGACCATCTGCGGGAGCGGCTGTCCGGCGCCGGCCCTGGCGTCGTGGACGGCATGTTCGAGGGTGGGCTGTTCGTGGGCGCGGACGGGCGGCCGGTGCCGGACGACGCCCCGTACGAGCCCGGGATGTACGTGTGGTTCCACCGGGAGCCGCCCGCCGAGGTGCCGGTGCCCTTCCCGCTGGAGACCGTGTACCGCGACGAGCACATCGTGGTCGCCGACAAGCCGCACTTCCTGGCCACCACCCCGCGCGGCGGCCACGTCACCGAGACCGCGCTCGCCCGGCTCCGCCGCGAGCTGGACATCCCGTCCCTCGGCGCCGCGCACCGCCTGGACCGGCTCACCGCGGGACTGGTGATGTTCACGGTGCGCCCCGAGGAGCGCGGCGCGTACCAGTGCCTGTTCCGTGACCGCATGGTGCGCAAGGAGTACGAGGCCGTCGCCCCGTACGAACCCGCGCTCGCCCTGCCCCGGACCGTACGCAGCCGGATCCTGAAGGAACGCGGTGTCCTGGCCGCCCGGGAGGTCGAGGGCGAACCGAACGCGGTGAGCCGCGTCGA
Source organism: Streptomyces sp. NPDC058796 (assembly GCF_042745235.1). NCBI lineage: Bacteria > Bacillati > Actinomycetota > Actinomycetes > Kitasatosporales > Streptomycetaceae > Streptomyces > Streptomyces sp. NPDC058796. Next base: position 255,882 of record NZ_JBHYOP010000007.1, read on the forward strand.
GCTGCTCGAGCACCGGCCGGCCGGCGGCCCCGGCCGGGACCGCGGGCTGGGCAGGTACCGGCTGGTGCCCCGCACCGGCCAGACCCACCAGCTGCGCGTCCACATGAACGCGCTCGGCCTGCCGATCCTCGGCGACCCCCTCTACCCCGAGGTCGCGCCGCCCGCACCGCCCGGCGACTTCCGGCGCCCGCTGCAACTGCTGGCACGGGAGCTGGCGTTCACCGATCCGGTCACCGGGCGGGAGCACCTGTTCCGCAGCGCCCGCTCCCTGGGTGCCTGGACGGCGTACGACGACTGGGCGGCGTACGCCGACGGGCCAGGACGTCAGTAGCCGCGCCACCAGAGCAGGAAGCGCTGCCAGGCACCGCGCGGACGGGGCGGTTCCGGTGCGGGCACCGGCTGGGGCGGCGCGACCGTGAACGACGCGGGCTCCGGCGGCAGCACGGGGACCTCGGGTTCGGGCCGTTCCTCCCGGCGGGGCATGCCGACGTGCCAGTCGGTCCGCTCCGCCGCGCCCGGGGCGTGGCTCGGCTGCGACCTGATGTCCTGCTGCGCCTTGGGCTCGAACCGCACCGGCAGCTCCACCAGATGCCGTGACGCGATGGACGACCGCCACCTCAGGTCGTCCTCGTCGCAGGCGAGCTGGACGTCGGGCAGCCGCATGAGCAGCGCGTCGATTCCGGCGTCGGCGATGGCCCGCCCGATGTCCTGGCCGGGGCATTCGTGCGGTCCGCCGCCGAAGGCGAGGTGGGCGCGGTTGCCCTGCATGCTCGCCTCCAGGTCGGGGCGGATGCGCGGGTCGACGTTGCCGGGCGCGATGCCCAGCAGCAGTCCGTCGCCCGCGCGGATGCGCTGCCCGCCCAGCTCGGTGTCCTGCTTGGCGAAGTAGGCGAAGACGGTGCTGAACGGCGGCTCGTCCCACAGGGACTGCTCGACCGCCTCGAACACCGGCATCTGGCCACCGCTGAGCTGAGCGCGGAAGCCCGGGTGGGTGAGAACCACGCGCAGTACGTTGCTGATGAGGTTGACGGTCGCCTCGTACGCCGCGAGGAGCACCAGCCGCAGGTGCTCCCTCACCTCGTCGTCGGTGAGGCCCGCCGGGTGGCCGACGAGCCGGCCGGCGATGTCGTCCCCGGGCCGGGCCCGGCGCTCGGCGGCGAGCCGGCCCAGGACGTCCATGAGGTAGGCGTGGCTGGCGAGCGCGGTCTCGGTGCCCTTGAGGGCGTCCCGCGCCGCCTCGACCATCCGGTCGTTGTACGCCTCCGGCATGCCGAGGAGGTGGCACATCACGCCCATCGGCAGGTGCTCGGCGAACTGGCCGACCAGGTCGGCGCGGCCCTCCTCGCAGAACCTGTTGACGAGGCGCTGGGTGTACCGCTTGATGTGGCGGCGCAGCTCCCGGTAGTTGATGTCGGACATGGCGCTGGTGACCGCGCCGCGCAGCCGCTTGTGCTCCTCGCCCTCGGCGTGCGAGCAGATGGGCTGCCAGGCGATGTGCGGCATGAGCGGATGGTCGGGCTTGACCATGCCCTCGTTGAGCGGGGTCCAGATGCGGCTGTCACGGCAGAACTGGGCGGGCGTGCTCACCATGTGCAGGTTCTCGGCGTGTCCGAGGACCACCCACACGGGTACGTCGTCGTGGAGCAGCGCCGGGGCCACCGGCCCGTACTGCTCGCGCAGCTTCTCGTACAGCTCCTCCAGGTCCTCCGCCTCGTGCAGCCGGTGCAGTCCGCCCGGTCCGAGGCTGCCCGGTCCGAGGCTCCCCGGTCCGAGGCCGTGCGCGGGGCAGCCGGGCGGTGGTTCGAGCAGGGGGTCGCCCGTTGAGGTGGGGGCGTGGCGTTCAGGCGTCACAGTGTCGCTCCGCGGGGAAAGGGATGTGGGGCCGGGGGTCGCCGGCCTCGACGGGTCAGGTGAGCGCGCCCTTCATGGCGAGGGAGTGCAGGAAGCGCATCAGGGTCAGCAGGACGTCCCGGCTGGAGGCGCGGCGCCGTACGTCGCAGTCGAGGATGGGGATCTCCTCGGACAGGTCGAGCGCGGTCCGCAGCTCCGCCATGGGGTAGCGGGGAGCGTCCGGGAAGGAGTTGACGGCGACCACGAAGGGCACGCCGCGCTCCTCCAGTCGGCCCATGACGTCGAAGCTGACCTCCAGGCGCCGGGTGTCGACGAGGACGACCGCGCCGAGGGCGCCCTCGAACAGCCCGTTCCACAGGAACCAGAAGCGCTCCTGGCCGGGTGTGCCGAAGAGGTACAGCACCAGTTCGTCGGTGATGCTGATGCGGCCGAAGTCCATGGCCACCGTGGTGGCGGTCTTGGAGGCGGAGCCGTAGTTGTCGTCGACGCCGATGCCGGCCTGGGTCATCGTCTCCTCGGTGGTCAGCGGTCTGATCTCGCTGACCGAGCCGACCATGGTGGTCTTGCCGACCCCGAAGCCGCCCACGATGACGATCTTCACGGCGGCCTCGGCCGTGTGCGGCAGCCGGTCCTCCGTCCGTGGGCCCGGGATCGTGTCAGAGTCTTTGAAGTCCATGCATCACCGCTTCGAGGAGGTTTCGGTCGGCGACCTTCTGGCGGACGATCGGGGCGCGGGCCTGCACCAGTTCCTTCGCCAGCAGGTCGGTGAGCAGCACGGTCAGCACGCTGAACGGCAGGCTCAGGTAGGCCGACAGCTCGGCCGCGGACAGGGGCGCGACGCACAGCCGCAGCACGGCCGCCTGTTCCGGGGTGGCGGACACCGGCGGCTCGGCGCGGGCCACGATCAGCGTCACCAGGTCGATGTCGGCGCGCTCGCCGGCTTCGTCGCCGCCGATGACGAACAACCGCTCGGGGTTGTGGCTCTCGCCCTCCTTGGCCGGGCCGGACGCGGGTAACGGGGCGGAGGGCTGCTGCCCGGGGGATCGCCGCTGGCGCTGGGGAGGAGTCATACGGTCTGCCCGTTGCGCCTGGCGGGACTCGTCAGGTGGGGCCCGATCCGGGCCACCAGGTCCGCCATGCTCAGGCCCATCCGGCCGGGCTCGCAGCGGACGTCGGAGAGCACGGCGAGGTAGGCGTTGGGGCCGGCGGCCATCAGGTAGAAGTAACCGCCGTTCATCTCGATCAGGACCATCTTCATGTCGCCGTCGCTGGTCGGGATCTCCTGGGCGACCGCGCCCGCCAGGCTCTGCAGGCCCGCGCAGGCGGCGGCGACCCGGTCGGCGGCGTCCGGATCTCCGGAGTAGCGGGCGATGCGCAGGCCGTCGGCGGACAGCACCACGATCATCTCGATGCCCGGAACACCGTCGTAGAGATCCTTGAGCATCCAGTCGAACTTGCCTTGCTGCTCGATCACTTGAGGTTCCCCTCGTCGTCGGCCGGGGCGTGGGCCGGCTCACTGCTGCTGGACTGCTGGTGGGCCTGGGTGATGCCCGGGTACTGCTTGAGGCCCTCCCAGAAGGCGCCGATCCAGTGGCCCGGCGGGAGTTCCTCGGTCTTCTCCGGTTCGGGTTCCGGGGCGGGCGCCGGGATGCCGTTGCGGGCGCGCTCGGCGGCGAGGCGGGCCTCGCGCTCGGCGTCCTCCCGCTCCCACTTCGCCTGCTCGGCCAGCCGCTGGCTGAGCGGCATCTTGACCCGGCTGCGGCGCTGCGGGAGGCCGCCCGCCGTCCACTCGGTGACCTCCGGCACGTCGTCCTCGAAGGAGACACCCGCCGGGATGCGGGGGCTGGTGGGGCGGCGCTTCTTGGGCTTGCGCTCGGGGCCGGGGAGGGCGTCCGGGCCGGGGGTGGGGATGGAGGTGGCGCCGATGCCGTGGGCGAGGCCGACGCCGGGCTCGGTGGTCATCATCTTGCTGGGCACGATGAGGATGGCCCGGACCCCGCCGTACGCCGAGGCGCGCAGCGCGACGTCCATGCCGAACTGGGTGCACAGCCGGCCGACGACGGACAGGCCCAGACGCGGGTGCTGGGCGAGGTCCTGCACGTCGGTGCCGCGCTTGGCGTCCTCCAGCAGGCCCTCGATGCGGGCGCGGGACTCCTCGCTGAGGCTGACGCCGGCGTCCTCGATCTCGATGCAGACGCCGCTCTGCACCTCGGTCGCGGTGACGTGCACCTTGGCGCCGGGCGGCGAGTAGCGGGTGGCGTTGTCGAGGAGTTCCGCCGCGGCGTGGATGACCGGCTCGACGGCGGTTCCCTTGATGTTGACCTTGGCGATCGAGGCCAGGTTGATCCGGCCGTACTGCAGGATCCGGGACATCGCGCCGCGCAGCACGCTGTAGAGGGCGACCGGCTCGGGCCACTGGCGGCCGGGCCGACCGCCGCCGATGACGGAGATCGAGTCGGCGAGGCGGCCGATCAGCGCGGTGCCGTGGTCGATGCGCAGCAGGTCGTCGAAGACCTCGGGGTTGCGCCCGTGGTCCTCCTCCATCTCGCGGAGTTCCTTGTTCTGCTGGTGGACGATGGCCTGGACGCGGCGGGCGATGTCGACGAACGAGCGCTCGGCGGACTCACGCATGGAGTCCTCGTGGTCGATCATCTGGCACACCATGCGGATCAGCTTGCGCTGGGGCTCGCCGAGTTCGGCGTAGGAGGGGTCCAGCTCGCCGATGCGGCGCATCACCTCGGCGGGCGTGTGCCCCCGGCGCATGAAGTCCAGCGCGTTGGGGATGACTTCGCTGCCGAGCCGGACCATCTCGTCGTAGTGGCTCGCGGCCCGGCGTTCCAGGTACGCGCTGTTACGGGCGTGCTCCTCGCGCATCACCCGCATCTCACGGCCGCGGCGCACCACTTCGGCGCCCGCGAGGCTCACCAGCAGCGTGGCGAGGGCGCCGCACAGGCCGACGGCGAGCCGGGCCGGTTCCGTCACGAGGGCGACGGCGGCCCCGGTGGCCGCGGCCATCAGTATGGCCGGCAGCAACAGCGTGCGCGCGTAGGGAAGTTCGCGGCGCCCTGGAGGGGAATCAACACTCACCATGTAGGCCCTCTGAGAACGAATCGGCGGGGATGGGGGAGCTTGCAATGGGGTATCTCTGGGAGTTGTCGGGATCTTCGGCGCGTTGGGAACAAACGCGCGATTTCACCCCAACTCGGTGCGCTGCGGGCGAGCTTAGTCCGAGCGGATCATCGCCGTGTCATATTCAGCAAGCACCTGAAACGGGCGCGGGAGCTGGAGTAACCTCGGACCCATTTACACAGCGAGACAGCGTTCGAACACGCAGCGTAATTGGATGCGGGCGTTCGAATCCACGAAACGCAGGGAGGCCCGGCGGGGGAACCGCCGGGCCTCCTTGACCGCGTGGGCTAGCCCACCGACGAGTAGGCGACCACTCCGCGCAGCAGCCCGTCGACCGCCTTGCGCGCGTTCTTCGGGACCGTCGATCCCTCACCCGGCGCCGCGGCCGCGACCTGGCCGAGGACGTCGATGACCTGCTTGCACCAGCGCACGAAGTCACCGGCCGGCATCTCCGCCTCGCGCAGCACCTCGTCGAGGCCCTTGCCGGAGGCCCACATGTACGCGGCCCAGGCGAAGCCGAGGTCGGGCTCGCGCTGGCCGACGCCCTCGGTCTGGCGGATCCGGAACTCCTCCTCCAGGGCGTCGAGCCGGCCCCAGATGCGGACGGTCTCGCCGAGCGCGGCCTTGGCCTTGCCCGAGGGCACCTTGGGGGCCATCGCGTCGTCGGCGACCCGGGACTCGTAGACCAGCGCCGAGACGCAGGCGGCGAGCTCGGCCGGGGACAGGCCCTCCCAGACCCCCTCGCGCAGGCACTCGCTGGCCAGCAGGTCCAGTTCGCCGTAGAGGCGCGCGAGGCGCTTGCCGTGCTCGGTGACCTCGTCGCCGCGCAGGTAGTCCATCTCCGTCAGCAGCGCCACGATCCGGTCGAAGGTGCGGGCGATGGTGTTCGTCCGGCCCTCGATGCGCCGCTCCAGCTGCGAGGTGTCGCGCAGCAGCCGGTGGTAGCGCTCGGCCCAGCGGGCGTGGTCCTCGCGGTCCTCGCAGCCGTGGCAGGGGTGCGCGCGCAGCGCCTTGCGCAGCCGCGCGATCTCCCGGTCGTCGGCGGCCTGGGCGCGCTTCTTGCGGGCCCGCTCCGGCGGGATGTGCCCGGCCTTGGTGCGCAGCGCGGAGGCGAGGTCGCGTCGGGACTGGGGCGAGCGCGGGTTGAAGGACTTCGGGATGCGCATCCGCTCCAGGGCCTCGACCGGCACCGGGAAGTCCATCGACGCGAGCCGCTTGACCTGCCGCTCGGCGGTCAGCACCAGCGGGCGGGGCCCGTCGTGGTGCTCGAAGCCGCGGTGGCCGTTGGACCGCCCGGCGGGCAGGCCCGGGTCCAGGACCAGGGCGAGGCCCGCGTACTTGCCCGTCGGCACGTGGATGACGTCGCCCGGCTTCAGCTTCTCCAGCGCCACGGCGGCCTCGGCACGCCGCTGGTTGGCGCCCTGCCGGGCCAGTTCGTTCTCCCGGTCCTTCAGCTCGCGGCGCAGCCGCGCGTACTCGTCGAAGTCCCCGAGGTGGCAGGTCATGGAGGCCTTGTAGCCCTCCAGGCCCTCCTCGTTGCGCTGCACCTGCCGGGAGATGCCGACGACCGACTTGTCCGCCTGGAACTGCGCGAAGGAGGTCTCCAGCAGCTCCCGCGAGCGGTGGCGGCCGAACTGCTCGACCAGGTTGACCGCCATGTTGTACGACGGCCGGAAGCTGGAGCGCAGCGGGTACGTGCGCGTGCCGGCGAGCCCCGCGAGGTGCTCGGGGTTCATACCGCGCTGCCACAGCACCACCGCGTGGCCCTCGACGTCGATGCCGCGCCGGCCGGCCCGGCCGGTGAGCTGGGTGTACTCGCCGGGGGTGATGTCGGCGTGCTGCTCGCCGTTCCACTTGACGAGCTTCTCCAGCACCACCGAGCGGGCGGGCATGTTGATGCCGAGGGCGAGGGTCTCGGTCGCGAAGACGGCCTTGACCAGTCCACGGACGAACAGCTCCTCGACGACCTCCTTGAAGGTCGGCAGCATGCCCGCGTGATGGGCGGCGATGCCCCGCTCCAGGCCCTCCAGCCACTCGTAGTACCCCAGGACGTGCAGGTCCTCGGTGGGGATGGAGGCGGTGCGCTCCTCGACCAGGGCGCGGACCTTGTGCCGCGCCTCCTCGTCGTTGAGCCGCAGCCCGGCGTACAGGCACTGCTGCACGGCGGCCTCGCAGGCGGCCCGGCTGAAGATGAAGGTGATCGCGGGCAGCAGCCCCTCGGCGTCGAGCCGCTCTATGACCTCGGGCCGGCCGGGCGTCCACATGCGCGAGCGCTGCCGGCGCTCCCGCTCGCGGTCGGCCTCCCGCATGTGCCGGCCACGCCGCCGGTCCTGGAACGAGGGACGGGTGGCCTCCAGGCGGGCCATGCGCATGAGGTCGGGGTTGACGGCCTTCTTGTGGCCCTCGCCCTCCTCGAACAGGTCGTACATCCGGCGTCCGGCCAGCACGTGCTGGAACAGCGGCACGGGCCGGTGCTCGGAGACGATCACCTGGGTGTCGCCGCGCACGGTGTCGAGCCAGTCGCCGAACTCCTCCGCGTTCGACACGGTGGCCGAGAGTGATACCAGGGTCACGGACTCGGGGAGGTGGATGATCACTTCCTCCCAGACGGCGCCGCGGAAGCGGTCGGAGAGGTAGTGCACCTCGTCCATCACCACGTACCCGAGACCGAGGAGGGTCTGCGAGCCCGCGTACAGCATGTTCCGCAGGACCTCGGTGGTCATCACGACCACGGGGGCGTCGGAGTTCACGCTGTTGTCGCCGGTGAGCAGGCCCACCTTGTCCGCGCCGTAGCGGCGGCACAGGTCGGCGTACTTCTGGTTCGACAGCGCCTTGATGGGTGTCGTGTAGAAGCACTTCTTGCCCTGCCGGAGGGCCAGGTGGACGGCGAACTCGCCGACGATCGTCTTGCCCGAACCGGTGGGCGCGGCCACCAGCACGCCCTTGCCGGTCTCGAGTGCCTGGCAGGCCTCGATCTGGAAGGGGTCGAGGCCGAAGTCGTACATCTCGCGGAACGAGGCGAGCGCGGTGGCCTGCTCGGCAGCGCGTCGCCGCGCTGCCGCATACCGCTCGGCCGGGGAGAGATCCTCTGTCATCGTGCTTTCGAGCGTACCGGGCCGCACTGACAACAGGACGATCATTGTCGGGATCGGCTCCGTGAGGCCTTTCCCGGGAGCGGCGACGCGTGTCGTCACCGCCCCGGTGTGCCTCAGGTCACGTCGTCGTAGCCGTTGACCCGGTCCTTCGTGGCCTGCTCGGGCAGGGCGCGGGCGGTGGTCACGGGTTCGATCTCGCCGATGTCCTCGGGCGTGAGGTCCAGCTCGGACGCCTCGTCGTCGTCGGGCTCCATGGCCTGGCGACGGGCCCTGCGCCGGTCGTTCAGCAGGGAGATGCTGACCGCGGCGAAGTACAGCACCCAGATCGGTCCGGCCAGCATGACCATCGTCAGGGGGTCGGTGCTCGGCGTGGCGATGGCCGCGAACAGCGTGATGCCCATGATCATGGCGCGCCACCAGCCGAGCATCCGCTTGCCGCTCAGCACTCCGGTGAGATTGAGCATGACCAGCAGCAGGGGCAGCTCGAAGGAGAGACCGAAGACGATCACCATGCGGGTGACGAGGTCGAGCAGCTCGTCCAGCGGCAGCAGGTTGTCGACGTTGCTCGGCGTGAACTCGATCAGCACCTTCGCCGAGGTGGGCAGCACCGCGTAGGCGAAGTAGGCGCCGATGAGGAAGAGCGGCGCGCCGGTGGCGACGAACGCGTAGGCGTACTTCTTCTCGCTCTTGTGCAGGCCCGGGGCGACGAACGCCCACAGCTGGTAGAGCCAGACCGGGGAGGCCAGCACGACGCCGGCCGTCAGGGACACCTTCAGGGCCAGGGTGAAGGGGCCGAGCAGACCGTTGAGGGTGATCTGCGCGCACGGCTCCGAGCCGGCCTCCGACTGGGCCAGCTCCGCGAACGACTTCTCACAGCCGACCGACTCGAGGATCGGCTCCGTGAGGACGTTGATGATCTCCTCGTAGAAGAAGGCGGCGACGACGGTGACGGCGACGATGGCCAGCAGGGCCTTCGCGAGCCGGTTGCGGAGCTCACGAAGGTGCTCCGCGAGGGGCATCCGCCCTTCGGGGTCCCTCTCCTTGTTGCGGGCAGACTTCAGCAACCCACGTTCCCATCTCGTGCGGCGGGCCGGAGGTCACCGGCCCTGCGTCAGCGCTTGGTCGTGTCCGTCGGCTCGGTGACCGGCCGGGAGCTGGTCACGTCGCCGGGGGCGGCCTGGATGGTGCGCTTCGCCGCGGACTGCTCCGGGTTCGGCGGGTCGGCGGGAGCGGAGTCGTCGGACTTGCTCTCGCTCTTCATCGCCTTGGCCTCGCTCTTGAGGATGCGGGCGGACTTGCCCAGCGAGCGCGCCATGTCCGGAAGCTTCTTCGCGCCGAACAGCAGGATGATGACGACGAGGATGAGAATGATCTCGGGGGCGCCGAGCCTTCCGAACATAAGTCTTTACCTTCTCACCGAGGCGGCTGGGTGGGGGTGCTGTCCGACCGGTCGGACATGTGTCCGATCGATCGTCTTGTGCAGCGATCGTAACGCTCAGGGGTAAACGTGAGGCAATCCCCGTGCGTACTCCCGTCCGCGGCCGGGCCTCGTTTTCCGGTCCGCGACGAGCAGCGTACCTTCAGCGACCTGTGACGTGACAGGGCGAAGTGTCCCGAAACGCGGGTCACAGCGCGTCCACGGCGCGGGCGGCGCTCTCGGTCGCGCGTTCCAGGTCCTCCGCGGCCCGGCTGATCCGGCGGGCCGAGTCCGTCACCTGCCGCCCCAGGCGCTGGGCCTCCACGAACACCTTCACGGCGAGCACCGCGAGCACGGCGAGACCCACAAAACCCACGGCAACCGCGAACATCGGCCAGAACATGACGTCGAGCCTAGACCGTGGAGTGCAGCCGGAGGGTCCTGACCCCGCCGCCCGTGAGCAGCTCCACGACCCGCTCCCCCGCAGGCTTGCGGACGGCGGAACCGCACTCGGGGCACGTGAACGAGTAGAAGGTGGTACGGCTCGTGGCGCCGATCGCCAGACGCAGGGCGCTCGCGGCGAGCTCGAACCGGCCGCGGCAGTCCGGGCAGCCGGCCTTGAACACGACCGGCGGGACGCGTCTCATGCCGGCGAACGCGGTCGCCGCCGTCACGCCCGCCGCACCCGGCCCCACGGAGTCGCTCACAGTCCTCGCTCCTGCCCCTCGCGCTCGTGCCGTTCCTCGCCCGTACCGCGGGCCCCTCCGGCCGCCTCGATCCCGTCGTACGCCGCCAGCGCCTCGCGGGCCGCCTGCCGGGCGCTGTCGGCGAGCTCCGGCGGCGAGACGATCCGGCCGTCGCGCCCCAGCCGCAGCGCCAGCCGCCGCAGCGAGGCCGGGTCGGGCGTGCGCAGGGTGATACGCAGTCCGCCGTCGGGGAGTTCATCGGCGCTGTCGTGCGGGTAGTACTCGGCGACCCAGCGTCCGCCGGGACCGACCTCGATCACGACCTCCGGGTCCTCGGCGGCGGGCTGCACCAGTCCCTCCGAGAGGTCCCGCAGCTCCACCTCGGGCGGCGCGGACGGCTCGTCCAGGATGCGGATCTCGGCGACCCGGTCGAGCCGGAAGGTGCGCCGCGCCTCGGAGCGGCGGCACCAGGCCTCCACGTAGGTGTGGCCGACGCTGACCAGGCGGATCGGGTCGATCTCGCGCTCGGTGACCTCGTCGCGGGCCGGCGAGTAGTAGCGGATCCACAGGCGGCGGCGTTCGGAGATCGCCCGGTCGACGTCGGCGAAGACGCCGCCCTCGGACTCGAAGGTGACGGACAGGCGCGAGCTGGCGCCGGCGGCCTCGCCGGCCGAGGTCTCCACCTTGGCGGTCGCCCGCAGCAGCGCCTGCCGGTCGCTCTCCCGCAGCCCCGGCAGGGTCGCCACGGCCCGGGCGGCCACCAGCAGCGCGGTCGCCTCGTCGGCGGCCAGCCGCAGCGGCTCGGCGGCGTCCGCGCCCAGGGCGGCCGGATTGTGCCACCAGATCCGCTCGCCGTCGGTGTCGATGTCGAGGAGGTCGCCGCCGCGGAAGCTGGTGCCGCACATCGGCAGCACGTCGAGGTCGGAGACCAGCTCGTCCTCGGTGATGCCGAAGGCGCGCGCCACGTCCTCGACCCGGGCGCCGGGGCGCTCGCGCAGATACGTCACCAAGGACAGCATCCGCCGGGTCTGGTCGATGGCGTTCACGGGCCTGACCGGTTTGCCTGCCACTGTGTTGTCCGCTCCCCCTCAGCCCTTGGCCACGGCACGCAGCCGGTCCACCACGTCCGCGCGCAGCTCCGCCGGCTCCAGCACCACCACGTCCGGCCCGAACTCCACCAGCCAGGCGTCCAGGCCGTGCCCGTACGGAATCTGCAACTCGTCCCAGCCGTCACCGAGTTCCCGCACCACGGTCGCCTTCGCCCGAAGGGGGTAGCCGGCGCCCGTGCGCAGCCGGATCAGCGCGGAACGGTCCGCGGTCTCCCCCGCCCAGCTCGCGACCGTCTCGCGGACGGTGACGACGTCGGGCACGGGGGCGGTGAACCGCGCCCCGCGCGAGCGCACCTTCCCCGTGATCCGGGACAGCCTGAAGACCCGCTCCGCCCCGCGGTCCCGGTCGAAACCGGCCAGGTACCAGTGGCCGCGCCAGCACTCCAGGGCCCACGGCTCCACGTGCCGGGACTCGGGCTGGGCGGCGTTGGCCTTGCGGTAGTCGAAGACGACCGGCCTGCGGTCGCGGCAGGCCAGCATCAGCGGCTCGAAGGCCGCCTCGTGCACCGGGATACGGGGCTCCAGCGCGCTGTGCGCCTCGTACGGGTCGACGTCCTCGGGCAGACCGGCCGCGCGCAGCTTCTGCAGGGCGCCGCTGGCGGCGCCGGCGAGCCGGGCCTGCTGCCACACCTTGGCGGCGAGCCCCAGCGCGGCGGCCTCCTCGGCGTCCAGGGTGATCGGCGGCAGGCGGTTGCTGTCGCGGCGGGCCAGGTAGCCGACCTCGCCGTCGAGGCTCTCGACGGTCTCGATGACCAGCCCGAGTTCCCTGAGGTCGTCCTTGTCCCGCTCGAACATCCGGTTGAAGGAGTCGTCGGAGCCCGCCTCCAGGTAGGCCTCGATGGACTGGCGCAGCTCACGCTTGCTGAGTGGCCGCCGCGTCCCCAGCAGACACAGCGCCAGGTTCATCAGCCGCTCGGCCTTGGCAATGGCCATCGACGCCCTTCTCCCTATGGTGCTTACGACGGATGACCGTACCGCCCCGCGGCGGCCCCGCAAAAGCCGAGGGCCCATGCCCGGACAGGCATGGACCCCAGGTGACCGGCTCTGATCGCTGTCCGCCGGGACTTCGATCAGACTCCGAGCAGATCGACCACGAAGATCAGCGTCGAGCCGGGCGGGATCGCCGGGGTCGGGCTCTGGTCCCCGTAGGCGAGGTGGGCCGGGATGGTCAGCTGGCGACGGCCGCCGACCTTCATGCCCTGCACGCCCCGGTCCCAGCCCGCGATGACCCGGCCACCGCCGAGCGGGAAGCGGAACGGCGTACCGCGGTTCCAGCTGGCGTCGAACTCCTCGCCCGTGCTGAAGGTCACGCCCACGTAGTGGACGGTCACGGTCTGACCGGCCTCGGCAACCGGGCCGTCGCCCTCCCAGATGTCCTTGATCTCGAGGTCCGCCGGGGGCTCGCCGCCCGGGAAGTCGACCTCGGGCTTGTCGATGCTCACGTGTTCAGCTCCTGCTTGTCTGCGGAAAGGCAACGTCCCCAAGTCTTACATCCCGGCACGTCACATCTTCGCGAGGATGTCCACGGAGAACACCAGTGTGGAGTCCTTCTCGATGCCGCTGCCCTGCGGCGGGTTGTCGCCGTAGCCCAGGTCCGGCGGGATGACGATGAGGACGCGGCTGCCGACCTTCTTGCCGGTCAGGCCCTGCGCCCAGCCCTTGACGACCTGCTGGAGCGAGAACGACGTCAGCTGCTTCCTGCCGTACGTCGAGTCGAACTCCTTGCCGCCGTCCCAGACCACGCCCTTGTACTGCACGAGCACGCTGTCCTCGGCGCCGACCTCCGTGCCGTCGCCCTCCAGGACGTACTCGGCGACGAGCTTCTTCGGCGCGTCGGTCTTCGGCACCTCGATGGAGGGCGCCTTGCCGTCGGTGTTGGTGCCGACCCTGGGCAGCGCGGCGTCGTCCTGCGGGGTCTCCTTGCCCTTGGCGGAGCTCTTGGCGTTGAACGTGTCCTGCACGTCCACGACGAAGACCAGCGTGTCGTCGCCCTTGATGCCCGCCTGCTCGTTGCCCTGCTCGCCGTACCCGTAGGCGGGCGGCACGGAGAACTGGACGCGGCTGCCGGTCTTCTTGCCCGTGAGCGCGTACCGCCAGCCGTCGATGATGCTGCCCTGGGCCAGCTGGATGACCAGGGGCGTCTTGCGGTCGTAGGAGTTGTCGAAGACCTTGGCGCTCGCCCAGACCTGGCCCAGGTAGTTCGCCGACACGAAGTCGTTCTCCGCGACGGCCTTGCCTCCCCCGGCGATGACCGTCTTCACCGCGAGGTCCTTCGAGGGGTCCCCGCTGCCCTTGGCGACGGTCGGCTTCTCGTCGAACTTCGTCCCCGCGGTGATCGCCGGCAGCGGGCCGTCGACGATCTTCGGGGGCGGCGGTGCCGACGTGCCCGACGCCTCCGGCGTCGCGCTGTCGCCCGCGTTGCTCGAGCCGGAGTCTTCGTCACCGCAGGCGGCGAGCGTGACCAGTCCGGCGGGGACGGCGATGAGGAGTGAGCGTCGGCGCACGGTGGGGGCCTCGTATCGGTGTCGGTCGGTGTTCATGTCAGGAATGGCGTGCGCGCAACTCTACGGCGTGAGAAGGGCACCGTACGGCTAACGTACGGTGCCCGTGTGACGTTCCGCCCTTTCACGGGGGAAACGCCCCTCTCACCCTTCCGCCGGCTCACATCCCGGCGATCAGCTTCTCCACCCGGTCGTCCACCGAACGGAACGGGTCCTTGCACAACACGGTGCGCTGCGCCTGGTCGTTGAGCTTGAGGTGAACCCAGTCGACGGTGAAGTCCCGGCGCTGCTCCTGAGCACGCCGGATGAAGTCACCACGCAGCCGCGCCCGAGTGGTCTGCGGCGGCACCGACTTGCCCTCGAAGATCTTCAGGTCGTTGGCGACCCGGGCGGCCTGCCCCTTCTTCTCCAGCAGGTAGTAGAGACCACGACGGCGGTGGATGTCGTGGTAGGCGAGGTCTATCTGCGCGACCCGCGGATGCGACATGGTCATGTTGTGCTTGGCCCGGTACCGCTCCAGGAGCTTGTACTTCATGACCCAGTCGATCTCGGTGTCGATGCGGTCGAGGTCCTCGGTCTCGATGGCCTCCAGCGTGCGCCCCCACAGCTCCAGCACCCGCTCGACGGTGCCGGTACGGATACCGCGGCGCTCGCAGAAGTCCACGGCCTTCTCGTAGTACTCCCGCTGCACCTCCAGGGCGGACGCCTCCCGGCCGCTGGCCAGGCGCACCTTGCGGCGGCCGGTGATGTCGTGGCTGACCTCGCGGATCGCCCGGATCGGGTTCTCCAGGGTCAGGTCACGCATCACGGTGCCCGCCTCGATCATCCGCAGCACCAGGTCGGTGGCACCGACCTTGAGCAGCATCGTCGTCTCGGACATGTTCGAGTCGCCCACGATGACGTGCAGACGCCGGTAGCGCTCGGCGTCCGCGTGCGGCTCGTCGCGGGTGTTGATGATGGGCCGGGAGCGGGTCGTCGCCGAGGAGACGCCCTCCCAGATGTGCTCGGCCCGCTGGCTGACGCAGTACACGGCACCACGCGGCGTCTGCAGCACCTTGCCCGCACCGCACAGCAACTGCCTCGTCACCAGGAACGGGATGAGGATGTCCGCGAGCCGCGAGAACTCCCCGTGCCGGGCCACGAGGTAATTCTCGTGACAGCCGTAGGAGTTGCCGGCGGAGTCGGTGTTGTTCTTGAAGAGGTAGACGTCGCCCGCGATTCCCTCCTCGTGCAGGCGTCGTTCGGCGTCCACCAGGAGTCCTTCGAGAATGCGCTCGCCCGCCTTGTCGTGGGTGACGAGTTCGATCACGTTGTCGCATTCGGGTGTGGCGTATTCCGGATGCGATCCCACGTCGAGATAGAGGCGGGCCCCGTTGCGCAGAAAGACATTGCTGCTGCGGCCCCATGACACGACACGGCGGAAGAGGTACCGCGCCACCTCGTCAGGCGACAGGCGGCGCTGTCCCCTGAACGTGCACGTGACGCCGTACTCGTTCTCCAGCCCGAAAATGCGGCGGTCCATGACTGAACATTACGCCTGATGACCCGAACTGAAACGGGGTTCGACGGCACGGTTTGGATCATTTTCCGATGAAGCCGCAACCACCGCCGCCCGCACGGGAGCTGCGAGGACCCGCCCGGTGCACAGGAGGACGAGCAGCGACACACCGCCGGCCGCCGCCGGCACCGCGAACCCCCACAGCGCCCCGCCGTGCTCCACCACGGGCCCCGCGAGGCCCGTCCCCACCGAGGCGCCCACCGTGAAGGTCGTCACCAGCCACGAGAACGCCTCCGTCACCGTCCCCCGCGGCGCGTGCACGTCGACGAGGACGAACGCGCAGGCGATGCACGGGGCCAGGAAGACACCCGCGATCACCGTGAGCAGCACCATGGCCAGCACGCCCGGCATCAGCGTCAACGGCAGGTAACACACCGCCAGCAGGGCCACCAGCAGCCGCAGCCGCCGCGCCGGATCACCGGTCCACCGCCGCGCCCCGTACACGGCCCCGCCCACCAGCGCACCGAGCCCGAGCGCGGCCATCAGCCAGCCGTAGACGGCGTCACCGCCGTGCTCGTCCGCGTACGGCACGGACGCCACGGTGATCGACCCGAGCGCCATCCCGATGAACAGGAAGGCGCCCAGCAGCGCCAGCAGCCCCGACGAACGCAGGGCACCCAGCCAGTGCGCCTCGCGCGGCGCCGACCGCCACGAGCGCGAAGGCGGCGACACCACCACGGACAGCGCCCCGAGGACACCCACCGCGTTCAGCACGAGCAGCGCCACCTGCGGTGACCACAGCGACACGCACACCGTCACCAGCAGTGGCCCCACCGTGAACATGACCTCCTGGGCCACGGCGTCCATCGCGTACGCCGTGTGCACCTGGTCCTCCTTGCGCAGCACGCTGGGCCACAGCGCCCGCAGGCCGCCCTCCAGCGGCGGCGTGAACAGCCCGGCCGCGCCCACGGCGAGGTACGCGACGGCGACCTGCCCGGTCCCCGCGAAGGCGAAGACGCCCATGGCCAGCGCCGACAGCACCGCGGCCGGCAACTGCACCCGCGGCTGCCCGTGCAGGTCCACCAGCCGCCCCAGCACGGGCTGGCCCACCGCGTTGGCGACGCCGTACACCGCGGCCAGCGCACCCGCGAGGCTGTACGAACCGCCCTCCGCCCGCACGAACAGCACGATCGCGATCGCCGCCGTCGCGTTCGGCAGCCGCCCCACGAGCGTGCCGACGAGCAGCCGGACGGCGTGCCGCGCCCGAAGAATGTCCAGGTACCCGGCGACCACGACCAGTCCCTTCCGAACGAGCCTCATGAAGTTTTACGTATAACGTGTCCCGTCATACGTACCATGGCGGCTGTTCCGGAGTCCAGACGACCAGACGAAAGCGCAGGCCGAACGGTGGCACGAGGCAGCACCCGCCCCACCAGCCGCGACGTCGCCCAGGCCGCGGGCGTCTCCCAGGCCGCCGTCTCCCTGGTCCTCGGCGACAAATGGCGCGGCCGGGTCTCGGAACCCACCGCACAACGCGTCCGCGACGCCGCACACCGGCTCGGCTACCGCCCCAACCTCGCCGCCCGCAACCTCCGCCTCGGCCGCACCCGCACGGTCCTGCTGGTCGTCCCCGCACTCACCACCGAGTTCTTCGCGGAGGTCTACACCGGCGCCGCACGAGTCGCCGCCGAGCACGGCTTCGGAGTCGTCCTCTACCCCTCCCCCGAAGGCGTCGGCCCGGCCAGAGACCCCTTCGCCTCCGCCCAGGCCGCCCTGGACGGCGTCATCGCCTCCTCCATGGCCGCCGACGCACTCACCGCCATCCGGGGCGACCAGCTCCCCCTCGTCATGCTCGACAGCGACCCCGAAGGCAGCCTGGGCGCCGCCACCGTCAACCTCGACATCACCGACGGCATCCGCCAGGTCGCCGAACACCTCCTGACCCTCGGCCACCGCCGCTTCCTGCACCTCGCCGCGGACGTCCCCTCGTGGACCTTCGAGATCCGCGCCCGGGAACTGGCCGCACGGCTGGCGGACACCCCCGGCACCGACCTGCGCACCGCCCGCGCCCCCATCTCCATCGAGGGCGCCCTGACCGCCACCGAGGCCGCCCTCGCCGCTCCCGGACCCCGGCCCACCGCACTCGTCTGCGACGACGACAAACTCGCGGCCGGCGCCTACAAGGCGGCGAGGCGGGCAGGGCTGCGCGTCCCGGACGACTTGTCGGTCACCGGCCTGGACGACCTCGGCCTCGCCACCGCCATCGACCCCGAGCTGACGACCGTACGCCTCGACGCGGAACTCTTCGGCGAACGCGGCATGCGGGCACTGCTCGCCGTCATGGAGGGACAGACCCCCGAGGAGGGCGACATCCCGGTGCACCTGGTCGTACGGGGCTCCACGGCACCGCCGCAGAAAGACTGAGCGGCGCCGGAGCACATGGCCCGGCGCCGCTCGGAGGTTCTCGCGCAGCGGCTGCCCGCTACTTGTCGCCCTCGTCCTCGTCCGGCAGGGCCAGGTCCTCGGCATCGGCCCCGGCCCCGGCTCCCGCGCCCGAGTCCAGCAACCGCGACAGCTGAGCCCCCACGATCCGCTTGAACTTCCGCTTCTGCGGCCGCGTACGGTCCAGCACCGCGACCTCCAGCCGCTCCGCCGGAATCTCCCGCTCACTGCCGTTCGTGTCCCGGGACAGCGCCTGCACGGCCAGCTTCAGCGCCTCGGCCAGCGTCATGTCGTCCCGGTGCCGCTGATCCAGGTAACCGCTGATCTGCTCGGCATTGCCCCCGACCGCGACCGAACCGTGCTCGTCCACGATCGAACCGTCGTGCGGCAACCGGTAGATCTGGTCCCCGTCGGCACTCTCACCGACCTCGGCGACGACCAGTTCCACCTCGTACGGCTTCTCGGCCTGACTGGAGAAGATCGTGCCCAGCGTCTGCGCGTAGACGTTGGCCAGACCGCGAGCCGTCACGTCGTCCCGGTCATAGGTGTAACCACGCAGGTCGGCGTAGCGCACCCCGCCGATCCGCAGATTCTCGTACTCGTTGTACTTGCCGGCGGCCGCGAAGCCGATCCGGTCGTAGATCTCGCTGAACTTGTGCAGCGCACGGGACGGGTTCTCACCGACGAACACGATGCCGTCGGCATACTGCAGCACGACCAGGCTGCGGCCACGCGCGATGCCCTTGCGGGCGTACTCCGCCCGGTCCGCCATCGCCTGCTGGGGTGAGACATAGAACGGCGTCGACACCGGTTATCCGTCCCTTTCTGGAGAAGTCACTGAACCACCTGACAACACGACCGACCGCGCCCGCTACAGCAACGCGGCCCGCGGACCGTCGGGCTGCTCCAGCCGCCGCTCCAGCACCGAGCGGGCGAGCCCGGAAGCCTCGTCGTCACTCAGCCGGCGGAAGCCGTCCTCGGTGATCACAGTGATGATCGGGTAGATCCGGCGCGCGACATCGGGACCACCGGTCGCCGAGTCGTCGTCCGCCGCGTCGTACAGCGCCTGCACCACGAGCGTCGTGGCCTGCTCCTCGGTCAGGTCCTCACGGAAGAGCTTCTTCATCGCACCACGGGCGAAGATCGACCCCGACCCGGTGGTCGCGTAGCTCTGCTCCTCCGACCGCCCGCCCGTCACGTCGTACGAGAAGATCCGCCCCCGGCCGCGATCCACGTCGTAACCGGCGAACAGGGGCACCACGGCCAGTCCCTGCATCGCCATGCCCAGGTTCGAGCGGATCATCGTGGACAGGCGGTTCGCCTTGCCCTCCAGGGACAGCTGCGCGCCCTCGACCTTCTCGAAGTGCTCCAGCTCCAGCTGGAACAGCTTCACCATCTCCACGGCCAGACCCGCCGTACCGGCGATGCCCACCGCCGAGTACTCGTCGGCCGGGAAGACCTTCTCGATGTCCCGCTGGGCGATCATGTTGCCCATCGTGGCCCGCCGGTCACCGGCGAGGACCACACCACCGGGGAACGTCACCGCCACGATCGTCGTGCCGTGCGGCGCCTCGACGACACCCTGCACCGGGGGCAGCTGCCGGTTGCCCGGGAGCATCTCCGGCTGGTGCTCGCCGAGGAAGTCCATGAAGGAGGACGAGCCAGGCGTCAGGAAGGCAGCTGGTAGACGCCCGGTGCTACGAGTGTTGGCTTCCACGAAGTTCCCTCCAGGTAGGCGGCAGCCCGACGAAAAGCGTCGGGATCGTCTCCCAACTTGCCGATGGCCGAATTGCAGTTGAAGCACAGTACGCCACGGACCTTACCCGTCTCGTGACAGTGATCCACATGTACGGCCGGAGCCTTCAGACAGATCACGCAGAGGCCCTTCTGAGAGGCGACCATCGCGTCACGCTCGTCCTCGGTGAGACCGTAACGGCGCTGCAGGGGACGTGCCCGCCCCGCAACGGCCGGGCACGCCTTGCAACGCGTCGACAGCCCGTCCGAGGCCGTCGCGTTGCGATGCCACTCGCTCCACGGCTCGACCTCGTCACAGCCCAGGCAGTGCTTGCACCCCTCGGGCACGTCCGCTCGACGAACGTTCTTGCCCTGGGCCTCCCGACGACGGCGGTATGCCTCGGCCCCACATTCGCGGCAACGGTCCTGAAGCCTGTCGAGCTCGGACCTGTTGGCCGCGAATGCGCTGGTAGGCAGAGTCCGCTTGCATGCCGAGCACTTCTTCCCGGCATCCAAATTGGACATTCAGGCCTATTCCCCACCCTTTTGGACAAATGACCGCACGAAATCCTCGGCATTCTCTTCGAGCACATCGTCGATCTCGTCCAGGACGGAGTCCACGTCGTCGTTCAGCTTCTCCTGGCGCTCCTTGAGGTCCTCGGAGGCCTGCGCGTCCTGCGCCTGCTCCTCGACCTCCTCGGTGGACCGCGTGGCCTTCTGCTGCCCGCCGCCGGTGTCCTTGGTCGCCATAACCCTCACCCCGCTCGGTTCGCCCGACACAGTTGCTCGGTCAAGATCAGACCCTACAAGCCGGGTCCGACATCGGCCCCGCGTTTCTCCAACGAACGGGGGCCATCTCGATGGTTCCCGGCCGGGGTGGGTTTCCACCCCGTCCGGCGGTCTCGTTCGTGTACCCGTTCCGTCCGCTCACCCGCCGGTGAGGACCCTGACCAGGTCCTCCGCGGTGCGGCAGCGGTCCAGGAGCTCCTTGACGTGATTACGCGTTCCGCGAAGCGGTTCCAGGGTTGGCACCCGCTGGAGGGAGTCCCGGCCCGGCAGATCGAAGATCACGGAGTCCCAGGAGGCCGCCGCGACGTCGTCCGCGTACTGCTCCAGGCAGCGTCCGCGGAAGTAGGCGCGGGTGTCCTCCGGCGGCTTGGTGCGGGCCCGCTCGACCTCGTTCTCGTCCAGGAGCCGCTTGATGCGGCCGCGGTCGACCAGGCGGTTGTAGAGGCCCTTGTCGGGCCGTACGTCGGCGTACTGGAGGTCCACGAGGTGGAGCCGGGCGGCGTCCCAGTCGAGGTCGTCGCGGCGCCGGTAGCCCTCCATGAGTTCCCGCTTGGCGACCCAGTCCAGTTCGCCGGCGAGGCTCATCGGGTCGTTCTCGAGCCGGTTGAGGGTGTCCTCCCAGCGGCCGAGGACGTCCTTGGTCTGGTCGTCGGCGTCGGCGCCGTAGCGTTCCTCCACGTATTTGCGGGCCAGCTCGTAGTACTCCATCTGGAGCTGGACCGCGGTGAGTGTGCGGCCGCTGCGGAGGGTGACCAGGCGCTTCAGGGACGGGTCGTGCGAGACCTGGTGGAGGGTGCGGACGGGCTGGTCGACGGCCAGGTCGACGGCGACGAAGCCGTCCTCGATCATGGACAGGACCAGGGCGGTCGTGCCCAGTTTCAGGTAGGTCGAGATCTCGGAGAGGTTCGCGTCGCCGATGATCACGTGGAGGCGCCGGTACTTCTCGGCGTCCGCGTGCGGCTCGTCGCGGGTGTTGATGATGGGCCGCTTCAGCGTCGTCTCCAGGCCGACCTCGACCTCGAAGTAGTCGGCGCGCTGGCTGATCTGGAAGCCGTGCTCGTGGCCGTCCTGGCCGATGCCGACGCGGCCCGCGCCGGTGAAGACCTGGCGGGAGACGAAGAAGGGCGTCAGGTGGCGCACGATGTCCGAGAAGGCGGTCTCCCGCTTCATCAGGTAGTTCTCGTGTGTGCCGTAGGAGGCGCCCTTGTTGTCGGTGTTGTTCTTGTAGAGGTGGATGGGCTGGGCGCCGGGCAGCTGGGCGGCCCGCTCGGCGGCCTCGGCCATGATGCGTTCGCCGGCCTTGTCCCACAGGACGGCGTCGCGGGGGTTGGTGACCTCCGGGGCGCTGTACTCGGGGTGGGCGTGGTCGACGTAGAGCCGTGCTCCGTTGGTGAGGATGACGTTGGCGAGGCCGATGTCCTCGTCGGTGAGCTGACTGGAGTCGGCGGCCTCCCGGGCGAGGTCGAAGCCTCGCGCGTCCCGCAGCGGGTTCTCCTCCTCGAAGTCCCAGCGGGCCCGGCGGGCCCGGTGCATCGCCGCCGCGTAGGCGTTGACGATCTGGGACGAGGTGAGCATGGCATTGGCGTTGGGGTGGCCGGGGACGGAGATTCCGTACTCCGTCTCGATGCCCATTACTCGCCGTACGGTCATGCGGCCCTCCTTGCCCGGCGGCGCCCGTGGTGGGCGCCGCTCAAGTACCGCTGGCGCTCCGATGCGTGTGCGGTGCCCGTCCCCGCACTGCGCGACTCGGCGGTATGGAAGAGCCTAGAACGCCTTTGCGCTGGTGGGGAGATCATTTGCGGCATTGCCTTGCTCCAGTCGGGGCTCCGGAAAACAGTCGGCTGCGGGTACCCGCTAAGGGCACCCGCAGCCGCCCCGCCTTTTACAGGTACTGACCGGTGTTCGCCACCGTGTCGATGGAGCGTCCGGTGTCCGCGCCCTGCTTTCCGGTGACGAGCGTACGGATGTACACGATCCGCTCGCCCTTCTTTCCGGAGATGCGGGCCCAGTCGTCCGGGTTGGTGGTGTTGGGCAGGTCCTCGTTCTCCTTGAACTCGTCCACGCAGGCCTGGAGGAGGTGGGAGACGCGAAGGCCTTTCTGGTTCTTTTCGAGGAAGTCCTTGATCGCCATTTTCTTGGCGCGGCCCACGATGTTCTCGATCATGGCGCCGGAGTTGAAGTCCTTGAAGTAGAGGACTTCCTTGTCGCCGTTGGCGTAGGTGACCTCGAGGAAGCGGTTCTCCTCGGATTCGGCGTACATCTGTTCCACCGCCGTCTGGATCATGCTCTGGACGGTGGCCGCCTTGTCCTTCTCGTGCTCCGCCAGGTCGTCCACGTGGAGCGGGAGGCGCTCGGTGAGGTACTTGCCGAAGATGTCCTTGGCCGCTTCGGCGTCCGGACGCTCGATCTTGATCTTCACGTCGAGCCGGCCGGGCCGCAGGATGGCGGGGTCGATCATGTCCTCGCGGTTGGAGGCGCCGATCACGACCACGTTCTGCAGGCCTTCCACGCCGTCGATCTCGGCGAGCAGCTGCGGGACGATGGTGTTCTCCACGTCCGAGCTGACGCCGGAGCCGCGGGTGCGGAAGAGGGATTCCATCTCGTCGAAGAAGACGATGACGGGGGTGCCCTCGCTGGCCTTCTCACGGGCTCGCTGGAAGACGAGGCGGATCTGCCGCTCGGTCTCGCCGACGTACTTGTTGAGGAGCTCGGGGCCCTTGATGTTGAGGAAGAAGCTCTTGCCGGCGGCCTGGCCGGTCACTTCGGCGACCTTCTTGGCCAGTGAGTTGGCGACCGCCTTGGCGATGAGCGTCTTGCCGCATCCGGGGGGTCCGTAGAGCAGGACGCCCTTGGGAGGACGCAGCTCGTGCTCCTTGAAGAGGTCCGGGTAGAGATAGGGGAGCTCGACCGCGTCGCGGATCATCTCGATCTGTCCGCCGAGGCCACCGATCTGCTCGTAGCCGATGTCGGGGACCTCTTCGAGGACGAGTTCTTCGACCTCGCTCTTGGGGACGACCTCGTAGACGTAGCCGGAGCGGGGTTCGAGCAGGAGGGCGTCGCCGGGGCGGATGGTGACGCCCCGCAGCGGCTCGGCGAGCCGCACCACGCGCTCCTCGTCGGTGTGCCCGAGCACCAGGGCCCGCTCGCCGTCCTCGAGGATCTCCTTGAGGGTGACGATGTCGCCGACGCTCTCGTACTCCATGGCCTCGACCACGTTGAGCGCTTCGTTGAGCATCACTTCCTGGCCGCGCCGTAGCTCGCCGAGCTCGACGCTCGGGCTGACGTTCACCCGGAGCTTACGGCCGCCGGTGAAGATGTCGGCGGTGTCGTCGTCGTTCGCTTGCAGGAAGACGCCGAAGCCTGCCGGTGGCTGGGCCAGCCGGTCGACCTCCTCCTTGAGGGCCACGATCTGGTCGCGGGCCTCGCGGAGGGTGCTGGCGAGTCGCTCGTTCTGGGCGGACACGCCGGCCAGGTTGGTCTGCAGTTCGACGATCCGCTCTTCGAGAATTCTCGTGTGTCGCGGAGATTCGGCGAGCTTGCGTCGCAGGACGGCGATCTCCTGCTCAAGGTAGGCCACCTGCCCGGCCGGGTCGTCGGACCCGCGTCCCGGGCGGATGCCGCGGTTCATGTCGTCGTCGTGGGCTGCCACGGTCCTCACCTCCTCCAAGGGGAGCTGGACGCTTCCAGACCCTACCTGGGTGGGTGTCGATTGAAACCCCTAGATCACAAAGACTGTCGGGGTGTGTCCGATCTTCACCCTTGCGCTCTCCCTCACGCCAGGGGAATACCCACGGAACGTGGATGGAACCCAGGCGGAGGTAGGGTCGAAGCGTTCAACACCCGTCAGAGCTGGCCGGATTCCCGAACAGCTGGGGCGCAGGAAACGGCAGGAGAGATGAGCGTGCAGCAGGAGGCCGGAGTCGACGGCGAGGCCCTGGAGGTCTGGATCGACCAGGACCTGTGTACCGGTGACGGCATCTGTGCGCAGTACGCGCCCGAGGTGTTCGAGCTGGACATCGACGGTCTGGCCTATGTGAAGGGCGCCGGCGACGAGCTGCTGCAGAGCCCGGGGGCGGCAACGCCCGTGCCGTTGCCGCTCCTCACGGACGTGGTCGACTCCGCGAAGGAGTGTCCGGGTGAGTGCATTCATGTGCGTCGCGTTTCGGACAGGGCCGAGGTCTACGGCCCAGACGCAGAGTGACCAAAATGTAACTCAATCCGTACGCTGAGTGACCGTCGTTTGATGGGTCACATCATCCGCCCCGGGGTCACCGGGGTCACCGGTCATACGGTGCGTGCCTGGGACGGCGTGTCGCGGACGAACGCGCCGCTCTTCCACTGCCACTTCACGTCGTCGGTGACGTCGGGGCAGCAACTGGGCACGTCGGCCGACGAGTAGCCGAGCAGCGTGGCGTGGACTTCGCCGCCGCGCACGGCGAGGGCGGTGGCCGTCCGGCGGTCCGCCGGGTCCACGAGGGTGGCCACGACGCGGGGCTCGGCGTCGTCGGTGCCGCGCGTGAGGACGTAGACGCCGTCGGGCGGGGTGCCCATGGGGGCGTCGCAGTGCACCACCGCCACCGTCTCGGGCCGGCCGTCGCCGTCCAGGTCGCCGGTCGCCTTCTTCTGCACCACTGCCTTGACCGGGCCGCATTCCAGGGGGAACGCCACGGCGGCCGGGTCGGGCGGCGCGAGGTGCGCGGGGGCGTTCTTCGGTTCGGCGCCGGGGGTCTGTGCCGCGGTCGCGGCCTCGGGCTGCAGGACCGAGGAGAGGGCGACCACCGCGGCCAGGGCTGTGGCGGTGGCGACCCAGTGGATCGGGCGGGTGTGCGTGTGGGACAGGTCCGGAACGGCGGGGTGCTGCACGAGGAGTGTCTCCTGTGAGGGCTGTGCCGGCGGGGGGGGTGGCCAGCATCGTGCCACACGTCACAGTGCGGGGGAACGGCGGGGTGGGTACTCGGGTCGATTTCCGCGGCCCGGTCTTTTCCGTGGCCCGTTCGTCCGCCGCCGCGTGGGTCAATACGGCGACGCCGTGGTGGAGTTCCCGGTGCGGCCTGGGAACTCCACCACGGCGTCGGTGCGTTGTACGCGGCGCGGGGCCGTCTCAGCGGCCGGAGCCTCCGCCGGCGTTGGGGCCGTCGTAGTCCTCGCCGTAGGCGCCCTTGGCCGGGCGGCGGCGGCGCATGGGCGGCTCGACACCGTCGGCGAGGCGTCGGGCGGTGAGCAGGAAGCCGGTGTGGCCGATCATGCGGTGGTCGGGACGGACGGCGAGGCCCTCGACGTGCCAGTTGCGGATCATGGTCTCCCAGGAGGTCGGCTCGTTGAAGCAGCCGATCTCGCGGATGGACTCGACGGTCCGGGCGAGCTGGGTGGTGGTGGCCACGTAGCAGCACAGGATGCCGCCGGGCACGAGCGCCTTCTTGACGACGTCCAGGCACTCCCAGGGGGCGAGCATGTCGAGGATGACGCGGTCGACGTCGGTGTCGGACAGGTTGTCCTGGAGGTCGCCGACGGTGAGCTGCCAGGCGGGGTGCGGGCCGCCGAAGTAGCGTTCGACGTTCTGCTTCGCGATGTCGGCGAAGTCCTCGCGGCGCTCGTAGGAGTGCAGCATGCCCTGATCGCCGATGGCGCGCAGCAGGAAGCTGCTGAGGGATCCGGAGCCGACGCCGGCCTCCACGACGCGTGCGCCGGGGAAGATGTCGGCGAAGGCGAGGATCTGCCCCGCGTCCTTCGGGTAGACGACGGCTGCCCCGCGGGGCATGGACAGGACGTAGTCGGGGAGCAGGGGGCGCAGCGCGAGGTAGGCGACGTTCCCGGTGGTGCGGACAACGCTGCCCTCGGGAGCGCCGATCAGTTCGTCGTGGGGGAAGGAACCCTTGTGGGTGTGGAAGTTCTTCCCGGCCTCGAGCGTGAACGTGTAGTGGCGGCCCTTGGGGTCGGTCAGCTGAACCTGGTCCCCGACCTTGAAGGGCCCGCGCCTGCGGGCGGCACCGGTCGGTTCGGACATGTGACCAGCCTACCGGTCCGCGGCGGGGCCGCCGACCACACCGGTGGCCGGGGCCGGTGATCAGGAGGGGCGGGCCATCGCCTTGACGAAGGCGCGCTCGACGTCGGCGGCGGAGAGGACGCCGTAGATCTCGCCGGTCTCCTCGACCACCAGGTACTCGGTCGCCGGGTTGGCGCGCAGGGCGTCCAGCAGTTCCTCGCCGGACAGCTCGGCCGAGACGCGCATGCCGTCGGTGAGGTCCTGGGCGAGGGTGCTCACCGGGACCCAGGGCCGGCGGTGCTCGGGTACGCCGACGATGGCGGCCTCGCGGACCAGTGAGACGGGGACGCCGTCGGCGTCGACGACGACCAGGGCGCGGGCCCCGGAGGCGTTGGCCCGGCGCAGCGCCTCGGAGAGCGGGGTGTCGGCCGGGACGGGGACGGCGCGCCGGGTGAGGGCGCGGGCGCGCAGCTCGGGCAGGTGCTCGCGCAGGCGGGCCATGCGGAGGCTGTTTCCGGCGCCGGTCCAGATGATCGCGGCGAGGATCGCGGCGAGCAGGGCGTCCATGACGGTGTCCATGCCGACGTCGTCGGCGGCGTCGGACCCGAGGGACTGGGTGAGCAGGGGCAGGCCGATCAGGACGGCGATGGCGAGCGCCCGGCCGACCCAGGCGGCGGCGATCGTGCCGCTCATCGGCTTGCCGGTGATCTTCCAGACGACGGCGCGGAGCATCCGGCCGCCGTCGAGCGGGAGGCCGGGCAGCAGGTTGAAGGCGGCCACGAGGAGGTTGGAGAACATCAGGCCGGCCAGCAGGACGCCGGGGACCGAGTCGGGTTCTACGGGCAGGAGTGCGGCGTAGAAGACGCCGGCGAGGACGAGGGAGAGCAGGGGGCCGACGAAGGCCAGCACGAACTCCCGGCCGGGGGTCTCGGCCTCCTTCTCGATCTCGGAGACGCCGCCGAAGAACTGGAGCTGGATGCGGCGCACCGGGAGCTTGAAACGGAGGGCGGCGACGGTGTGGGCGAGCTCGTGGACGAGGACGGAGGCGTAGAAGGCGACGGCGAAGAAGAGGGAGACCAGGTAGCGGGCGGCGCCGAGCTCGGGCAGCACGCGGTCGAGCTGTCCGCCGAAGACCCAGGTGATCAGGGCGGCGACCAGGAACCAGCTGGGCGCGACGTACACGGGTACGCCGAAGGGCCGGCCCATGAGCAGGCCGCCGCCGGGTTCGGGCTTGCGCTGCGGGGGCTTGGCCGGGCCGGCACCGCCGTCGCGGTGGGCGTGCCGGGCGGTGATGCGGCCGGGGTGGGAACCGGCGCGGGGATGGCCGGGGTGGGCGTCGCGGTCACCGTGTCCGTGGTGCGCGGGCGGACGGGCCGAGCGGTCGTCGGCCGAGGGCTGCGAGGCCTGCGGGGCCGGGGTCGGATCCGGGTCGGCGGCCGGGGCCGGTTTCGGGTGCGCGGTCCGTTCCGGGGTGACGTCCTCGGGGGTCCTTCGCCCGGGCTCGCCGTGGGAGGGGGCGGCTCCGGTCGGGGGTTCCCCCTCGGCGTCGGGGCCCGGCGCCTTCAGGAGCGGCGTTTCGCGAGCGGGCGTCTCGGGAGTTGTGGCTCCGCGAGTCGGTGTCCCGGCGCCCGCGGGCTCCGGAGCCGGAGCTGCACCCGCGGGCTCCGGAGCCGGACCTGCGGAACCGGACGACGACTCCGGACCCGGCGCACCGGCACCGGACGGCTCGGGCCGTACCGGCTCGGGGCCGGTCTCCTGGGAGCGCGTACCGGAGGCGGGGGTCGCGGAGGCCGGTCTGCCGGAAACGGGTGTGCTCGCACTCGGCGCAGCAGGGGTGTCGTCCGCGCCCGCCGCCGGCGAGCGGTCGGCGGCCGTCGGGGCGGGGTCGCCGTGGGACTCCCCCGGCGTCCGGGGCCCGTCCGCGGGCCGGTCCCCGGGCTGGCCGGAATCCGCGGGCTCCGGCCGGGCGGAGCCGGTGGCCGGGGCAGTGGGACCTGCCTGGGGCTCGGCCGACTCGTCGTTGCCGGGGCGCGGCTGCCCGCTCCCGCCGCTCACGTCCACGGTGTCCCCTCGTTCGAAGCGTCTCCCGCGCCTGCCGGGCGGGAGGGTACTCGTGTCGATGGTATGCGTCCGCCGCGGCCCGTTCCGCCCCGGCACCCCTCTGGTTCCCTTCCGTCGCACGGGTTCACGACCGCGGGGTGGGTCACTGTCAGTGGCGGGCCGTAAGGTCTGTGGGCATGGAGACGAGCATCGAGGATGTCGCCGAGGACGCCGGCGCACCCGCCCGACCGGCGGTGACGGCGGCGGCGGAGCACACGGACGCGGTGACGGACACGCCGGCGCCGGCCACGGCCCAGGCGCGCGTGCACACGGCGCCCGCCTCGCTCTCCCCGTCCCGGGCCGGCGATTTCATGCAGTGCCCGCTGTTGTACCGGTTCCGGGTCATCGACCGGCTCCCGGAGAAGCCGAGTGAGGCGGCGACGCGGGGCACGCTGGTGCACGCGGTGCTGGAGCGGCTCTTCGACGCCCCGGCGGGCGAGCGCACCGCGCCGCGGGCGAAGTCGCTGGTCCCGGGCCAGTGGGACCGGCTGCGGGAGAGCAGGCCGGAGCTCGGTGTGCTGTTCGCGGACGACCCGGAGGGCGAGCGTCTGGCTCAGTGGCTGAGCGAGGCGGAGCGGCTCGTCGAGCGGTGGTTCACCCTCGAGGACCCGAGCCGGCTGGAGCCCGCGGAGCGGGAGCTGTTCGTCGAGGCCGAGCTGGAGTCCGGGCTGCGGCTGCGCGGCATCATCGACCGGGTCGACGTCGCCCCCACCGGCGAGGTGCGCATCGTCGACTACAAGACGGGCAAGGCGCCCCGCCCCCAGTACGCCGAGGGCGCGCTGTTCCAGATGAAGTTCTACGCGCTGGTCGTCTGGCGGTTGAAGAAGGTGGTCCCGCGGCGGCTGCAGCTCGTCTACCTCGGCAGTGGTGACGTGCTCACCTACGACCCGGTCCCGGCCGACCTGGAGCGGGTCGAGCGCAAGCTGCTGGCGCTGTGGGAGGCCATCCGGCTGGCGACCGAGACCGGCGACTGGCGGCCGCGTCCGACCAAGCTGTGCGGCTGGTGCGACCACCAGGCGCATTGCCCGGAGTTCGGCGGCACTCCCCCGCCCTACCCGCTGCCGGTGAGGGCGGCCGAGTCCGGCGGCACCGAGCAGGGCAGAATGGGGCCGGACTAGCGAAGGAGACTTACGTGGCCATCCGCGTCCTACTGGTCGACGACCAGCCGCTGCTGCGCACGGGCTTCCGCATGATCCTGGAGGCGGAGCAGGACCTCGCGGTCGTCGGCGAGGCCGGAGACGGCCTCCAGGCGCTCGACCAGGTACGGGCGCTGCAGCCCGATGTCGTATTGATGGACATCCGCATGCCGCGGATGGACGGTGTGGAGGCGACCCGGCAGATCACCGGCCCCGAGCGGGACGGGCCGGCGAAGGTCCTGGTGCTGACCACCTTCGACCTCGACGAGTACGTGGTGGAGGCGTTGAAGGCGGGCGCCAGCGGCTTCCTGCTGAAGGACGCCCCGGCGGGCGAACTGGTGCAGGCGATCCGCGTGGTGGCGAACGGCGAGGCGATGCTCGCGCCGAGCATCACCAGGCGGCTGCTCGACAAGTACGCCACGCATCTGCCCTCCGGGGAGGAGCCGGTTCCGGACACCCTGCACACGCTGACCGAGCGTGAGGTGGAGGTGCTGAAGCTGGTGGCCCGGGGCCTGTCCAACGCGGAGATCGCCGCCGACCTCTTCGTCAGCGAGACCACCGTCAAGACGCACGTGGGTCATGTGCTGACCAAGCTGGGTCTGCGCGACCGGGTGCAGGCCGCCGTGTACGCCTACGAGAGCGGCCTGGTGCGCCCAGGCGCACAGTAGCCCGCCACGCTCGCGGCGTGGGATCACGGGCAAGTGCTCACGACGAGAACCCGAAGGGCGCCCCTCCGGCCGGGAGGGGCGCCCTTCGTGGTTCGGTCCGGCGGGGTCAGCCGCTCACACCCCGGCCCAGCTCCCACACCTGGAGGGTGGAAGAGGAGTTGAGGAGGTAGGCGGTGCCCGTGATGTCGTCCCGGGCCGCGACGTACTGCTTGCCCTGCCACAGCGGGATCACCGGCGCGTCGATCGCGGTGATGTCCTGGATCTCGGTGAGGCTGTCCACGGCGGAGAGCCGGTCGGCCTCGCGACGGGACTCGGGGATCAGCGTGTTGCGGATCTCCGCGTTCGCGTACGGCGAGTTGAGGGTGTTGTCCTTGTCGAGGAACGGTGCGATGAAGTTGTCGGCGTCCGGGAAGTCGGGGAACCAGCCCATGCCGAAGACGTCGTACTCGCCCTTCAGTTCCGCCGGGCGGAACTTGTCCCAGGGCAGGCCCTCGATGCCGACGTCGAAGAGACCGCTGTCGTTGAGCTGCTTCTGCAGCACCTCGAACTCCTGCTTGGTCGCGGCTCCGTAGTGGTCCGTCGTGTAGTGCATCGTCAGCTTCACCGGCGTCTCGATGCCCGCGTCCTCCAGCACCGCCTTGGCCTTGGGCACGCTCGGGTCGCCGTACTTGTTGAAGAACGAGTTGGAGTGACCGGTGACGGTGGCCGGAACCATCGAGTACAGCGGCTCGGCCTGGGAGCCGTAGACCTCGGAGACGAGTGCGCTGCGGTCGATGAGCTGGGCCATCGCCTGGCGGACGGCCTTGTCCTTCACCGTCGGCGCGTCCGTGTTGAAGCCCAGGTAGCGGATCTCCAGACCGGCGACCTCGATGAGGTCGACCTTGCTGTCCGTGGAGGTGGAGAGCTTCCGGATCTGGTCCGGCGTCATCGTGCGGGCCATCACGTCGATGTCGCCCTTGTCGATCGCGGTGCCCATGGACTCGGCGTCCTCGAAGGAGACGATCTCGACCTTGTCGTTGTTCACCTTGAGGCTCCCCTTGTAATTGGGGTTCTTGGTGAACACGGCCTTGGTCATCACGTCGCCGTCGACCTCGGCCTTCATCGTGTACGGCCCGGAGCCGTCCAGTTCGAAGCCCTCGCGCAGCTTGTCCTTCTCGTAGACGTCCTTGTTGACGATGCCGGCGACCGGCGTCGACAGCTTGTACGGGAAGGTGGCGTCCGCGGTGTTGAGGTGGAAGATGACCTCGCGGTCGCCCTGCGTCTCGACGGTGTCGACGGTCGACAGCAGGCCGTACACCTGGCTGTCGGCCTTGAGGGACAGGGCGCGCTCGATGGAGTACTTCACGTCCTCCGCGGTGATGGCGTCGCCGTTGGCGAACTTCAGGCCGTCACGCAGGGTGCAGGCGTAACGCTCGTTGCCGGTGTCGGTGAATCCGCACTCCTCGGCGGCTTCGGGCACGGGTTCGCCGTCGCCCCGGGGCTGGATCATCAGGGTCTGCGTGGTCTGACGCAGGACGTTCCAGGTGCCGACATCGTAGGCGAACGCCGGATCGAGGGGCGCGGGCGCGTCCTTCGAGGCGGTGAACCGGTCCGTGGTGCCGACGACGATCGCGTCCCCGCCGCCGCTGCCGCTGTCGGACCCGCCACAGGCGGCGAGTACCGGCGCGAGCAGGCCGACGGCGGCCGGCAGCACCAAAGTCTTGCGGTTCATGCTCGAGTTTCTCCAGAGCTGTCGGTCCGTGTATCCGGCATGCAGGGGTGTCGCGGCGGATCACGGGGGTAGTGGCCGATGTTCTCGCGACGAGATTAGTCCGCGCCCGCACGGGGGTTCGCAGCCACCGGAGTTGGGGGCTCATCACGGAGCGAAACCGGGTGTGGACGCACCGAAAACCCGACAGTGGAAGGATTAGTGCAGGGTTTCACCAATCGGGACACAAGGGCGCCTCGACAACGTTCGCCAAGCGTCGGGCAGCACAGTGAAGCCTTCCTGTCGACCCCTGACAGCGTGGCGAACGTCACAGGTGCCGGATGGCCGACGAGGGCCTTAATTCGGCCGTCCGGAAGCGATGGCATTTCCCCTTGAACGCCTAGCGCATTTGTGTCATCAGACCGCGCAGAAATGTCAGGTCGACTTCTTCCAGGGAGCCGACCACCGTGCGCCGGACGCCCGGGGTGATGGGGGCGACCGAGGGCACGGCAACGACGTGGCAGCCCGCGGCCTCCGCGGCGGCGACGCCCGTCGCGGTGTCCTCGACGACGGCGCACCGGGCCGGGTCCACGCCGAGGCCGGCCGCGGCGGCCAGGTACGGGTCCGGGTGGGGCTTGGTCCGCGGCACCTCGTCGCCGGCCACGGTCAGGCCGAAGTGCTGGGGGCCCAGCGAGGCCAGCACGCGGTCGATGATGCGCCGGTGGGACGCGGAGACCAGGGCCGTGGGGATCTCGTGCGCGGACAGCTCCCCGAGCAGCCGGGCGGCTCCCGGCATGAGCGGCAGGGTGCGGCCGATGCGTTCCTCGAAGCCGTCGTTGAGCAGCACGCTGAGTTCGGCGAGTGTGATGTCGGCCCCGGTGGCCTCGATCAGGAATCCGGCACTGCGGCTCATGGGGCCGCCGACGACCACGTGCCGCCAGGAGTCGTCGAGGGTGTGGCCGAGGGAGGCGAAGACCTCGACCTCGACGTCCCACCAGAAGCCCTCGGTGTCCACCAGGGTGCCGTCCATGTCGAGGAGCACGGCCTGCAGGGCGGAGCCTTCGGCCGTACGGGTTCCGAGCGCGGGGACCGTACTGGTCATCCACGTACCTCCTTGAAGGGACGATCAGGCCGGTTCCCACGAAGGGAACCGGCCTGCAGTGGACCGACCAGTGTACGTCGTGCGGGACGGGAACGCCTGGTGCGGCCCGTGGAGCTGCCCCGAGGCTGCGCCCGGCTCCTAGCGGGCGTTGAAGTACTTGGCCTCCGGGTGGTGGATCACGATGGCGTCGGTGGACTGCTCGGGGTGGAGCTGGAACTCCTCCGACAGGTGGACGCCGATGCGCTCCGGCTGGAGCAGGTCGGCGATCTTGGCGCGGTCCTCCAGGTCCGGGCAGGCGCCGTAGCCGAGGGAGAAGCGGGCGCCCCGGTACTTCAGGGCGAACATGTCCTCCATCTGGGCCGGGTCCTCACCGCCGAAGCCGAGTTCGGCGCGGACGCGGGCGTGCCAGTACTCGGCGAGGGCCTCGGCGAGCTGGACGGACAGGCCGTGCAGCTCGAGGTAGTCGCGGTAGGCGTTGGCCTGGAACATGCGCGCGGTCTCCTCGCCGATGCGGGAGCCGACGGTGACGACCTGGAAGCCCACGACGTCGGTCTCCCCCGACTCCTCCGGGCGGAAGAAGTCGGCCAGGCACAGCCGCCGGCCGCGGCGCTGACGCGGGAAGGTGAAGCGGGTGCGCTCGTTGCCGTCGTCGTCGAGGACGATCAGGTCGTCGTCCTTGGAGACGCAGGGGAAGTAGCCGTGGACCACGGCCGCTTCCAGCAGGTTCTCCGTCTGGAGGCGGTCCAGGAGCCCGCGCAGCCGCGGCCGTCCCTCGGTCTCGACCAGTTCCTCGTACGAGGGACCCTCGCCGGTGCGGGCCTGCTTGAGGCCCCACTGGCCCTTGAAGAGGGCGCCCTCGTCGAGCCAGGAGGCGTACTCCTTGAGCTGGATTCCCTTGACCACACGCGTGCCCCAGAAGGGCGGCTCGGGGACGGGGTTGTCGG
Organism: Streptomyces sp. NPDC058796; assembly: GCF_042745235.1. NCBI lineage: Bacteria > Bacillati > Actinomycetota > Actinomycetes > Kitasatosporales > Streptomycetaceae > Streptomyces > Streptomyces sp. NPDC058796. Next base: position 289,753 of record NZ_JBHYOP010000007.1, read on the forward strand.
TGGCGACGTCCGAGCGGACGTGTCCTTCCTCGGGCCGCTCCTCGATCTCGACGGTGGCCGCCTTGACCCGGCGCTGCTTCAGCTCGGGGAGTCTGGCGCCGGGGACGCCGCGCTTGATGCCGATCAGGGCGTCCATCAGGCGCAGGCCCTCGAAGGCGTCGCGGGCGTAGCGGACCTCGCCGTCGTAGACCTCGTGGAGGTCCTGTTCGACGTAGGCGCGGGTGAGGGCGGCGCCGCCGAGGATGACGGGGTAGTCGGCGGCCAGGCCGCGCTGGTTGAGCTCCTCCAGGTTCTCCTTCATGATCACCGTGGATTTGACCAGGAGCCCGGACATGCCGATCACGTCGGCCTTGTGCTCGCCGGCCGCCTCCAGGATCGCGGAGACCGGCTGCTTGATACCGAGGTTGACGACGTTGTAGCCGTTGTTGGACAGGATGATGTCGACGAGGTTCTTGCCGATGTCGTGGACGTCGCCGCGGACGGTGGCCAGCACGATGGTGCCCTTGCCCTCGTCGTCGGTCTTCTCCATGTGCGGCTCCAGATGGGCCACCGCGGTCTTCATCACCTCGGCGGACTGGAGCACGAACGGCAGCTGCATCTGCCCGGAGCCGAACAGCTCCCCGACGACCTTCATGCCGTCCAGCAGCGTGTCGTTGACGATGTCGAGGGCGGGGCGGCTCTGGAGGGCTTCGTCGAGATCCTGTTCGAGGCCGTTCTTCTCGCCGTCGATGATGCGCCGCTTGAGGCGCTCCTCCAGCGGGAGGCCGGCCAGTTCCTCGGCCTTGGAGGCCTTCAGGGACTTGGCGGTGGCGCCCTCGAAGAGCTGCATCAGCTTCTGGAGGGGGTCGTAGCCCTCACGGCGGCGGTCGTAGATGAGGTCCAGGGCAGTGGTGACCTGCTCCTCGTCGAACCGGGCGATCGGCAGGATCTTGCTCGCATGCACGATCGCCGAGTCCAGGCCCGCCTTCACGCACTCGTCCAGGAACACGCTGTTGAGCAGGATGCGGGCGGCCGGGTTCAGGCCGAAGGAGATGTTCGACAGGCCCAGCGTGGTCTGCACGTCCGGGTGCCGCTTCTTCAGCTCGCGGATGCCCTCGATGGTGGCCAGGCCGTCCTTGCGGGACTCCTCCTGGCCGGTGCAGATGGTGAAGGTCAGGCAGTCGACGAGGATGTCCGACTCGTGGATGCCCCAGTTCCCGGTCAGGTCGGCGATCAGCCGCTCGGCAATCTCGACCTTCTTCTCCGCCGTACGGGCCTGGCCCTCCTCGTCGATGGTCAGCGCGATCAGCGCCGCACCGTGCTCCCGCGCCAGCTTGGTGACGCGGGCGAACCGGGACTCCGGGCCCGCTCCGTCCTCGTAGTTCACCGAGTTGATCACCGCGCGGCCGCCGAGCTTCTCCAGACCGGCCTGGATGACGTCGACCTCGGTGGAGTCCAGCACGATGGGCAGCGTCGAGGCAGTCGCGAACCGGCCCGCCAGCTCCTCCATGTCCGCCACGCCGTCCCGGCCGACGTAGTCCACGCACAGGTCCAGCATGTGCGCGCCCTCGCGGATCTGGTCCCGGGCCATCTCCACGCAGTCGTCCCAGCGGCCGTCCAGCATCGCCTCACGGAACTTCTTCGACCCGTTCGCGTTCGTCCGCTCACCGATCGCGAGGTAGGACGTGTCCTGCCGGAACGGCACGGTCTGGTAGAGCGAGGCGGCGCCGGGCTCGGGACGCGGGTGCCGCTCGGTGGGGGCGGTGCCGCGGACCCGCTCGACGACCTGCCGCAGGTGCTCGGGGGTGGTGCCGCAGCAGCCGCCCACCAGCGACAGCCCGTACTCCCGGACGAACGTCTCCTGCGCGTCCGCCAGCTCCGGCGCGGTCAGCGGGTAGTGCGCGCCGTCCTTGCCGAGGACGGGCAGACCGGCGTTGGGCATGCAGGACAGCGGGATGCGGGAGTGGCGGGCGAGGTAGCGCAGGTGCTCGCTCATCTCGGCCGGGCCGGTCGCGCAGTTCATGCCGATCATGTCGATGCCGAGCGGCTCCAGCGCGGTGAGCGCGGCGCCGATCTCCGACCCGAGCAGCATGGTGCCGGTGGTCTCGACGGTCACGGAGACGATGACGGGCAGGTCGAGCCCGAGTGCGTCCAGGGCGCGCCGGGCGCCGAGCACGGACGCCTTGGTCTGCAGGAGGTCCTGGGTGGTCTCCACCAGCAGCGCGTCGGCGCCGCCGGCGACGAGGCCCTCGGCGTTGCGCTGGTAGGCGTCGCGCAGGACGGTGTACGGGGCGTGGCCGAGTGTGGGCAGCTTGGTGCCGGGGCCGATGGAGCCGAGGACCCAGCGCTGCCGTCCGTCCCGGGCGGCGAACGCGTCGGCGACCTCGCGGGCGACCCGGGCGCCGGCCTCGGACAGCTCGTGGACGCGCTCGGGGATGTCGTACTCGCCGAGGGCGGAGTGGTTCGCGCCGAAGGTGTTGGTGCCCACGCAGTCCACGCCGGCCGCGAAGTACTCCTCGTGCACCGAGCGGACGATGTCCGGGCGGGTGACGTTGAGGACCTCGTTGCAGCCCTCCAGCTGCTGGAAGTCGTCCAGCGTCGGGTTCTGCGCCTGGAGCATGGTGCCCATCGCGCCGTCGGCGACCACCACGCGGGTGGCGAGGGCCTCTCGGAGGGCGGACACGCGGGTCCGGGTGTCGGCGGGCGGGGTGGATGGCGACGAGGCCATGAAAGGGCTCCCTAGGATGCGACGGCTGTCGGCTTTGCGCTGCCCGGTTCCGTCCATGGGGAACGTCCCCGGGAGAGAACGCACGCCGCCAGGGTAGCCGGGACCGGAGGCCGGTGGTCGAGGCGTCCACGAGACGGACGAGGATTGCGGGTCACGCGCCCGCCGAAGGGGTGACTTTCCGGTCGGGGGAATCCGCAGGCCGACGACCCGGCGGCCGTTTGGGAACGGCCCGGGTGCGTGGTGCTGGACGACCGGATCCGGCCGGAGTGCAACAGTTGCCCGCCGACCATTAGCGGGAGGTCGGCATGGACCGGTAGTGTTCGGCATTGCCGAACGACGTCAGCGACGCCGAGGTCGGCAGTCGAAGGGGACGGAGGCAGTACGTCGATGGCACGGAACATCCAGTCGCTCGAACGGGCGGCCGCGATGCTGCGCCTGCTCGCGGGCGGCGAGCGGCGGCTCGGCCTGTCGGACATCGCCTCGTCGCTGGGTCTGGCCAAGGGCACCGCGCACGGCATCCTGCGCACCCTCCAGCAGGAGGGCTTCGTGGAACAGGACGGGGCTTCCGGCCGCTATCAGCTGGGCGCCGAGCTGCTCCGCCTGGGGACGACCTATCTCGACGTGCACGAGCTGCGGGCGCGCGCCCTGGTGTGGACGGACGACCTGGCGCGTTCCAGCGGGGAGAGCGTCCACCTCGGGGTCCTGCACCAGCAGGGCGTACTGATCGTGCACCACGTCTTCCGCCCCGACGACAGCCGGCAGGTCCTGGAGATCGGCGCCATGCAGCCGCTGCACTCCACGGCACTGGGCAAGGTGCTCTCGGCGTACGACCCGGTCGCGCACAGCGAGGCGCTGGAGGCCGACCGCAAGGCGTACACCGACCGGACCGTGTGCGAGCCGGACGGGTTCGAGCACATCCTCGACATCACGCGCGCGCGGGGCTACGCGGCGGACGTCGAGGAGACCTGGGAGGGCGTCGCGTCCATCGCCGCCCCCATCCACGACCGCAGGCGCATGCCGGTCGGCGCGGTCGGCATCACGGGCGCCGTGGAACGGCTGTGCCGGGAGGGCGAGCTGCGTCCCGAGCTGGTCGCGGCGGTGCGGGACTGCGCCCGCGCGGTGTCGCGGGACCTGGGCGCCGGGCGGTTCTAGGACGGACGGCACGAGCAGGGGCCGGGACGCCGCAGTGCGTTCCGGCCCCTGGCGTTTCCCGGTGCCCGTCGCGCGGCGTGGTCGATAGCCCACGACGATCAATAACGATCGTGCTTTCGATAACACAGCTCTTGACGCACGCGTGACGCCACGGCGAGACTCGCGTCCATCGGTCGGCATTGTCGAACACCTACCGGCAATACGCGTTAGAGTGTGACAACGCCAAGGGCCGCCATCGCTCTCACACCGAGGGCGCCGGAACACCCGGAGGGACCCGGGGGTTCGGCTTCCCCTGGACGAAGGACAAAGGAGTCGCGGGTGTCCAGCTCCGACATCTTCATCGGCGAGACCATCGGTACCGCCATACTCATCCTGCTCGGCGGCGGCGTCTGTGCCGCCGTGACGCTCAAGGCCTCCAAGGCCCGCAACGCCGGCTGGCTCGCCATCGCCTTCGGGTGGGGCTTCGCGGTCATGACGGCGGCGTACATATCGGGTCCGCTCTCCGGCGCCCACCTCAACCCCGCCGTCACGGTCGGCATCGCGGTCAAGGACGGCGACTGGAGCAACACGCCGACCTACCTCGCGGGTCAGCTCCTCGGCGCCATGATCGGCGCGGTCCTGGTCTGGATCGCCTACTACGGCCAGTTCCAGGCCCACCTCACCGACCGCGAGATCGTCGGCGGTCCCGGCGCGCAGGACACGGCGGCCAAGTCCGTCGAGGCACAGGAGAAGGGCGCCGGCCCCGTCCTGGGCATCTTCTCCACCGGCCCGGAGATCCGGCACACGGTCCAGAACCTCGCCACCGAGATCATCGGCACCTTCGTCCTGCTGCTCGCCATCCTGACCCAGGGCCTGAACGACGCGGGCAACGGCCTCGGCGTCCTGGGCGCCCTGATCACCGCGCTCGTCGTGGTCTCGATCGGTCTGTCGCTCGGTGGCCCGACGGGCTACGCGATCAACCCGGTCCGCGACCTCGGCCCGCGCATCGTGCACGCCCTGCTGCCGCTGCCCAACAAGGGCGGCTCCGACTGGGCCTACGCCTGGATCCCGGTCGTCGGTCCGCTGATCGGCGGTGCGCTCGCCGGAGGTGTCTACAACGTCGCGTTCGCCTGAGCGGGCCTCCGCTCGGCCATCATCGAGCCGCAGCACACGCGCCGTACGCACCGGCCGCCACACCACGGAAACCCAGGAGCACACAGTGACCGACGCCCACACCGCAGGCCCCTTCATCGCCGCCATCGACCAGGGCACGACCTCCTCCCGCTGCATCGTCTTCGACCGCGACGGGCGCATCGTCTCCGTCGACCAGAAGGAGCACGAGCAGATCTTCCCGAAGCCGGGCTGGGTCGAGCACGACGCCACCGAGATCTGGACCAACGTCCAGGAGGTCGTCGCCGGGGCGGTCGAGAAGGCCGGCATCACCCGCGACGACATCAAGGCCATCGGCATCACCAACCAGCGCGAGACCACCCTCGTCTGGGACAAGAACACCGGTGAGCCCGTCCACAACGCCATCGTCTGGCAGGACACCCGCACCGACGCCCTGTGCCGCGAACTCGGCCGCAACGTGGGGCAGGACCGCTTCCGCCGCGAGACCGGCCTTCCCCTCGCCTCCTACTTCGCCGGTCCCAAGGCCCGCTGGCTGCTCGACAACGTCGACGGTCTGCGCGAGCGGGCCGAGGCGGGCGACCTGCTCTTCGGCACCATGGACACCTGGGTCATCTGGAACCTGACCGGCGGGGTGGACGGCGGCAGGCACGTCACCGACGTCACCAACGCCTCCCGCACCATGCTGATGAACCTGCACACCATGCAGTGGGACGCGAAGATCGCCGAGTCCATCGGCGTGCCGACGCAGATGCTCCCCGAGATCCGCTCCTCCGCCGAGGTCTACGGCGAGATCAAGGGCGGCAGGCTCGGCGAACTGCTCGGCGGCATCCCCGTCGCCTCCGCTCTCGGCGACCAGCAGGCGGCCCTCTTCGGCCAGACCTGCTTCTCCGAGGGCGAGACCAAGTCGACGTACGGCACCGGCACCTTCATGGTGATGAACACCGGTGACAAGCTCATCAACTCCTACTCCGGGCTGCTGACCACGGTCGGCTACAAGATCGGCGACCAGGACACGGTCTACGCCCTGGAGGGCTCGATCGCCGTCACCGGTTCGCTGGTGCAGTGGATGCGCGACCAGATGGGTCTGATCTCCACGGCCGCCGAGATCGAGACCCTGGCGATGCAGGTCGAGGACAACGGCGGCGCCTACTTCGTGCCGGCCTTCTCCGGCCTGTTCGCCCCCTACTGGCGCTCCGACGCCCGCGGTGTGATCGCCGGCCTGACCCGGTACGTCACCAAGGCGCACCTCGCGCGCGCCGTCCTGGAGGCCACCGCCTGGCAGACGCGGGAGATCGCGGACGCCATGACGAAGGACTCCGGCGTGGAGCTGACCGCCCTCAAGGTCGACGGCGGCATGACCTCCAACAACCTGCTGATGCAGACCCTCGCCGACTTCGTGGACGCCCCCGTGGTGCGCCCGATGGTCGCCGAGACCACCTGCCTCGGCGCCGCCTACGCCGCCGGCCTCGCCGTCGGCTTCTGGAACAGCACCGACGACCTGCGCGCCAACTGGCGCCGGGCCGCCGAGTGGACCCCCCGCATGGACGCGGAGACCCGCGACCGTGAGTACAAGAGCTGGCTCAAGGCCGTCGAGCGGACCATGGGCTGGCTCGAGGACGAGGAGTAAGAACCACCATGACCACGCAGTCCACCCTGCAGTCCGTGCCTGCCCTGGGGACGCACCCGGCCTCCGGCTCGAACCCGGGCCGGGCCGAGACCCGGGAGCAGCTCTCCAAGGCGTCGTACGACCTCCTCGTGATCGGCGGCGGCATCCTGGGCATCTCCACCGCCTGGCACGCCGCGCAGTCCGGCCTCAGGGTGGCCGTGGTCGACGCCGGCGACTTCGCCGGCGCCACCTCCTCCGCCTCCTCCAAGCTGCTCCACGGCGGTCTGCGCTACCTGCAGACCGGCGCGGTGAAGCTGGTGGCGGAGAACCACTTCGAGCGCCGTGCGGTCTCCCGCCAGGTCGCCCCCCACCTGGCGAACCCGCTCACCTTCTACCTCCCCGTGTACAAGGGCGGGCCGCACGGCGCGGCGAAGCTGGGCGCGGGTGTCTTCGCGTACTCGGCGCTGTCCGCCTTCGGTGACGGCGTCGGCCACCTGCTCTCCCCGGCCAAGGCCGCGCAGGACGTGCCGGAGCTGCGCACCGACAACCTGAAGGCCGTGGCCGTGTACGGCGACGACCAGATGAACGACGCCCGCATGGCGCTGATGACCGTCCGCGCGGCGGTCGACTCGGGCGCGGTCGTCCTCAACCACGCCGAGGTCACCGGTCTGCGCTTCACCAAGGGCCGGGTGACCGGCGCCGAGCTGAAGGACCGGCTGACCGGTGACGAGTTCGGCGTGAACGCGCGCCTGGTGCTCAACGCCACCGGCCCCTGGGTCGACCACCTGCGCCGCATGGAGGACCCGAACGCGGCCCCCTCCATCCGCCTGTCCAAGGGCGCGCACCTGGTGCTCAAGCGCACCGCGCCCTGGAAGGCCGCGCTCGCGACCCCCATCGACAAGTACCGCATCACCTTCGCCCTCCCCTGGGAGGACATGCTGCTCCTCGGCACGACCGACGAGGAGTTCGAGGGCGACCCGGCGGACGTCGCGGTCAACGAGAAGGACACCGCGCAGATCCTCGACGAGGCCGCGTTCTCCATTCGCGACCAGCAGCTCGACCGGGACCTGATCACGTACTCCTTCGCGGGACTGCGTGTGCTGCCGGGCGGCCCCGGCGACACCGCGAAGGCCAAGCGCGAGACGGTCGTGACCGAGGGCCGGGGCGGCATGCTGTCCGTCGCGGGCGGCAAGTGGACCACCTTCCGCCACATCGGCCGTACGGTGATGAAGAAGCTGGAGGCGCTGCCGGGCCACCCCCTCGGTGACGACTTCGAACCGGTCTCCACGCTGCCGAAGAAGCTGCCGCTGCCCGGCGTCGCCAACCCGCGCGCCGTCGCCCACCGGCTGCTGGTGGACGGCCCGGCGCCCGGCCCGCGCATGGCGGCGGACACCGCCCGCCACCTGGCCACCCACTACGGTTCGCTGGCCTTCGACATCGCCCGGCTCGCCAACGAGTCCCCGGAGCTGGCGGAGCGCGTCCACCCGGACGCCCCGGAGATCTGGGCGCAGGTCGTGTGGGCGCGGGACCACGAGTGGGCCGAGACGCCCGACGACGTGCTGCGCCGCCGCACCACGCTGACGATCCGCGGCCTGGCCACGGACGACGTGCGTGCGAAGGTCCAGGACCTGCTCGACAAGAAGTAGGCGGCCCCGCCGTCCCGTTCCCGCCCGGTCCCGGTCGTCCGGGGCCGGGCGCGATCCTTTCCGTGACGCCGGTGAGGCGTCCGGACGGCCGCGAACCGGGCCCGCCGCGAGCGCGGTTGCGCGGGGGTGTCCGGCCCGCCGGAACGGGGCAGTCATCCGTTCACTCCCCCGTGCACGGGGGCTGCGGGCGGCCCCTCGGCACGCCGTAAGGTTGGGGGGTACGCGAGGGCACGTCGGAAGGAGGCGCTGGGTGATCGAGCTCGAGGGGGTTCCCGAGCTGGTCGACCCGGTCATGGTGGCCGCGTTCGAGGGCTGGAACGACGCCGGCGACGCCGCCTCCACCGCGGTCGCGCATCTCGACCGGGAGTGGAAGGGCGAGGTGTTCGCGGCGCTGGACGCGGAGGACTACTACGACTTCCAGGTCAACCGGCCCACGGTGTTCATGGAGGACGGCGTCCGAAAGATCACCTGGCCGACGACCAGACTGTCGGTGGTCCGGGTCGGCGGCGACAAACCGCGCGACCTGGTCCTGGTCCGCGGCATCGAACCGTCCATGCGCTGGCGCTCGTTCTGCAACGAACTGCTGGGCTTCGCCCACGAGCTGGGTGTCGAGCTGGTGGTCGTCCTGGGCGCCCTGCTGGGCGACACCCCGCACACCCGTCCGGTGCCGGTCAGCGGGACCACGTCCGACGCCGACCTGGCCCGGCGCATGGACCTGGAGGAGACCAAGTACGAGGGGCCCACGGGCATCGTCGGCGTCCTCCAGGAGGCGTGCACGCACGCGGGCGTACCGGCCGTGTCGCTGTGGGCGGCGGTGCCGCACTACGTCTCGCAGCCGCCCAACCCGAAGGCCACGCTCGCCCTGCTGAACCGGCTGGAGGACCTGATCGACGTGCGCGTCCCGCTGGGCGAGCTGCCCGAGGACGCGCGTGCCTGGCAGGTGGGTGTGGACCAGCTGGCGGCCGAGGACAGCGAGGTCGCCGAGTACGTCCAGTCGCTGGAGGAGGCCCGGGACACCGCGGAGCTGCCGGAGGCGTCGGGCGAGGCGATCGCCCGCGAGTTCGAGCGGTACCTGCGCCGCCGGGACGGCTCCGGACCGGGCCAGCCGGGCGGGCACGCCACGGCGGACGGCGGTGACGCGGTGCCCGGCACGCCGTATCTCCGGGACAATCCGAGCGGGCGGACCCGCCCGCCGAGGCCGCCGAAGGCGAGCGGGGACGACGAGGAGTCGTCGGAGGACTGAACGGACGGGACAGGGGGCGCTTCCCGGCGGGAAGCGCCCCCTTCGCGTGCGCGGTCGGTGCCTACAGGGCGACGCCGAGCAGCGCGTCGACGGCGCGGGACACCACGCCGGGCGCGCCGGTGTCCGTGCCGCCGGTCTCCTGCTGGAGGACGGCCCAGCGGTCGACGGCCTCGAGCGCGGCCGGCGAGTCCAGGTCGTTCGCGAGAGCGTCGCGGATCTCCTCGACCAGCGCCTCGGCGGGCGGACCGTCGGGCCGGGAGACGGCGGCGCGCCAGCGGTCCAGCCGGGCGAGGGCGTCCTGGAGGACCTGGTCGGTCCACTCCCAGTCGGAACGGTAGTGGTGGGCGAGCAGCGTGAGCCGGATGGCGGCGGGGTCGACGCCCTCGCGGCGCAGCTGCGACACGAAGACCAGGTTGCCCTTGGACTTGGACATCTTCTCGCCGTCCAGTCCGACCATGCCGGCGTGGACGTACGCCTTGGCCATGGGGAACTCGCCGGTGAGGGCCTGGGCGTGCGAGGCGCCCATCTCGTGGTGCGGGAAGGCGAGGTCGGAGCCGCCGCCCTGGACGTCGAAGCCCATGCCGAGGTGGTCGAGGGCGATGGCCACGCACTCGATGTGCCAGCCGGGGCGCCCGCGGCCCAGCGAGCCGCCGTCCCAGCTGGGCTCGCCCTCGCGGGCCGCCATCCACAGCATCGGGTCGAGCGGGTCCTTCTTGCCGGGCCGGTCGGGGTCGCCGCCCCGCTCGGCGGAGAGCAGCCGCATGGCGGCGGCGTCCAGGTGCGACACCTGACCGAAGTGCGGGTCGGACTCGACCGAGAAGTAGGTGTCCCCCTCGAGCTCGTAGGCCGCGCCCGACTCCCGCAGCCGCTCGACGAGCGGCACGATCCCGGGTATGGCCTCGACGGCGCCTATGTAGTGCCGGGGCGGCAGCATCCGCAGCGCCGTCATGTCCTCGCGGAAGAGGGCGGTCTCCTTCTCGGCGAGGGCGGTCCAGTCGACGCCGTCGCGCACGGCCCGCTCCAAAAGCGGATCGTCGACGTCGGTGACGTTCTGGACGTAGTGGACCTGCCGCTTGGTGTCGAGCCACACGCGCTGCACGAGGTCGAACGCGTTATAGGTCGCCGCGTGCCCCATGTGGGTGGCGTCGTACGGCGTGATGCCGCAGACATAGATGCGGGCGACGGGACCGGGGTCGAGGGTGACCAGGCCTCCGGTCGCGGTGTCGTGGATCCTCAGGTCGCGGCCCTGACCAGGCAGGGCGGGGACCTCGGAAGCGGGCCAGGCATGCATGTCATGAGCCTAACCGGACGGATGTTCCGTACACGAACCGGACCGGGCCGGATGGCCGGTAGCGCACTCTTGCGCGACGCCGATCGGTGTGCCACGACCTCACCGGCGGAAGCGCGGGACACACCGGCCGATGTGCCCCGGGACCCGACCGACACCCGTGCGGCACCGTGACGGCCGGCATACGGCGCCCGACCCCGGGCGACGCGCGAAGACCCGGCCGAGACGCTGGGGGCGCACCGGCCGAGGTGCCGGGACGCGGCGGGCGAGGGGAAAAGCGGCGGCTCCTACACCGGTGGCCACGGGATGGCCGGCCACTCACCGCCCGGTTCCGGGTGCCTGCCGGACGTGAGCAGGGCGTCGACCCGCGCGCGGGTGGCGGCGAGTTCGGCAGGGGTGATGAGGGCGCCGAGACGGGTCGCCAGGGTCGCGCCGTCCTCGAGGGCCTCCCTGAGACCGTCGAGGACCGTCAGGGCATCCCCGGTGAGCGGGTCGCCCGCCCAGCCCCACAGCAGGGTGCGCAGCTTGTCCTCGGCGTGGAAGGTGACGCCGTGGTCGATGCCGTACAGCCGCTCCCCGGCGGCGGGCAGCAGGTGGCCGCCCTTGCGGTCGGCGTTGTTGATCACGGCGTCCAGGACGGCGAGCCGGCGCAGCCGCTCGTCGTCGGCGTGCACGAGGAGGGCGGTGCGGCCGTCGCCGACCTCCGCCAGGGCGACCGCCTTCCAGCCGGGGCCGGGCTCCTCGGCGTCCACCAGGGCGAGCAGTTCCGTCTCCGGGACGGCCTCGATCCACAGCTGGACCATGCCCTCGCCGTAGGGCCCGTCGCGCAGCACGGTGGGCGGGACCAGGCCCCAGCCGGTCGCCTCGGAGACCTCGTAGGCGGCGACCTCGCGCTGGGCGAGGGTGCCGTCGGGGAAGTCCCACAGGGGCCGCTCCCCCGCCACCGGCTTGTAGACGCAGGCCGCCTCGCGTCCCTCGTGCGTCACCGTGCAGTACAGCGCCGCGTTGGAGGCGTCACGGATGCGTCCGCGCACGGTCAGTTCGCCCAGGGCGAGCAGGCCGGCGGCCGCCGTGTCGGTCGTCACGCTCCGCGGCGGTATCCGTTCTGGCGCGGACATACGTGTCCTTCCGGGTCGAGCGGGAGGCTGCACAGCGGGCACGGCGGCCGCCCGGCGTTGACGACGTCGAGGGCGCGCTTGGCGAAGGCCCTGGCCTGCGCGCCGGTGAGGCGTACCCGGAGCATCGGGGGGCCGTTCTCCTCGTCCTGGAGGAGCCGCTCCTCGGCCTCCGCCAGGTCCTCCTCGGACTCGGCGTCCAGCTCCACGAGGGCCTGCGCCTCGACGATCATGCGCTGGTCCTCGCCGTCCCAGGCGAGCGCCATGGTGCCGACCCGGAACTCCTCCTCGACGGGGGTCTCCAGCGGGGCCGTGTCGGCGGGCCCGGCGGGGGCCATGGCGGGGACCTCGGTACTGCCGCCGCTGCGCCGTACGACCTCGTCGAGGAGTTCGTCCATGCGTTCGGCGAGCGCGGCCACCTGGGTCTTCTCCAGGGCCACGCTGGTCACCCGGGAGCCGGCGGTGGCCTGGAGGAAGAAGGTACGGCGCCCGGGCAGTCCGACCGTGCCGGCCACGAAACGTTCCGGTTGGTCGTAGAGGAACACCTGACGGGACACGTCCTGTCTCCATGAGAAGTCGTAAGAGCGGGAAGGGCGGGGTCGGTCACTGCTGCGGTCGCTTCACCCTACTGCGGCCGACGATCACGGTGCGCCCGCACCGCCACCGACGGTGGCTTCGTCGCCGGGCGGCTCCTCACGCGGGGCCAGCGAGGCGAAGTCACCGGTGTCGCCGAGGCGGACGAGGAACGGGCGCAGCCGGGTGTAGCGGATCGCGGTGACGGAGCAGGGCTCGACGGAGATCCGCTGGAAGAGGTCGAGGTGCAGGCCCAGCGCCTCCGCGACGAGGGACTTGATGATGTCGCCGTGGGAGCACATGAGGTAGACGGCGTCGGCGCCGTGGTCGCGCTCCACGCGCGCGTTCCACTCGCGGACCGCCTCGGCGGCGCGGGTCTGCATGGCGGGCATCGACTCGCCGCCGGGGAACGCGGCGGCGGAGGGGTGCGCCTGGACCACCTCCATCAGCGGCTCGTCCTTGAGCTCGGCGAGCTTGCGGCCGGACCAGTCGCCGTAGTGGCACTCCCCGATCCGTTCGTCGGTGTGCGCCCGCAGTCCGGGCCGGGCGTCGAGCAGCGGCCGGATCGTCTCCTGGCAGCGCTGCAGGGGACTGGTGACGACCTCGGACAGGGGCAGGCCGGCGAGGCGGCCGGGCAGCGCGGCGGCCTGCGCGGCCCCGCGTTCGTCGAGGGCGACGCCGGGTGTCCAGCCGGCGAGCAGCCCCTCGGTGTTGGCGGTGGAACGTCCGTGCCTGACCAGGATCAGCGTGGGCATGCGGACAGGGTAGGCACAGGACCCGGTGCGCGGGCGCCGGGACGGAGGGAGAATGCGTTCGGTGATCGTCGACTGCGCCATCTACCGGGACGGGCACCGCACGGACGGGCCCGAGGACTTCTCCGACGCGCTCGGTGAGGCGCGGTCCGCCGGCGGCTTCGTCTGGATCGGGCTGCACGAACCGTCCGAGGACGAGTTCGACCTGGTCACCGAGGAGTTCGGGCTGCATCCGCTGGCGGTGGAGGACGCCCTCAAGGCGCACCAGCGGCCGAAGCTGGAGATCTACGAGGACTCGCTCTTCGCCGTCCTGAAGCCGGTGGTGTACGAGCCGGAGAGCGACGCCGTGTCCACCGGCGAGCTCATGATTTTCCTGGGCGACGCGTTCGTGGTCGTCGTCCGGCACGGCGAGGGCTCCCCGCTGAAGGACGTGCGGCAGCGTCTGGAGCACGAGCCCGAGCTGCTCGGCAAGGGCCCCACCTCGGTGCTGTACGCGATAGCGGACGCCGCCGTCGACCACTACCTGGACGTGGCGGTGGAGCTGCAGAACGACCTGGAGGAGCTGGAGGCGGAGGTGTTCTCGCCGGACGGCGGCGGCTCGCGGCACACCGCGTCGCGGATCTACACCTTCAAGCGGCAGATCCTGGAGTTCCGCCGGGCGACGGGTCCACTGGCGCCGCCGCTGGCCCGGCTGGCCGGGACGGGGGCGTTCGGCGCCGGGGTGCCGTACGTGAACGACAAGGCGCGGCCCTTCTTCCGGGACGTCAGCGACCACCTTTCACGCGTCAACGAGTCGGTGGAGAGCCTGGACCGGCTGGTCTCCGACATCCTGTCGGCGCACCTGGCGCAGACGAGCGTCCGGCAGAACGACGACATGCGGAAGATCTCCGCCTGGGCGGCCATGGCGGCGGTCCCCACGATGGTCGCGGGGGTCTACGGCATGAACTTCGAGCACATGCCGGAGCTGCGCTGGGAGTGGGGCTATCCGGCGGTGATCGTGCTGATGGCCGGGCTGGAGGTGCTGTTGTTCCGGCTGTTCAAGCGGCGGGGCTGGCTGTAGGCGGCGGGCCGGCCGTCAGGCGACCTCGGGGGCGGCGGTGGCCGGTCCGCCGAGCGCGTCGCGCCGCTCGGGCGCGCGCAGGGTCACCATGCGGCGCCAGCCGGCCAGTCGCTCGTAGGCGTACACCGCGTGGATGCCCGCCGCGAGCAGCGCGGACCTGGCGCGGGACCAGCCGAGGATGCGCCCCATGCGGGCCATCACGCCGAGGCTGACGTCCCGGTGGACTCGGATCTCGGCGAGTGCGCACTCGCGCAGTGTCGCGTGGATGTGGCGGCCGTGTCCGGCGGCGGCGTAGCGCAGCAGTTCCTCGTGGGAGTAGGCGAGGTGGTTGTCCTCGTCGGCGGAGATCATCCGGACGGCCCGGCCCAGGTCCGGGTGGTCGCCGAAGTGCTTGAGCAGCATCGCCATCTGCTCGGCCGCGCGCTGCTCGGTGACCCTGCTGTGCGCCAGGTAGGTGATGATGTCGCGGACCGTCAGCGGCTGGTCGGCCTTGAGCTTCTCGTGGGCGAGGCCGATGCCGTGCCGTTCCAGGAGCATGGTGTAGTCGGTTTCGGGGGGCACCTCGACGGGTTCGAGGCCGCGCTTCTTCAGCAGGGCGTTGAAGATCCGCCCGTGCTTGTCCTCGTCGGCGCCGTGCCGAGTGATCTTGGGTGCGAGGGCGCGCTCGCTCTCCGGCACCAGCGCCGCGATGCGCGCGTTCTCCCAGCCGCCCTGCGACTCACCGCTGGCCGCGATGGAGCAGAAGAGACGGAACGACTCGTCGTTGTCGAGGATCTCCTGGAACAGACTCTTGGCCGAAAGCATCGGTGGCACCTCTCTGCCTCTGCAAGGTTGCGCAGGTTCCGCCTACTCCGCGAAGACCGAGTCAAGTGCGGGAGATGAGGGGCGGCAACAGGTGCGGCGGGCAACTCAGCCAAAAGGAGGACGGCCGGGAACGCGAGGAGGCGTAACCACACGCGCGTGGGCGCGTTGTTCTCCGTGACGGCCGTGGCGGGGAAGACCCCCGAGCCCCCACCACGGCCGCAGAACCTAGCGACGGACCTACGCCAGTCCGGCCCGCTCCAGGGCCTCGGTACCGGCGCGGAGCGCGGCGATCCGCTCGTCCAGGGTGAAGCCCGCGGGGGCGAGCGTCAGGGTGGTGACACCGGCGGCGGCGTAGGCCTTCATCCGGTCCGCGATGCGGTCCACGGAGCCGAGCAGGGTGGTCTGGTCGATCAGCTCGTGCGGTACGGCCGCGGCGGCGCCCTCCTTGTCGCCGGACAGGTACTTGTCCTGGATCTCGGCGGCCTCGCGCTCGTAGCCCATGCGCTGGGCGAGCTGGTTGTAGAAGTTCTGCTTGCGGCTGCCCATGCCGCCGACGTAGAGCGCGGTGTAGGGGCGGAAGGTGTCGGCGAGCGTGGTGACGTCCTTGTCGGCGCCCAGGGCGAGCGGCAGCGTCGGGCAGATGTCGAAGCCGTCGAGGGTCTTGCCGGCCTTCTCGCGCCCGGCACGCAGGTGCTTGACCGCGGTCTCCTCCAGGTGGTCGGCGGAGGGGAAGATCAGCAGGGCGCCGTCGGCGATCTCGCCGGTCTGCTCCAGGTTCTTCGGGCCGATCGCGGCGATGTACAGCGGGATGTGCTCGCGCTGCGGGTGCACCGTGAGCTTGATCGGCTTGCCGGGGCCGCCGGGCAGCGGCAGCGTCCAGTGCTGTCCCTCGTAGGAGAGCCGTTCCCTGGTCATCGCCTTGCGCACGATCTCGACGTACTCGCGGGTGCGGGCGAGCGGCTTGTCGAACTTGACGCCGTACCAGCCCTCGGAGACCTGCGGCCCGGAGACGCCGAGGCCGAGGCGGAAGCGGCCCTTGGAGAGGGAGTCCAGGGTGGCGGCCGTCATCGCGGTCATCGCGGGCTGGCGCGCAGGGATCTGGAAGATGGCCGAGCCCACGTCGATGCGCTCGGTCTGGGCGGCGACCCAGGTGAGCACGGTGGCGGCGTCGGAGCCGTAGGCCTCGGCGGCCCAGCAGACGGCGTAGCCGAGCCGGTCGGCCTCCTGGGCGACGGCCAGGTTGTCCGCGTCCATTCCGGCACCCCAGTAGCCGAGGTTGATCCCGAGCTGCATGGCCGATTCCCCTTACCCATCAGTAACGTGTTCTGTGCCCCGACCTTAGCGCGCGAATTCGGTTGTCCACAGGCCCCCACAGCGCAAGCCGTGGCCAGTAATGTCGGCGTTCATGGAGCAGAGGCATCTCGGCCGCACCGGCCTGCGCGTGTCCCGCATCGGTCTCGGCACCCTGACCTGGGGCCGGGACACGGACGAGCATGACGCCGCGGACCTCTTGAAGACCTTCTGGGAAGCGGGCGGGACCCTCGTCGACACGGCGGACGTGTACGGGGACGGGGAGGCCGAGTACCTGCTCGGACGACTCATGGAGGGCCTGGTGCCGCGCCGGGACCTGGTGATCTCGACCAAGGCGGGCAGCGTGCCCGATCCCGACCGCCGCTTCGACGGTTCGCGCGCCCACCTGCTCTCCGCGCTGGACGCCTCGCTGGCCCGCCTGGGCACGGACCACGTCGACGTGTGGCACCTGCACGCCTTCGACCCCAACACGCCCCTGGAGGAGACGCTGCACGCGCTGGACGTGGCGGTGAGCAGCGGCCGCGCCCGGTACGCGGGCGTGTCGAACTTCTGCGGCTGGCAGCTGGCCAAGGCGGCGACCTGGCAGCTGGCGGCGCCGGGCGTGCGGAACCGGCTCGCGAGCACGCAGATGGAGTACTCGCTGCTCCAGCGCGGCATCGAGCGCGAGGTGCTGCCGGCCGCCCTGGACCTGGGCATCGGGCTGCTGCCCTCCTCCCCGCTGGGCCGCGGGGTCCTCACGGGCAAGTACCGCAAGGACGCGACGCCAACGGACTCGCGGGGTGCCTCGGAACACCTGGCCCCCTTCGTCGCCCCCTACCTCGACGACACGGCCGGCCACATCGTGGACGCGGTGGCGACGGCGGCGGACGGGCTCGCCGTGACGCCGCTGCAGGTGGCGCTGGCGTGGGTGCGGGACCGGCCCGGTGTGGTCGCCCCGATCGTCGGCGCGCGCAACGCGCAGCAGCTCACGGCGGCGTTGTCAGTGGAGACCCTTAGTCTTCCTGACGAGATCTGCCGGGCGCTCGACGACGTGTCGGCGCCCGTGCACCGCTATCCCGATCACGACTGGAGCACGCTGTGAGCACGGAGCCCGAGCCCACCTCCGAGGATCCCACGGCCACCGTGGACGCCGGACCGGAGACGCCGGGCACGACGGAAGAGGCCGGGCAGGCCGGCGGCGAGAGGGCCGGTGACGCCGGTCCGGGTGACCGGAGCGGGACCACCGCCGACGCGCGGGCAGCCGAGACGGGCGGGACGGACGGCGAGGACGCCACCGGACCGGCGGACACGGGGGCGGCCGGGCGGCCGTCGGGGTCCGACGACGCCAGTGGCGCGGACGCCTCGGGGGTGCCGGACGCCGCCGATGGCGAGGACGGTGCGGCCGCTCGGGCCTCCGAGGCCGAGGCCGAGCTGGCGGCCCAGCGGATCGAGCGGGAACGGATCGAGCGGCGGAAGGCCGAGAAGCAGGCGCCGATCGACGCCGGGGCCAAGCTCAGCGGCACGGCGGCCGACCTGCTCGCCGCCGTACGGGCCGTGGAGAGCGGCGAGAAGCCCGCGGCCACGGTCTTCGGCGAGCCCGCTCCCGCGCCGCGCCGGCCCGCGCCGGAGCCGGCGCCACGGCCCCGGCCGGTGGAGGCCGAGCAGGTCACCGGGCCCGCTGCCCCCGCCCCGGAGGCCGTCCAGGCCGTGCGGCGGGTGCTGGCCGAGGGCGGCGCCCCCGAGGCGCTCGCACCCCAGACCGCGGCACTGCTCGGCGAGGGCGCGGAGGACGCGCTGCGCGCGGACCCCTGGCAGTTGCTGCGGGTCGGCGGGGTGCGGCCGGAGCAGGCCGACGGGTTCGCCCGGTCGCTGCTCGGCGCGGCGTGCGGCCCGGACGACGAGCGCCGCGGCCGTGCGGTCACCGTGTGGCTGCTCGAGCAGGCGGCCCTGGCCGGGCACACGGCCCTGGAGCTGCCGCGGCTGACGGCCACGCTGGCCCAGCGCGGCGTGCCGGACCCGGACGCCGCCGTGCAGAGCACGCTCGCCGAGGGCGAGGCGCTGGCGTTCCAGGACCCGCTGGACGAGCCCGGCGCCCGCCCGGGGACCGCACCGGGCGGGGCCGGGGCCGACGGGCCCGGTGAGGCGGAGGCACCGGACGAGGACGCGGAGCGTCCGGTCCGGGTGCTGATCGGTCTCGAGCGGTTCGCGCTCGCCGAGGAGAGCCTCGCGGACGGCCTGGCACGGCTGGTCAACTCCGCGCCCAAGGAGGACGGTTCCGCCGCGGACTGGGAGCGGGCCGCGGACTCGGCGCAGGGTGCCGCCTCCGACCTGATCCGCGCCGTCGCGGGGCACGGACTGGTCCTGCACACCGGCGGCGAGGCGTCCTTGGCCGAGCCGGCCGCCCTGCTGCGCGCCGCCCACGCGCTCGGCCTGCGTGCCTGGGCCGCCGCGCCCGGTCCGCTCGGCCGCGACCGCTTCGCCGCCCACCTGGGCGACGGCACCGCGTCCGCACCCCACGGCCCGGACCCGGCCGCGCCCGCCCAGGAGAGCTCCGCCCCCACCGGCCCCGCCCGCGCCGTCACGGTCGCCGGGCTGCTGGCCGGCACCGAGGGACCGGGGCGGGACGCCGACGGCGCGCTGGACCTCGATCTGCTCGTCGTGCTCGACGCCCCGCAGCTGGACGTCGAGGCCGGCGCCCTGCTGGTGGAGTCCCTGCCGGACGGGGCGCGGCTGGTGCTGGCAGGCGACCCCGCGGTGCTGTGGTCCGTGGGACCGGGACGGATCTTCGCGGACCTGCTGGCGGCGCGGGCCTGCCCGCAGATCGCCTCCCGGCGCCCGGACCCCGGTCCGCTCGGCGAACTGGTCTCCGGCATCGGCATCGGTGAACTGGGCCAGGTGGAGGCGCCCGGCAAAGAGGTCGTGATCGTGCCGGTGCGGGACGCGGGCGAGGCCGTGCACCGCACCGTCCAGCTCGTCGCGGACTCCGTACCGCGTGCGATCGGCGTGCCCGCCGAGGACACGCAGGTGATCACGCCGGGCCACGGCGGCGCGGCGGGCACCCGGGCGCTCAACGCGGCACTGAAACAGCGGCTGAATCCCGGCCCCGGCCGCTTCGGCGGCTTCGACCCCGGCGACCGCGTCGTCTACTCCCCCGTGCCGGGCCGTACGCTGCCGGGCCGGGTGGTGAAGGCCGACACCGACGGACTGCACCTGTCGTGCGCGGGTGAGTCCGTGGTCGTACCGCAGGAGCGGGTGGAGCGGTCCGTACGGCACGGTTGGGCGCTGACCGCGCACCAGGCGGCGGGCGGGCGGTGGCCCGCGGTGGTCGTGGTCCTGCCGGGCGACGCCGTGCAGGCACTCAGCCGGCCCTGGATCTACACGGCCTTCGGCCGGGCCGGCCGTCATCTGTCCGTGGTGCAGGGCGTGGAGCAGGCGCTGCCGCGTGCCGTGGCCGAGGTCCCGGCCAAGCCGCGCACGACCCGGCTGCCGGTGCTGCTCGCGCCGCAGGTTCCGGTGGCCGGCTGACCCGGTCGAGCAGGACGGCGGCGGCCGACGGACATCCCCGTCGGCCGCCGCCGTCCCGGGCCGCCCACTGGCGGCTCACGACCCTCGGCGATCCACCTCCAGCAGCTCGGTCTCCCCGTCCTCGTCCGTGTCGAGGCCGCCGTCGAGGTCCCCGTCCAGATCGGTGTCGAGATCTTCCTCCAGGTCGTCGTCGAACTCGTCGTCGAAGACCGCGCTGACGTCGAAGCGGCAGACCACCCGTTGCGGGTCGACCTGTTCGAACGGGGCTTCCAGCCACTCTCCCGGTTCCGCCGTCTCGTCCGAGGCCGTCACCCAGAGCGTGGAGTCACCCTCCTCCAAGCCGAACTCCTTGTGCCGGGAGGCGATCTCGTCCGGCTCGAACTCGCCGAACAGGAGGCCCAGCGCCCCGTGCACCGTGCCGGAGGCCGCCACGCCCTCCCCCTCCTCGTCCGCCGCTTCGACCCGCCGTGCCTGGGCCATCAGCCGCTGCGGCTCGGCCACGGCGTAGTCACGGCGGATCAGGACGCTCAGCGCGTTCGGTTCCTCGGGTCCGTCGTACGGCGGCAGGGAGTCGTCGCCGGGGATCTCGAAGGGGGTGACCTCGTCGTAACGGTCGTAGAGCAGTTCGTCGTACGCCTCCGCGGCCGCGGCCAGTTGGTTGAACGCGTCGTAGACGGCCGGGTCGTCCTCCCCCGACCGGCGTTCGACCGCGGCCAGGTGGCGGTCGAGCGCGGTCTTGACCGCCTCGGCGGCGGCGCGTACCTCGGCAGCGGTGGGCTGCGCAGCATCAGACATAGTGCAGACGCTATCCGTACCGGGCCCCAGCCCGCACAATAGATTCGATGCCGGAATACGAATTTGTCGACGTGTACGTGCCGCGCGGGGTCTCCCGCAAGGAGACTGCGCGTCTGCTGACCGACCACGCCGAGTACGGACACTGGGAGTTGTACCGCCTGAGCCTGCTGCGCGACGGCAGCCGCAGGGTGCGGCTGCGGCGGCGGATCATCCGCCAGGTACGCGCCACCTGGTGAGCCGGGTGACCGGGCTCGACCGGTCCCGGGTGACGAAGACGGAGCGGGCCCCGCCGTGCGGGGCCCGCCGTGCGTGCGGGCCACCCGGCCCCGCGGTCACGGTCCGCGTCACGCCGAGGCGCGCGCCTTGCGGTACAGCACCGTGCCCGCGAGCAGCGCGCCCGCGCCGACCGGGAGGGCCAGGCCGAGCGGCAGGTCACTGCCGGTCTCGGCGAGCTGCGCGCCGCCCTGCGGCTGGGTGACGGTCTGGGTGTCCGGCTGGTTGCCGTCCGAGGATCCGCCGGGGGCGTCATCGCCCGGGCCGCCGGGATCACCCGGGTCTCCGGGATCACCCGGGTCTCCGGGGTCCCCGGGGTCACTCGGGTCTCCAGGTTCGCCCGGGTTGCCCGGCTCCCCGGGGTCACCCGGCTCCCCGGGCGGTGTCTCATCGCCCCCGCCGGGCGGCGTGGAGTGATCTCCGCCACCCCCGTTGCCGCAGTCGTTGCCGGTGGCCGGGTTGAGGGCGCCGACGACGTCGACGCTGTTGCCGCACACGTTCACCGGCACGTGCACCGGCACCTGCACGGTGTTGCCGGAGCCGACGCCCGGCGAGTCGGTGGCGTGCCCGTCGGCGTGCGAGCCTCCGTGCGCGCCCGGCTGGTCCTTGGAGTCGCCGTGTCCGCCGGAGGCCCCGCCGCCCTGGTTGGCGCACGAGTTGCCCATCGCCGGGTTGAGGACGCCGACGACGTCGACCGTGTTGCCGCACACGTTCACCGGCACGTGCACGGGTGCCTGCACCGTGTTGCCGGACAGCACGCCGGGCGAACCCGAACTCGAGCCGTGCGCCCCCGAGTCCGCGTGGGCGGTGCCGCCCGCGGCGGCGATCACACCGGTGGCCGCCGCCATAGTCATCAGGCCCTTGCGGGTGACCTGTCGCATTTCCTGAATCCCTGCCTTGCCCTAGTCCCGTGACACCGAGAATGCCGAGAATTCCGCCGTTGCCGTGGTTCCCGTCCCCGAGAATCTCTCAAAGTCCGTCGGCCCCGGAGCGCATGGCGCGCGCTCCGGGGCCGACGGACTCAGACCCTCATGGGGAGAGGCACGACGTCACTTGTTGATGCAGACGTTGCCGAAGGCGGGGTTCAGCAGGCCGATCACGGAGACCGTGTTGCCGCAGACGTTCACCGGGACGTGAACGGGCACCTGAACGACGTTGCCGGAGAGGACGCCGGGCGAGTGCACGGCGGCACCCTGGGCACCGGAGTCGGCGACGGCCATGCCGGCACCCGCGAGAACCAGACCACCGGTGGCGGCAGCGGCGGCGACGACCTTCTTGAGCATTATTCCTCCTAGTTGGCAAAAGCGATCCAGGTTGCTGATCGCATCACCTGTAACGAGGAGGGAGTAATGAGGCTACGAGCCTATGAGCGTATTCACCCTTCCCGGTCTCATTCCGCACGCGCGACCGAATTGGCCGCGAACATCCGCGCACATCGTTCAGGACGCGTCGATGAAGCGGTCGAGCACCCGCACGCCGAACTGCAGTCCCTCCACCGGCACCCGCTCGTCCACCCCGTGGAACATGCCGGCGAAGTCCAGCTCGGGCGGCAGCCTGAGCGGCGCGAAGCCGAAGCAGCGGATGCCGAGGTCGTCGAACGACTTGGCGTCGGTACCGCCGGAGAGCATGTAGGGCACCGCGCGCGCGATCGGGTCCTCGGCGCGCAGGGCGGTCTGCATGGCGTCGACGAGCCGGCCGTCGAAGTCGGTCTCCAGCGCCTTGTCGGCGTGCACGTCCTCGCGCCGCACGCGCGGGCCGAGGATGCGGTCGAGGTCGGCGAGGAACTCCTCCTCGTAGCCGGGCAGGAAGCGGCCGTCGACGTGCGCGGTGGCCTGGCCGGGGATGACGTTGACCTTGTAGCCGGCGCCGAGCTGGGTGGGCGCCGCCGAGTTGCGCAGGGTCGTGCCGATCATCCGGGCGATGCCGCCGAGCTTGGCGAGGGTCTCCTCCATGTTCTCGGGGTCGAGTTCGGTGCCGAGCGCGTCGGACAGTTCGTCGAGGAAGGCCCGTACGGTCTTGGTCACCCTGACCGGCCACTTGTGCCGGCCGAGCCGCGCCACGGCCTCGCAGAGCTCGGTGATCGCGTTGTCGTCGTTGGTCATCGAGCCGTGGCCGGCCGTGCCGTCGACGGTGAGCCGCATCCAGTGCATGCCCTTCTCGGCGGTCTCGACGAGGTAGAGCCGCAGCTTCTCGTTCACGGTGAACGAGAACCCGCCGACCTCGCCGATCGCCTCGCTGACGCCCTCGAACAGCTCCGGGTGCTCGCGCACCAGGTGCTTGGCGCCGTAGGTCCCGCCCGCCTCCTCGTCGGCGAGGAAGGCGAGCACGATGTCGCGCGGGGGCTTGCGTCCGGTGCGCAGCCGGTCGCGGACGACCGCGAGGGTCATCGCGTCCATGTCCTTCATGTCGACGGCCCCGCGCCCCCACACGCACCCGTCGGCGATCTCGCCGGAGAACGGGTGGTGGGTCCAGTCGTCCGCGTTGGCCGGCACGACGTCGGTGTGGCCGTGGATGAGCAGCGCGGGCCGGGACGGGTCCTCGCCCTCGATGCGGGCCACCGTCGAGGCGCGCCCCGGGTGGGACTCGAAGATCTGCGGTTCGAGCCCCACCTCGGCGAGCTTCTCGGCGACGTACTCGGCCGCCTTGCGCTCGCCGGGACCCGAGTGGTCGCCGTAGTTGCTGGTGTCGATCCGGATCAGCTCGCGGCAGAGGTCGACGACCTCGTCCTCGCCGGTGACGCTCCTGGCCGTGCCCGAGTCGCTCACGTGCTTCCTCCCGCGGTCGCTGCTGAAGTCACTGCTGGTGTCAGTGCTGGTCGGTCCCCCTCATCCTCCCCCTCACGCCGTCCGCGCCCAAGGAGGGGGTGATCGGCCACCCCGGAAAGCCTGGTAATGTTTACGTCGTCGCCGCGGGCAACGCCCCGCACGACAGACACCTTGTCCGGGTGGCGGAATGGCAGACGCGCTAGCTTGAGGTGCTAGTGCCCTTTATCGGGCGTGGGGGTTCAAGTCCCCCCTCGGACACCAGGCGAGACCCCTGCCGAGCAGGGGTCTTCTGCTTTTCCCGGCGGTGCGCGCAACCGGCACAATGGCCGCCATGACCACGCCTTCCTGCCCGTGCGGGCTGTCCGAGCCCTACGAGAAGTGCTGCGGCCGCTTCCACGCCGGAGCGGCGTCCGCGCCGACCGCCGAGGCCCTGATGCGCTCGCGCTACAGCGCCTTCGTGAAAGGCGACGCGGGATACCTCCTGCGGACCTGGCACCCGAGGACCCGGCCGGCCCGCCTGGACCTCGACCCGGGGATGCGCTGGACCGGGCTGGAGATCCGGGAGACGACCGGCGGCTCCGCCTTCCACGCCACCGGGACGGTCACCTTCCGCGCCTCCTACCGCGGCGGCTCGCTGCACGAGCGGAGCCGCTTCGAGCGCGTCGACGGGGCGTGGGTGTACGTGGACGGGGAGTTCCTCGACTGACCGGCTCGCGGGTCAGGGCGCCAGGATGTCCAGCTCGTGCAGCGCCCCCACCGTGATCTCCCGGGTCAGCCGCTCGGCACGCTCGGCGTCCCGGGCGCGGACGGCCTCGGCGACCTGGACGTGCAGGGTGACGGCGGCGGGGTCGGGGTCCTCGAACATCACGTCGTGGTGCGTGCGGCCGGCCAGTACCTCGGCGACGACGCCGCCGAGGCGGGCGAACATCTCGTTGCCGGACGCGGTCAGGATGACGCGGTGGAAGGCCACGTCGTGGAAGAGGTACTCCTCGAGGCGGTGACCTCGTGAGTTGGCGACCATGCCCAGCGCGCACTCGGTCAGCTCGGCGCACTGCTCCGGCGTGGCGAGCCGCGCCGCGAGGCCCGCGGCCACCGGTTCGACCGCCGACCGCAGCACGGTCAGGGAGCGCAGCTGCCGCGGGCGCTCGGAGCCGGCCAGGCGCCAGCGGATGACCTGCGGGTCGTAGACGTTCCACTCGCACTCGGGCAGGACGGTCACGCCCACGCGGCGGCGCGACTCGACCAGGTGCATGGACTCCAGCACCCGCACGGCCTCTCGCATCACCGAGCGCGACACCTCGAAACGCTGTGCGAGTTCGTCCGTGCGCAGAACGCTGCCCGCAGGGTACTCGCCCGCTGTGATCGCGGGGCCGAGGGTGTCCAGTACGCGGCCGTGCAGCCCCCGGCCCGGTGTGCTCATGCACTCAGAGTACGGGGCAGGTCACGGGGACAAAAAGTCAGACTTATATGTCACAGCCTCTTGAATTCGTCGTACCTAATGGGTTTCAGTTACGTCGACATCACGTGTCGACGAAGACAGCAGACAGCGAGAGTGCGATGCAGCAACTGCACACCCCCCACGTAGTCGTGGTCATGGGCGTGGCGGGCACCGGGAAGACCACCATCGGTCCCCTGCTCGCGGCCCGGCTCGGCGTTCCCTACGCCGAGGGTGACGACTTCCACCCGCCGGCCAACATCGCCAAGATGACGGCCGGCACCCCGCTCACCGACGAGGACCGGTGGCCGTGGCTGGACGCCATCGGCGGCTGGGCGCACGGGCGGGCGGGCCTCGGCGGGGTGGTGAGCAGTTCGGCGCTGAAGCGGTCGTACCGCGACCGGCTGCGCGCTGCAGCTCCCGGTGTCGTCTTCGTGCACCTCACGGGCAGCCGCGAGCTGATCGAGGACCGGATGTCGCACCGGCAGGGGCACTTCATGCCGACGGCCCTGCTCGACTCCCAGTTCGCCACGCTCCAGCCCCTGGAGCCGGACGAGGCGGGAGTCGCCGTGGACGTCGCCGGCACCCCGGAGGAGATCACCGAGCGGGCGGCCGCCGCCCTGAAGGGCCTCCCCGAGCCGACCCGGTAGTCCGGTTCTCCCGTACTCCCGCAGTGCGTAACCCCCCACCCTCCCCCGGGGCCGTGCCGCCACCCGCGGACACGGCCCCGGAACCTTCCCCCGAATCCCCATCACCGCAAGGGAACCACCGTGACCAGACTCAGCGTCGAGATGCTGGCAGCGGACACCGTCGAGCCCATCACCTCGGCCGGCCACGCCCAGTTGGGCATCGCCGTGCTCCTGGGCATCGCCGTCATCGTTCTGCTCATCACCAAGTTCAAGCTGCACGCCTTCCTGTCGCTGACCATCGGGTCACTGGCGCTCGGCGCGTTCGCCGGAGCGCCGCTCGACAAGGTCATCACCAGCTTCACCGCCGGGCTCGGCTCCACCGTCGCGGGCGTCGGCGTCCTGATCGCCCTCGGTGCGATCCTCGGCAAGATGCTCGCCGACTCCGGCGGCGCCGACCAGATCGTGGACACCATCCTCGCCAAGGCGACCCCCCGGTCGATGCCGTGGACGATGGTGCTGATCGCCTCCGTGATCGGTCTGCCGCTCTTCTTCGAGGTCGGCATCGTGCTGCTGATCCCGGTCGTCCTGATGGTCGCCAAGCGCGGCAACTACTCCCTGATGCGCATCGGCATCCCGGCCCTCGCTGGTCTGTCCGTGATGCACGGTCTGGTCCCGCCGCACCCCGGTCCGCTGGTCGCGATCGACGCGCTCGGCGCCAACCTCGGCGTGACGCTCGCGCTGGGCGTCCTGATCGCCATCCCGACGGTGATCATCGCCGGTCCGCTGTTCTCGAAGTACGCGGCCCGCTGGGTGGACGTCCCCGCCCCCGACCGCATGATCCCGCAGCGCGCGTCCGAGGAACTGGAGAAGCGTCCCGGCTTCGGCGCCACCCTGGCGACGATCCTGCTGCCGGTCGTGCTGATGCTGGCCAAGGCGCTCGTCGACATCGTCATCGACGACCCGGACAACGTGGTGCAGCGCACCTTCGACGTCATCGGCAACCCGCTGATCGCCCTGCTCGCCGCCGTGATCGTCGGCATCTTCACGCTGCTGCGCCCGGCCGGCTTCGGCAAGGACCGCCTCTCCGGCCTCGTCGAGAAGGGTCTGGCACCCATCGCGGGCATCCTGCTGATCGTCGGAGCGGGCGGCGGCTTCAAGCAGACGCTGATCGACTCCGGCGTCGGCCAGATGATCCTGGAGATCTCCGAGGACTGGTCGATCCCGGCGCTCCTGCTGGCCTGGCTGATCGCGGTGGCGATCCGGCTGGCGACCGGTTCGGCGACCGTGGCGACCGTCTCGGCGGCCGGTCTGGTGGCGCCGCTGGCGGCCGACATGTCGACGACCCACGCGGCCCTGCTGGTCCTGGCGATCGGCGCCGGCTCGCTGTTCTTCAGCCACGTCAACGACGCCGGCTTCTGGCTGGTGAAGGAGTACTTCGGCCTGAACGTCGGCCAGACCATCAAGACCTGGTCCGTCATGGAGACGATCATCTCGGTGGTCGCCGGCGCCCTGGTCCTGCTCCTCTCACTGGTCATTTAGGGGCACGACGATGACGGCTCACCCTCTCTTCGACATCGGCGGGCGCACCGCCCTGGTGACCGGTTCCAGCCGGGGCATCGGGCTGGCGCTGGCCCGGGGCCTGGCGGAGGCCGGCTGCCGGGTGGTCCTCAACGGACGCGACGCCGACCGCCTCGCCAAGGCCGCCGCGGAGCTGCCGGGAGACGTCCACACGGCCGTGTTCGACGTGACCGACGGTCCGTCCGTGGCGGCCGGGATCGCGGACGTCGAGGAGCGGGTGGGCCCGCTCGACATCCTGGTCAACAACGCGGGCATGCAGCTGCGGGCGCCCCTGCTGGAGTTCGCCGACGCCGACTGGCAACGCGTCCTGGACACCAATCTCACCAGCGCCTTCCTGGTGGGCCGGGAGGCGGCACGCCGGATGACGGAACGCGGCCGCGGCAAGATCGTCAACATCTGCTCGCTGCAGAGCGAGGTGGTCCGCCCGGGCATCGCGCCCTACGCGGCCACCAAGGGCGCCCTGAAGATGCTCACCAAGGGCATGTGCGCCGACTGGGGCCCGCTCGGCGTCCAGGTCAACGGCCTCGGCCCGGGGTACATCGAGACCGAACTGACCCGGCCCCTGGTCGAGGACGAGGAGTTCAGCGCCTGGGTGCGCCGACGGACCCCGGCCGGCCGCTGGGGCCGTACGGAGGACCTGGTGGGCGGGCTGCTGTTCCTCGCCTCGCCGGCCGCGGACTTCGTCGGCGGACAGATCCTGTACGTCGACGGCGGCATGACGAGCGTCCTGTGAGACCCGTACTCGTGAACCCCGCACCCGGCCCCGGGGAGGCGGCTTCGATGCTCGGTTGTGTGATCCACGGCGCGGGCGACCTGCGCGTCGAGGAACTGCCCGCCGTGCGCCCCGGCCCCGGCGAGGCGCTGGTCGCCGTCCGCTACGGCGGCGTCTGCGGCTCCGACCTGCACTACTGGCGGCACGGCGGGGTCGGCGACTTCCGCCTGCGCGAGCCGATGCTGCTCGGGCACGAGGTGGTCGGCACGGTTGTGGCGTACGGTTCCCCGGACACCGCGGGCCCCGCCGCCGGTACCGCCGTCGCCGTGCACCCGGCGACCCCGTGCGGGGTGTGCCCGGAGTGCGCGGACGGGCGGCGCAACGTGTGCCGGGACACCCGTTACCTGGGCAGCGCGGCCCGCTTCCCGCACGTCCAGGGCGGTTTCGCGGCCCGGATCGTCGTCCCCGCCACCCAGCTGCGCGCCCTGCCCGCCGGTCTCGGCCCGCGCCGCGCGGCGCTCGCCGAGCCCCTCTCCGTCGCCCTGCACGCCGTGCGCCGGGCCGGGGACCTGACCGGCCGGCACCTCCTGGTGACCGGCGCCGGCCCGATCGGCTGTCTGGTGGTCGCGGCGGCGAAGGCGGCGGGCGCGGCACACGTGACCGTGACGGACCTGCTTCCCGCGGCCCTGGAGTACGCCTGTGCCGCCGGCGCCGGCACCGTCGTACGGGCCGACGACCCGGACGACGCCGGGTGGCCGGTGGAGGCGGACGCGGCGATCGAGGCGTCCGGAGTGGCGGCGGGGCTGGACACCTGTCTGCGGCTGGTCCGGCGCGGCGGGGTCGTCGTCCAGCTCGGGATGCTGCCCCCGGGGCAGAGTCCGTTCGCCGGGAACCTGGTGGTGAGCCGGGAGATCGAACTGCGCGGGGCGTTCCGCTTCGACGACGAGTTCGACGGTGCGCTGGCCCTGCTCGCCACCGAGCCCGCGTTCGACGCGCTGGTCAGCGCGGTGGTGCCGGTGCGGGAGGCGGAGTCGGCGTTCGCGCTGGCCGCGGACCGCGCCCGGTCCTGCAAGGTGCTGCTGGACTTCGGAGCCTGAGCCACTTCCCCGGCGGGGCGTGCGCCCGGATGATGGAGGACTCCCCGGCACGCGTCCGGGGCGGCCACGTCGGGGGGCGGCATGGGGGTATCGCTCGGCACGCGGATCGCGGGGCTGTGCCTCGCCGGGACCGTGGCGGTGATCGCCGCCTCCTGTGCCGCCGGTGAGGCCGGACCGCCGGACCGCGGCGTGGACGTGAGCCCGACGGGCGGGCTCCCGGAGGACGGCCGGGACGGCACACCGCACGCGGCGGGCGGGTCCTCCGCGCCCGCCCCTTCATGGCACCCGGACGGCAGCGGCGGCCCGGTCGGCGGCCCGCCCGCCGCAGGCCCGCCCACCGCGCCTCCCCGTGCCGTCCCCTCCCCCACGCCCGTACCACGGAGCACCGACGCCCCGGCGAAGCAACCCGGCCCGGCGCCCCTCACCGCGCCGGCCTGGCTCCCGCCCGGCCCCGTCTCCCCCGACACGGACGCGGTGCCGGACCCCGAGAGCCTCTACGACCGGCTCCGCACACCCGCCACCGGCTGCGCGGACGTCCAGCGCGCCCTCCCCTCCCTCCCGCCGTCCGAGGAGCGGCGCCTGCTGCAGGGGCTCGCCGACGCCTGCCTGGCGGTGCAGGGCCGGGGCGGCAGCTGGGAGGCGGCGGTCCTGAGCACCACGTCGCCCGCGCAACGGCCGGACGACTGCAAGGGCCGGGCCGCCCACGCCGTACTGTCCGGCCTGCTGGACTTCCACCGCCGCCATCCCGGAGCCACCGTGCGGCTGGAACCGGCGCCCGCCTCCGCCCCGGCTTGCTCCTACGCGATCGCCGCGGTGGACGCGGGGCCCGACGGGACCGCACACCCCGGCGAACCGGTCGCGGTCGAGCTGAGCGGCACCTACTTCGACCACGCCGAGTTGCTGGCCGACGGCACGGTGTCCGTCGGCGGGGTGGACGCGCCGGGCCCGCTCACCGCCCTGGCCGCGGACGGCGGTGACCGTCTCCGCCTGACCGTCACGGTCCCGGCCGTGTCCGCCGCCCCGGGCACGCCGCTCGACGTGCGCGTCCGGTACGGCGGTACGGAGGTGGTCCGTCCGGACGCCTTCGTGTTCGCCGCCCCGGCCCCGCCCACGCCCTCCGCGTCGCCGTGAGGCTCGGGGCTCAGGAGGAAGCCGCCTTGTCCAGCTGGAACGCCTCGTTGCCCTGGCCGATACGGGCGTGCCGCTCGGGTGCCCGCGCGCGCAGCAGCAGGCCCTGTACCAGCCCGCCGGCCGCGGCGAGGGCGATGATGCCGGGCAGCGCCCAGCTCAGCGCGGAGCCGGGGCCGGCGCCGACGAGGACGTCGAAGTCCTTGACCGTGTAGCCGGCGATGACCAGGAGGGCCACGCCCGCGACGGTGGACGTCGCGATCCGCACGCCCTGGGTGCCGGCTGCGCCGCGCCGGACGAAGAAGGCGACGACGGAGAACGAGGCGGCGGCCATGAGCACGATCACGCCGAGGGCCCCGATGTTGCCGCCCCAGGTGAACAGGTGCAGCACGGGCTGGGTCGCGTCGCCGTTCGGCTTGTCGTCGGCGACGGCGAAGCCGATGACGACGACGGCGGACACGGCGGTCTGCAGCAGCGACCCGGTGCCCGGGGCGCCGCTGGAGCCGCTGGTACGCCCGAAGGCGGCGGGCAGCAGCCCTTCGCGCCCCATGGCGAAGGCGTACCGGGCGACGACGTTGTGGAAGCTGAGCAGCGCGGCGAACATACCGGTGACGAACAGCACGTGCAGCACGTCGGTGAAGGCACCGCCGAGCCGTGACTCGGTGAGGAAGAACAGCAGCCCGGCGCTCTGCTCCTGAGCCGTCCCGACGATCTCGTCCGGACCGGTGGCGACGGTCAGGGCCCAGCTGCTGAGCGCGAAGAAGACCGCGACCCCGCCCACCGCCAGGAACATGACACGCGGAACGAGCACGTGCGGCCGGCTGGTCTCCTCGGCGTACACGGGCGCCTGCTCGAAGCCGAGGAAGGCGGCGATGCAGAAGCACAGCGCGGTCCCCACGCCCGCCCCCGTCAGGGTGTCCGGGTCGAAGGCGTGCAGGGACAGCCCCTGCGCGCCGGGGTCGGCGACGGCGGCGATGTCGAAGACGACGACCAGCACGACCTCGATGAGCAGCAGTACACCCAGCACGCGCGCGTTGACGTCGATCTTCAGCCAGCCCAGCGTGCCCACCGCGAGCAGGGCCAGCAGCGCCGGTATCCACCAGGCGACGTCCAGGTCGGCGTAGGTGGCGAGGAGGCCGGACACCTCGAAGCCGAGGATGCCGTAGATGCCGACCTGGAGGGCGTTGTAGGCGACCAGCGCGACCAGGGCGGCGCCCGCGCCCGCGGTGCCGCCGAGTCCGCGGGAGATGTACGCGTAGAAGGCACCGGCGTTGTGCACGTGCCGGCTCATCTCGGCGTACCCGACGCTGAAGAGGACGAGCACCACGCCCAGCACCACGAAGAGCAGCGGCTGCCCGACGATGCCCATCACGGCGAACGTCGTGGGCATCACCCCGGCGACCACCATCAGCGGCGCGGTGGAGGCCAGTACGGAGAGCAGCAGACCGCCCGTGCCCAGCCGGTCGGCGCGCAGCGCCCGCTCCTGCCCCTTGAAGGTGCTGATGGAGCCGCCGCTCGTGCTGGAACTGCCCGTGGTCCTCGAACTGCCCGTGGTCATCGGGGGCCGACCTTCTCTCGTCTTCGTGGCGGATGTCAGGCCGTGCCGAGCGCGTTCGCGCGCGCGGCACGGAAGGCGGAGTACGGATCGCGGTCCGGGTAGGACCAGGGGGCGGGCGTGGCGTGCTCGCCGATGCGGTGGAACAGGGCGGCGGCCTCGGCTCCCCGGCCCTCGCAGGACTTGGCGTGGGCGAGGAAGTTGAGGTCGATCAGCCGCCGCGGATGGCCGTCCTGCTCCCACTCCAGCCACCAGTCGAAGGCGGCCTTCATCACCAGCCGGGCCCGGCGGCCGACCCAGTGCCCGGAGGCGTTCGGGTCGGCGGACTCGTGCCCGGCCGCGGCGAGCACGCGGTAGCGCTCGGCGTGCGCGACCACCGGGAGGATGGCGAGCGGGGAGTCGGCGGGGGCCTGTTCCGCCGCCCAGGCGGCGAAGTCGTACACCTCGTGCAGCGGATCGGATCCCCGGCCACCGTCCCGCTCGGCGAGCCGGGCCACGACCAGATGGTGGGCGTGGTGGTGGTCCGCGTACCGTCCGCGCAGCGCGTCGAACACCCGGACGACGTCGTCGTCGGCGCCCAGCGACCGCTCCAGCATGAGGAGCCCGAGCCAGGGCGTGGGGTCGTCCGGCAGCAGCCGTGCGGCATCCTGGCAGGCCTCCCGCCCCCGGGCCGGCTTCTCCTTGCCGCGCAGGACGCGGTGGACCAGGGCCAGGGCGAGCAGCACCGAGGCGTCGGCGGAGTCGGGTTCGGCGAGCAGCCACTCGCGGGCCCAGGCGGCGCAGTAGGGCTCCTTGGCGAGGACCGTCACCCGGTGCCCTCGCCGGTCCCAGTCGTCACCCGTGTGGACCAGGAGGGAGCGGGCGGACTGCCACCGGCCCTGGGCCAGGGCCGCGCGGGCGGTGACGAGTTCGGCGTCGTCGAGAGCCTCGTCGAAGGCCTGGGCGGCGCGTCTGCGGCCGCGGCCGAGGGGAGGCGGAGGTGGGGACACCGCGGGATCTTCCTCACGCGACGCGCTGGGTCGTCGTAGCCGGTTTGCCATGAACTGATCACGCACAGCAAACCGGCAGCCAAGGCTTGACGTCAAGGCCGGATTCCGCGTTACACGCGTCAACTCGCTTGTACAAAAAGCAACTTGATTGGCGCGGCCCCCCATGTGCGTCACCCGACCGGCACGCCCGGACCCCCGGCGCTAGAGTCGGCCCCGACGCACCCGTGACCCGGCGACGATCGAGGTACGCAGCGTGTCGGTTCTGGTTCTCGTCCTCGCCGTGGGCGCCGCCTGCTGCCTCGGCTTCGGTTTCGTCCTCCAGCAGAACGCGGCCCAGCGCGCCCCACTGGGCGACTTCCTCTCCCCCCGCCTCCTGCTGGACCTGGTGCGCGTTCCCCGCTGGCTGGCCGGCATGGGCCTGATGGTGGCCGGCATGGCGCTGGGCGCGGTCGCGCTCGGCGGCGGCGAACTGACCCTCGTCGAACCCCTCCTGGCGACGAACCTGCTCTTCGCCCTCGCCCTGTCCCGCGCCCAGACCCGCCGGCCGTTGGGCCGCCAGGGCTGGGCCGGCCTCACTCTGCTGGCCGGCGGGGTCACGGCATTCATCGTCGCGGGGGAGCCGCGGGGCGGCAGCGCGGTGACCTCGCCACTGCGGCACTGGCTGCTCATCGGCGTCATGCTGGGCCTGGCGGTCCTCCTGACGGCATGCGCCGGACGCGCCCGCCTGAGCTGGGGCCCGACCCTGCTCGCGCTGGCCGCCGGCCTGGTCTACGGGGTACAGGACGCGCTGACCCGGATCAGCGGCCGGCGCTTCACCTCGGGCGGCCTGGCGGAACTGCTGACCGGCTGGCAGCCGTACGCGGTCGTGGTGCTCGGTGTCACCGGCCTGATCCTGGTCCAGAGCGCCTTCGAGACGGCACCGCTGCGCAGGTCGTTGCCGGCCCTGACGGCGGCCCAGCCGCTCGCGGGCATCGTCTGCGGCGTCGGTTTCCTCGGCGACCGGCTGCGCACCGACACCGCCGCGCTGGCCTGGGAGGCGGGTGGCCTCACGGCGGTGGTGACGGGCATCGTCCTGCTCGGTCTCCACCCCGCGATGCCGCAGGGCACGGGCGAGAGCGGCCACCAACGGGCCGCCCTGGAACGGCGCTGACGGCCCGTCCTGCTTGGATGGGCGCCATGAGCGCTGCTGACGAGATCCTGGACATCGTCGACGAGAACGACCGGATCGTGGGACAAGCCCGCCGGGGCGACGCCTACGCGCAGGGGCTGCGCCACCGCTGCGCCTTCGTGCTGGCCCGCGACCCCCAGGGCCGCGTCTTCGTCCACCGCCGCACGGCGACGAAGCTGGTCTTCCCCTCCCTGTACGACATGTTCGTCGGCGGGGTGGTGGGCGCCGGCGAGTCCTACGACGACGCGGCGCTGCGGGAGGCGCAGGAGGAACTGGGGGTGACCGGGTTGCCGCGCCCGTCGTTCCTCTTCAAGTTCCTGTACGACGACGGCGCCGGGCGGACCTGGTGGTCGGCGGTGTACGAGGTGCGCTGCGAAGGGCCGGTCGCTCCGCAGGTGGAGGAGGTGGCGTGGCACGGATTCCTCACGGAGGCGGAGGTGGAGGGGCGGCTCGGGGAGTGGGAGTGGGTGCCGGACGGGTTGGCGGCGTATTCGCGGCTGCGGGGCCTTCCGACCGGGTGAGCGGGGGGACTCGGCCCGGCGTTTCCTCCTTACCCGGCGTTGGTGTGGGCGTCGGGGGTGGGTCGCGCAGCCCGGCGCGGCGGGGTGCCTCCCCCGCTCTCGGCTTCGCTCGAACGGGAGGTGCCCCCACCGCCCACCCGTGCCGCCCCGGGGGGTACCTCCCCGGCCGTTCAGGCACTGGGGGAGGCACGTCTGCCCGCAGCTACGCGGGACGGCGGCGGCCCGCAGCCGCGCACGCTGGCGCGGAGGCGGCGCAGCCCGCGCGGGCGGTTGGCCGCGTACGGCGGGAAGGGGACGTGTCGGGGGGGGCCGCCCGCAGCGGTTGGCGCGTCCGCGCCGTTCACTTCTGTGGCCGGCCGATTCGCGCCGTTCCGAGGACGGACACCCCCCGGCGCGCCCCGACCCATCACCGGAGGCGACCCTCCCGATAGGGTCCCCGCGTGATCGATTTCGTGCGGAACATCCGGCTCTGGTTCGCGCCCGGGGAGGTCCGGCAGGACGGCGGCACCCCCGACTACCGGTTCTCGCTCGCCAACGAACGCACCTTCCTCGCCTGGTTGCGCACCGCCCTCGCCCTCATCGGCGGCGGGTTCGCCGTCGACCAGTTCCTGCCCGACCTGCGCTGGGGCTGGCGCGTGAGTCTCGCCCTCGCCCTGCTCGCCGCCGGCGTCCTGTGCTCGCTGCGCGCCGTGAACCACTGGGTGCGCTGCGAACGCGCCATGCGCCGCGGCGAGGACCTCCCCGTCTCCCGCTTCCCTGCCCTGCTCAGCATGGTCGTCGCCGTCGTCGCGGTCGCGATGGTCGTCGTGGTCCTCGCCGGCTGGGAAGGCTGACCGTGAGCGTCGACCGCGACCCCGGTCTCCAGCCCGAACGCACCCGCCTCGCCTGGCGCCGCACCACCCTCTCCGCCACCGTCGTCGCCGTACTCGCCGCGAAGACCGCGCTGCACGGCGGCGTGACCCCCGCCTCGGTCGTCGCCACCGCCCTGTGCGCCGCCCTCTGGCTGGCATTCCTGCGCACCGCCCACAACCGCATCCGCACCCTCTCCGCGACGCCCAGGCCGCGCCCCCTGCCCCCGCCGCACGCCACGGCGGCGACCCTGTGCACCATGGCGCTCGCGCTGTGCGGCGCGCTCCTCGTCCTCTAGTACCTCCAGCCCGGGGTACCTGGACACGAACACGAGCGGAATATCCCGATATGAACCTCTAAGGTGAGCTCCATGACCACTCTCCACCAGGAACACACCGCCCACGTCCACACCCACGGCCCGGACTGCGGACACACCGAGGTCCCGCACGGCGACCACGTCGACTACGCCCACGACGGGCACCTGCACCGCGCGCACGGCGGCCACTGGGACGAGTGCGAGCCCGCCGGCCACACCGCGCACGAGAGCCACGAGCACCGGCACGACGAGAACTGCGGGCACGCGCGCGTGGCCCACGGCGACCACGTCGACTACCTCCACGACGGTCACCGCCACGCCGCCCACGAGGGCCACTGGGACGACCACTAGAGGCACCGGCGCCCGCACTTCGGGGCCCCGGACCCCCGTGGCCCCGATCACGTTCCGCTCCCCCTCTGGACGCCATACCGACCGGTCGGCATCATGAGTCGGGTACTGTCACCAGCCAGTAGGAGCGACGCATGAGCCCCGACCACCCGCCCGGACTCGATCTCGACCGGTTGCGCGGCCTGCTCGACCGCGAGCGTCCCGGGCTGGTGACCGGCCCGCTGTCCGGCCGGCTGATCGAGGGCGGACGGTCGAACCTCACGTACGCGGTTACGGACGGTACCGCGCGCTGGGTCGTGAGACGACCCCCGCTGGGCCATGTCCTGGCCACCGCCCACGACATGAAGCGCGAACACCGCGTGATCAGCGCCCTGCACCCCACCGACGTACCGGTGCCGCGTCCGGTCCTGCTCTGCGAGGACGAGGACGTCCTCGGGTCGCCCTTCTACGTCATGGAGTTCGTGGAGGGCACCCCGTACCGCACCGCGGAACAGCTCGCCCCGCTCGGCCCGGAGCGCACCCGGGCCGCCGTGCTGAACCTCGTCGACACGCTCGTCGGCCTGCACGCGGTGGACCCCGCCGAGGCGGGCCTCGCGGACTTCGGCCGCCCCGAGGGCTTCCTGGACCGCCAGCTCCGACGCTGGGCCAAGCAGCTGGACGCCTCCCGCGACCGCGACCTGGCCGGCATCGACGAGCTGCACGCCACCCTCGGCCGGGAACTGCCCCGCTCACCCGCCCCGACCGTCGTGCACGGCGACTACCGCCTCGACAACGTCCTGATCGGCGGGGAGGACGACGAGATCCGGGCGATCCTCGACTGGGAGATGTCCACCCTCGGCGACCCGCTCACCGACCTCGGCCTGCTGGCGATGTACAGCAGCCCGCTCGGCATGCCCGACTCCCCCGTCTCCACCACGGCCCAGGCCCCCGGCCACCCCGCCCCCGCCGAGCTGATCGAGCGGTACGCCGCGCGCTCGGGACGCGACGTGTCCGCCGTCGCCTGGTACACGGCGTTCGCCTGGTTCAAGCTCGCCGTGATCCTGGAGGGCATCCACTACCGCTACACGCTGGGCCAGACGGTCGGCCGCGGCTTCGACCGCATCGGCGACCTCGTCCCCGTCTTCATCGAGCACGGCCTGACCACCCTTCAGGAGGGCTGACCCGCCATGGACTTCGCGTTCGACGCACGCACCGAGGAACTCCGCGCCAAGCTGCTCGCCTTCATGGACGAGTACGTCTACCCGGCCGAGCAGGTGGCCCACGAGCAGCGCGCCCGGCTCGCCTCCCCCTGGGACACCCCGCAGGTCGTCGAGGACCTCAAGGCCGAGGCGCGCCGCCAGGGCCTGTGGAACCTCTTCCTCCCCGACGCCGAGCACGGCGCCGGCCTCACCAACCTCCAGTACGCCCCGCTCGCCGAGATCACCGGCCGCAGCCCGCAGCTGGCACCCACGGCGACGAACTGCGCCGCCCCGGACACCGGGAACATGGAGGTGCTGGCCCAGTTCGCCGACGAGGCGCAGCGCAAGCAGTGGCTGGAGCCGCTGCTCGCCGGTGAGATCCGCTCGGCCTTCGCGATGACCGAGCCGGACGTGGCCTCCTCCGACGCCACGAACATCACCACGCACATCGAGCGCGACGGCGACGAGTACGTCATCACCGGCCGCAAGTGGTACATCTCCGGGGCGATGAACCCGGACTGCAAGATCTTCATCGTGATGGGCAAGACGGACCCGGACGGGGCGGACATCCGCCGCCAGCAGTCCATGGTGCTGGTTCCGCGCGACACGCCCGGCGTGACCGTCAACCGGGCCATGCAGGTCTTCGGCTACGAGGACCACTACCACGGCGGCCACGCCGAAGTGACCTTCGACCACGCGCGGGTGCCGGTGTCGAACCTGATCGGCGAGGAGGGCGGCGGTTTCGCCATCGCCCAGGCGCGCCTGGGCCCGGGCCGCATCCACCACTGCATGCGGCTGATCGGCATGGCCGAGCGCGCGATCGAGCTGATGTGCCGCCGCGCGGTGTCCCGCGAGGCCTTCGGCAAGGCCCTGGCCCAGCAGGGCGTGGTCCACAACTGGATCGCGGACGCCCGGGTCACCGTCGAGCAGCTGCGGCTCCTCGTGCTCAAGACCGCCTGGCTGATGGACACGGTCGGCAACAAGGGCGCCCACACCGAGATCCAGGCCATCAAGATCGCCACGCCCCGCGCGGTGGTGGACATCATCGACCGGGCGATCCAGCTGCACGGCGCGGGCGGCGTGAGCCAGGACTTCCCGCTGGCCGAGCTGTACGCGGGCGCGCGGACGCTGATGATCGCCGACGGTCCGGACGAGGTGCACCAGCGCTCGCTGGCGCGGCGGGAGATCAAGAAGTACCTCTAGCGGCCGGCGGGCTAGTAGCCGCCGCTGTAGTGGTGGTCCGCGTGCGCGAGCGCGCGGGCGAACGAGACGAGGCGGAGCCACAGTGACGGTCTGCGAGTCATGTCTTCAGGCTGGCTCGCGGACCGGGCAGCGGTCCAACAGATCGTGTCGCTGCCGCCCATCTCTAGAATAGATGGATGGAGATCCGCCAGCTCCGCCACTTCATGGCGGTCGTCACCGAAGGCGGCTTCACCGCCGCGGCCCGCCGCGAACTGATCGTGCAGTCGGCGCTGAGCACCTCGGTCCGCAACCTGGAACGGGAGCTGGGCGCCGACCTGTTCGACCGGACGGGCCGCCGGGTCGTGCTCACGGAGGCCGGCCGGGCCCTGCTGCCGCGGGCCCGCGCGCTGCTGGCCGGCGCGGAGGAGGCGCGGCACGCGGTCGCCGACGTCGCGGGGCTGGCCACCGGCCGGGTGGCGATCGGCACGATCCAGACGCTGACCTGCGTGGACCTCCCGGCCGAACTGGCCACCTTCCACCGCCGCTTCCCCGGCGTGCAGGTGTCGGTGCGGGACGCGCCGGTCGGTGAGCTGACCGATGCGCTGCGCGCGGGCGAGCTGGACCTCGCCTATCTCGTACCGGACGGGGGCGCGTTGCCCGAGGGCCTCTCCCCGTACGCGGCCTGGCAGGAGGAACTGGTACTGATCACGGCACCGGGCCACCCGCTCGCCGGCGCGGGGCGGACACTCATCAAGGATCTGGCCGACGAGCCGTTCGTCGACTTCCGCGCGGGCACGGGTCTGGAGACGGCGGTACGGCGCCTGGCCGCGCACTGCGGCCTGGAGCGCCGGATCACCTGTGACGTGACCCAGATCGGGCTGCTGGTCGACCTGGTGCGGGCCGGGATCGGTGTGGCGTTCGTGCCGCGCCGGATCGGTGAGCGGGCCGGGCTGCCGTGCGTGGAGATCCGGCAGCCGGAGCCGGGCCGGACCGTCGTACTGGCCGGCCGCGGGCCGCGGCCGCGCAACCCCGCGGCGGCGGCCCTCGCCGATCACCTCACGGGACGCCTCACGGACGCAGCGCCCGCAGCAGCAGGTCCGCCAGGTGGTCGGCGACCTCCTGCGGGCTGAGCGGGCCGTCGGGGCGGTACCAGGTGGACAGGTGGTGCACGGAGCCGAAGTGGTAGTCCACCACCAGGTCGGCCGGGGCCTCCTTGGTGAAGACGCCGGCCCGCTGGCCCTCCTCGATGAGCGCGCGGAAGCGTTCGTGGTAGCGCCGGCGCTCGGCGCGCACCTGCTTGTTCTTCTCCGGACTCAGCTGGTGCATGGAGCGGAAGAAGATCGACGCGTCGTCGAGGTTGTCGATGGTGGTGACGACGACGTCGGCCGCCGCCTCGCGCACCCGCTTCTCGACCGGCTCGTCGGAGTCCGCGTAGGCGTCCAGGCGTTCCTGCTGGAGGCGCAGCACGCGCGCGTAGACCTCGTGCAGGAGGTCGTCCTTGGAGCCGAAGTAGTGGTAGAGGGCGCCCTTGGTGACGCCGGCCGCCTCCACGATCTCCTGGACCGAGGTGCGGTCGTAGCCCTGCTCCGCGAAGAGCCGGGTGGCGGCGGCCAGGAGCCGCTGCGGCACCGGAGTGCCGTCCCCGTCCGTGGTCCTGGGCACTGCCGTCACCTGCCTTTCCTGTTCAGCGGCCGTTCAGTGGCCGTTCCTGTTCGTCCTGTCGCGTACGGGAACGCAGTTCCCGACGGAGGATCTTCCCACTCGCCGTCTTCGGCAGTTCGGGCAGGATCTCCACCTGACGCGGGTATTTGTAGGCGGCCAGTCTCTCCTCGCAGTACGCGGCGAGGGCGTCCGGGTCCGTGTCGGCGCCCGGACGGAGGCTGATGTACGCCTTGACGGTCTCCCCGCGGTACCCGTCGGGCACCCCGACGACCGCGGCCTCGCGCACGGCCGGGTGGGTGTAGAGGACGTCCTCGACCTCGCGGGGCCAGACCTTGAAGCCGGAGGCGTTGATCATGTCCTTCTTGCGGTCGACGACGTAGAGCCAGCCCTGGGCGTCCATGAAACCGATGTCGCCGGTGCGCAGCTCTCCGCCGGGGAAGGTCTCGGCGGTGGCGTCGGGGCGGCGCCAGTAGCCGGGGACGACCTGCGGCCCGCTGACGACGATCTCGCCCTGCTCCCCGAAGGGCACTTCCGCGCCCTGGTCGTCGACGACGCGGACGACCGTGTCGGGGCCGGGCACGCCGACGGCGAGGGTCCCGGAGACCGGGTCGACGGGCGCCTCCAGGTGCGGCGGGACCGAGGCACAGGGCGCCGTGCACTCGGTGAGCCCGTAGCCGTTGCGGATGTACGGCCCGAAACCCGCGCGGAACTTCTCCACCAGGGCGGGCGGCAGCGGCGCGCCGCCCGAGGAGATGTTCGCGAAGGAGGCGAAGTGCTCCCGGGTGACGGACGGGTGGGCGGCCAGCGCCATGAAGGCGGTGGACGGGCCGACCGTGTAGTGCGGCCGGTGCTCGGCGAACGCGTCCAGCACCACGCCGGCCTCGAAGCGGTACGCCAGGACGAGCGTGCCCGTGCTGTTCAGGCAGGCGCCCAGCTCGCAGACCATGCCGGTGATGTGGAACAGCGGCGCCAGCGCGAAGTAGACCGGTGCCTCGGGCAGGCCGAGGCCGGTGCGCTGGCGTTCGGCGTTGTACATGATGTTGCGGTGCGTGTTGGTCGCGCCCTTGGGGGTGCCGCTGGTGCCGGAGGTGTAGCTGATCAGCGCGGTGTCACCCGGCTCCGGGTCGCGTCCGGCCGGGGCCTCGTGCCCCGCGCGGGCCGCCTCGGTGAGGTCCTCGGCGTCGGGGGCGGCCGGCAGCCGCTCGAAGGTGAGCACGCGCGCGTCCTGGCGGCTCTGGAAGTCCAGCTCGCACCCGGTGAGCACGATCCGCACCGGCGACTCGGCCGCCGTCTCGCGCAGGTACGACTCCCAGGCCCGGTCGGAGCAGATCAGGGCGGCCACCTCGCCGTCCCGCAGGACGTGGCCGACCTCCCCCGCCTTGTACATCGGGTTGACCGGCACGACCACCGCGCCGGCCTTCCAGGCCCCCAGCACCGCGAGCACGAAGTGCGGCGAGTTCTGCAGCAGGACCGCGACCCGGTCCCCGCGCTCCAGCCCGCGCGCGGCGAGGTGCCCGGCGACGGAGTCGCTGAGGTCGTCGACCTCGCGGTAGGTGAGGCGGCCGTCGAAGTAGGCGAGGAAGGCGCGGTCGGGCGCCTCGGCCGCGGCCCGGCGCAGGGCGTGCACCAGGGAGGCGTCCGGGTCGAGCGGCGCCTTCTGGGCGTCGGTCAGCAGGTCCAGCCAGGGCCTGGACGCGTAAGGGGAGCCGGTCATCGGGCCGTCGCCTCCTCCCACTGCCGCTGGAGCCGGTTCATGCCGTGCAGCCACCGGTCGGGCTCGGCGGCGCGGGCCTGGTAGTACGCGGCGACCTCGGGGTGCGGGAGGATGAGGAAGCGGTCCTCCTCGATGCCCTTGAAAAGGGCGTCCGCGACGTCCTGGGGTTCGATCGCGGTGGGCTGGAGGACCAGTTCGCCCGCGCTGCCGCTCGCGGTGAGCATGTCGGTGCGCACGCCCTGCGGGCAGATGGCGTGCACCTTGACGCCGCGGTGGCGGTACGTCAGGGACAGCCACTCGGCGAAGGCGTAGGCGCCGTGCTTGGTGACGCTGTAGGGGGCGGCGCCGATCATGGTGAGCAGACCGGCGGCGGAGACGGTGGAGACGAAGCGGCCGCTGCCGCGCTCCAGCCAGTCGGGGATCAGCTCGTGGGCCGCGCGCACGTGGGCCATGACGTTGACGTCCCAGGCGAGCGCCCAGACCGCCTCGTCCGCCGCCTGTGAACCTCCGGAGCCGACGCCCGCGTTGGCGCAGTACACGTCGACCGTGCCGCCCAGCGCCTCGCGGGCCTCGCCGACGACCGCGGAGGCGTCCCCCGGGACCGCGATGCCGCCGATCTCCTCGGCGACGGC
Organism: Streptomyces sp. NPDC058796; assembly: GCF_042745235.1. Classification (NCBI taxonomy): domain Bacteria; kingdom Bacillati; phylum Actinomycetota; class Actinomycetes; order Kitasatosporales; family Streptomycetaceae; genus Streptomyces; species Streptomyces sp. NPDC058796. Next base: position 332,150 of record NZ_JBHYOP010000007.1, read on the forward strand.
CTTCGCCCGGTCGGCGTCCAGGTCGTTGACGACGACGCGGGCGCCCTCGGCGGCGAAGCGGCGGGCCAGGGCGGCGCCTATGCCGCCCCCCGCTCCGGTGACCACGACTGAGGCATCCTGCACGGCTTCCACCATCGGTCTCCTTCGACACGGCTGCGGCGCCACCTGCGTGGGCCCGGTGCAACGTCAGACTAACCAGTCGGTATGTACGACGGAAGGGGCGAAACGCGGTCTACTCCATTCCGTACGGCCGGGAGCGCGGGTTAGCGTGCGTGCGCATGACACCCGCCGCGATCACGGAGGTCACCGCATGACGCTGTCCAGACGGTCCCTGCTCGCCACGACGGCCGCGGTCGCGGCCACCACGGCGGCCACCACGGCCGCCGCGACCGGCACGGCACAGGCGGCGCCGGAGGGCCACGGCGGCCGCCGGCTGCGCACCGGCTTCGAGCGCCTCGCCGACGACGGCTACGCCCCGCTCGACGGGCAGCGGGTCGGCGTCGTGACCAACCCGACCGGCGTCACCAGGGACGTACGCCACATCGTCGACGTCATGCACGCCGACGACCGCGTGGACCTGATCGCCGTCTTCGGCCCCGAGCACGGTTTCCGGGGCACCGCGCAGGCGGGCGGTTCCGAAGGGCGGTACGACGACCCGGCGACCGGCCTGCCGGTCTACGACACGTACCTGAAGAGCGGGCAGCCGCTCGCGGACATCTTCACGGCGTCCGGCGTGGACACCGTCGTCTTCGACATCCAGGACGTGGGCGCGCGCTTCTACACGTACATCTGGACGCTGTTCGACTGCATGGAGGCGGCCCGGCTCGCGGGCAAGCGGTTCGTGGTCCTGGACCGGCCGAACCCGGTGACCGGGCGGGCGGCCCTCGGTCCGGTCCTGCACGAGGAGTTCGCGACCTTCGTCGGCCGCAAACCCGTCGCGCAGGCGCACGGCATGACGGTCGCCGAGCTGGCCCGGCTCTTCAACGGCGAGTTCCTCCAGTCGCCGGTGCCGCTGGAGACCGTGACGATGTCCGGCTGGAAGCGCTCGGAGTTCTTCGACACCTCCGGGCTGCCCTGGGTGCCGCCGAGCCCGAACATGCCGACGCCGGAGTGCGCGCTGGTGTACTCGGGGACGTGCCTGTTCGAGGGCACGAACCTGTCGGAGGGGCGCGGCACCACCCGTCCGTTCGAGTTGATCGGGGCAGAGGGCATCGACGGGAGCTGGGCCGCCGCCGCGAACGAGCTCGGCCTGCCCGGTGTGCGGTTCAGGGAGGCGTACTTCGCGCCCACCTTCTCCAAGTTCCAGGGGAAGACCGTCGGCGGCGTGCAGCTCCACGTGCACGACCGGGCCGCCTTCGACCCGGTGCGCACCGGGATCGCGCTCCTGGTGACCGCCAGGCGGAGCTGGGACGGCTTCGCCTGGCGGCCGGACAACTGGATCGACAAGCTCACCGGGTCCACCCGGGTGCGCACGATGATCGACGCGGACGCGGACGCCGACGAGGTGGTGGGCGCCTGGCAGGAGGAACTGGCGGCGTTCCGCCGGACGCGCCGCCAGTACCTCCTCTACAGGTGACCGCCGGACCGGCCGGTCACCGGTGGGACGTGAACTCCACGACCTGCTGGTAGGTCGGCCGGTTCTGCCAGCTGATGCCGCCGTGCTTGATGCCGCCGAGGGTGCGGTGGATCACCGAGTCGGCACACCACTGGTCGCCCGCCGAACAGTTCTCGTCGCCGGGGTAGACCTGGGCGGGCGTCCGGGCCGCCGCCTCCTTCAGGGTGGCGACCAGGGTGTCCCGGCAGGCGGCCAGGTCGCCGCCGCCGCAGTACTCGCGCGCCAGGGGACCCTTGACGGGTTCACCGAGCACGGACCGGATGTCCTTGTCGACATAGCTCCACCAGCCGTACTGGAAGGCGCTGCCGGCGTGGGCGCCGGTCGGGCCGTGGGCGGCGGACGGTGACTCGTCGACGGGCAGGTTGCGGGTGAAGGCGGTGTACAGGCCGGTGCCGAGGCCCGGTTCGAACTCGGCCTTCACCAGCAGCGGCCACCAGGCGTCCAGGGTGCGGACGGCGTCGGCGTGCGCGTACTTCTTCGAGCCGGCCGACGTCTCCGTGCGCAGGGAGCCCGCCGCGGTCCACGCCTTGAGCCGGTCCACGGCCGTCTTCGCCGCGGGGTCGGTGACCGGGGCCGACTCGATCACCTTCAGCAGGCCGGGCACCACGTCCTCGGCCCGCAGGTCGGCGAGGCCCGCCTCGGCCATCGCCTTCACCAGCGCGGCCCGGGTGACGCCGCCCTCGGCGACCAGCTTCTGGACGCGGTCGTCGAGCAGGTTGCCGCGGTGGACGGAGCCGTTGCCCCAGGGTGCGGTGGTGTAGTCCCTGGCCTGCTTGTTGTTCCAGGAGACGTAGTAGTCCTGGTCCAGGGACTGCGGGTGGGCGGAGGGCGGAGTGTAGCGGGCGGTGTTGGCGGCCGGGTCCCAGTCCCGCCATTCGTACGCCGGGCCGGCCCAGACCGGGAAGTCGGCGTCGACGCCGTCCGCCCGTACCGGGTTGTCGCCGCTGTTGTAGTACGCGGTGTGCTCGGAGTCGGCGTAGAACCAGTTGAAGGTGTAGTTGATGTGCTGCACCGCGCTCTGGAAGCGCTCGGGGCTGTTCAGGTATTCCGGGTCGTTGAGCATCTGGAAGCCGATGATCGAGTCGGCCTCGTGCATGAACGAGGAGCGCAGGGAGGTGTAGGCGACCTTCTTGCCGTCGACCGTGGCCCGGTACTGGACCGGGCCGTACTCGGTGCGCCAGACCCGCATCGTGTAGGAGCCGGCCTTGGTGCCGTCGGCGACGGTGGGCTTCCAGGCGTTCTTCCGCTCGACCTTCTCCATCGGCGTGCATTCGCCGCGGTAGAGGTAGTGGTGGTCGTCCTGGCACAGTTCGACCGCGTAGGTGTCGATGATGTCCTGACCCGAGGTGGTCGCGCTCCACGCGTAGTCCTGGCCGCGGCCGAGTTCGACGTACATGCTCAGACCCGCGAACGAGGCGCCGCGGGCGCTGATGCCGGGGCCCTGTATCTCCTGGAGCATGAGGAGCTGGGGCGCGAAGTATCCGGTCTGCGGGCCGAAGACGGCGACCGGGTGGCCGCTCGCGGTGTGCTCGCCGCTGACGACGAGCGCGTTGGACATGCCGCGCCGGGCCGAGAAGAGGGCCGCGTCCGCCGCGCCGGCGGAGGCACCGGTCGCGCTCGACGCGGCCGCGCTGCCCGTACGGTCGTGCACCAGGGGCTCCGCCTCGACCGAGCCGGGGTCGGGCAGGGCGCGGCCCCGCGGGTTCCCGGGCGGGGTCAGGTACGGGAAGCTGCCGTCCTGCTGGGTGAGGACGGCCTCGGGGTCGTTGCGCTGCCGGAAGGACTCCCAGACCTTCGTGCCCTCTTCGACCCCGTACTTCTCCTGGGCGGCGAGCAGCGAGAGCGCGTTGGTGACCTCGCCGCCGCCTCCGGAGCCGAAGAGGGAGCCGATGACGGAGGCCAGCGCGACCAGGTCGGCGCGCTCGAAGTGCTCGATGGTACCGGCGTTGGTGATGGCGTTCTTGTGGCCGGTCAGGACGTACTCGCCGGGGAAGTAGCGGCCCTTGTCGGAGGCGTCGATGTAGGCGTTGATGCCGGCGAGGTAGGCATCCACGTCCGCGAGGGCCAGCTTGCCGCGCTCCCCGGCCTTGGCGGCGGCGCTCTCGATCTGCGCCTCCAGGTCGGCCTCGGTGTAGGGGGCGCTGCGCCAGAACTGCTGCTCCAGTCCCTGGTTGGCGGGGGCCCCGCCGGCGAAGGGGGTCAACTGGCCGCGCCCGACGTGCCGGAAGAGGTCCATCAGCCACAGCCGGTCCTGGGCGGCGGCGTAGCCCGCGCCGAACTCGGTGCCGTAGCGGGTGGTGCCGGTGATGTGCGGCACACCGGTCCTCTTGTCCCGGACGATCGTCACGTCGTCGCGTCCGGCGGGGCGGACCGTGGAGGCGACCTGGCCGTCGGGGACGCCGAAGGAGGCGTCGTTGAAGAAGGTGTTGATCTTGTCGTTGGTCAGGCCGGTGTAGCCGGTGGCGAGGTTCGCGTAGGGCCCGAGCTGGTCCTCGGCGTGGGCGGGCTGGGTGCCGAAAGCCTGGTTGAGCAGGATCTGGGCGAGGGTGGCGTTGCCGTTCTGGCCGGGCGGCAGGATGTCCGAACACTGGCCGCCGCAGTGGTCGTTCGCGGCCGCGGGTGCGGCGGGTGCGGCCGGGATTCCGGCGTCGGCGGCCATCGCCGGGGAAAGCGGTGACAAAAGGCCGGCAACGAGGGCGCATACGGACGCGCCCTTCAGGAACCCGTGGAAGCCGCGGGGAGTTCTCAGTCTGTCGAGGGCGTTGCGTGGGGTGCGCCGTGGCATGGCAGCTCCTCCCGACTGGGGGTTGGCCGGACGTTACCGCCGGTATCCCCGAGTTGGAAGATGAACATGCGTCACTTTTCGGAGCGGGTGGATCGGCTTATGAGGGGCATCGGAAAGCGGATGGAGCCGAATCGCCTGTCGATACGTCTATTCGGCGACGTCCGCTGGACGACGCCGAAGTGACCGAAGTACAGGTGCAGGTGTGACGGAGGTGCAGGGCGATGGCCGGTTTCCGGAGTCTCGCGAGACAGGTCCGAGATCCACGGTGCGACCTGGCGCTACGGCGCTACTCGCTGCGCAAGTGCCTTGAACGGTTCGCCCCTTACGGGCACAGGGCGACCTGGGACCATCTGTGCTCGCGGGCCGGGTTCGGCCCGGAGGACCGCTCCCCGGACCCAGCGCGGCTCGTGGCCGCACTGGAGGAGCTGGAGGAGGCGCGGTCGGTGTGGCTGGCCTACGAGGTCGAGTTCGCCGAGCGGCGCAGGAAGGAGAAGCACGACGGGCTGCGCAGGCCGGGCAGCGTGGACGACTGGCACCGGCTGACCTGGGGCGGTTTCGGGGTCGCCTGGTGCGACGACCCCCGGGTCCACCCCGACGGGCCGCTGGCGGAGGTGCTGCGCGGGCTGATCTCCGCGCTGGAGCGCGAACCGGGCTCGGTGTGCCCGGTCTGCGACGGGGAGCGCCTCGTCTGGAAGTACGACCTCGACCACGAGCCCTCCACGGGCCCCGTCTGCACGGACTGCGGAATCCTGGTTCCGCGGCCCGTCCTCACCCCCGACGCGCTGGCGGACGCCCGGCGGGGACGGTTGCTGATGTCGGCGTAGCCGGCCCGGGGGCGCGCAGGGGATGCCGCGCCCCCGACGGGACGCGTCCGTGGCCGTGCGGACGTCGCCTCGCGGTCAGTCGCAGCACTCCGCCTCCCGCTCCCGGGCGCGGCTCGCGGACTTGGGGGCCGCGGTGTCCCGCCGCTCCACCAGCAGACGGGACCCGGTGAGGCGTTCACCGAAGACGTCGTCGGGGTTGGACAGGACGCAGGTGTCCAGGGACAGGCAGCCGCAGCCGATGCAGTCGGTGAGGTGGTCGCGCAGGCGGTTCAGCTGCTTGATGCGTTCGTCCAGTTCTGAGCGCCAGGACGCGGAGAGCCGGGCCCAGTCCTCCTCGGTGGGCGTGCGCTCCTCCGGCAGTTCGGCGAGCGCCTCGCGGATCGTGGCGAGCGGGATGCCCACACGCTGGGCCGCGCGCACGAAGGCGACCCGGCGCAGCGCGTCACGGCTGAAGCGGCGCTGGTTGCCGGAGGTGCGGCGACTGGTGATCAGGCCCTTGGACTCGTAGAAGTGCAGGGCGGAGACGGCGGCGCCGCTGCGCGCGGCGAGCTGGCCGACCGTGAGCTCGTGGATCTTCTCGGGAATCTGAGGCACTCCTCAGACCCTACCGACCCGGTCACCCGCCTGGACGCCCCCGGTCCGTTGACAGGGGCTTCGCGGGCGACCATGCTAAGCAGTCGCTTAGAGTCGAGCACACGGGTCGGGCACACGTGTCGAGCACCCGGGTCGATCACACAGGTCGAGCGAGCAGAGAGGCCGGGACATGGCAGAGCCGAGGATCTTCACATCCGCCGACGAGGTGAAGGCGGCGGTGGGCGAGCAGCTGGGGTACACCGACTGGCTGGACGTCGACCAGAAGCGGATCGACCTGTTCGCCGAGGCGACCGGCGACCACCAGTGGATCCACGTGGACCCGGAGAAGGCGGCCGCCGGACCGTTCGGCACCACCATCGCGCACGGCTATCTGACCCTGTCGCTCCTCCCGCTCTTCGGGCCGCAGCTGATCAGGGTCGAGGGCGTGAAGATGGGCGTCAACTACGGCACCAACAAGGTCCGTTTCCCCTCCCCCGTCCCCGTCGGCTCGCGCCTGCGCGCCACGGCGACGATCACCGGGGTCGAGGACGTCAAGGGCGGCATCCAGGTGGCCGTCGCCTTCACCGTGGAGCGCGAGGGCGGCGACAAGCCGGTGTGCGTCGCCGAGTCGGTCTCCCGCTACTACCTCTGACCTACCGCCCCTGAGCGGCGCCGGCCGGTTCGGCGCCCACCATGCGCAGCACGAGGTCGGCGTAGAGGGCGCCGACCTCGTCGGGCGTGCGCGGACCGTTCACGTTGAACCAGCGGGCGACGTCGATGCAGAGCGACAGCACGGCCAGCGTCGTGCCCTTGACGTCCGGCACGTCGAACTCGCCCGCCGCCACGCCGTCCTCGATGATGCCGCGCACCGCGGCGTCGCACTGCCGGCGCAGGGCGAGGATCTCGTCGCGGGCCTCGGGGCCGAGCGCGTCCAGCTCGTACTGCACCACCCGCGCGGTCGTGCGGCGCCCGGCGTGCCAGCGCACGAAGGAGCTCACGGCGTCGGCGAGCCGTTCGGTGGCGCTGCCCTCGCCCTGGGCCGCGGTCCGCAGGATGGCGACCGCCCGGTCGTGACCGATCCTGCTGATGCGGTGGAGCAGTTCTTCCTTCGTCTTGTAGTGGATGTAGAGCGCGGCCGGGCTCATGCCGGCCCGCCCGGCGATGTCGCGGGTCGTGGTCGCGTGGTACCCGCGCTCGGCGAAGGCCTCCACCGCGGCGACCAGGAGCCGCCGGGCCGCGTCCGGGGTGACCTCTTCCCACGGCTCGATGTCGCCGCCCGTCGTCTCGGCCGCCGTACTCATCGCTTGTTCGCCCCTCTCGGTGACAGGAGCACCACCATACCGCCGAGTATGAGCGGTCGCTTAGCGCGGCGGCGTACGGCGGGCGTCAGCTCAGCTTCTCGAAGGGGTCGTGCTCGGCGAGGAGCTTGTCCAGCCGGGCCTGGTCGACCCGGCTGACGATCTGGACGGCCTCCTGGCGGTCACGGATGATCTTGGCCAGCGTGAAGGCCGAGGTGACGAGGTACAGGACGGCGACGGCGAGGAAGGCGCGCACCCACGCGTCGGCCTGGAGGTTGTAGATGCCGACGGCGGTGGCGATCATCGCGACCGCGAACGAGGCCACGGCCTGGCCGTAGAAGGCCGCCGTGCTCTGCTGCTTGACCGGTGTGTCACTCATGGGGAAAAGGATCGGCGGATGTGGTCCGGGCCACATCCGCCGACGTACTCAGTTCTCGTACTCAGGCAGCTCCCACCGGGCGCTCAGAAGGCCGAGACCCCGGTCAGCGCCCGCCCGATGACCAGCTTCTGGATCTGACTGGTGCCCTCGTAGAGGGTCATCACGCGCGCGTCGCGCAGCAGCTTTCCGGCCGGGTACTCGTCGATGTAGCCGTACCCGCCGAAGACCTGGAGGGCGTTGTTGGCGGCACGGACGGCGGCCTCCGAGGCGAACAGCTTGGCCTTGGAGGACTCGACCGTGAAGGGCTGTCCGCGGTCGATCAGGTCGGCGACGCGCCAGGTCAGCAGCCGGGCCGCGTCCACGTCGAGGGCGATGTCGCTGATCAGCTCCTGGACGAGCTGGTGATGGGCGATGGTCTTCCCGAACTGCTCGCGCTCGCCCGCGTACCTCACGGCCGCGTCCAGGGCTGCCTGGGCTATGCCGACGCAGCCCGCCGCGACCGACATCCGCCCCTTGGCCAGGGCCGACATGGCGACCGAGAAGCCCTTGCCCTCCGGGGCGAGCATCGCCGAGGCGGGGACGCGGACGTCCTCCAGGACGAGTTCGGCGGTGGCCTGGCCGCGCAGTCCGAGCTTGCCGTGGACGGTACGGCGGGACAGGCCGGGCGTGTCGGTGGGCACCAGGAAGGCGGAGACGCCCTTGTGGCCGGGCGCGTCGGTGGAACGGGCGAAGAGCAGCACGACGTCGGCCCAGGTGCCGTTGGTGATGAACATCTTGGTGCCGTTGACGACGTAGTCGTCGCCGTCGCGCACCGCGCGGGTGGTCAGGTTCCCGGCGTCCGACCCCGTGCCGGGCTCGGTCAGGCCGAAGCAGCCGACGTACTCGCCGGAGGTGAGCCCCGGCAGCCAGCGCCGCTTCTGCTCCTCGTCGCCCCAGGCGGCGATGGTCTTGGCGACCAGACCGAGGGAGACCGAGACGATGCCGCGCACGGAGCTGTCGCCGCGGCCCAGCTCCTCCGTCACCAGGCAGTAGGCGAGGTGGTCGCCACCGGAGCCGCCGTACTCCTCGTCGACGGTGAGCCCGAGGAAGCCGACCTCGCCGAGCTTCTTCACGATCGCCCGGTCGACCTCCTCGGCCCGGTCCCAGGCGACGACGTTGGGGGCGATCTCGCGCTCCACGAAGTCCCGGGCGAGCTGCCGTACGGCGGCCTGCTCCTCGCTGAGCTCCAGGTTCATGCCGAGTCACCCCACAGGAAAGAAGGCTTGCGTCGTAGCTTGCATCGTTCTTGAAAGCCGTACATTTAAATTAGCACTGCTAGTTTCTGCTCGCAGCCCTACTATGTGCGCCATGGCCCGACCGCGCAAGCCCCTGCTCAGCACCGACCGGATCGTCGAGACGGCCCGCGCGCTGGTGGACGCGGAGGGCCTCGCGGCCGTCTCCACCCGCCGGCTCGCGGCGGAGCTGGGGGTCAGCGGCCCCTCGCTGTACAACCACTTCCGCACCAAGGACGAGATCCTGGAGGCCGTCGCCGACTCGGTGAGCGCCCAGGTCGACCTGTCGATGTTCGAGGACGGCCGGGACTGGCGGACCGCGCTGCACGACTGGGCCGTCTCCTACCGGGCGGCCCTGCGCGACCATCCGAACATCGTCCCGGTCCTGGCCCACGGCCCCGGCCGCCGGCCGGCCGCGCTGCACCTCGCGGACGCCGTCTACGGCGCGATGGTCCGGGCGGGCTGGCCGCCGGCCCAGGCCACCTCCATCGGCGCGCTGATGCGGTACTTCGTCATGGGTTCCGCGCTCGGCTCCTTCGCCCGGGGCTTCCCGGACGACGCGAGCGCCTACGACCCGGCCGACTATCCGCACCTGGGAAAGGCCCACCTCCTGGCCGAGCAGCAGGAGAAGATCGACGAGCGGGCCTTCGAGACCGGGCTGACCGCGCTGCTGGACGGGCTGGCACAGCAGTACGCGCAGGTGGCTCGGGGCACCTGAGGACACTTCGGCCGGCGCCGAACCGTGCGTCCCTCATCCTGGAACGCATGACCGAGAAGGACGCCGGAGCCCCGGGACTCGCGCGGCTGGCCGGGCTGATCGCCGACGAGACCAGGGCCGCCTGCCTGCTGGCCCTGCTCGACGGGCGGGCGTGGACCGCCGGTGAGCTGGCCCGGCACGCCGGGGTGGCCGCCTCCACGCTGAGCGAGCACCTGGGCAAGCTCGTCGCGGGCGGGCTGCTGGCCGAGGAGCGGCAGGGGCGGCACCGGTACGTGCGCCTGGCCGACGAGCGGGTCGCGCAGCTGGTGGAGGACCTGGCCGCGCGGGTGGCGCCCGAGGCGCGGCGTCCGCGCACCTTGCGGGCGTCGAGCGCCGGGTCGGCGATGGCCCGGGGACGCACCTGCTACGACCATCTCGCCGGGCGGCTCGGGATCGCGGTCACCGACGCGCTGACCGGTCGCGGGCTGCTGCGCCAGGACACCGGCTTCGCGCTCACGGACGCGGGGCTCGGCTGGTTCGAGACCGCCGGGATCGCCCTGAGGCGCACCGGTCGCCGACCGCTGGCCCGGGCCTGCCTCGACTGGACCGAACGCCGCCCCCACCTCGCGGGCGTCGCGGGTGCGGCCCTGTGCCGGCACGCCCTGGACTCGGGCTGGTGCGTGCGCATCGGCTCCGGGCGGGCGGTGAAGGTGACGCCGGCGGGCGAGGAGGCACTGTCCGGCTTGCTGGGCATCGATCCGGTCTCGCTGCGCTGAGCCGCGCGTCCCCGTCCGAATTCCGCCGGTCGCCTCCGCCCTTCCTTCCTAGCCTCGGGAGCATGATGCGCACCACCCCGTCCCGCCGTCCGGACCTCCTCGCCGCCTGCGCGGCCGCGGTCACCGTCGTGCTGTGGGCCTCGGCCTTCGTCTCCATCCGCAGCGCGGGCGAGGCCTACTCCCCGGGCGCGCTGGCGCTCGGCCGGCTGCTGTCGGGGGTTCTGACGCTCGGCGTGATCTGCCTGCTGCGCCGGGAGGGGCTGCCGCCGCGCCCCGCCTGGCGCGGGATCGCGGTGTCGGGCCTGCTCTGGTTCGGCTTCTACATGGTCGTCCTGAACTGGGGCGAGCAGCAGGTGGACGCCGGTACGGCCGCCCTCGTGGTGAACGTCGGGCCGATCCTCATCGCCCTGCTCGGCGCCCGGCTGCTCGGAGACGCGCTGCCGCCGAGGCTGCTGGCGGGAATGGCGGTGTCGTTCGCCGGTGCGGTGACCGTGGGGCTGTCGATGTCCGGCGAGGGCGGTTCCTCGCTGTTCGGGGTGGTGCTGTGCCTGCTGGCCGCCGTTGCCTACGCGGGCGGGGTGGTGACCCAGAAGCCCGCGCTGGGCCACGCCGGCGCGCTCCAGGTGACGACGTACGGATGCCTGGTCGGAGCGGTTCTCTGCCTGCCGTTCACCGGGCAGCTGGTGTCGGAGGCGGCCGACGCGCCGCTCTCCGCGACGCTGAACATGGTCTACCTGGGCGTGTTCCCGACCGCGCTGGCGTTCACGACGTGGGCCTACGCCCTGGCCCGTACGACCGCCGGCCGCATGGGCGCGACCACGTACGCCGTGCCCGCGCTCGTGGTCCTGATGTCGTGGCTGGCCCTCGGCGAGGTGCCGGGGCTGCTCACCCTCGCCGGCGGCGTGCTGTGCCTGGCGGGCGTGGCGGTGTCGCGGTCCCGGAGGCGGCCGCGGGCCGCGGCCCCGGCCGAAGCCCTGGAGTCGCGGCCCGAGAACGTCACTGGGTCAGCGTGAACGCGCCCGGTCGGCCAGCACCTTGATGGACACCAGGGCGATCACCGAGAGGGCGACGATGTAGCCGGAGACGGCCATCGAGGTACCCGTGGCCTCCAGGAGCAGCACCATGACGAAGGGCGCGAGGCCGCCCCCGCCGACGGCCGCGATCTGGTAGCCGAGCGAGGCGCCGGTGTAGCGCATCTCCGGCGTGAACAGCTCGGCGAACAGGGCGGCCTGGGGCCCGTACATGATGCTGAGGAAGCAGCTGGCGACGAAGGTGCCGACCGCGAGCCACACCAGCGAGCCGGTGTCGATGAGCAGGAACATCGGGACGGCCCACACGGCGATGCCGACCGCGCCGGCGGTGTAGACCCGGATGCGGCCGAACCTGTCGGACAGCGCGGCGGCGGCCGGGATCAGCACGAGCTGGGTGAGGCTGACGCACAGCGAGACGGCGAGCACCGCGCCGTGGTCCATGTCCAGTTCGCGGGTGGTGTAGTCGAGGACGCCGGTGATGAGGATGTAGAACGTCGCGGTGTTCACGGCGAAGGAGCCGCCGGCCAGCAGCACGGTGCCGAGGTGCTCGCGCACGATCGTGCGCAGCGGCGAGGACTGCTCGCCCTGCTCCTTCTCGGCCAGCGCCCGCTCGGCCGCGCGGAACTCGGGGGTCTCCTCGACGCGGGTGTGGATGTACCAGGCGAGACCGAGGACGAGCAGGCCTACCACGAACGGCACCCGCCAGCCCCAGGCCTCGAAGGCGGACTCGGAGGTGAACGCACCGGCCAGCAGGAAGACGGTGTTGGCGGTGACCACCCCGATGGGGACACCGAGCTGGACGACGCTGCCGTAGATGCCGCGCTTGCCCTCGGGGGCGTACTCGGTGGCCAGCAGCATCGCGCCGCCCCACTGGGCACCTACGGCGACGCCCTGCGCGATGCGGAGCAGGACCAGCAGGATCGGGGCGGCGACGCCGATGGTCTCGTACGTGGGCAGCAGGCCGATGCCCGTGGTGGCCACGCCCATCAGGGTGAGCGCGAGGACCAGCATCGGCTTGCGGCCCCTCTTGTCACCGAGCTGGCCGGCGACGACGCCGCCGATGGGCCGGGCGAGGAAGCCGACGGCGAAGGTGGCGAAGGCGGCCAGGACCCCGGCGGTGGGGCTGCCCGCCGGGAAGTACAGGTCGCCGAGGACGAGGGCGGCGGCGATGCCGAAGACGAAGTAGTCGTACCACTCGACGGCCGACGCGAGGGCCGCGGCGGTGGCGACGCGGCGGCGGTTGGGGGCCGCGGGCGGGGCGGTGGTGGGGAGGGGCTGAGCGGAGGGGGTGGTGTCCATACGTGCACGCTCCGGTGGTACGGGGGGGGACGTCGGGGACGTGTGGGACGTTCCCGGGAACGTACTGACCGGACGGTATGTGGTCAACGGTTGTGCGGGATGTTTATCGAAGGGCGGCCGTCAGGGGGGCGCGGGCACGGGGGGCGGGGGGTGCCGGGGCTGCCCGGCACCCCCCTGGCCCCGGGTGCGTCGGCGCGGGTCGCTAGAACACCACCAGCGCCCGCCCGCCCTTGCCCGCCAGCATGTTCTCGAAGGCGGCGGGGATGCCGTCCAGGGCGATGCGTTCGGTCACCAGGGCGCCGAGGTCCAGCCGGCCGGCGCGGACGTGCTCGGCCAGCACCGGGAGGTCGCGGGCCGGGTCGGCGTTGCCGTAGACGCAGCCGGACAGGGTGCGGCCCCAGTGGAAGATCTCCAGGGCGTTGAAGGTCACCTGCTGGTCCTTGCCGCCGATGCCGACGACCGTGGTGCGGCCGCCGCGCCGGGTGGACTCCCAGGCGGTGCGGATGGTGACCGCGCGGCCGACGCACTCGACGGCGGCGTCGACGCCCTGCTTGCCGGTGAGGGCGCGGATCTCGCGGGCGGTGGTGTCGGAGGCGACGAGGTAGTCGGTGGCGCCGGCGGCGCGGGCCAGCTCCTCCTTCTCCGGGGACACGTCGACGGCGACGATCTTCGCGGCGCCCGCGATCCGGGCCGCCTGGAGGGTCGCGAGGCCCACTCCCCCGACGCCGAACACGGCGACCGTCTCGCCCTCGCGGACCTTCGCCGAGTGGTGGACGGCACCGTAGCCGGTGAGGACGGCGCAGCCGAGCAGCGCGGCGTCGTTGAGCGGGATGCCGTCGGGGCAGGGCAGCACGCACCCGGCGTCCACCACGGTCTCCTCGGCGAACGCGGCCACATTGAGGCCGGGGTGGAGGTCGGTGCCGTCGTCGGCGCGGCGGGCGTGCGTGTTCGCGGCGCCGGTCAGGGCGTTCGCGCACAGCCAGACCTCGCCGAGGGAACAGGCGTGACAGGCGCCGCAGGACGGGGCCCAGTTGAGGACCACGTCGTCGCCGGGGGCGACGTGGGTGACGCCCTCGCCGACGGAGAGGACCGTGCCGGCGCCCTCGTGACCGAGGACGGCGGGCAGCGGCACGCGCATGGTGCCGTTGGACAGGGACAGGTCGGAGTGACAGACGCCGGCGGCGGCGAGCTTCACCCGGATCTGTCCCGGGCCGGGCTCGGGCAGCTCTATCCCGGTGACCTCCAGGGGGGCGCCCACGGCGGGGACGACGGCGGCACGGACAGCGGTACGGACGGCCATGACGTGGAGTGCTCCCGTGGCTAGAACTGGAGGGACTTGGTCTGGAGGTACTCGGTCAGGCCGTGCAGGCCCAGCTCGCGGCCCACGCCGGACTGCTTGTAGCCGCCGAAGGGGGCCAGCGGGTTGAAGCGTCCGCCGTTGATGTCGACCTGGCCGGTGTCCATGCGGCGGGCGAAGGCGACCGCCTCGGCCTCGTCGCCGGCCCAGACCGCGCCGGCGAGTCCGTAGACCGTGCCGTTGGCGATGCGCAGGGCGTCGTCCTCGTCGTCGTAGCGGAGGACGGACAGGACGGGGCCGAAGATCTCCTCCTGGGCGATGGTCATGTCCTCGGTCACGTCGGCGAAGACCGTCGGGCTCACGAAGTAGCCCTCCTCGCGCGGCGCTTCGGGGCCGCCGGCCACCAGGCGCGCGCCCTCGGCGACGCCCTTCTCGATGTAGCCGCGCACGCGTTCCCGCTGCTTGGCGTTGACCAGGGGGCCGATCCGGTCGCCGTACTTGGCGGCGGCCTCGGCCGCCAGCTCCACGGCCTGGTCGTACTGGTCGCGGTGGACCAGCATCCGGGTCCAGGCGCTGCACGTCTGGCCGGAGTTGGACATCACGTTGGCGACGCCGACGCCCACGGCCCTGGCGAGGTCGGCGCTGGGGAGGATGACGTTGGCGGACTTGCCGCCGAGTTCCAGGGCGACCCTCTTGACCGCGGCGCCCGCGGTGGCGCCGATCCGGCGGCCCACGGCGGTCGAGCCGGTGAAGGAGACCAGGTCGACGCCGGGGTGTTCGGCGAGGGCCTGCCCGGCGACCGGGCCCCGGCCGGTCACCAGGTTGAAGACGCCGGCGGGGACGCCGGCCTCGTGCACCGCCTCGGCGAAGAGCTGGGCGGTGAGCGGTGTGTCCTCGGCGGGCTTGAGCACGATCGTGCAGCCGGCCGCGAGCGCCGGGGCGACCTTGGCGACGATCTGGTGGAGGGGGTAGTTCCACGGCGTGATGGCGCCGACGACGCCGACCGGCTCGTGGTGGACGACGGAGTTGCCGACCTTCTCCTCGAAGGCGTACGTCGCCGCCAGCTCGGCGTAGGAACCGGCCACCGCGATGGGGGCGGCGGCGTGCACGGCCTGCGAGAACTTCAGGGGCGAGCCCAGCTCGGCGGTGACGGTCTCGGCAATCTCGTCCTTGCGGGCCACCAGCACGTCCCGCAGCGCGGCCAGGCGCGCGGCGCGCTCGGCGGGCGGGGTGGCGGACCAGCCGGGCAGGGCGGCGCGGGCGGCCCGTACGGCGGTGTCGACGTCCAGGGCGGTGCCGGCGGGGACCCGGCCGATGACCTGTTCGTCGGCCGGGTTCACGACGTCGATCGTGTCCCGTCCGTCGGCGTCTCGCCAGGCGCCGTCGATGTACATGCCGTCGTGTGCCTTCATCGGGTTCCTTCCGGGCGGGCCTCGTCGTCCGCGCTCCAAACTAGCGCCGATAGTTTTACGGCACCAGGGGCGGCCACCATGGTGGCGCGGGTCACCTTCCCGGAGGGCCGGTATCCCCGGCGGTGTCACTCCTCCAGGTCGGGCAGCCGGGCCGGGGCGGGGCAGATCCGGTCGCCGTGCTGGTCGAAGACGAACAGGTGGGCGAGGTCGACCAGGAGGGGGACCTGCATGCCGTGGCGCAGGTCGATGTCGGGGGTGGTGCGGACGATCAGGTCGCCGGGGAGGCGGCCGTCCGGGGCGGCGACCGCAGGTTCGGAGCCGGGGTCCGGCAGGGGCTCGTCCATGACGACGACCGGTCCGGCGCGCAGGGCACCGGCCCGTTCCTTCAGCCGCTCCAGGACCGTGCCGTCGCCGCGACGGCGCCGGGCCGGACGGGCGGCGGGGCGGGGGGCCTCCAGGTCGGGAACGACGGCCGGGTGCGAACCGGTGTCGAAGTGGACGAGAACCTCGTGGCCCTGGAACTCGACGTGCTCCACGAGGCCGGTGAGCAGCACCTCGCCGGGCCGGGCGGAGGAGGGCTTGGCGATCCGCACGGCCTCCGAGCGCAGGCCGACGATGACCTCGCGGCCCTGCTGCACCCGGAGCAGCTGGTGGTCGAGGGAGAGCGGTTCGGGCAGGCGCAGGTACTGCTTGCCGAGACTGATGGTCATCGCGCCGTCCAGCGGGGCCCGGACCAGGCCGCGCAGCAGGTTGATGCGCGGGGTGCCGATGAAGGCGGCGACGAAGACGTTGCGCGGCAGCGCGTACACCGCGCGGGGGCTGTCCACCTGCTGCAGCACTCCCCCGCGCAGGACGGCGACGCGGTCGCCGAGGGACATCGCCTCCGACTGGTCGTGGGTGACGTAGACGGTGGTGACGCCCAGTTCCCGGGTCAGCTTGGTGATCTCGGCGCGCAGGTGGTTGCGGAGCTTGGCGTCGAGGTTGGACAGGGGCTCGTCCATCAGGAAGACGCTGGGGTGGCGGGCGATGGCGCGGCCCATGGCGACGCGCTGGCGTTCACCGCCGGAGAGCTGCGCGGGGAAGCGGTCGAGGAGGTCCTCGATGCCCAGCATCCGGGCGGTGGCGTCCACGCGGGGGCCGTGGTCGGCCTGCGGATCCTCCACGCGCAGCGGGAAGCCGATGTTCCCGCGGGTCGTCATGTTGGGGTAGAGGGCGAAGTTCTGGAAGACCATCGCCATGCTCCGCTCGGAGGGGAGCAGGTCGTTGGCGTACGTCCCGTCCAGCAGCAGCCTGCCCTCGGTGATCTCCTCCAGACCGGCGATCATGCGCAGCACGGTGGACTTGCCGCAGCCGGAGGGGCCCAGCAGGACGAGGAACTCGCCGGGCGCGATGTCCAGCGACAGCCGGTCCACCACGCGGACGCCTCGCGCGTAGGTCTTGCTCACGTCGTGCAGGGAGATGGCGCGTGTCATGAGAGGTCCCCCGAGGGCTCACTGAGCGCTGGTGCTCCGCGGTCGGACGCCCTCGTGCGGGTCGTACGGGGCGTGTGAGTCACGGAAGTTAACGGAATGTGCGCGGCCGGGGGAAGACGCCGGACCCAATCTCGGTGCGGGTGTCCAGCTGGTGAGAAAGCGGACGCCCGGATTCAGGGTGGGGCGGGCGGCGGCGCCTCAGTCGTCCGAGCCGCCGCCGTTCCTCCGGCCGTTCCCGCCGCGGCCGGACGCGCGCACCACTTCGCCCGCCAGGAGCGTCCCCTTGGCCACGACCCGTGTCCAGCGGGGGCCGCCCCGGGCCGCCCACACCACGCAGACGCAGCCGCCCACGGCCAGGAGTAGTACTGCGGACAAGAGGACCAGGATCATGCTCGCTCCCTGCTTTCCGGCGCGTTCCGCTTCATCCTGCCAGTCCGCCGCCGGACGTCAGTGTCGGCGGCCGGCTCGCCGGACGGGGAGCGCAGGGCGACGCCCGAGGACAGGAGCAGCAGGGCGCCCAGCATCACGAACGGCGCGGCGACGCCCGCGACGCCCGCGACGAGGCCGGCCGCGGCGGGCGCGGCGACCTGACCGAGGCGGTTGCCGGTCAGGCGCAGGGCGAGGGCGGTGGAGCGGGCGCCGTCGGGGGCCGCCTGGACGACCGTTGTCATGGACAGCGGCTGGCCGACGCCGAGGCAGAAGCCGAGGACGGCCAGCATCAGCGCGAGCGCCCACACCGGCACCGGCAGTGCGACGCCCGCGCACAGCAGGGCGGCCAGCAGGCAGGTGACGGTGAGCAGCGCCGTGCGGCCGAGCAGCCGCAGCAGGGGCGTCAGCACCAGCCGGCAGGCGATGGTGGCCGCCGCGCGGAGGCTGAGCAGGACGCCGATCACGGCCGGGGAGATGCCCCGGTGCTCGCCGACCACCGGCAGGTAGGCGGTGAGGATGTCGGTGGCGGAGAGCACGGACAGGCTGATCAGGATGCCCGCGGGTACGCCACGGGCGAGCAGGATGCTCCCCACGGGCACCCGCGCGCCCGCTTCCGTACGGGACTTGGCGGCTCCCGGGTGCTCTGTGCGCCACAGCGACGTGAACGCGATCGCCGCACCCGCGCCCGCCACCACCAGGGCCAGCGCGCTGCTGCCCGCCATGTCGGGGCCGCCGATCAGCGCGCCCGCGGCGATGGGGCCGACCAGCTGGCCGAGCGAGGCGCCGATGGTGAAGTGGCCGAAGTTGCGGTCCTGTTCGTGCGGCGCGGACTGGCGGGCGACCAGCGACTGGGCGCCGATGACGAAGCACAGGTGGCCGAGGCCCATGACGCCGCTCCACAGGGCCATCGCCCACAGGGAGCCGGCGACGCCGCTCAGCGCGCAGCCGCAGGCGATGAGGACCACGCCGACGGGCAGCAGCGGCGCGCAGCGGCCGTGGTCGGTGCGACGGCCGAGCGGGACGGCGGCGAACAGCGGCAGCAGCGCGTAGACACCCGCGATGACGCCGACCGCCCGCTCGTCGGCGCCCAGTGCGAGGGCCCGGTAGGAGACGGCGGGCCGGGCCATCGACACCGCCCCCTGTGCGAAGCCGAAGGCGATGACGAGGCGGAGCAGCCAGCCGCGGTTCGCACCGGGCGCCATGGTCGTTCCCTTCCCGGACCGCCGGTTCCCCGGGCGCCTCCGCCACGGAGCGGTCCGGGGAATCGGGTCGGTGATCAGATGGTGACGAGTGATCAGATGATGCCGAACAGGATGCCCGCCGCGAGAATGACCAGGCTCGTCAGGACCGCCCACTTCACGACGAACCTGGTGTGGTCGCCGAACTCGACCCTGGCCATGCCGACCAGGACGTAGACGGCCGGTACGAGCGGGCTGGACATGTGCAGCGGCTGGCCGACGATCGAGGCGCGGGCGATCTCGATCGTCGACACGCCGTGCGCCTGACCGGCCTCGGCGAGCACCGGGAGGACGCCGAAGTAGAAGCCGTCGTTCGACATGAAGTACGTCAGCGGCAGGCTGAGCAGGCCGGTGACCAGGCCCATGTGCGGGCCCATGCCGTCGGGGATGGTGTCCACGAGCCAGTTGGCCATGTGGTCGACCATGCCGGTGCCGGTGAGGACTCCGGTGAAGACGGCGGCGGCGAAGACCATGCCGGAGACGTTGAGGACGTTGTCGGCGTGGGCCGCGATCCGGGCCTTCTGGTCGGGGATGTGCGGGAAGTTGACGGTGAGCGCGAGCGCGGCGCCGATCAGAAAGAGCACCGGGATCGGCAGCAGCTCCATGATCATGGCGCTGAGCAGCGCGACCGTGAGCAGCGCGTTGAACCAGTACAGCTTGGGGCGCAGGGTGGCGCGGTCGGGGTCGAGGCCCTGGAAGCCGTCGTCCGGCTCGGCGTCCGCGGCGGCGTCGCCACCGGACCCGTCGTGGCCGGAGGCCGCGTCGGCACCCGTGCCCGCACCGGCCCCGGCCTTCGCGCCCGAACCCGCCCCGACCAGCACCGTCTCGCTCTCCGGCTCCCGCACCAGCGCCTCGTCCAGCGTCAGCGTGCCCAGCCGCCTGCGCTCACGCAGACCGAGCACGTACGCCAGGACGACGACCGCCAGCAGACCGACGGCCAGGGCCGGGATCATCGGGACGAAGATGTCGGTGGCGTCGACCTTCAGCGCGGTGGCGGCCCGGGCGGTCGGGCCGCCCCACGGCAGGGTGTTCATCACGCCGTTGGCCATCGCGGCGACACCGGTCATCACGACCAGGCTCATCTTCAGCCGCTTGTACAGCGGGTACATCGCCGAGACCGTGATCATGAAGGTGGTGGAGCCGTCGCCGTCCAGCGAGACGATGGCGGCGAGCAGGGCGGTCCCGACGACGATCCGCATCGGGTCGGCCTTGCAGAACCTCAGGATGGCCCGGACGATCGGGTCGAAGAGCCCGACGTCGATCATCACCCCGAAGTAGACGATCGCGAACATGAGCATCGCCGCGGTGGGGGCGAGGCTGGACACGCCGTCGATGACGTAGTCACCGAGGTGGGCGCCCTTGCCGACGAACACGCAGAACAGCGCGGGGATCAGCACGAGCGCCGCGATCGGCGACATCTTCTTCATCATGATCAGGACCAGGAAGGTCGCGATCATGGCGAAGCCGAGGATGGTCAGCATGAGTGAGTACCTAACGTTCGCCCTTGAACATCCCACCGGGGCAGGCGGTGCGAGTGACGTTAGGGGCCGTGAAGTGGCGTTAACAAGACGTTGACATGCGAGCAATAAGCGCAAAACTCCAGGTCACAGCTTTGCGCCGGTCAGCGGTGTGAGCGTTACGGGTACGCCGTTGAGGACCGCGTTGCCGGAGAGCGGGTCGAGCAGGCTGCCGTCGAGGAGCTGGTTGACGTTGACGCCGGGGTCGGTGGCGGCGTGGGTGAGGCGGGTGCCGGGGCGGTCGTGGCCCCAGCCGTGCGGGAGACTCACCACGCCGGGCCGGACGGTGTCGGTGACTTCGGCGGGCGCGGTCACCTCTCCCCCGGTGCCCCTGACGCGCACGGGCTGCCCGTCGCCCACGCCGAGGCGTTCGGCGTCGTCGGGATGGAGGTGCAGGGTGCAGCGGTTGGAGCCGCCGGTGAGGGCCGGGACGTTGTGCATCCAGCTGTTGTTGGACCTCAGGTGGCGGCGGCCGACGAGGACGAGCCCGGCGGGGCGCTCGGCCAGGGCCAGCCTGAGGCGCGGCAGGTCGGCGGCGACCGGCTCCGGGAGCAGTTCGATCCTGCCGCTGCGGGTCTTCAGGGGCTGCGGGAGGCGCGGGCGCAGGGGGCCGAGGTCGATGCCGTGGGGGTGGGCGAGCAGCCGCTGGAGGGTCAGCCCGTCCGGGCGGGCGCCGAAGCCGTCGCCGTAGGGGCCGAGGCGCAGCATCAGGTCGAGCCGCCGCTCGGGGCCGTTCTCCCCGGTGAGCAGGCCCGCCAGCTCTCCGGGGTCGCGGCCGTGGACGGGTGAGTGCGGGTCCCCTGCGGCCTTGTCGAGGGTCTGCCGGACGACCATGGCGTCGACGGCGGCCGGGTCGGTGCCGTGCCCGCCGGTGACGGCCAGGGTGAGGCGGGCCAGGATCTCGGTCTCGGCCATCCGGCCCGGCTCCAGCGGGACGGCGGGGCGGGTGTAGCGGACCTGGTTGCGCACGGCCAGGGTGTTGAAGGCGAAGTCGTGGTGCGGGCTCTGCGCCGGCGGGGGCGGGGGCAGGACGACGTGGGCGTGACGCGAGGTCTCGTTCAGGTACGGGTCGACGCTCACCATGAAGTCGAGCGAGGCCAGCGCCTTGTCGAGGCGGTCGCCGTCGGGTGCGGACAGGACGGGGTTGGCGGCGATGGTGACCAGCGCGCGGACCGGCTCACCCTCGTCGGTGGCGGTGTCGATCTCCTCGGCGAGGGCGGACAGCGGAAGCTCGCCCTTGGCCTCGGGGTGAGCGCTCACCCGGGAGTGCCAGCGGCCGAGCGCGAAGCCGCGGCCGGGCCCGGCGGGGCGAGGTGTCCGGTCGGTGGCGGACTGCGGAAAGAGGGCGCCGCCGGGGCGGTCGAGGTTCCCGGTGAGGATGTTGAGGACGTCCACGAGCCAGCTGGCGAGCGTGCCGTGCGGGACGGTGCAGCTGCCGATGCGGCCGTAGACGGCGGCGGTGGGGGCGGCGGCGAGTTCGCGGGCGAGGGCGCGGGTCACTCCGGCGTCCACGTCGCAGGCGGCGGCGACGGACTCCGGCGTGAAGTCGCTCACGGCGGCCCTGACTTCGTCGGTGCCCTCGACGTGCGGGCCGAGGGCGCCGAGGCCGACCAGGTCCTCCTCGTACAGGACGTGAACCATCGCGGCCAGCAGCAGCGCGTCGGTGCCGGGGCGGATCGCCACGTGCCGGTCGGCGAGCTTCGCGGTCCGGGTGCGGCGCGGGTCGACGACGGTGAGGGTGCCGCCGCGGGCCCTGAGCGCCTTGAGCCGGCCGGGGAAGTCGGGCGCGGTGCACAGGCTGCCGTTGGACTCCAGCGGGTTGGCGCCGATGAGGAGCAGGTGGTCGGTGCGGTCGAGGTCGGGGACCGGGATGGCGTTCGCGTCGCCGAAGAGCAGCCCGCTGGAGACGTGCTTGGGCATCTGGTCCAGCGTGGAGGCGGTGAACAGGCTGCGGGTGCCGAGGGCGCCGAGCAGGAGGTTCGGGTAGAGGGCTCCGGCCATGGTGTGCACGTTGGGGTTGCCGAGGACCACGCCGACCGAGTGCGGTCCGCACCTCTCGACGACGGGCTGGACACCGGCGGCGACCGCGTCGAACGCCTCCTCCCAGGTGGCCTCGCGCAGTTCGCCGTCCCTGCGCACCAGGGGCGTGCGCAGCCGGTCGGGGTCGGAGTCGACGGCCCCGAAGGAGGCTCCCTTGGGGCAGATGAAACCGCGGCTGAAGACGTCGTCGCGGTCGCCGCGGGCGGCGGTGACGGTGGTGCCGTCGACGGTGAGGGCCAGCCCGCAGGTGGCCTCGCACAGGGGGCAGATACGCAGGGCGGTGCGGGACACGGGTCCTCCCGGGAGGGCGGCGGCGTTGACCTGTTGGGGCGCGAGCATACCGACCGGTAGGCATGTTGGGGAGGGCTTGGACCGGCCAGCGAGTGAACAGCTGAGAGGCGATGGACGCCGGACGGTCAGTCCAGAACCCGCCCCAGATACGCCCGGAGCAGCTCCCTGGCCTCCTCGATGATCTTCTCGTCCCCGTCCGGCGCGACCCGGAAGGCGAGCTGCACGAGGGCGTCGGCGGTCTCCACGGCGACCAGGAAGGCGCGCCGCAGATCGTCGTCGGGGCGGCGGCCGACGTAGCCGGAGAGCAGCTCGGTGAGCCGGTCGGCGACGCGGTGGTTGGGGACGGCGTGGCGGTCGCCGACCGGGATCTGGTTGCCGAAGTCGATCAGGGAGAAGCCGGGCGCGGTCCGCTTCATCGCCAGGTACTCGTCGAGCACCACGTCGAGCGCCCCGCGCCAGCTGCCGTCGGCCGACTCCGTCAGCCGTTCGGTGACACGCTCCGCGTAGCGCTCCAGGTTGCGCTGGGCCAGCGCGTCGGCCATCTGCCGCTTGTTGCCGAAGAAGCGGTACACCGAGCCGATGGGGACGTCCGCGCGCAGCGCCACGGCCCGGGTGCTCAGCGCGTCGTAGCCGACCTCGTCGAGGAGGTCGGCGCAGGCGTCGAGGATCCTGGTCAGCCGTTCGGCGCTGCGCCGCTGCACGGGGGCACGGCGGAGCGGGGTCGCTTGGGACACGGTCCTCATGATGCCCTCCCGCCGCGCTCGGGTGAACTGCGGCCTCCCGTACGGAAGGGAGCGGGGTCCGTACTCATCGGGCCGCCACCGGGTCGGCCGGCGTCCGGCTCTCCGCACCCTCCGGTATCTCCTCCGGCCGCGTCGCCTCGGTCGGCTCCGCGTCCGTCGCCGTGACGTCCGCCGTGCTCTCGACGGGCTTGCCGTCGACGGCCCAGACGGTGCCGTCGTCGGCGTGGAGACGGACCGTGAGCTGGTGCGTGCCGCGTGGGACGAGGGCCGCGTCGAGGCGGTGGTCCGGGCCGCGCAGGCGCGCGATGAGGTCGCCGTCGAGGAAGAGGTGGGCTAGGCCGCGGCCGGGCACCGCTCTGCTCTCCGTGCCCGCCGGCGAGAATCTGAAGTCGCGCACGGTCAGCCGTACGTCCCAGCTGTCGTCGCCGGCCGGCTGCACCTCGATGCCGACCTTGGGCGCGTGCTCGGCGTCCACCTCCCGGTAGCGCCGGCCCTCCTCGTCGGTGGCGTCGAGCAGCCTGCCCACCGGCGTGGCCGAATCACCGCCCTCCGGTTCACCAGCGTCACTGGAGCCGCAGCCCACGGATCCGGTCAGCAGCAGGACACAGACCGCGAGCACGGCGAGCACTCTCCGCGTCCACGACATGACGAGAGACTAGAACACCGGTCCGACCGTGCGAATCGCCCGGAGGTCTGGTTCCGGTCATCATCCTGCGGAGGGACAGGTATGACACCCATGAGGGCGGGTGTGCGCCGGAAGCCCGTCCGACCTCTTGCGCCCGGGAAACCGCAATCCTACGGTGTCCCATAGGAATCGGGTGGGACAAGGGTTGCGAGGGAGCGATCGATGAGTGGGGACGCGCGGAAGACCGCGGAGGGGCTGGCCTACCTGTCCGGCTTCGGCAACGAGCACAGCTCGGAGGCGGTTCCGGGCGCGCTGCCCGAGGGCCGGAACTCGCCGCAGCGGGCCCCGCTCGGGCTCTACGCGGAGCAGCTGAGCGGCACGGCGTTCACCGAGCCGAGGGCGCACAACCGCCGCTCGTGGCTGTACCGGATCCGCCCGTCGGCCGCCCACCCGGCGTTCACCCGCACGGGCAACGGCGCGATCCGCACCGCCCCCTTCACCCAGGCGGTGCCGGACCCGAACAGGCTGCGGTGGAACCCGCTGCCCGAGCCCGAGGCCGGCACCGACTTCCTCGCGGGCCTGTGGACGCTGGGCGGCAACGGCGACGCGACGCAGCGCACCGGCATGGCCGTGCACCTCTACCACGCCACGTCGTCCATGGAGCGGGTCTTCAGCGACGCCGACGGCGAGCTGCTGATCGTCCCGGAGCGCGGCGGGCTGCTGCTGCGCACCGAGTTCGGGCTGCTGCACGCCGAGCCCGGTCACGTGGCGCTGATCCCGCGCGGGGTCCGTTTCCGCGTGGAGCTGCTGGACGCCGACGCCCGGGGCTACGTCTGCGAGAACTACGGCGCCCCCTTCCAGCTCCCCGACCTCGGCCCGATCGGCGCCAACGGGCTGGCCAACGCCCGGGACTTCATGGCGCCGGTCGCCGCTCATGAGGACGTCGAGGGTCCGGTGGAGGTGGTCAACAAGTTCTGCGGCAACCTCTGGACCGCCACCTACGGCCACTCCCCGCTCGACGTGGTCGCCTGGCACGGCAACCACGTGCCGTACGTCTACGACCTGCGCCGTTTCAACGTCATCGGCACCATCTCGTACGACCACCCGGACCCGTCGATCTTCACGGTGCTCACCTCCCCCTCGGACACCCCGGGCCTCGCGGGCGTCGACTTCGTGGTGTTCGCGCCGCGCTGGCTGGTGGGCGAGGACACCTTCCGGCCGCCGTACTTCCACCGGAACGTGATGAGCGAGTACATGGGCCTGATCGAAGGGGCCTACGACGCCAAGGCGGAGGGCTTCGTTCCGGGCGGCGGCTCGCTGCACAACATGATGTCGGCGCACGGCCCGGACCGGGAGACCTTCGACCGGGCGAGCGCCGCCGAGCTGAAGCCGCAGCGGATCGACGACGGGCTGGCGTTCATGTTCGAGACGCGCTGGCCCGTGACGCTCACGCCCCAGGCGGCGCGCGCCGAGCACCTGCAGCAGGGTTACGACGACGTCTGGCGGGGCCTGGAGCGTCACTTCCGCCCCTTGCACTGAGGATTCCCTACCGGTACGGATGGCCCGTGACCTCCTTCGCCCCGGACTCCATCGTCCTGAACCGCAAGCTGCCGCTCTGGTACCAGGTGTCGCAGTCGCTGCGCGCCTCGATACTGGGCCGCTCGCCCCGGGACCCGCTGCGCCTGCCCACGGAGGAGCAGCTGGCCGGCCACTACGGGGTGAGCGTGCTGACCATGCGGCAGGCACTGAAGGAGCTGGAGGACGAAGGGCTGATCACCCGCCACCGGCGACGCGGCACGTTCATCGAGCCGGACGTGAGGCGGGGCGCACCGGTGCGGCTGCTGGGCTCGGTGGACGCGATCGTGGCCCAGCAGTCCGGCATGAAGGCCGAGCTGCTGGACCACGGGACCGGACCCGTGCCGCCCGAAGCCTTGGAGCACTTCCCGGAGTTGGCGCAGGTGGGGACGTACCACCGGCTGCGCTGCGACGAGCAGACGGGAGAGCCCACCAACCACGCCCGCAACTACGTCCGTCCCGAGCTGGCCTCCCGCATCGACCCCGACGACCTGGTCCGCTGGCCGATGACCAAGGTGCTGCGGGACGTGGTGGGGGTGGACATCAGCCGGATCACGGACACCGTGGAGGCCCGGCTCGCCGACCCGGAGACGGCGCGGCTGCTCGAAGTACCGCTGCTCAGCCCGATCCTGCACTACACCGGCATCACGTACGACACGGCGGGCCGGGTTCTGGACGTGGCGGTCATCCACTACCGGGGCGACCGCTTCTCCTTCACGGTCACCCTGGACGCCACGTGAGGGTGCGGTGCCCCGTCGTACGATGCCCAGCGTGACGCACGACGACGCCCCGCCGCTGGCGGACCTCATGCCGTGGTCCGTCGCACCGCCGCGGCTCGGCCGGGGGTGGCCGGCCGCTCCCGACGCGGCATCCCTGAAGGCCCGCTGGGAGGCCCTGGTGAAGGCCGAGGGCCCCGACCGCGAGGCCCTGTTCGAACCGACGCGCTCCCGCACGCTGCACACGGCGGTCGGGCGGCTGCCGGGCACGTCCGGCGGCACGGAGAGGCTGCTGCGCGCCTCGGGACCGTGTCCGGAACCGGTCCGGGTGCTGCGCGCGCCCTTCGACGAGCAGTGGCTGATCCCGGACCAGCGGCTGATCGACGCGGCCCGCCCGGAGCTGTGGCGGGTGGCGGACGAGCGGCAGGTGTTCGTCGTAGCGGCCACCGGCACCCCAGGCGCATCCGGCACCCCCGACGCCCCGGGCCCCCCTCCGCTCCTGGCGACCTCCCGGCTGCCGCTTTTCGGCCCCGCCCGCGTCCGCCCGCTGTACCGTCGCCCCGGCGGGGCGGAACCGAACCTGGCGCCCGGCCTCCTCGACCACCTGGGCGCCCGCCTCGGCCGGCGCCCCGAACCGCCGGACGTCCTGGCGTGGACGGTGGCGGCGGCGGGGGCGGACTCCCGCGTACCGCTCACCGCGGACCCGGCGCTGTGGGAGCGCGGGGTGGAGCTGGGCCGGCGTGCCCTGTGGCTGATGCGCCGCGACGGCGAACGACCCAAGCTGCCCGGCGGCCGCCGCCCGTACGTCCGCGCCCCGCTGCCCGCGCGCCCGCTGACGCTGCGCTACGACCGGGACGAGGAAGCCTTGTACCTGGACGAGGGGCGCGTCTCCCCCGTGCCGCCCGGCGCCTGGGACTTCGAAGCGGGCGGGGTCCGGGTAGTGGAGCAGTGGTTCGCGGCCCGCACCGCCGAGGGCGAACCGGGCACGCTGGAGGCGGTCCGCCCGGCGGCCTGGCCGCAGACCTGGACGTCGGAGCTGCTGGAACTGGTCACGGTCCTCGCGCTGCTCGCCGAGGTGCGCCCGCGCTGCGGTGAGCTGGAGGTGACGTCCCGCATCACCGCGTCGGAGCTTCGTGAGGCGGGCGTCCTGCCGGTGCCCGCGGCGGCCCGTCGACCCGCGTCCGTGCTGGACGGGCAGGAGGAGGGGCCGGAGGGCCAGTTGGCCCTGCTGTAGACCGCCGGACGCCCCGCGGCACCCCTGACGCCCGGACGCCCCGGCCCTCCGGCGGCCGAACGCCCCGCCCCCGGCGCTCACCTGACACGCAGGCGCGCCGACACCCGGGCGGCCCCCGGTGCTCCGACGCCTGGGCGACCCCGGCCCCCGGCGCTCGGACGCCCCGGCCCCCAGTCGCTCAGGCACCACCCCGTGGCCCACGGGCCGCCCCGCTCAGGCGAACCCGTCCAGCACCCGCGTCAGCGCCCGCTCGAAGACGGCCTCCAGGTCGACGGGCCCGGCGTCCTCGCCGAAGGACGCCGCCAGCCGCGGGTAGGTGCCGCTCGCCAGCTGTGCGCCCAGGTAGGCGATGCGCACCGCGTTCTCCTGCTCCTCGGACCAGGGCAGCGAGCGGGTGCGCTCGGCGGTGGCGAGCTCGTTGGTGACGTACGTCGTCACGACGCCGTTCACCATCGCGACCAGTTCCATCTTCGTCCCGCAGGGCGCGTCGAGGGGGTCGAGGCAGGCGAGGCAGTGCTCCAGGTAGCGCAGGGCATGGGGGCTGAAGCCGTACACGGGTGACATCAGGCGGGTCAGCCAGGTGTGTCGGTGCATCAGCGCCCGGGTCTGGTGGGCCACCCGGAGCATGTCGGCGCGCCAGTCGCCGCTCGGCTCCCACAGCTCGTGCTCGGCGCTGGCGGCGTCCATCATCAGCTCGTACAGGTCCTCCTTGCGGGGGACGTAGTTGTAGAGCGACATGGTGCCGCAGCCCAGCTCGGCGGCGACGCGGCGCATCGAGACCGCGTCGAGCCCCTCCGCGTCGGCGATCCGCACCGCGGCGGCGGCGATGTCGGCGCGGGTGTAGGCCGGTCTCGGCCCCCGGCCGGTGCGCTCGGGGCGCGCCCAGATCACTTCGGGTACGGCCGGTCGGCCCGCCATGGTGCATCACCTCGGCCACCATCCTAGTTACGTACGGCGTACGTAGTGCGCTATGGTCACACCATGACTACTACGTACGCCGTACTTAGTGAGGGACTGGAGAAGCGATTCGGTGAGGTGCGCGCGTTGCGCGGCCTGGATCTGGCGGTGGCCGAGGGGACCGTGTGCGGGCTGCTCGGGCCGAACGGGGCGGGCAAGACGACGGCCGTGCGCCTGCTGACCACGCTGCTGCGGCCGGACGCGGGCAGTGCGCGGATCGCCGGGCACGACCTGGTGCGCGAGTCCGCCGCCGTCCGGCGCCGGATCGGCGTCACCGGGCAGTACGCGTCGGTCGACGGGGACCTCACCGGCCGGCAGAACCTGCGACTGTTCGCCCGGCTGCACCGGCTGCGGAACGCGTCGGCGCGGGTGGACGAGCTGCTCGGCCGCTTCCGGCTGACCGAGGCCGCCGACCGTCCCGCGTCCACCCTCTCCGGCGGCATGCGACGCCGTCTCGACCTCGCCGCGAGCCTGGTGCGCCGCCCGGAGGTGCTGTTCCTGGACGAGCCGACGACGGGGCTCGACCCGGCCAGCCGCAACCAGATCTGGGACGCCGTGCGCGCCCTGAAGGAGGAGGGCACGACCGTGCTGCTCACCACGCAGTACCTGGAGGAGGCCGACCGCCTCGCCGACGACATCGCCCTGGTGGACCGGGGCCGGGTCGCCCACACCGGGTCCCCGGCCGGACTCAAGGCGCTGGTGGGGGCGTACGCGGAGGCCGTCGTCGCGGACGCGGACTCCATGGCGCGGGCGGCCGGGGTCCTCGACCGGCTCACGGGGGCGGAGCCGGCCCTCGACCCCGACCGGCGCACGGTGGGCGCGGTCAGCACCGACCCGACGCTGACCCTGCCGCGCCTGGTGCGCGAGCTGGACGCGGCGGGCGTACCCCTGCTGGACGCGAGCCTGCGCCCGCCGACCCTCGACGACGTCTTCCTCCGCCTCACCGGCGAGAACGAGGAGCTGACGGCATGAGCACCGTGGCGTACGACCTGGCCCACGACGGCACCGCGATGCTGGGCCGCCAGCTCCGGCGGCTGCGGAACAACCCGGGCCTGCTGATCCTCACCCAGACCATGCCGGTGACGATGCTGCTGTTCTTCGGTTACGTCTTCGGCAGCGCGCTGGCGATGCCGGGCGAGGAGTACCGGGCCTTCCTGGTGCCCGGCCTGCTGGTCGCGACGGCCGCGAACGGCCTGATGACGGGCATGTTCCAGGCCGCCCAGGACACTCACCGGGGCGTGACGGACCGCCTGCGGACGCTCCCCGTGAGCCGGGCGGCGGTGCCGCTGGGACAGGCGGTCGCGGACCTGCTCGTCACCGCCGCCGGCATGGTGCCCTTCCTGCTGGTCGGGCTGGCGGTGGGCTGGCGGATGGAGGGCAGCGCGCTCGGCGCGGCGGGCGCCGTGGGGCTGTTGCTGCTGTTCCGGTTCGCGACGACGTGGATCGGCGTCTTCCTGGGCCTGCTCACCCGCAACGAGGAGGCCGCCGGCCAGCTGGGCGGCGCGACCTTCATCCTGCCGCTGCTGTCCAACGCGTACATCCCGACCGAAGGGCTGCCGGACTGGCTGCGCACGGTCGCCGAGTGGAATCCGATCAGCGCGGTGACCACGGCGCTGCGTGACCTGTTCGGCAACGCACCGGTGCCGGAGGGAGCCGCCTGGCCGGTGGCGCATCCCGTCGCCGGGTCGCTGGCCTGGTGCGCGGTCCTGCTGGCGGTCTTCGTTCCGCTCGCCGTACGCCGCTACGCGCGCGGGGAGGGCTGAGCGGGCCGACGGGCGTCACCGCCGGGCGGGGACACGGCGGGACGGAGTACGGAAGCGGCCGACGTGGTGACACCGCGACAACGCGGACGCACGGAGGAGACAGACGTACGGAACGGGCGTGACGACGAGGAGCCGGACGTACGGATGGCACCCGCGCCGGGGCCACACCGGGGCGCCGCTGCGTGCCGTGGGGATGACGGGCTTGTGCGCGGCGCCGCGCCGGGACGGTGTGACCGCCGGAGCGCGGGGCCTCAGTTGCCGCCGAACAGCGAACGGCGCAGTCGGCGCAGTGGCGCGAACAGCGAGACCCGGCGCACCCTGGCGCCCCGGTTGCTGCGCTTGTGCGCGGGCTCACGCGCGGTCAGCTCACGCATCAGCGACGTCGCCTCCACCGTCTCCCGCTGCGGGAGGGCAGGCCCTCCGAGCACCGCGAGATGGCGGTCGAGGCGCGAGCTGGTCGCGCTGCTGCCGCAGGTGATCGCAGGGACCCTGGCCCTGCTGCGCACTGTTATCTGTTCCATGTCACTCCCCACCCGTACGAGTCCACCCGGCCCGGGCAGGGTAACCCTATCGCCCCGGTACGGCATGCGTGTATCGCGGTCACAGGATTCACCTTCCCCGTAAGGGGGTTGACGATTACTCTCCGAATCCGACAGGTTCCAGGGCGAGTTGGGCGACCTGCCTGCTCGTGGGCCGGTCCGAGCCCCCGCCTGGTTCGACCGTCACCGCGAGTGATGTGGCCGACCGGTCCAGGCCGGAGGCGACCAGGGGCGTGTCGTCGTCGAGGAGCCCCAAGGAGCGCGGCTGTGCGCCGGGGCGCACGAGCCAGAGCTGGTGCACGCGACCGCCGGACGGCTCGCCGTATCCGCTCAGGGTGACGACCGCGCGCCCCTCGGACACGGAAGCGACCACTCCGATACTGCGCCCGCGGCCGTCCTCCCCTCCGGTCACGCGGGCGTCCGGAGCGGCGAGAACGTGGGCGATCTCACGTGCCCGGTCCCGCGCGGTGTCGAGTTCGCCCCGCGTCCGGTCCGCCTGCACGGCGAAGAGCGCGGCGACCACGAGCGCGGCGGCGGCCGTCACCGTGGCGAAGGGCACCAACAGGGGACGCGGCCGGGGTGTGCGGGAACGCTCCGGCGACGGCCCGCCTCCCCGCACGTTGGACGGCGGCCGGCGGACGGGCCCGCGTCCGGGCGCGGGCTCCTGCGCGGTGGTGCGTACGGCGGCCAGGACCCGGTCGCGCAGGGCGGCCGGGGCCGGTGCGGCCGTGGACCAGGCCAGCCGGACGGCGTCCTCGGACAGCACCCTGACCTCGGCGGCGCAGCGGTCGCAGCCCTCCAGGTGCCGTTCGAACCGGATCCGTTCGGCGCCTTCCAGGGCGTCCAGGGCGTAGGGGGCGGCGAGCGAGTGGAGGCCGCCTCGGCGCGGCCGCCGGCCGAAGAGACTCATGCGGCGCCTCCCAGGCAGTCGCGCAGGCGGCCCAGTCCGTCCCTCATCCTGGTCTTCACCGTGCCCAGGGGGAGGGAGAGGCGCTCGGCGACCTCCCGGTAGGTGTAGCCGTCGTAGTAGGCGAGGGTGACGGACTGGCGCTGCAGGGCGGTCAGGCGGTCCAGGCAGCGGCGTACCCACTCGCGTTCGAGGCCGGCCTCGACCTCCTCCGCGACCTGGTCGAAGGCGGGGTGGTGGGCGCGCCGGGCCTCGCGCCGCTCGCGTTCGCCGGCCGCGCGGGCGCTGCGCACCCGGTCGACGGCGCGGCGGTGGGCGACGGTGAGGACCCAGGACAGGGCGCTCCCCCGGCTCGGGTCGAACCGCGCGGCGGACCGCCACAGTTCGAGCAGCACCTCCTGCGTCACCTCCTCGGTCTGGGCGGGGTCGCGCACCACGCGCCGTACGAGTCCGAACACCGGGCCGGAGACCAGCCCGTACAGGTCCTCGAAGGCCTTCTGGTCGCCGTCCGCCACGAGCATCAGCAGCTCGTCCGCCTCCACCCCGTCCCCCTCTCTCCGCGGGCCGCACCGGCCCGTCGGCGTCACCACCGGGCTCGCGACGGCGCGCCCTACGGCTGGAGTTACGAATCGGCGGGCCGAAAACGCGGGTCGGCCGCGCACTCGAAGCGATACGTCCTCCTCCTCGGGGACCGGATCGGTGTTCAGGGGGCCGCATCCGCACTCGGCTGAGCTACTTTTGGGGTGAACGCGGGAGAACGACGGGCCCGTTCCCGGAATGTCCGCGCGAGACTTCGAGGGGGCGCCGGTGTCCCAGGAACCCGGCAGTGAGCGCGTGATCGCCGGCCGCTACCGCCTCCTGTCCCCCCTCGGCGAGGGCGGGATGGGCACGGTGTGGCGCGCCCGCGACGAGGTGCTGCACCGCGAGGTCGCCGTCAAGGAGGTGCGCGCCCCGGCCGGGCTGCCCGAATCCGACGTGCGGCGGATGTACGCACGGCTGGAGCGGGAGGCGTGGGCCGCCGCCCGGGTGGCCCACCACAACGTGGTCACGGTGTACGACGTGGCCACCGACGGCGGCCGTCCCTGGATCGTGATGGAGCTGGTGCGCGGGCTGTCACTGGCCGACCAACTGGAGGCCGAGGGCCCGCTGGAGCCGCGGCGCGCGGCGGCCGTCGGGGCCGAGGTGCTG
This sequence comes from Streptomyces sp. NPDC058796, assembly GCF_042745235.1. Lineage (NCBI taxonomy): Bacteria > Bacillati > Actinomycetota > Actinomycetes > Kitasatosporales > Streptomycetaceae > Streptomyces > Streptomyces sp. NPDC058796. The sequence goes on from NZ_JBHYOP010000007.1 coordinate 364,641, forward strand.
GCCGCGCTGCGGACCGCGCACGCGGCGGGGGTGCTGCACCGGGACGTGAAGCCGGCCAACGTGCTGCTGGCGAACGACGGCCGGGTGGTGCTCACCGACTTCGGGATCGCCATGGTCGAGGGCAGTTCCGCGCTGACCATGACCGGCGAGGTCGTCGGCTCCCCCGAGTTCCTGGCTCCCGAACGGGCCCTGGGCCGCACGCCCGGCCCCGAGTCCGACCTCTGGTCCCTGGGCGTGCTGCTGTACGCGGCGGTCGAGGGAGCCTCGCCGTTCCGCCAGGACACCCCGCTGAGCACTCTGCGGGCCGTCGTCGATGAGGAGTTGCCGCCGCCGCACCGGGCCGGGGCGCTCGCGCCCGTCATCGAGGGCCTGCTGCGCAAGGACCCGGCCGAGCGGCTCCCCGCCGAACGGGCCGAGCGGGACCTGCGCCTGGTGGCCGCCGGGGGTGCCGTCGACGGGGCGGGCACGCCCAGGACGGGCGCGGTGCCGGCCGGCGCGTACGCCCCGACGGTCGCGGCCTTCCCCGAGCCGGGGCCGGCGCCGGCTCCCCGGACGCCGGTGTCCTCGACGACGCCGGACGCGGCAGGGGCCGTACCCGCCGGGGCGGGCGGCCGGGACCGGCGGGCGCGGGCCGTGCTGGTCCTGGGGCTCGCCGTGCTCGTGCTGGCGCTGGCCGGACTGACGTACGCGCTGCTCGACCGGTCCGGCGGCGGTGGCGGAACCGAGGGTTCGGGCGGGAGTCCGGAACCGGGGGCGAGCACGCTCGCGCCGAGCACGGCCGAGAGCGGTACGGAGCCGACTCCGCCTGCCTCCTCCGCGAGTCACAGCCGGCGCGGCAGTCCGCCGCCCCAGTCGGTGCGGGTGTCCGTGGCCGGCGCGCACACCGAGTACGAGGGGACCTGCCCGCCGCCGCACGACCGGGCGCCCGCCTTCACGGCGACGTTCACGGTGGGGCGGCTGCCGGCACAGGTGGGCTACCGCTGGGTGACCGAGGACGGGTCGGTCTCCGATCCCGGGTGGCGGACGCTGTCGTTCCCGGCGGGCGGTGAACGCTCGCGGCAGGACACGGTCGTCGTGACGACGGACGAGGCGAGCGGCGCGTTCGAGGGCGCGGTCCGTGTGGAGGTGCGGGAGCCGGTGGGGGTGACGTCGAACGCGGTGGCGTTCTCCGTGACGTGCGCGGCGGAGACGGAGCCCGGGACGGAGACCCCGACGGGCGGGGCCTCCTCCTCTTCCCCTTCTTCTCCGTCTCCTTCCGCTCAGGACGGCCCGTGAGGGGCCGGCGGATCAGGCGGCGCCGTTGAGGACGGGAAGGTAGCCGCCGGACTGACCGGCCGCGGTCGGGTGGTACGACTCGCCGATGTTCAGCCAGTTCACGCTGTGCAGCCAGGAGCTGCCGGAGCAGATCTCGTGTCCGGTGAAGGTGGACCGTACGTCGCCGAAGGTGAAGCCGTGGTCGGCGGCGCGCTTGGCGATCGCGGTGTTGAGGTGGTCCGCGGCGTCGTTGATCGCCTTCCGCTTGGTCTCGGAGAGGCCGATGCAGGAGGTACCGAGCTGGTAGAAGCGCGGGTAGCCGATGACGATCACGCGGGCGTTGGGGGCCCGGTCGCGGATCGCGGAGTAGACGTTGTCGAGGTTGCCGGGGAGCGTCGAGTCGACGTACGCCTTCGCGGTGGCGATCCGGGACAGGCAGGAGCTGTCGGACTGGAGGACGCAGGCGATCATGACGTCGGCGAAGCCGGCGTCGTTGCCGCCCACGCTGATCGACACCAGACCGGTGGTGGAGCTGAGCGGGCCGAGTTGTCCGGCGAGAACATCACCCGTACGGGCGCCGGAGCAGGCGGTGAAGTCGAAGCTCGAGGGTGAGTTGGCGGCCGCCCAGAGGTAGGGATGGGCCTTGGTGCTGCGCTTGCAGTCGCCGCTGGAGCCGATGTAGCTGCCCGCTCCGACACCGGAGGAGTAGGAGTCGCCGAGCGCCACATAGCCCTCGGCTGCGGCGTGTTGGGCCGCCTCGGCGGTCGCGGCCCCGGTGAGGGCCGCGCCGGCGGCGAGGAGGAGCGAACTCAGGAAGCCGACAAGTCGGGAACGTCTCATGGAACCTCCTTTAGCAGGATCTCTGCCGTCAACCGTGGTAGCAGCTACGCGTGTTGACAGGAAGTGTCCATGCCAAAAAATGGCTGACGGTCGTTCAAAATCGGACGAAAACCGGCGGGAACACCAGTGCCGTCTTGACGGTCTCCCGAGGGCTGGGCCACATTGAGGCCCGGCATCTTGGGCTTCGGGGGGCAAAGCGGAACGGTCAGGGAGACCCGTGCCGCGGGAAACCGCCCCGCAAGAAGAACGGATGACGGCAAACCAACAAAAACGTGAGACCTGGTTCCAGGTCTTGCCATACGGGTTCAATCGTCAATACCGTCATACATCTCCCGCATCGGTACGTCGGCAAGCGGCCCAGGGGAGGGCTCGAGGCCGCGGCGGACCGGGACGGGACGCGCGGTAGGGGGGTGCCGTGCTCGGTGACCGCACCGGTGACCGGGCCGTGCCGCGCGGTCGACCGCCGTTTCATCGCGGCGCCGACAGGCTTTGCCAGCTCACCTGGCACGCACGGAGATCCGTCCCGTCGCGCCGTGGGTGAGAACCCCCCTTTCGAACCGGATACAGAGCCGGACCGTCCCTGGGGCGGGCGGTCCGCCGGACGAGAGGGACCAGACTCATGAGCTCAGTTCTGCAGCCGGCGTCGACGGGCAACGATCCGTCGTCCGATCCGTCTCCCGCCGAGAAGTACCGGCCCGTCTCCTCGCACCTTGCGATAGCACCGCCGGTGAGCGTGGTGATACCGGCGATGAACGAGGCGGAGAACCTCCCCTACGTCTTCAAGACACTGCCCGACTGGATCCACGAGGTGGTCCTCGTGGACGGCAACTCCACCGACGACACCGTGCGGGTGGCCCGGGAGCTGTGGCCGGACGTCAAGGTCGTCGAGCAGCGCGGCAAGGGCAAGGGGGACGCGCTGATCACCGGATTCAAGGCGTGCACCGGGGACATCATCGTGATGGTCGACGCCGACGGCTCGGCCGACGGCCAGGAGATCGTGTCGTACGTCTCCGCGCTGGTCTCCGGCGCCGACTTCGCCAAGGGCTCCCGCTTCGCCAACGGCGGCGGCACCGACGACATGACCTTCATCCGCAAGCTCGGCAACCGCGCCCTGTGCGCGGTGGTCAACCGGAAGTTCGGCGCCCGCTACACCGACCTCTGCTACGGCTACAACGCGTTCTGGCGGCACTGCCTGGACAAGATCGACCTCGACTGCACCGGCTTCGAGGTGGAGACCCTGATGAACATCCGGGTCGTCAAGGCGGGGCTCAAGGTGCAGGAGATACCCAGCCACGAGTACCTGCGCATCCACGGAGTCAGCAACCTGCGCGCCGTACGGGACGGGCTGCGGGTGCTCAGAGTGATCCTCGACGAGCGTTCCAACCGGCGTGCGCTGCGCGGCCGTACGCACGCGCCGACGCTCGCCTCGGCCACCCCGGTCGCCCCGGTCGTCCCGGTCCGGAGGAAGGCGTCTTGAGCGGTACCGACGCCCCCCTCACCATCTCCGTCGTGATCTGCGTCTACACCGAGGACCGCTGGGAGGACATCCTCGCGGCGGTCTCCTCGGTGCGGGCGCAGTCCCACCCGGCGCGGGAGACGCTGCTGGTCGTCGACCACAACGAGACGCTGCGGGAACGGCTGCTGAAGGAGTACGGGGAGAGCCCGGACGGGCAGGACGTGCGGGTGCTCGCCAACGCGGGCCCCCGCGGGCTGTCCGCCGGCCGCAACACCGGGATCGCCGCCTCGCGCGGCGAGGTGATCGCCTTCCTCGACGACGACGCCGTGGCCGAACGGGACTGGCTGCGGCACTTCGCCGAGGGCTACGCCGATCCGGCGGTCGTCGCCGTCGGCGGGCGCACGGTGCCGGTCTGGGCGTCGGGGCGCCGGCCGGTCTGGTTCCCGGAGGAGTTCGACTGGGTGGTGGGCTGCACGTACCGCGGTCTGCCGCCCGGCCGGATCCGGGTGCGCAACGTCCTCGGCGGCAACGCCTCCTTCCGGCGGGAGGCGTTCGACGCGGCGGGCGGTTTCGCCACCGGCATCGGGCGCGACGGCGACAAACGCCCGCTGGGCTGCGAGGAGACCGAGCTGTGCATCCGGCTCACCCGCGCCCGGCCCGACGCCGTGCTGCTGATCGACGACCGGGCGGTGATCCACCACCGGGTGCCCGAGGTCCGCGAGCACTTCGCCTACTTCCGCACCCGCACCTACGCCGAGGGTCTGTCCAAGGCCCTGGTGGCCCGCAGCGTCGGCGCGGACAAGGGCCTGGAGTCCGAACGCCGGTACGCCACCCGGGTGCTGCCCGCCGGTGTGGTGCGCGGGCTGCGCGACGCCGTGCTGGCCCGGCCGGGCGGTGCGGGCCGGGCGGGCGCGATCGTCGCCGGCGTGCTCACCGCGGCGGGCGGCTACGTGGTGGGGAGCGTACGGGCGCGGCGGGGCGGGGCTTCCTTCACCGTGGCGCCGGCCGGGCCGGCCGAGGGGGCCGCGCGTGGCTGACACGTACGCCGCGGACGCGCGGGTGCCGGTCCTCATGTACCACGCGGTCGCGGACGACCCGGACGAGGCGACCCGCGTCCTGTCGGTGACCCCGCGGGCGTTCGCCGAGCAGATGGCGGCGATCGCCGAGCGGGGCCTCACCCCGGTCGGCACGGCGGAGCTGGCCGCCGCCTGGCGCCTGGGACGTCCGCTGCCGAAGCGGCCGGTCCTCATCACCTTCGACGACGGCTACGAAGGCGTGCACCGGCACGCCCTGCCCGCCCTCGCCAAGCACGACTTCACGGCCACGCTGTTCGTCTCCACCGGCTGGCTGCGCGGTCCGTACGACACCGGGGGCGCCCTGGACACCATGCTCGACTGGGACCAGGTCCGCGAACTGGCCGCCTCCGGCGTGGAGATCGGCGGGCACAGCCACACCCATCCGCAGCTCGACCAGCTCGACGAGGAACGGCTGCGCTTCGAGCTGATCCACTGCAAGGAGATCGTCGCCGACCAGCTGGGCACCGTGCCCGCCTCCTTCGCCTACCCGTACGGCTACTCCGACCGCCGGGTGCGGCGGGCGGTGCGCGAGACGGGGTACGCGCAGGCGCTCGCCGTCGGCAACGGCCTGGCGCGCCGGACGCAGGGGCCGTACGCCCTGCGCCGGCTCACCGTGCGCCGCTCGACGGGGACGGAGGAGTTCGCCCGGCTGCTCGACGGCCGCGCGATCGCCCGCACGTTCGCGCGGGACCGGGCCCTGACCACGGGGTACGCCGTAATCCGCCGGGCGCGGCGGGTGCGGGGGCGGCTGCGCGAGCGGATGCCGGGGGCCGGTGCCTGAACCGCCGGCCGCCCAGCCCCGCGCACCGCACCGCGTGCCGTGTGCGCCCGGGAAACCGGGTGCACACGGCGGCCGGGTGCCGGATCATGGCGGCATGTCCGTGAACCCGCACGACGCCCTGCCGATCCGGCTCAACGTCGACGACAGCGACTCCCCGTCCGACGTCGTCGACGCGCTGTTCCTCGGCCGTTTCGCGACGGGCGAGCAGCCCTTCGCGCACGCGGCGAACATCGACCGCGTGCGGTCCGGGGCGACGCTGCTGCCGCCCGGTGCGCGCGTGCTGCGGATCGCCCGCGACGACGACCGCAGCGCGACCCTGGCCGAGGGCGACGGCTGGACGCTGCTGGTCTCACGCTGGAACCGGGGCGCCGACGTCACGGTGACGGCGACCACCGCCGGCCTCGCCGAGAAGGTGCTCGCCGACGCGACGGACGGCGCGGCGGACGAACCCGAACCGCAGCCGGAGAACGTGACGATGGGCTTCTGGTACGTCTCCCCGCGCCGCGGCCCGCACCGCACCACCCGGCAGATCTCCGCGGGCACCTGGGACGAGGTCCGGGCCAACTACACGGCGCCGGTCGCGGACGCGATGGACGGGCTGATGAAGACGACGCCGGAGGACATCGCGGGCCGCCTGCTGCTCCTGCACGGCCCGCCGGGCACCGGCAAGACCTCGGCCCTGCGCACCCTCGCCCGCTCCTGGCGGGACTGGTGCCAGGTCGACTGCGTACTGGACCCGGAGCGGCTCTTCTCCGACGTCGGCTACCTGATGGACATCGCGATCGGTGAGGACGACACGACCGGCAAGGGCCGCTGGCGGCTGCTGCTGCTGGAGGACTGCGACGAGCTGATCCGCGGCGAGGCCAAGCACACGGCCGGCCAGGCCCTCTCCCGGCTGCTGAACCTGACGGACGGACTCCTGGGCCAGGGCCGCAACGTCCTGGTCGGCGTCACGACCAACGAGGACCTGGAACGCCTCCACCCCGCCGTCGTCCGCCCGGGCCGCTGCCTGGCCCGCATCGAGGTCGGTCCGCTGACCCGCCGGGAGGCGGTGAACTGGCTCGGCACCGAGGAGGGGATCGGCCGCGAGGGCGCCACGCTGGCGGAGCTGTACGCGCTGCGCCGGGGCACCTCGCCGACGACGCTGCCGGAGCCGCGGGACGGCGCGGAGGCCGGGCTCTACCTGTAGCTGCTTTGATAGGGGTATGACCCTGTTCGTCGGCACGTCGGGCTGGCAGTACCGGGACTGGCGGGACGTGCTCTACCCGCCCGGTCTGCCCGTGCGGCTGTGGCTGGAGCGGTACGCGGCGGCTTTCGCCACGGTCGAGATCAACAACGCCTTCTACCGGCTGCCGTCCCGGGAGACGTTCGAGGCGTGGCGGGACCGGCTGCCGGCGGACTTCACGGTCGCGGTGAAGGCCAGCCGCTACCTCACCCACATCAAGCGCCTGCGGGAACCCGAGGAGCCCGTCGACCGCCTGATGACCCACGCGGCGGGCCTCGGCGACCGCCTCGGTCCGGTCCTGCTGCAACTGCCCCCGACCCTGCGGGCCGACCCGGCCCTCCTGGAAACCTGTCTGGCCTGCTTCCCGCCCGGCACGCGGGTCGCGGTGGAACCCCGGCACGATTCCTGGTGGACGCCCGAGGTCCGGGAGGTCCTGGTCTCCCGGGGCGCGGCCCTGTGCTGGGCGGACGTCCTGTCCCGCCCGGTCACCCCCCTGTGGCGCACCACCGACTGGGGCTACGCCCGCTTCCACCAGGGCCGGGCGGCAGCCTGGCCGCACTACGGCCGCCGGTCGCTCACCACGTGGGTACGGCGCGTCCAGGACACCTGGCCCCGGCAGGACGTCTACGCGTACTTCAACAACGACCCGAACGGTGCGGCGGTGAGCGACGCGCAGACTTTCGCCCGGCTGGCGCGTACTTCTGGTCTCACGGTCACCCGAACACAGCTGGGGGCGCGGGGCTGAGACATGTGCGGCTCCGCCGCGTGCGCGCGACAAGCCACAACGCGCCCGCAGCCGACCACCGGCCCCCCGCCAAAACGGCACTCAATCCCCGTAAACCGCCCGCACCGCATCCCGCACCGCCGCCACCGCGTCCCCCTCCCCCGCTCCGAGCCGCCGGGCCCGCTCGGCATAGTCCTGGGCCGCGGAGGCCAACTCCCGCTCCGCCGCCGCCCCCGCGGCAGCGACGAACGTTCCGTTGCGCCCCCGCGTCTCGATCACCCCGTCCCCCTCCAGCGCCCGGTACGCCTTGGCGACCGTGTTCGCGGCGAGGCCGAGGGACTCGGCCAGTCCGCGCACGGTCGGCAGCCGGTAGCCGACCGGCAGCGCCCCCGACCGCGCCTGTTCGGAGATCTGCGCCCGCACCTGCTCGTAGGGCGGGGTGCCGTCATCGATGTGGATCTGCAAGGTCACCCGGCGATTGTCCCGTATCCCCGGAAAAATGAGAGGCACCCGGCGGCCCTCCCGCCGTAGCGTGCGCCCACATGACCGTACTCGTACGCGACCTGCGTCCCGACGATCCGGCCGACGTCGGCGCCTTCGCCCATGTCCGGCACCTCGCCCTGCCGTACATCCTGTGGACGCCCGAGGCCGTCGTCCACCGCCTCGTCCACACGCCCCCAAAGGCCCGGAGCCGGTCCCTCGTCGCGGAGGAGGACGGGGAGACGATCGGCACGGCGCAGCTCGGGCTGGCCCACGACAGTCCGGAGCCGGGGCAGGCGTACCTCAACGTCTACGTCCGCCCGGACCGGGTCCGCCGCGGTGCCGGCGGGCTGCTGGTGCGCACGTCCGAGGAGTACCTCGCCACGGAGGGGGCGACGAACCTGTTCGCGTGGGTGCTGGACGAGCCCGCGAGCCTCGCCTTCGCCGAACGGCACGGCTATGAGCGGCGGCGCTCCGCCCACTTCCTCCGGCTGGACCTGGCGAACGCCGCCCTGCCGGACGCACCGGCCGCTCCGCCCGGCGTCGAACTCCGCACCGCCGCCGACTTCGCCGACGATCCCCGCCCGATTTTCGAACTGGACGCGGAGCTGGTGGCGGACGAGCCGAGCGACGTCGCCGTCGAGTTCACGGACTACGAGGCGTGGCTCGCGGAGACCTGGCGGCACCCGCTGCTGAACCGCGAGCTGACCACGGTCGCGGTCGTCGACGGCCGCCCCGTCGCCTTCAGCGTGGCCCACACGGACGGCGGCGTTCGGTATTCGACCGCCATGACCGGCACGGTCCGGGCCCACCGCGGCCGGGGCCTGGCCAAGCTCACCAAGACCGACTCCCTGCGCCGCGCCCGCGCCGCCGGGTACACGGAGGCGCTCACCGGAAACGACACGGACAACGGCCCGATGCTCGCCGTCAACAAGTGGCTCGGGTACGAGGTCTGCGGAACGGAGGTGCGCCATGTCCGCGAACTCGGCTGAGGCACCGGCGGAGGTGGACGTCGTCCTGGTCAAGGCGGGCCGTACGAAGATCCGGTACGCGGGCGTGCTGCTGCACGACGACGGCGTCCGTCTCGCCGTCCGCGCCCCCTGGGCCGGTGCCGGCGTCCGCGACTTCGGCTTCGTGCGCTTCGAGGCCGGCGACGTCTTCACCGAGTACTACTGGCGCGACCGGTGGTACTCGGTGAAGGAGGTCCGGACGGCGGCCGGGGCGCTGAAGGGCTGGTACTGCGACATCACCCGCCCCGCCGTGCTCCACGGCACCGAACTGGTCGTCGAGGACCTCGACCTGGACCTGTGGCGTTCCGCGGACGGCACGGACGTACGGCGCCTCGACGAGGACGAGTTCGCTCAGAGCGGCCTGCCGGAGCGCGACCCCGCGTCCGCTGCCGCCGCCGTGGCCGCACTGGACGAACTGGAGCGGCTGGCCCGCGGGGAGGACTTCACCGGCCTGCTGGCGTGACCTGCGTCGGCTCAACCGGGTGTCGCCACCACCGCGTACCGCTCGTCCGCCGCCTCTCTCCCCCACAGCGCCGGGTCGTCCGACAGCCGCTCCAGGCGGACCCGCCCGCCGAGCGGGGCCAGGAGGGCGGTGAGCCGGTCGGCGGGTATGCCGACCGGGGTGACGGTCCCCCACACCCCCTCGACGAGGACCAGCCGGCCTCCCGGACGCAGCAACTCCCGCCAGTGCCGCAGGGCCCGGCCGGGGTCGGGCAGCGTCCACAGCACGTGCCGGACGAGCACGGCGTCGAAGCGCTGCTCGCCCACCGGGGGCGCCCCGGCGTCACCGGTGAGGAACACCGCGTCACGTCCGGCGAGTTTGGCCCTGGCCCGCTCCACCATGGCCGGTGACAGGTCGACACCGGTGACGCGGTGTCCCTGCTCGGCCGCGAGGAGCGACAGGCTGCCGGTCCCGCAGCCCAGGTCGAGGAGTTCGCCGGGCCGCTCGGGCAGCCAGGACCTCAACCGCGCGGCCCAGGCCCGGCGCACGCCCGGGTCCCGCAGGCCGTGGTCCGGCTCGTGGTCGAAGTCGGCGGCCCGTGCGTCCCAGTCGATGTCCCGCGTGCTACTCAACGCGCTCGCGCCGTCACTGTCGTTGTCCATGCGCCCAGGGTGACACCCGGCACTGACAACGCGGCCGGGGCGCGGGAACGTGACAACCGCCACTGACAGGGACGCATCGATGAGCAAGTCTCGGGGAAAGGGTCTACCTCCGTGAGAACGCGGAACCCGGTGGATCCGTAAGGAGGCAGCCATGCGCCGTCTGACCGTGCAGAAGCCCCTGAAGAAGACCGACGCCCGCCGTGTCCGCGAGGAGGCGGACGAGCGTCCCTCGGGGCGCCCGGAGGTCCGCAAGGACATCGCGCGCACCTGGTGGCCGGACAGCTGACCGGGCCGGTCGCGATGAGACGCGTCAGAGCAGCCGCTTGCGGTAGTGGACGCGGTCGTAGGGCCCGTCCACCCGGCGCTCCGCGACCTCGTACCCGTACTTCGGGTAGATCTGCTGGTTCTCCCACATCAGGGCGTTGGTGTAGAGCCTGACCCCGGGCAGGCCCAGCGCACGCGCGTGCGCGTCCACGAACCGCAGCAGCCGCCGCCCCACGCCCCTGCCGTGCGCGTCGGGGTGGACGGCGATGCTGTCGAGGAACAGGTGGTCCGCGTACGCCTCCACGACGACGAGGCCCGCGACGTCCGTGCCGGGTCCGCCCATGACGAACACCTTGCCCGCGGCCACGTTCGCCGCGTGGTCCGCCTCCATGGGCTGCGGCACCAGGCCGATGCGCTCGATGTAGGGGCGGTAGGCGGCGTCGGTCACGGCCCTCACCGCCGGTACGTCCTCGACGACCGCCTGCCGGATCTGCTCTTCTCCCATGCCGCGAACGGTAGCTACCTCAGCCCAGCCTGAGCACTCCCTTAACGCGACCATAAGGATCTCCGTCACCCGCCTCCAGCAGGCGAATTCACGGTTTCTTGGGGCTAGCTTGCTGATCAACCCCACGGGTTCCGGCCCGAGTTCCGCATCCCCAGTGACCGTTTCGAGGAGTTCCCCATGCCCGCACCGTCCGCGCCCCGCAGGGTCGCCGCCGTCGCCGTCGCCGGCCTCGCCCCGCTCGCCCTGACCACCCTGGCCGCCGCTCCGGCGTCCGCGCACGGTTCGATGGGCGACCCGGTCAGCCGGGTGTCGCAGTGCCACGCCGAGGGACCTGAGAACCCGAAGTCCGACGCGTGCAAGGCGGCCGTCGCGGCCGGCGGCACCCAGGCGCTGTACGACTGGAACGGCATCCGCATCGGCAACGCCGCCGGCAAGCACCAGGAACTGATCCCGGACGGCAAGCTGTGCAGCGCCAACGACCCGGCGTTCAAGGGCATGGACCTGGCCCGCGCCGACTGGCCCGCGACCAGCGTGAGCAGCGGCTCGTACACCTTCAAGTACCGCGTGACGGCCCCCCACAAGGGCACTTTCAAGGTGTACATCACCAAGCCCGGCTACGACCCCGCCAAGCCGCTGGGCTGGGGCGACCTGGACCTGTCCGCACCGGTGGCGACGGCCACCGACCCGGCGGCCTCGGGCGGCTTCTACACCTTCGCCGGGAAGCTGCCCGAGCGTTCCGGCAAGCACCTGCTGTACGCGGTGTGGCAGCGCTCTGACAGCCCGGAGGCGTTCTACTCCTGCTCCGACATCTCCTTCGGCGGAGCGGGCGGGAGCGGGGGCGACAACGGCACGGCGGCCGGCGACTCCGCGTCCGGTGACTCCGCGGACGCCGCCGTTCCGGCCCCCGAGGCGTCCGCTCCGTCCGAGGAACAGATCGCGGCCGCCGCCGACAAGTCGACGATCGAGCACCACGGCCACGGTGACCAGGACGCCGAGACGACGACGGACCCGGCCGACCCCGCCTCCCCGGCCCCCGGGGACGAGGCCTCCGACGCGGCTCCCGAGGCCGCCGCGGCCGGTGCGCCCAATGAGGTCAAGGCCGCCGGCGCGGGCACCGAGAACCTCGCCGAGACCGGCGGGGACAGCACCACCCCCTACCTCGCGGTCGGCGGCGCCGCCGCCCTGGCCGTCGGCGCGGCCGTGATGTTCGCGTCGGTGCGCCGGCGGGCCGCCGGGGGCAGGCACAGCGGCTGACCCCGGGCGACGGGGGACGCGGGGCTCGTCCGGCGGCTCAGGCCGGGCGAGCCCCGCGTGGTGTGCCGGGTGTGCCGTCAGTCGAAGACCGAGGCGCAGGTGGTGGGCGTGGCGTGCGCCGGGTCCAGGGCGTTCGCCACTTCGTGGAAGGCGATCCGGTCGAAGAGCCCGATCGCCAGGTGCCCGGACAGGTCGACGGGACACAGGTCCTGCAGCAGGACGTTGCGGACCCCCGGCCCGTCCAGGAACTGGCTGCGGTACGGCGTGACCACCTGGTCGTACCGGGTGGCGAGGACGGTGTAGCGGACGCCGGGGACGGTGTCGCCGCCCTCGTTGAGCTTGGTGAGGAGGCCGGAGCCGGCGACCTGGTCGGCGAGGGCCGGGGTGTGCTCGTTCAGCAGGTCCCCGACGCCGGGGAAGTACGGCAGCAGGCTGGTGAGGCCGGACAGTGTGGTGCCGTGGTTGCTGGGCGCGATCCCCACCAGGGCGTTCACCTCGGCGGCGCCGCCGAGGAACTTGAGGTAGTACCGGGGCATCATGCCGCCCTGCGAGTGGCCGACGATGTCGGTCTCGGCCGCGCCGGTGGCGGCGAGCACCTTGTCGACGTGGGCGGCGAGCTGCTGCGCCGACTTGTCGACCGGGCCGAGTCCGTGGAAGAACGGGACGCCGGGCAGTTGGCCGTAGTCGAGGGAGAAGACGCAGTAGCCGCGGTTCTTCAGGTAGGGCGCGAGGCCCAGCCAGTTGTCGACGGAGTTCCCGAAGGTGCCGTGGACCAGGACGACGGGGCGGGGATGGGCGGCGGAGGGCTTGCAGGAGTAGTCGTTCCAGCCGGAGCTGGGGCGCGCGTCCGCGGCGTGGGCGGTGGCGGCGGGGAGCAGGGCGGCCGCGGCGGTCAGCAGCAGGGCGGTCAGGGGTCTGAGCGCGCGTCTCCAGGGCAGCATCGGGTGATCTCCTTGCGGGGCAGGGGAGTTTCGATGGCGGGACGCCCTGTGATCCGGATCACGGGATGCTGTTCACCCGTCAAGTTACGGGCGAGTAGTGCAAGTGTGAAGTTACGCGTCAGTAAAAACTTCCAGCGCTAACCAGCACCGACGGCGTCACCAGGCGGGCCGGACCGGCCCGCCTGGCGCCACCCGCAGCAGCCCGTCGGCCAGCGCACGCACCCCGTCCTCGCCGAGCACGTCGACCCAGGCGCCCACGGCCTCCGCCGCCGCCTCCCCGGCGGCCCGCGTACAGGCCCACCCCGCCTCGGTCAGCACGACCAGCCGGGCGCGCGCGTCGGCGGGATGCGGCCGGCGTTCGACGTATCCCTTGCGGTCCAGCTCCTCGACCAGCTGACTCGCGGCCTGCTTGGTCATCCCGAGGTGCACGGCGAGATCGGTGACCGTCGCACCGTCCGGGGCGAGCCGGGCGAAGGCGAAACCGTGCGCGGGACGCACCCCCTCGAAGCCGCGGGCGACGACACCCTCGTGGATGCGCTGCGTGAGACCGCCGGCCGCGGCGAGCAGGCCGGCGGTCAGGGCCATGGCGTCGGTGTTCTGCACGGTGGCATTGAAACACCCTTGACGTTTTGGTCAAGCAGCTTGACTATGGACGGGAAATTTAGTCAAGCTACTTGACCATGGATATTGGAGGACATACATGCCCGTCGTCCGCTCGTCCGAAGGCGTCACCCACGAGATCCACGGCACCCGCTTCGTCTCGTACGCCGGCCCCCGCACCGGCAGCGAGGAACTCTGCGCCTGGCGGGGCGAGATCCCGGCGGGCACGAAGGCACCCGCGCACACCGTCAGCCGGGAGGAGGTCTTCCACCTGCTCACCGGCGAGCTGCTGATCACCCTCGACGGCCGCACCGAGCGCGTCACCGCGGGGGACACGGTGATCGTCAACGCCGGTGCCGCCTTCGCCGTCGAGAACCCCACCGACCGGACCGCGACCTCCTGGGTCACCACCTCCGTCGGCCTGACGGCGGAGCTGGCCGACGGCACGGTGCTCACTCCCCCGTGGGCCAACTGACCCGCACCGGCCGCCTCACGCCGCCAGCGACCCCGGCATCACCGCCCGCGGCCCGAACTTCGCCCGCGCGCGGTCCGCGACCTCCTCGATCCGGCGGACCTTCTCGTCCACGGGGTCGAAGGTGAGCTGGTGGGAGGCCTGTTCGGCGGGGGCCAGACCCTCGGCGCGCAGGGCGATCGAGCGGACCCGGGCGCGCTGGAGGCCGAGCGCCTCGTACATGTCGTACGCGGTCCGGGTCAGGGCCGCCGAGTGCGCGGTCGGTTCGGACAGGGTACGGCTGCGGGTGGTGGCCGACCTGCCGGCGTAGCGCACGGTGAGGGTCAGGGTGCGGCAGACCTTGTCCACGGCGCGCAGCCGGGCGCCCAGTTCCTCGGCGGCCGACAGCAGGGCGCGGCGGTGGCGGCCGGGGTCGAGTTCGTCGCGGTCGAAGGGGCGGTCCGCGGCCAGCGACCGGGAGACGCCGTTGGGGACCACCCGGCCGCGGTCGACGCCCTGCGCCTTCTCGTGCAGCTCGCGGCCGGCCTTCGCGCCGACCAGCCGCTGGAGCGTGGACAGGGGCGCGGCGGCGACCCGGCCGAGGGTGTCGAGGCCGTACTCGCACAGAGTGCGGGCGGTCGCGGTGCCGACGCCGGGCAGCGCGGCGACCGGCTTGCCGGAGAGGAACTCCCGCTCGGCGCCCTCGGGCACCGCGCGGGTCAGTCCCGGCCGGGCGTCCCGCAGGGCCATGCGGGCCAGCATCGGGCCCGGACCGGCGCCGGTCACGCAGTCGACGCCGTACAGCGCGAGGGCGCGGACGCGGATCACCGAGGCCAGTTCCACGGCGTTCCGCCCGAAGTACCGCTCGGCGCCCCGCAGGTCGGCCAGCGCGCCGTCGGGGGGCAGCGCCTCGACGACCGGCGTGAACTCCTCCAGCAACCCGAGCAGCCGGGGCAGGGCCGCCTCGTACATCGGCGGCAGCTGGAAACGTACGCAGAGGATGGTCATCCCGCACTCCCCGGACTCTGGTGCCACAACTTCCTTCCGACCGCGGGCCCTTCGCCCGCGGGGCGCAGATCGGCCCAGGGGTGCATCTCGTACCCGGTGGACATGCGGATCCTCCGCTGCTCCATCGGGTCCTGGGCCGCGGACCCGGCCGGCGCGGGCCGCCCGTCCGAACCGGCGAGACGACTGCGCGCCGGGCCGCCCTCGGAATCGTCGCCCTCCCGGCTTCCGTCCGCTCCGGCCAGCCGGGCCGCGACGCCCTCCAGTCCCTCCTCCCGGCGGACCTCCAGCAGGTCGGCGAGGTTCCAGGCGGCGGAGCCGACCACGCTGAGGCTGCGCGGGCCGCGCCGCTGCACCACCCCGCGCACCAGCAGCAGCCAGGAGTGGAAGACGGTGTGCGCGCAGGCGTCGTGCGAGTCGTCGAAGAAGGCGAGGTCGACCAGGCCGGAGCCGTCGTCGAGGGTGGAGAAGATGACCCGGCGGCCGGAGCGGACCGGCGGGGTCTGGGTGGCCGCCTTGGCGCCCGCGACCAGCACCGTCTCCCCGTGCCGGGCCTCGCGCAGCCGCTTGGCCGGCACCACGCCCAGCTCGCGCAGGAAGGTGCGGTGGTCGTCCATCAGGTTGCGCGAGGCGTCCATGGAGAGCACGCCCAGTTCGGCGCTGAGCCTCTCCGCGGAGGTGAGGTCGGGCAGTCCGGCGGAGGCGGTCCTGCGGCCGCCCGACAGGGGGAGCTGGTCACCGCGTCCGCCCCGGGCGCCGCGGTGCAGCTCGGTCAGGTGCAGTTGCAGGTCGCGGCGGTTGGCGCCGAACGCGTCCAGCGCGCCGACCTGGGCGAGCCGTCCGGCCAGCGGCCTGCTGGGGCGGGCTCGTTCCCAGAAGTCGAGCAGGGAGGCGTACGGCTGCCCCTCGGCGACGCGTTCCGCCTCGGCCTCGCTGATGCCGTGCACGTCGGAGAGGGCGAGACGCAGGCCCCACACGGCGGCCTTCCGGGACCGCGATTCAGACACCAGTTCGATCCTGTGTGCGACCCCCGACTTGTTCACGTCCAACGGCAGGATCGGCACCCCGCGCCGCCGCGCGTCCGCGAGCAGCAGCCGCTTCGGGTACATGCCGGGGTCGTGCGTGAGCAACCCGGCGTAGAAGGCGGCCGGGTGGTGGGCCTTCAGCCACGCCGACTGGTAGGTCGGCACGGCGAAGGCGACGGCGTGCGCCTTGCAGAAGCCGTACGACCCGAAGGCCTCGACGATCTCCCACGTCCGCTGAATCGTTTCCGCGTCGTATCCGTTCGCCGCCGCGTGCTGGGCGAACCACACTTTGATCCGCCCCTGCGACTCCGGGTCGGAAAGACCGCGCCGCACCCGGTCCGCCTCGCCGCGTCCGCAGCCGGTCATGATGTCGACGATGTCGATGATCTGCTCGTGGAAGACGACGACCCCGTAGGTGCCCTCCAGCGGCTCCGCCAGATCCTCGTGCGGGTAGCGGACCGGTGCCCGCCCGTGCCGGGCCTCGATGAACGGCCGCACCATGTCGGCGGCGACCGGCCCCGGCCGGAAGAGCGAGATGTCGACCACGAGGTCGTGGAAGGTCGACGGCTGGAGCCGTCCGACCAGGTCCCGCTGGCCCGGCGACTCGATCTGGAAGCAGCCCAGCGTCTCGGCGGACCGGATCATCCGGTACGTCGCCGGGTCGCCCTCGGGTACGGCGTCCAGGTCGACCTCGGCACCGGTCGCCCGCTTCACCTCGGCGACCGCGTGCGCCATCGCCGACTGCATCCGCACGCCGAGCACGTCCAGCTTGAGCAGCCCGAGGTCCTCCACGTCGTCCTTGTCGAACTGGGCCATCGGGAAGCCCTCGCCGCTGGTCGGCATGACCGGCGTGCGGGAGAGCAGGGAGGCGTCGGACAGGAGGACGCCGCAGGGGTGCATGGCGACGCCGCGCGGGAGGGCGTCCAGGCCCTCGACCAGCTCCCAGAGCCTGCCGTACCGTTCCTTCTCCCCCGCCAGCTCCCTCAGTTCGGGCAGCTCCTCCAGCGCCGCGCGGGCGTCGCGGGCGCGGATGTGCGGGAAGGACTTGGCGACGCGGTCGATCTCGGCCGGGTCCATGGACAGGGCGGCACCGACGTCACGGACGGCGTGGCGCACCCGGTACGTCTCCGGCATGGCGACCGTGGCGACCCGCTCGGTGCCGAACCGGCCGATGATCGCGCGGTAGACCTCCAGGCGGCGGGCGGACTCCACGTCGATGTCGATGTCGGGCAGCACCACCCGCTCCTTGGACAGGAAGCGCTCCATCAGCAGCCCGTGCTCGACCGGGTCGGCGTGCGCGATGCCGAGCAGGTGGTTGACGAGCGAGCCCGCGCCGGAGCCGCGCGCGGCGACCCGGATGCCCATGTGCCGCACGTCGTCCACGACCTGGGCGACGGTGAGGAAGTACGAGGCGAAGCCGTGGTGGGCGATGATGTCCAGCTCGTGGTGCATCCGCTCCCAGTAGGTCCGGTGATCGCGCCGCCGGTCGTAGCCGCGCAGCACCATGCCCGCCGCCGCCCGGGAGGCGAGCGCGCGCTGGGCGGTGCGGCGGCCGGCACCCACGAGGTGCGGCTCGGGGAAGTGGACGGCGCCCATGCCGAGGTCGTCCTCGGGGTCGACCAGGCACTCGGCGGCCGTCGCCTGCGTCTGTTCCAGCAGGCGGTGGGCTGTGTCGCGCCGGAAGCCGGCGGACTCGACGATCCGCTCGGCGGCGTGCCGCATAGCACCGGCGTCCTTCAGCCAGGCCTCGCCGGAGTCCAGTTCCTTGGTGGCGTCGATGGGGACCAGGCGGCGGGCGGCGTCCAGGACGTCGGCGACCTCCCCCTGGCCGGGGTCGGCATAGCGGACGGCGTTGGAGAGCACCGGGCGGACGCCATGCTCGGCAGCGAAACCGACGGTGCGGGCGGCCAGCCGCAGGGAGCCGGGGCCGGTGCCCTTGCGGCCGTGCCAGACGGCTTCCAGGCGCAGGGCGTCGCCGTACACCTCCCGCCAGGGGGCGAGGAGCCTCGCCGCGCGGTCGGGACGGCCGGCGGCAAGGGCGCGGCCGACGTCGGAGTCGGGGCCGAGCAGCACGGTCAGGCCGTCGGCGTGATTGTCGGCCCAGGTCAGCAGAGGCGTGTCGGGGGTGGTGTGGGCGGCGGACACCAGGCGGCACAGGTCGGCCCAGCCGCGGGCGCCGTCGCGGGCGAGAAAGGTCACCCGCGGGGTCGACTCGTCGACGAAGGCGCCTCCGCGCACGGGGGCGCGGCGCCGGTCCCGGCGTACGGAGGTCTCCGTGCGGCCCGCGGCCCCGGACTCGGGGGCGGCCACCGCCAGCTCCGCGCCGAACAGCGGACGGACGCCCGCCTTCGCGCAGGCCTTGGCGAAGCGGACCGTGCCCGCGAGGGTGTCGCGGTCGGTGAGGGCGAGGGCGTCCATGCCCCGTTCGAAGGCACGCTCGGCCAGCCGCTCCGGGTGGGAGGCGCCGTAGCGGGCGGAGAACCCGGAGACGGTGTGCAGATGCGTGAAACCCGGCACACGCACCTCCCGATCTCATGAACCGATGCCCTGTCGAACACCTGTTCCCAACTACCTCACCCCCACCATAGACCAAATTTCGAATGCGTGTGCGACATCCGTTCGGCCCCGTCCCACCTGCGCAAACGCCCGCAGGCCCGGACCGTGGGGACATGTCGCACACCCCGGTCGCCGACCGCCGCAGAGGCTCCTTCCTCAGCGAGGTGAAGGACGCCGTCACCCCGCGGGCCACCCTGCTCGTGCTCGGCGTGCTCGCGCTCCAGCTGCTGTTCATCGCCTCCTACGTGGGGGCGCTGCACGACCCGAAGCCGAAGGACGTGCCCTTCGGGGTGGTCGCACCCGGGGCGGCGGCCGAGCGGACGGTGGACAGGCTGGAGCGGCTGCCCGGGTCGCCGCTGGACCCGCGCACGGTGGCCGACGAGAAGAGCGCCCGGCGGCAGATCATGGACCGGGAGATCGACGGCGCCCTGATCGTGAACCAGGGCGGCACCAGGGACACCCTGCTGGTCGCCTCCGGCGGCGGCACCGTCCTCGCCACCGCCTTGGAGGGACTGGTCTCCAAGGTGGAGCGGGCCGAGGGCCGCACGGTGCGGACCGTCGACGTGGCCCCGGCCTCGCCCCGGGACTTCGACGGGCTGTCGTCCTTCTACCTGGTCGTGGGCTGGTGCGTCGGCGGCTACCTGTGCGCCTCGATCCTGGCGATCAGCACCGGGGCCCGGCCGGCCAACCCGCTCCGCGCGGCGATCCGGCTGATCGTGATGGCGCTGGTCGCGATCGTCGGCGGGCTGGGCGGTGCGGTGATCGTGGGGCCGATCCTGGGCGCGCTGCCCGGCAGCGTGGTGGACCTGTGGGGACTCGGCGCCCTGATCACCTTCGCGGTGGGCGCCGCCACGCTCGCCCTCCAGGGCGTCTTCGGGATCGTCGGCATCGGGCTGGCGATCCTGCTGGTGGTGATCGCGGGCAACCCGAGCGCGGGCGGCGCCTTCCCGCTGCCGATGCTGCCGCCGTTCTGGAAGGAGATCGGCCCCTGGCTGCCGCCGGGCGCGGGCACCTGGACGGCCCGCTCGATCGCCTACTTCAAGGGCAACGCCGAGACCGTCCCCCTGCTGGTGCTGTGGGCGTGGGCGGTCGCGGGGACGTTGATCACGCTGCTGGCCGCCGTGCTGCGCGTCCGGCGACAGGAGCCGGAGCTGCCCACGCAGGCCGGCTGACCGCACGTACGCACGCGGAAGTCCCGCCCCTCGCGCGCGGGACGGGACTTCAGCGGTGCCTCGGAGGTACTTCTCAGGTGCGGGTGATGCTCAGCCGATCTGCGTACCGGTGGCCGACAGGGCCTCCGTCACCGGCTGGAAGAAGGTCTCGCCGCCCGAGGCGCAGTCGCCGCTGCCGCCGGAGGTGAGGCCGATGGCCTGGTCGCCCGAGAAGAGCGAGCCGCCGCTGTCGCCGGGCTCGGCGCAGACGTCGGTCTGGATCAGGCCGTTGACGATGTCGCCGTTGCCGTAGTTCACGGTGGCGTCCAGGCCGGTGACCGTGCCGGAGTGCACCTGGGTGGTGGAGCCGCTGCGGGTCACCTCCATGCCGACGGTGGCCTCGGCGGCACCGGAGATGGCCTGGGAGGAGCCGTCGTAGAGGTTCACCTCGCTCGGGTGGTCCACCTCGGCGGTGTACTTGACCAGGCCGTAGTCGTCGTCCGGGAAGCTGGAGGCCGCGTTCTCGCCGATGACGTTCCCGGAGGAGTCCGACCACGTGGTGATGCCCTCGGTGCAGTGACCCGCGGTGAGGAAGTACGGCTCCCCGCCCTTGGTCACGTTGAAGCCGAGCGAGCAGCGCCCGCCGTTGCCGGTGATGGCGTCGCCGCCCGCGACGAAGGGCTTGTACTCGCCCTTCGTCCGCTTGAGCTCCGCCTTGGCGCCCAGCCCGTCGACCACCTTGGCCAGCTTGGCCCACTCGGCCTTCGAGACCGTGCGGTCGGCGGTGACGACGACCTTGTTGGTGGTCGGGTCGGTCGCCCAGGAGGTGCCCGGGATGGTGGCGTCCTCGGCGAGGGTGGTGCGCGCGCTCTTCAGTTCGGCGAGCGAGTTCTCGACGATTCTCGCCTCGGCGCCGGCCTCCTCGACGGTCTGCGCGGCGCCCTCGTCGAGCACGTTGACGACGAGGCTCTTCGCCTGCGCGTCGTAGTACGTGCCCGCCGCGTCGGCGCCGAGGTCGCCGAGCAGCGTGGAGGCGAGCTTTCCGGCCGCCGTGACCGACAGGGTCTCGGGCGCGGAAGCCTTCGGGGCCTCGCTGGCGTTCGCACTCTGGAAGGTGACTCCCGCGGCGACCAGTGCGGTGATACCCGCACCAACCACGGCGGCCCGCCGCCTGGGTATGCGTCGGTGCTTCAACTCACGTCCTCCTGTGGGGGGTCGGCCCGGGAGGTTGTGGGGACCTCACGGGCCGGAAGGCTGGTTGACGAGCGCTAACTCTTCCAACCTCACAGAGGGCACACAAGGTCGACTTCAGGACGTGCGCACGACAAGTCCAGCGCGCACACACGACCTTCACCATTCATGTCCCTTCCAGCAGGATTCGCGCGACGAATGCTCCAGCAAACGCTACGAGCCAGTAACCGGGGAACGGCAGAACAGACCAACGGCTGGCCGGAATTCACCTCTTGCGCAAAGGCCGAGTCCCCGCACACCGGTCGGTGTGCGGGGACTCGTCGTGCTGCTGGCTGCGCTTGCGCCGACGGACCGACGGTCTAGTAGACGCTGACGCCGTAGGCGTTCAGGGCCTCCGTGACCGGCTGGAAGAACGTCGTGCCGCCGGTGCGGCAGTTGCCGCTGCCGCCGGAGGTCAGACCGTACGCGGTGCCGTTGCTGCCGTAGAGCGGGCCACCGGAGTCGCCGGGCTCGGCGCAGACCGTGGTCTGGATCAGCCCGCCGACGACGTCGCCGCCGCCGTAGTTGACGGTCGCGTTCAGGGCGGTGACCCGGCCGCTGTGGGTGCCGGTGGTGGAACCGTCGCGGATGACGGTGGTGCCCACGCTCGGGGTGGCCGCGCGGGTGATGTCCACGCCGTTCGCGGTACCGGGCTTGCTGACCGAGCTGTTGGTGTACCGGACGATGCCGTAGTCGTTGCCCGGGAAGCTGGACCCGGCCGTCGAGCCGAGGACCGTGGAGCGTCCGGAGTTGGAGTACCAGGTACCGGCACCGTCGGTGCAGTGACCGGCGGTCAGGAAGTACTCGGCGCCGCTGCTGCTGCGGACGTTGAAGCCGAGGGAGCAGCGCCAGCTGCTCGCGTAGAT
Source organism: Streptomyces sp. NPDC058796 (assembly GCF_042745235.1). NCBI lineage: Bacteria > Bacillati > Actinomycetota > Actinomycetes > Kitasatosporales > Streptomycetaceae > Streptomyces > Streptomyces sp. NPDC058796. The sequence continues at coordinate 386,439 of NZ_JBHYOP010000007.1, forward strand.
GGCGTCGCCGCCCTGGATGAGCTTGTTGAACGTGCCGGGGGTGCGCTCGATCTTGAGGGCGCCGGCCTTGTCTCCGGCCTCCTTCTTGATCTTCGCGATCTCGGCCTGGGAGACCGTGCTGTCGACCGTGAGCAGCACTTGGCCGGTCTTGCCGTCGACGGCCCAGGCCGTGCCCGGGACGTCGGCCTCGAGCACCGCGGCGCTGGCGCTGCTCAGCTCGGCGGCGCTGAAGGCGACGGGAGCCTCGGACGCGTTCGCGCTGGGGATCGCGATCGCGGCTGCGGCCACGACGCCGGTGGATACGGCGATCAGCCGAGTCCGTCTCGTGATGCCGCTGCGGGGGGTGGTGCGCTTGATCCTCACTTTTCGTTCCTCCACAAAGGAAGTCGGGGGCCCTCTCGTGGGGTTGAGGGCCCGTGAGGCGCAGTCAGGGACGGACGTCCGGGTTCCGAACGCGTCGTGCCCCTGACAAGCGCTGAGGTTGGAGTATTCGGCCGAACGACCGGTCGGCGCAAGAGTGCACTTTCGGCCGTCAATCTTTGAACGACCTTCGATCTCCCCGGGCGCCTCAGCAACTGCAGCCGCAGTCGCAGCCGTCGCAGCCGCAGCAGTTGCCGCAGCACTCGCAGCAACTGCAGCAGTCGCCGCACCCGCTGCAGTCGCAGTTGGCGCACGTGCCTTCCTTGCGCTCCCCGCTCCAGGGGTCGTGGTACGTGCCGCAGCACAGCTGGCACGTACAGGCCAGCCCCGCCCACACCGCGCACCCGGCGAGCAGTCCGCGCCGATTGCCACGCGGCGGCTCCGGGGGCACCGGCGCACCGGGGCCCCGGGGGGCGCCCGGAGTCCCGGGAGGGGCGTACGGGTGACTGCCGTGCGCGCAGGAGACGGTGCCGAAGGCGCGGTCGACGGAGTTGCCCAGCTCGTGCACGAGCAGCCGGTGCACCAGCCGGCCGTCGGTGAACTCGGCCTCGCGCAGCGCGAGGCGCACGCCGTGCACGGCGTCGTCCGCGAGCCGCCGGGCCTCGGTGAGCAGGGTGCCGGTGGCGGTGAGCGGGTTCCAGGCACCCGACGCGGCGTCGGCCTGCTTGTCCTCCACGGCGTCGAGGAGGTGGGCGAGCCGGCCGAAGAGGCGCCCGGCCTCGGCGAGCGGTTCGGCGTTGTGCGGACGCCCGGCGAGGTGCGCGGTGTGCGCGAACGCGGCGGCGGTAGCGGTCTCGGTCGGCTCGGTGACGGTGAGCAGGGGCGTGCCGGGCCCGGCGAGCGCCTCGATGCCGGCCTGCCGGTCCACGGCGTCGACCAGTAGGGCGGTGTCGAACCCGACGGCGCTGCCGCCACGCGCTCCGGCCGCGTCCCAGCCGGTGGCGATCCGGCGGGCGGCGAGGGCCACCGGCCGCCGCGCCAGCATCCCGTCCCGGTCGGCGACGTGGTCGCGGACCTTGGCCGAGGCCAGCACCAGGGAGACGGCCGCCGCCAGCCGGGCGCCCTCGCCGTGCGCGACGGAGGCGGTGCGCATCCCGCGCAACGGGCAGGGGCCCGCCGTACGCCGGCCGGCGCCCGCGCCGCCCCGCTCGGCCTGAGCCTCCGTCAAAACCGATATGAGCAGCCCGTCATAGTTCGTCACTATCCGCGCGAACTGCCCATGATCTTTGCGCAGGGCGAGACACAGACCGCACAAATGCGCCATCCACTGACTCGTGAGGCTCTCTCCGAGCCGGTGCCTGCACGGCCTGACGATTCCGAACACGACGTTCCCCCGTGGTGCGTACGACGCTGAGCTGCGGCATCGTACCGACCGCCGCGTTCACCCGTACGCACCCCCTCTCACCCGTACGCCGAGAAGAATCATATTTCACTCACAGTCAGCATCCGTTTGGGAAACGACCCTTGGGACACAAGGACTCTCGACGGAATCGCTGTGCACCAGTACCGTCACAAACCCCCCGCGCGGCGTCTATCCACTTGGCGCGACGTCCGCATCATGGATGACCATAGGGATGCGGAAGCACGAAAGACCGCTGTGAGAGGAGGCGTCCATGGGATCGGTACGCAAGGCGAGTGCGTGGCTCGGCCTCGTCGACGACAACGATGACGAGCGCTACTACGACGACGACTACTCCGAGGGCAACGAGCCCGGCGACGCCTGGGTCACCGACCCGCGCGTCAAGGTGGCCTCGGACGTGGCCGAGGAGAGGGGCCGCCGCATCGCGACCGTCACCCCGGACAGCTTCCGGGACGCGCGGTCGATCGGCGAGCTGTTCCGGGACGGGGTCCCGGTCATCATGAACCTGACGGCCATGGAGGGGGCCGACGCCAAGCGCGTGGTCGACTTCGCGGCCGGGCTGATCTTCGGCCTGCGCGGTTCGATCGAGCGGGTCTCCACCCGGGTGTTCCTGCTGAGCCCGGCCGACACCCAGGTCATCAGCGGTGAGCCCGCCGCGCACCGTTCCGACGGCTTCTTCAACCAGAGCTGAGGCGGGGCCGCACACCACGGCCCCGCCCCCCCGGCCGGGCTCTCAGCGGAAGGCGTCGAGTCCGGTGAGCGCCTTGCCCAGCACCAGCTGGTGCATCTCGACGGTGCCCTCGTAGGTGAGCACCGACTCCAGGTTCGTCGCGTGCCGCATCACGGGGTACTCCAGGGAGATCCCGTTGGCGCCGAGGATCGTCCGCGCCGTCCGGCAGATGTCGATGGCCTCGCGCACGTTGTTGAGCTTGCCGAAGCTGACCTGCTCGGGACGCAGGCGGCCGGCGTCCATGCGCCGCCCCAGGTGGTGGGCGAGCAGAATCCCCTTGTGCAGTTCGACCGCCATGTCGGCGAGCTTGGCCTGGGTGAGCTGGAAGCCACCGATGGGCCGCCCGAACTGTTCCCGCGACTTCGCGTACTCGACGGCCGCCTCGAAGGAGCTGCGGGCCGCGCCCATGGACCCCCACACGATCCCGTAGCGGGCGTGCGTGAGGCAGCTGAGCGGTCCGCGCAGTCCGGTGACCTCCGGCAGTACGGCGTCGGCGGGCAGCCGTACGTCGTCCAGGACCAGCTCGCTGGTGACGCTGGCCCGCAGCGACCACTTGTGCTTGATCTCGGGCGCGGAGAATCCGGGGCTGTCGGTGGGCACGACGAAACCGCGGATCCCCTCCTCGGTCTGCGCCCAGACGACGGCGACACCTGCGACCGACCCGTTGGTGATCCACATCTTGCGCCCGTTGAGCACCCAGTCCCCGCCTGCGTCGCGCTTGGCGCGGGTGCCCATGTGGGCGGGGTCGGAGCCGTGGTCGGGCTCGGTGAGCCCGAAGCACCCGATGACCTCGCCGGCGGCCATGCGCGGCAGCCACGCCTGCTTCTGCTCCTCGCTGCCGAAGCGGTGGATGGCGTACATGGCGAGGGAGCCCTGCACGGAGACGAGGGAGCGGATGCCGGAGTCGGCCGCCTCCAGCTCCAGGCAGGCCAGTCCGTACTGGACGGCGCTGGCGCCGGCGCAGCCGTAGCCGTCTAGCGACATGCCGAGCGCGCCGATGGAGCCGAGTTCGCGCGCGAGCTCCCTGATACCGGGCAACTCGCCCTTCTCGTACCAGTCCGCGATGTGCGGCAGCACGCGGTCGGCGGCCCAGTCCCGCACGGTGTCCCGGACGGCCAGGTCCTCCGGCTCCAGGAGGTCGTCGACGCCGAGGGGGTCGGCGGGGTCGAAGGCGGGCAACTTGGGGGACGCGGCCATGGAACACCCTCCGGAGCTGTTCAAAACTAGCGCTGCTAGTCACGGTTCTCGTGCCGACGTTACGACGCACGGTGCCGCGCGTCCACCATGCCCGTCTCCCACCCGGCGGTCACACCGAGACGCGCGACTCCACCGCGTCCCGCGGCGCCGGCACGGCAACCGCCTCGCACTGCATCACCCGCGGCAGCCGCAACGCCATCACCGCCCCCAGCAACAACAACCCCGCACTCACCACCAACGTCACATGCAGCCCGTGCACGAACGCGTCCCCCGCGGCCCGCCGCAGCGCGGCCCCCGCGGGCCCGCCAAGCTGCGCGGCGACCTCGTACGCCTCCCCCAGCGAATGCCCCGCGGACGCCGACGCCGACGCCGGCACCCCGGGCACGCCCCCGGTCAGCCCGGGCGCGTACGCCGCGTTCATGACGCTGCCCAGCAGCGCGATCCCGATCCCGGCGCCCAGCTGGTACGACGTCTCGCCGATCGCCGCCGCCCCGCCGGCCTGCTCCTGCGGCGACTCGCTCAGCATCGACTCGTACGCCCCGAAGAGAGTGGTCTCCAGCCCGAAGCCCAGCAGCACGAACCCGCAGACCAGCAGAGCGCAGTTGTCGGCCCGGCCCATCGCGGTCAGCAGCAGCACCGCGAAGGCCGTCAGGCAGAACCCCGCGCACACCATCCGCCGCGGCCCGAACCGCCGCAGCATCCGCGCGCCCGCCAGCCCCGCCGCCATCGCCGCGAAGGTCAGCGGCAGCAGCCTCAGCCCGGTCTCCAGCGGGGACAGCCCGAGCACCAGTTGCAGGTACTGCGCCGCGATCAGTTCCAGGCCCACCAGCGCCAGCATCGCCAGCACGATGCACCCCACCGACGTGCTGAACGCCGGCCGCCGGAACATCGCTAGGTCCACCAGCGGATGCGCGCGCCGCCGCTGCCGCCGTACGAACGCGGCCAGCAGGCCCGCGCCCACCACCAGTGGCAGCACGGTGAACGCGCTGGCCACCGGTTCGCCACCGCCCAGCCGCTTCACGCCCAGCACCAGCCCGAAGAGCCCGGCCGCCGCCATCAGCGCGCCGACCACGTCCCAGGGGCCGGCGCCGTCGCCCTTCGACTCGGGCAGCAGCAGCCGCCCCACCGGGAGGCTGATCAGCATCAGCGGGATGTTGACGAGGAAGACCGAGCCCCACCAGAAGTGCTCCAGCAGGAAGCCGCCGAGCAGCGGCCCGACCGCCGCGCCGACCGCGGCCACGGCGCTCCAGACGCCGATGGCCAGCGCCCGCTCCCGCCGGTCGGGGAAGACCTGCCGCAGGATGGAGAGCGTCGCCGGCATGATCATCGCGCCGCCGACGCCGAGCAGCGCACGGGCCAGGATGAGGACCTGGGCGTTGTCCGCGAGGGCGGCGAGGGCGGAGGCGACGCCGAAGAGGGCGTAGCCGAGGAGGAGAACCCGTCTGCGGCCCACCCGGTCGCCCAGCGTGCCGAAGAGGATCAGCAGCGAGGCGCAGACGAGCGGGTAGACGTCGACGATCCAGAGCAGCTCGATCGCGCCGGGCCTGAGGTCCTCGGTGACGGCGGGGACCGCCACGTGCAGCACGGTGGCGTCGACGGCGACGAGCAGCAGGCTGGCGCAGAGGACGACCAAAACCACCCAGCGGTTGGCACCGGCCCCGGCCGCCCGACGGCGCAGCGCGGCGGCAGCCGTGGTCGTCCCGGACATGTACGTACCTCCAAGATTTTCCCTCGCGTCCGGCGGGCCGCGGGGTGGGGACTCCCCGGCGGCTCGGCCGGAGAGGAGCGGGGTCTCCGGGCCGCGCGACGGAACGCGAGTGACTCGTCAGGGTACGCGAGAGCGAGCACCGCACACGTGGTGGGCCTCACACATTCCGCGTGACCCGTGTGGCATGCGCCACTGCGCCCGCGGACCCGTCCGCCCCGGCCGTCCGGCCGCTCCGGCGCCCGGCGGATAATCGAGCCCGTGACCGATCTTGAAACGCGCACGGCGGGCCGCCCGGGTGCCCTGCGCCGGGCCGCCCCGGCGCTCCTCGGCTACGCGGCCGTACGCGCCCTGGGCCTGCTCGCCCTGGCCCTGTGGAGCGCCGCGCGCGACAAGAGCGCGTACACGCTGCTGACCGCCCGCTGGGACTCCCTCTGGTACACCAGGGTCGCCGAGCTGGGCTACGGGTACGAGGTACGCCTGCCCAACGGCGACGTGCACTCCAACCTGGCGTTCTTCCCGCTGCTGCCCTGGCTGGAGCGGCTCGGCGCGGCGGTGTCGCCCCTGTCGTACGCGGACGCGGGCTTCGTGGTGAGCCTCATCGCCTCGCTCGCCGCGGCCTGGGGGATCTTCGCGGTCGCGGAGCACGTGTACGGACGCCGGGCCGCCGCTTGCGCGGTGCTGCTGTGGGCCGTGCTGCCGGTCGGGGTCGTGCAGTCGATGGCGTACAGCGAGTCGCTGTTCACCGCGCTGGCCGCCTGGTCGCTGTACGCGGTGCTGACCGGGCGCTGGGTGACGGCGGGGCTGCTGGCCGCGCTGGCCGGGCTGACCCGGCCGGTGGGGCTCGCGGTGGCGGCGGCGGTGTGGGCGGCCGCGGTCGTGGCGTTCGCGCGCGGCCGGAACGACGGCGGCCCGGAAGGCGCCCTCGGCGACGGCGCGCGGCGGGTGCTCGGCATGGCCCTCGCGCCCCTGGGCGCCGCCGGATACGTGCTGTGGGTGGGCCACCGCACCGGCAAGGGCCCCCTCGGCTATCTCGACGTCCAGGCCGGCTGGCGCAACGGCTTCGACGGGGGCGCGGCCTTCGCCCGCTTCGTCGGCGACAAGTTCACGTCGTTCCCGGCGGCCCTGGCGGGCGTCGCCCTGGTCGCCGGGGTCGCGCTCCTGCTCTGGCTGTACGTCGTCTGCGTACGGCAGCGCCAGCCGCTCCCGCTGCTGGTGTACACGGGCGTCGTCGTCACCCTCGCCCTGTGCGCGTCGAGCTACTTCGGCTCGAAACCGCGGCTGCTGCTGCCCGCCTTCCCGCTGCTGCTGCCGCTCGCGCTGGCCCTGGCCCGGCTGCGAACCTCCAGGTCGGCGCTGGTCGTGAGCGGTGCGGCGGCGGCGTCGGCGGTGTACGGGGCATTCTGGCTGAACGGCTCCGGACCGCCCTGACCTGCCGAAACGCACGGTGACCACCGGGTCAATTCCGCACCAGCATTCGGTGAACGAATTCATAAGCACGATAAAACCGCCGACCGGACCGATCAAAGGAATTGAAGTCCGCAGCCGGACCGGATTGCGGATTCCTCGGAAATAGGCCACCACCTGAGAGGAATCCCACATCACATCGTCATCACAAAGCCGTTGATTCGGCGGGGATCACTCCTCACTCGCTGTAACGTCGATTGGGTGCGTACCGAACGGAGCCACACCCGTCTGGACCGGGTGTTCGCGAGACTCGACCGGGAGCCGGAACGGCCGGTCCACCTTGATGTGCCGGAGATGAGCCGGCACCGGATCGCGCTGTTCGCCGGAACCCTCGCGTTCTACCTCGCGATCGTGTGGGCGGTGCTCATCACCTCGTGGCTGGTCCGGCTCGACTGGCAGGTCATGTTCTTCCGGCCGTACCAGCAGTGGCCGGAGATCCACGCGTTCGTCGACTACTACGTGGTCCTCGGCCAGCGCGGCCCCACCGCGGTGATGGTGGCGGCCTGGCTCGGCTGGCGCTCCTGGCGGCAGCACACCCTGCGCCCCCTGCTCGCGCTCGGGGTGTCCCTCCTCCTGCTGAACGTCACGGTCGGCGCCGCGAAGATCGGCATGGGCCGGCTCGGACCGCACTACGCGACCACGATCGGCTCGAACGAGATGTGGCTCGGCGGCGATATATTTCCGAGCGGTCACACCGCGAACGCCGTCGTGACCTGGGGAATCCTGGCCTACCTGGCCTCGACGCCGAGGGCGCGCCGATGGCTGTCGGCCCTGTCGGCGGTCGTCTCCCTCGGGGTGGGCATGTCCACCGTCTACCTCGGCACGCACTGGCTCAGCGACGTGCTGCTCGGCTGGGCGGCGGGGCTGCTGATCCTGCTGGCGCTGCCCTGGTTCGAGCCGCTGATCACCCGTGCCGAGGCCCGGATCCTCGGCCTGCGCGACCGCTGGTACGCCCGCCTCCGCCGACCGGAGCCGGCGAAGGAGCCGGTCAGTGTGCCCGTGGCCCCCGCTCCGGCCGCCCCCGGACCGGACGAGGCCCCGGTGCTCGAGCCGGTCGCCGCTCCCCGGACCCGGACGCCCGTGCACCTGGCGCCGGGCCCGCACACCACCCGCTCGGACCGTACTCCGGTGACCCCGGCCGGCAGCCGCCGGCCACCGCACGCCGACCGCCACCCGCGCAACACGGCCCCGGCCGCGCGCCCCCTGTCGGGGAGCTGACGCGCGTCAGCCCTTCCAGGCGCGGGCCACGCGGCCGTCCTTCACCTCGAAGTTGAGGCGTCCCACGCGGTACTCCATGGTGATGACCGTCCCCGGCGCCAATGACCGCACCGTCGACCAGCCGCGTTCCCGGGCGAGCCGTTCGGCCGCCTGGGATTCGAGGCCCACGTAGGTGTCCGGGCTGTCCTGGGGTTCGGCCGGGGGTGTCGGAATCGGTGCCATGCCGTCACGCTATGCCCTGCTCCCCGAGCGGGGAAGCCCAGGCCGGTAAGCGGACTCACCAACGCCCGTCCGGTCACATTTCTGTCACAGGATCATGGGCCGCGTTTCGTTCGGGCCCGACACCCGGACGGATGGTTTCCGGCACCTTCCGCGGGCATGTCAGGTGAATTACCGCGCGTCTCACCGACTCATCGAATAGACGGTCGGAAGGCGGTCGGAAAAGGCACGTGAAGAGCCCCGGGAGACTGGCCGCATTCCGCGTTCGAGCATCACCGAACTGGCTTGCGGATATCAGGTATCCGCACAGCGGACACATCGTCCGCTCACAGGTTCACGGCTCCAGAGCGGTGACGGACACCGAGACGTCGTTGTCCCGGGTGTAGTACGGCCCGGCCTCCACGAGGCCGCACCGCGTCCGCACACGCGTGCGCGGATAGGTGAGGACGGGTTGCTTGTCGGCGACGTCGTCCAGCAGCCGCGCGACCCGGACGGCCGGGCCGAGGGTGCCGGCGGGCCGCAGCCACAGGTCCCAGTCGCCCGGCACGAGCTCGCCGTAGGGCACGGTGAAGCCGAACTCCGTCCGGTCGGCCGTGAGCTCCAGCCGGCGCACGCCGCCCTCACCGGTGCCGGGCCGGGCCCGTGCCTCGGCGTGGGCTCCGTGGGCGAGCTGAGTGCCGTAGACCCGCCCGCGCACGGTCAGTCCGTCGTCCGCGAGGCGCAGCTCCCGGGACTCGGCGTGCGGGGCGCGCAGCCAGCTGCGGACGGTGAGGTTGCCCTGCCGGGTGGCGTACGGGATGCGGACGGCGACGTGGCCGAGCAGTCCGCTGGGGGTGCGGTCGGCCAGGGAGCGCAGGTCGGTGACGCCGGGCACCAGGCGACGCGGCTGTTCCTGGTCGGACACCCGCGCGTAGGCGTCCCAGCGGCCCTCGGGCAGGGCGACGCTGCTGGGCAGCGCGGCGCGCAGCCGGCCCTCGGCGGCCGGGGCGAGCGGGAGGCTCACCGTGTCTTCGGACTCGGCGTCGCGGCGGCGCAGGATCAGCAGAGGCGTCCCGAAGTCCCCGTGCGCGGCGACGTCGAAGGTCAGACCGCCCGCGGAGTCGCCGATGCAGTCGGCGCGCAACGGGGCGGCCGGCGGGGTCTGCGGCGTCATGCGGTGAGGTTCCTCCCTGGCTGTCCCATCGTCCGGTTAGACCCGGAACCCCGCCTTCTGGTTGTCCGTGTCCGATTGCGATGTGGTCACGACCGCCGCGCTTTCAGTCACCCGGTTCATTCGCTGATTTCCCGATTTGTCGACCGTCGGGCACGGCGACCGGAATCCCTCCGGCCGCCCCAACACCGATACGGGGACGCCCACTTGGGCACCACCCGGCGTTTCGGGCCGACAGTCGGCCACACGCGTCGCTCGCTCCGATTCCGTTGGCCATGGGGCGTGACTCCCGCCGCAGGTCGCCCGTTGTCTTCTGCATGAGCCGGGGACCGCCCGGATCACGGCCCGGGAGCCACCCGGTCCAGCCACGTACCGCATCCCGAGGGAGCCACCCGTGCCGCGCATGCTCGACGTCAGCGACGACGTACGCGCCGAGATCGGCGACGAAGAAGCCGACCGCCTGCTCGCCGGGGAGTCGGCCCCGGGCAGCTACGACTGCACGTCCTGCCGCACCCCGGGCGACTGCGAACAGGAGCGCACCAGCACCGTTCTCTTCATCGGCGACGAGACGGCCGTCCTCGCCTTCGCCCACGCCGGCTGCCTGCCCTCGCAGGTCGTCAAGGTCACCGAGGAGCAGCTCCAGGGGGCCGTACGGTCCATCAACGCCGACCAGGCCCGCCCCCAGCCGGAGCAAGTCGGCCACCGGCCCGAGCAGGCGGCCCCCGACAAGGTGGCCCCCGAGCAGGCGGTGCTCGGCGTCACCAGCGGACTGATCCTGATCGCCGGGGAGCTGCACCCGGCCCTCGTGGTGGAGCCCACCGCCCCCATCGCCCGCCCCGGCACGGCCGGCGCCGGCGACGACTTCCTGCCGCTCCTCATCGAGCAGGGCTTCTTGCCGGTCACCGAGCTGTCCACCACGCCGACCGTGCTGCACGGCTGGTCGGTGCTGCTCGCGATGGGCCAGCTGCACGCGGTGCTCCAGCCGGGCACGGACGGCGGCCGGCCGGTGGCCTGGTGGCAGGCGCACCAGCCCCTCCAGGTCACCGAGGGCTGGCGCACGGCGGCCAACAAGCACCAGCAGGTGCTGATGTTCGCGGCGCCCGTCGGTTCGATCGGACGGCAGCCGCGCGAGGACCTGCTGCGGGACGCGCTGGACAAGGCGGCGGCGGGCGGCCAGCTGGTCGCGGCGGCCCTGCCGCTGGCGGGAACCTGATCCCCGTCCGCGCGGGTGGCACCAGGCGGTCACCGTCCGGCCGCATCCCTTCCAGCGCGGTGTCGTTTGGACATACGTGTACGCATACGACGCCTTCCACCGCCAGGGCGGCCCCTCGGCCACGCCGATCTACGACGCGCTCTACGCCGAGTACGTCAGGTCCTTCCGATCGCTCCCGGGTGACCGCAGCGGCGAGGAGGAACTGGGATTCACGTCCTTCAGGAGCATCCCGCGCAGCAGGAGCTCCTACAGCGCCTACAGCGCGGGGGCGCAGAGCGCCCGCGTCGGCCAGCAGTCGGTGTGGCAGCGGGTCGGCACGCACCACGTCCCGGCCGCGCTGCCGCCGGCCCCGCGCGCGGGTGCCTGACGGCCGCCGCCACAGCGACGAGAGAGGGGGGCCCCCCCCGGGGGGGGGCCCCCCAGGGCGCGGTTGTGGGGGGTTGTTGTTGTTTGGGGCCCGCGTGAGGGCCACCC
>NZ_JBHYOP010000007.1:397601-434960 GCF_042745235.1 Streptomyces sp. NPDC058796
TGCCGCCGCCCCGGCGCGGGGGGGCCTGCCGCCCGCCCCCACCCCGACGAGGGGGGCCCCCCCCCGGCGGGGGGCGCCCTCTCTCGTCGCTGTCGTGGCGGTTACTTCTTCTTGGCGCCGCGCTTCTCGCGCACCCGCACGGAGATGTGGATCGGCGTCCCCTCGAAACCGAACTCCTCGCGCAGCCGGCGCTCGATGAAGCGCCGGTAGCCCGCCTCGATGAAGCCGGAGGCGAAGAGCACGAACCGCGGCGGTTTGGTGCCCGCCTGGGTGCCGAAGAGGATGCGCGGCTGCTTGCCGCCCCGCACGGGGTGCGGGTGGGCGGCGACCAGTTCGCCGAGGAAGGCGTTGAGCCGGCCCGTCGGGACCCGGGTCTCCCAGCCGGCCAGGGCGGTCTCGATCGCCGGGACCAGCTTCTCCATGTGCCGGCCGGTCTGCGCCGAGACGTTGACCCGCGGGGCCCAGGCCACCTGGCCGAGCTCGGTCTCGATCTCCCGCTCCAGGTAGTAGCGGCGCTCCTCGTCGAGGGTGTCCCACTTGTTGTAGGCGACGACGATCGCGCGTCCCGCCTCGACCGCCATGGTGACGATCCGCTGGTCCTGGACCGAGATGGACTCGGAGGCGTCGATGAGGACGACGGCCACCTCCGCCTTCTCGACGGCCGCGGCGGTGCGCAGCGAGGCGTAGTAGTCGGCGCCCTGCTGGAGGTGGACGCGCTTGCGGATGCCCGCCGTGTCGACGAACTTCCAGGTGACGCCGCCCAGCTCGATCAGCTCGTCGACCGGGTCGCGGGTGGTGCCGGCCAGCTCGTTGACGACGACGCGCTCCTCGCCGGCCACCTTGTTGAGCAGCGAGGACTTGCCGACGTTGGGGCGGCCGATCAGGGCGATGCGGCGCGGGCCGCCGACGCCGGCGCCGAAGGTCTGCGCCGGGGCCTCGGGCAGCGCCTCCAGGACCTTGTCCAGCATGTCGCCGGTGCCGCGGCCGTGCAGCGCGGAGACCGGGTGCGGCTCGCCGAGGCCCAGCGACCACAGGTAGGACGCGTCGGCCTCGCCGCTCGGGCCGTCCACCTTGTTGGCGCACAGCACGACGGGTTTGCCCGCCTTGCGCAGCAGCCGTACGACGGCCTCGTCGGTGTCGGTGGCGCCGACCTTGGCGTCCACGACGAAGACGACCGCGTCGGCGGCCTCGATGGCGTACTCGGCCTGCGCGGCGACGGAGGCGTCGATGCCGAGGACGTCCTGCTCCCAGCCGCCGGTGTCGACGACCTTGAAGCGGCGGCCCGCCCACTCGGCCTCGTAGGTGACGCGGTCGCGGGTGACGCCGGGCTTGTCCTCGACGACGGCCTCGCGGCGGCCGATGATGCGGTTCACCAGGGTCGACTTGCCGACATTGGGGCGGCCGACGACGGCGAGGACGGGCAGCGGGCCGTGCCCGGCCTCCTCGATCGCGCCCTCGACCTCCTCGATGTCGAAGCCCTCTTCGGCGGCCAGCTCCATGAACTGCGCGTACTCGGCGTCGCCGAGCGCCCCGTGGTCGTGCTCCTCGCCCGAGCCCTCGGGGTGGATGTGGTCGTTCATGAAGTCCGTACCTCGTTCATCGTGGTGATCGGTGGAAACCCCTGTTCACGGGTGATCCACTACTCAAGTGTCACTCAGCGCCCGGTGAGGCGCCTGGCGTTTTCCAGGTGGGCGGTGAGCTGCTTCTGAATGCGTTCGGTGGCCTCGTCCAGGACCTTGCGGGTGCGCCGTCCGCTGCCGTCACCCGCGTCGAAGGGGTCGCCGAAGACGACGTCGACCCGGGAGCGCAGCGGAGGCAGCGCCTTTATCAACCGTCCGGGACGGTCCGTGCTTCCCAGCACCGCGACCGGGACGATCGGCGCGCCGCTGCGTACCGCGAAGTAGGCGAGCCCGGCACGCAGCGAGGCGAAGTCGCCCTCACCCCGCGTGCCCTCCGGGAAGATGCCCAGCACACCGCCGTCGTCCAGCACGCCGAGCGCGCGGGCGATGGCCGTGCGGTCGGTGGAGTGGCGGTCCACCTCCACCTGGCCGATTCCGGTCAGGAAACGCCCGAGCGGGCCGACGAACGCCTCCTTCTTGATGAGGAAGTGCGTCGGCCGGGGTGCCACCCCCATGACCATCGGGCCGTCGATGTTGTGCGCGTGGTTGACGGCGTAGATCACCGGGCCGGTGGCGGGCACCCGCCAGGCACCCAGCACGCGCGGCTTCCACAGCCCGTACATGAGGCCGACGCCGATGCGCCGGCCGACCTCGGCGCCCCGCGCCGACGGAACCTCGGTCACTTCCCCGCCCGCTTCTCCTCGACGAGGGTGACGACGCACTCGATGACCTGCTGGAGGGTGAGCTCGGTGGTGTCCACCTCGACCGCGTCGCCGGCCTTGGCCAGCGGGGAGGTCTTGCGGCTGGAGTCGGCCGCGTCCCGCTTGATCAGGGCCTCGCGGGTGACGTTGACGTCGGCGCCCTTGAGCTCGCCGCTGCGCCGGGCGGCGCGGGCCTCGGCGGAGGCGGTGAGGAAGATCTTCAGGTCGGCGTCCGGCAGCACGGTCGTACCGATGTCCCGGCCCTCGACGACGATGCCGAGCGGGGCGGCGGCGGCGATGGTGCGCTGCAGCTCGGTGATCCGGGTCCGCACCTCGGGGACGGCGCTGACCGCGCTGACCTTGGAAGTGACCTCCTGGGTGCGGATCGGGCCGGCCACGTCCGTGCCGTCGACCGTGATGGTCGGGGCGGCCGGGTCGGTGCCGGAGACGATCTCGGGCTTGCCCGCGGCGGCGGCGACGGCGTGCGGGTCGTCGGTGTCGATGCCGTTGGTCACCATCCACCAGGTGATCGCCCGGTACTGGGCGCCGGTGTCCAGGTAGCTCAGGCCGAGCTGGGCGGCGACGGCCTTCGACGTGCTCGACTTGCCCGTGCCGGAAGGGCCGTCGATGGCGACAATCACGGCCGGGGCGGTCGGGGCGGCGCCGTTTTCCACGGGGGGACACCTTCCTGGTGCGGTGCGGTGGGTGGTGTGCGGGACGCGAGCGCGTCCCGGACAAGGTTACCGGGCCCAGGAGACCCCTCCGACAGGCGTCCGGAGGCCCGCGTTCACTGCCGGATCGCCCAGCCCCGCTCCTTGAGGGCCGCCGTCAGCACGGCGGCGGCCTTCGGCTCGACCATGAGCTGCACCAGACCGGCCTGCTGCCCGGTCGCGTGCTCGATCCGCACGTCCTCGATGTTGACGCCGGCCCGTCCCGCGTCGGCGAAGATGCGGGCCAGCTGGCCGGGCTGGTCGTCGATGAGGACGGCCACGGTCTCGTAGACGCGGGGCGCGCTGCCGTGCTTGCCGGGCACGCGCACCTGCCCGGCGTTGCCGCGCCGCAGCACCGCCTCGACGCCGGCGCTGCCCTCGCGGCGCTTCACGTCGTCGGAGGACTGCAGGGCGCGCAGGGCGCGCACGGTCTCCTCCAGGTCGGCGGCGACGTCGGTGAGCAGGTCGGCGACCGGCCCGGGGTTGGCGGAGAGGATGTCGATCCACATCCGGGGGTCGGAGGCCGCGATCCGCGTCACGTCGCGAATGCCCTGGCCGCACAGCCGTACGGCGGCCTCCTCGGCGTGCTCCAGGCGGGCGGCGACCATGCTGGAGACCAGGTGGGGCATGTGGGAGACGAGGGCCACGGCACGGTCGTGGGCGTCCGCGTCCATCACCACCGGCACCGCGCGGCAGTGCGAGACCAGCTCCAGCGCGAGGTTCAGCACCTCGGTGTCGGTGTCCCGGGTCGGGGTCAGCACCCACGGGCGGCCCTCGAAGAGGTCGCCGGTGGCGGCCAGCGGCCCGGACTTCTCGCGGCCGGACATGGGGTGCGTGCCGATGTAGGCGGAGAGGTCGAGACCCCGCGCCTCCAGCTCGCGCCGGGGGCCGCCCTTGACGCTGGCGACGTCGATGTAGCCGCGGGCGGCGCCGCGTGCCATGGCGTCGGCGAGCACGTCGGCGACGAGGGCCGGCGGTGCGGCGACGATCGCGAGGTCGACGGGCCCGTCCGGCGCCTCGTCGGTGCCGGCGCCCAGCGCGGCGGCCGTACGGGCCTGATCCGGATCGTGGTCGGCGAGGTGGACGGTGACGCCCCGTTGGGTCAGCGCGAGGGCGGCGGAGGTGCCGATGAGGCCGGTGCCGATGACGAGTGCGGTTCTCACTGGGCGATGTCCTTGCGCAGGGCCGCGGCGGCGCCGAGGTAGACGTGGGCGATTTCGGCGCGGGGCCGGTCGGACTCGATGTGGGCGAGGACGCGGACGACGCGCGGCATGGCGCCCTCGATGTCCAGCTCCTGCGCGCAGATCAGCGGGACGTCGGTGATGCCGAGCTTGCGGGCGGCGGCGGCCGGGAAGTCGCTGTGCAGGTCGGGGGTGGCCGTGAACCAGATGCTGATCAGGTCGTCGCCGGTCAGCCCGTTGCGTTCGAGGACGGCGGTCAGCAGCGCCGCGACCTGCTCGTCCATGTGCCCGGCCTCGTCCCGCTCCAGTTGGACGGCGCCCCGGACCGCTCGTACCGCCACGGCGATGCTCCTTGCTGACGTGCGTATCGGTTGTTGGTCCGTCCAGCCTAGTCAGCCCGCCGCGTACCGGCCCGGGGCGCCCGTCTCCTGAGACGCTGGCCGCGGCCGGAACCTCCCCTCCCCCGGAGCTGCGACATGACCCACACCCCGACCCGCCGTACGGTCCTCCTCTGCACGGGCGCGGCCGCGCTGTCCGTCGGCTGCGGCGGCGGGGGCGGCGACGGCGACTCCCCGGCCGCCTCGCCGGGGCAGGAGCTGGCGCCGACCAGGGACATCCCCGTCGGCGGCGGCAAGGTCTTCGCGGACGAGAAGGTCGTCGTGACGCAGCCGCAGCGGGGCGAGTTCAAGGCGTTCTCGGCGGTCTGCACCCACCAGAACTGCCTGGTGTCGGACGTGCGGGACGGCACCATCGACTGCGCCTGCCACGGCAGCCGGTTCAGCATCGCCGACGGCTCGGTGGAGCAGGGCCCGGCGACCAGGCCGCTGCCCGAGGAGCGGATCGCGGTGGACGGAAATTCGGTCCGCCTGGCGTGAGCCGCCCGCGTACGCTCCGGGCATGGAACCCGAGACCCTGGTGCGCGACCACACGATCTACGCCTGTGTCATGGGTTCGCGCGCCTTCGGCCTGACGACGGAGGACAGCGACACGGACCGCCGGGGCGTCTTCCTCGCCCCGACGCCCCTGTTCTGGCGCTTCGAGAAGCCGCCGACGCACGTGGAGGGCCCGGCTCAGGAGCAGTTCAGCTGGGAGCTGGAGCGCTTCTGCGAACTGGCCCTGCGGGCCAACCCGAACATCCTGGAGTGCCTGCACTCCCCGCTCGTGGAGTCCGTGGACGGCACGGGCCGCGAGCTACTCTCCCTGCGCGACGCGTTCCTCTCCCGCCGGGCCCACCAGACCTTCACCCGCTACGCCCACGGCCAGCGCCGCAAGCTCGACGCCGACGTGCGCGCCCACGGCGCCCCGCGCTGGAAGCACGCGATGCACCTGCTGCGCCTGCTGGAGTCCGCACGCGACCTGCTGCGCACCGGTGTCCTGACGGTCGATGTCGGCGACCGCCGCGAGCCGCTGCTCGCCGTGAAGCGCGGCGAGGTGCCCTGGCCGGAGGTGGAGTCGCGGATGAACCGCCTGGTGGCGGAGGGCGAGGAGGCCGCCGCGCGCAGCCCGCTGCCCGCCGGACCGGACCGCCGCCGGGTCGAGGACTTCCTCGTCCGGGTCCGCCGGTCCTCAGCGCTCCAGCCGCACCCGTACGACGAGGTCGTGCAGGGCGTCGTACGCGGTGGAGCCGCCGGGCAGCGCTGACGCCGCCTGCGCCTCGTCCAGTACGCCGTGCAGCCGCTCCACGTCGCCCCGTACGCGCGCGTGGTCGACGCCCGCCTCCCCGTGCTCGCGCTCGGCCTTGGCTGCGATCAGCTCGGGCAGGTAGTCCGGTGCCGCGTCGACCTCTTCGAGGAGCGTGGGCAGATGGGGCTGCACCTCGGCGGAGCGCATCAGGTGGATGCCGGTGAGGAACGCCCGGAAGGTGTAGAGCAGCGGCTTGAGCTGGCCGGTCTTCTCGAACAGCCGCCACTGGGTGGAGGCGAAGCCGCGGTAGTGGTGGGCGTGGTGGCCGGTGAGGACGCCCGGAGCGAGGGCGGCCAGCTCGCGGTGCGCGTCGGTGGTGTGCACGACCAGCGGGGACAGCAGCTGCTCCAGCACGTAGCCGTTGCGCCGGAGCATCAGCCGTACGAACTTGCGCAGATCGTGCGTGACGAGGTCCGTCTCGACGCCGTCCCGGTCCCACATCCGCGACCGTGTCTCCTCCGGCTCGCGCAGCCCGACCAGGTCGGCGGCGGGCAGCAGGTGGACGCCGCGCAGGTCGACGTCGGAGTCGCGGGAGGGGAAGCCGTACAGGTGGGCGCCGGAGACGGTGGCGAACAGCACGGGGAAGGGCTGTTCGGCCACCACCGGGGCCAGGTCGATGTCGAGGGCGTCGATCACGCGCTCAAGCGTCCCAGAGCGCTCCGAGGGCCAGCAGGTCGGCCCGGTACTCGATGCGGTCCGCCCACTCGGCGGGCCACGCGTCGGCGCCCAGGTGCGCGCCGGCGAAGGCGCCCGCGAGGCAGGCGATGGAGTCGGAGTCGCCGGAGGTGCAGGCGCCGCGGCGCAGGGCGGTCAGCGGCTCGTCGACGAAGAGCAGGAAGCAGAGCAGCCCGGCCGCCATGGCCTCCTCGGCGATCCAGCCCTCGCCCACCGCGAGGCACGGGTCGGTCTCGGGCGAGACGGTGCGCACCGCCTCCTGGAGCCGGTCGAGTATCGCCAGGCACTCGTCCCAGCCGCGGGCGATGAAGTGCTCGGGCGACGGGTCCTGGGCGCGCGTCCACAGGTCGCCGAGCCAGCGCTCGTGGTAGCGGGTGCGGTTGTCGTAGGCGTAGGAGCGCAGCAGCCCGACCAGTCCGGTCGGCTCGGCGCCTTCGGCGAGCAGCCGCACGGCGTGCGCGGTCAGGTCGGAGGCGGCGAGCGCGGTGGGGTGACCGTGGGTGAGCGCGGACTGCAGCTGGGCGGCGCCCGCGCGCTGTTCGTCGCTGAGACCGGGCGCGAGACCGACCGGCGCGACGCGCATGTTGGCGCCGCAGCCCTTGGAGTGGATCTGGGAGGCGTCCTGCCAGGGGCGGTCGGGCGTCTTCAGCAGGTCGCAGGCGCGGAGGCAGGTGTTGCCCGGCGCCCGGTTGTTCTCCGGCGACTGGTACCAGTCGACGAACTCCTCGCGCACCGGCCGTTCCATGCGCTTCGGGCCGAGCAGCCCCCGCTCCATCGCCGTCCGCATCCCCTTCCCCAGCGCCAGCGTCATCTGCGTGTCGTCGGTGACGATCGCGGGCCGGGGCAGATCCATCTCCCGCCACGGGCCGAACTTGGCGAGGATCGACGGGACGTCGTTGAACTCGGTCGGGAAGCCCAGCGCGTCGCCGAGGGCGAGTCCGGTGAGCGCCCCGGTGGCGGCGCGCTTGGTGACGGTGGTCCTGGTCATGCGGGGCGTCCTTCCCGAGGGGTGCGGAGCAGGGGCGGGTGCAGCGTGGTGGCGGAGCCCGCCCGGTAGAGCGCGGCCGGTTTGCCGCGGCCGCCGGTGAGGCGGGCGGCGCCGGGGACGGCCTCGACGAAGCCCGGGGTGGCGAGCACCTTGCGGCGGAAGTTGGGCCGGTCCAGGGCCGTGCCCCACACCGCCTCGTAGACCTGTTGCAGCTCGCCGAGGGTGAACTCGGCCGGGCAGAAGGCGGTGGCCAGGCAGGTGTACTCCAGCTTGGCGCCGACGCGCTGCCGGGCGTCGGCCAGGATCCGGTCGTGGTCGAAGGCGAGATCGCGAGCCGTGTCGTACGGCGCCCAGCGGGCCTCGGCGGCGTCACCGCCGCCGTGCGGTTCGGGAGGATCCGGCAACAGCGCGGCGAAGGCCACGGACACGACCCGCATGCGGGGGTCGCGGCCCGGTTCGCTGTAGGTGCGCAGCTGCTCCAGGTGCAGCCCGGTCACGTCGGCGAGGCCGGTCTCCTCGGCCAGCTCGCGCCGGGCCGCCTCCTCCGCCGACTCCTCGGGCAGCAGGAAGCCGCCGGGCAGCGCCCGGCGGCCGGCGTACGGCTCCTGCCCCCGCTCGACGAGCAGCACGTGCAGCGCGCCCGCGCGGAGCGTGAGGACGGCGAGGTCGACGGTGACGGCGAACGGCTCGTAGGCGTGCTTGTCGTAGCCGTGCACAAGCACCCACCCCCTTAATAGTCACTGCGACTATAAAGGGGGCGGGTGCTCGGAACAACCCTCGGAGACCCGGGGGAGCTAGAGGTCGACCTCCTGCATCAGCATCCCGACCTCCGTGTTGGACAGCCGGCGCAGCCAGCCCGACTTCTGGTCGCCCAGCGTGATCGGGCCGAAGGCGGTGCGCACCAGCTTGTCGACCGGGAAGCCGGCCTCGGCCAGCATCCGGCGGACGATGTGCTTGCGGCCCTCGTGGAGGGTGACCTCGACCAGGTAGTTCTTGCCGGTCTGCTCGACGACCCGGAAGTGGTCCGCGCGCGCGTACCCGTCCTCCAGCTGGATGCCGTCCTTGAGGCGCTTGCCGAGGTCGCGCGGGATGGGGCCCACGATGTGCGCGAGGTAGGTCTTCTTCACGCCGTACCGGGGGTGGGTGAGGCGGTGCGCCAGCTCACCGTGGTTGGTGAGCAGGATCACGCCCTCGGTCTCGGTGTCGAGCCGGCCGACGTGGAAGAGGCGGGTCTCGCGGTTGGTGACGTAGTCACCGAGGCACTGGCGGCCCTCCGGGTCCTCCATGGTGGAGACGACGCCGGCGGGCTTGTTCAGCGAGAAGAACTGGTACGACTGCGTCGCGACGGTCAGGCCGTCGACCTTGACCTCGTCCTTCTCGGGGTCGACGCGACGGCCCTGCTCCAGCACGATCTCGCCGTTGATCTCGACCCTGGCCTGCTCGATCAGCTCCTCGCAGGCGCGCCGGGAACCGTAGCCCGCGCGGGCGAGGACCTTCTGCAGCCGCTCGCCCTCCTGCTCGGCGCCCGGGAAGGTCTTGGGCAGCTTGACGTCCTTCTTGCCCGCGTACCGCTCGCGGTTGCGCTCCTCGGCCCTGGTCTCGTACTCGCGGGACGTGGCCGGGGCGCTGCGCCCCCGCTGCTGGGGCCGCTTGGGGCCGCCCTTGGCGCCGCCTCGGGCCGTGGGGCCGCGGCCCGACTTCGGGCCGTCCTTGGTGGCACCGGGGCCCACGTCGTAACGCCGCTCCTCCGGGCGCGGCTTCTTCGGACGACCGCCTTGCTTGTCGTCGCGGTTGTTGCCGGCGCCGCGGTGGTTGCCGCGGCCCCCGCTGCTCCCGCCGCGGCCGCCGCTGTTGCCACCACGGCTCCCGCCGTTGTTTCCGCTGCTGTTCCTGCCGCTGCTGCTTCGCATCAAAGTTCCGTCTTGTCGTCTGCGTCCTCGGAATCCGGGGCGTCCGGATCGAACGACGGGACCGCTTCCAGCGTCTCGGCCTCGATCGCCGCCGCCTCCGGGAGGAAGGGCGCGAGTTCCGGGAGCTCGTCCAGGCCGCGCAGGCCCATCCGCTCCAGGAAGTAGTTCGTCGTCACGTACAGGATCGCACCTGTTTCGGGTTCCGTGCCCGCCTCCTCCACCAGGCCCCGCTGGAGGAGGGTGCGCATCACACCGTCGCAGTTCACGCCGCGCACCGCGGAGACGCGGCTGCGGCTGACCGGCTGGCGGTAGGCGACGACGGCGAGGGTCTCCAGGGCGGCCTGGGTGAGGCGGGCGTGCTGGCCGTCCAGGACGAAGCCCTCGACGGCCGCGGCGAACTCGGGGCGGCTGTAGAAGCGCCAGCCGCCCGCGATCAGGCGCAGCTCGAAGCCGCGCCCCTGCTCGGTGTACTCGTCGGCCAGCTCGCGCAGGGCGTCCGCGATCTGCCGCCGGGGCCGCTGGAGTATCTTCGCGAGGTGCTCCTCGGTGGCGGGCTCGTCGACGACCATGAGGACGGCTTCGAGGGCGGGCTTGAGGGCGAGGGCGGCGACGGCGGCGGGCCCGGCCGGAACCCCGGTGGTCTCGGTGGTCTCTTCACTCACGCCTTCTGCTCCTCCTCCGGCGCCTCGGGCGGCCGGTCGAACTCGTCGGTCACCACCGGTTCGGTGTCCCCGTCCCCGCCGGTCCAGCGCACCAGCAGGTCGCCGAGGGCGGTCTCCTGGTCCAGGGCGACGGCCTTCTCCCGGTACAGCTCCAGCAGCGCCAGGAAGCGGGCCACGACGGTCAGCGTGTCCTCGGTGTCCTCGACCAGGACGCGGAAACTGGTCTCCCCGAGCTCCTTGAGCCGGGCGACGACGATCCCGGCCTGCTCCTGCACGCTCACCAGCGGCGCGTGGATGTGCTCGACGTACACCTGCGGCTTGGGCTTGGGCTGCATCGCCTTGACGGCGAGCTTGGCGAAGCCCTCGGGGCCGATGCTGATGACGACCTCGGGCAGCAGCTCGGCGTGATGCGGTTCCAGGCCGACGGTGCGGGGGTAGCGGCGGGCCTCGGCTTCGAGCCGGTCGTTGAAGATCTCCGCGATCTGCTTGTACGCGCGGTACTGGAGCAGCCGGGCGAAGAGCAGGTCGCGGGCCTCCAGCAGCGCGAGGTCGCCCTCGTCCTCGACCTCGGCGGCGGGCAGCAGCCGGGCCGCCTTCAGGTCGAGCAGGGTGGCCGCGACCACCAGGAACTCGGTCGTCTCGTCCAGGTCCCAGTCCGGGCCCATCGCGCGGATGTGCGCCATGAACTCGTCGGTCACCTTGGACAGCGCGACCTCGGTGACATCCATCTTGTGCCTGGAGATCAGCTGGAGCAGCAGGTCGAACGGCCCCTCGAAGTTGGCGAGCCGCACCTTGAAGACGCCTTCGGTCTCTCCGGGGGTGTCCTGTGGGAGGGCGGACGGTGCGTCGGCGTCGGCCGGCGGCGTGCGGGGGACGTCCACGGGTTCCGGAGGCGGCCCCTCCGGCGTCTCCGCGTCCCCCGGCGCCGGGCGAGGAGCCCACGAGGGCGTCACCGTGCCGCGCGGCGACGCCTCGGCGGCGCCGGGTGCGGGGGTCTCCCGCGACCCGGAGCCGACGGACCGGTGACCGGCCGCGGAATCGGCAGGCCCGGGCGCTTCGGTGTCCGTTCCGGCACCGACCGCCGCGGACGGCGCGCGGTGGCTCTCGGATCCGCCGGACCCGCACGGACCGGAGCCAGCAGCGGGGCCGGTCCCCGGCCCAGCGGACCCGAACGACTCGGGACCACTCTCCGCCCACACCGGCCGGGACGATCGCAGACCGTCCTCCGGACCGGCTTCGCGACCAGCCTCGGGACCAGTCCCGGGACCCGGCAGCCCGGAGGGCCGCAGGCCGGCGGCGTCGGAACCCTCCTCCGGGACGGTGGGCCCGGACGGCCCGGGTCCGGCGGGTGCCTCGGCGGCGTCGGCCGTCGCAGGCGCGCCGTAGGCACCGGACGCGTCCGGCTCCCGCGCTCCCGGCGGAGCCGCGCGCTCACCGGGCCCTGGGCCCAGTGCGCGCCGACGGCCGGCTCGGGGGCCGGGGCGGGAGGCGTCGTTCGAGGTCATGGCCCCCGCAGGCTACCGCTACCGCCCGCGCAGCCGTCGTACGAGGATGCTGGCGTCCCCGCGGGTCTCCAGGTCGGCGAGGACGACGGCGACGGCCTCGCGGACGATGCGGCCGCGGTCGACGGCCAGTCCGTGCTCGCCCCGGAGCACCAGGCGGGCGTGCTCGAGGTCCATCAGCTCCTCGGCGGAGACGTACACGGTGATCTTCTCGTCGTGGCGCTCCCGGCCGCTGGGCCGGCGTGCGGCGGCCCGGCCGCGTTTGCGGGGCTGGGCCTGGGCGGCAGAACCTTCCTGCGTGGCCGCGCCCGCACCAGCGCCCCGGGCGGAGCGCTCGGCGCCGCGGCTGCGGGACTCGCCCGCCGAGCCCTGTTCCGCGTCCGCCGCGGCGTGCTCCGCGCCCTCGCCGTCACCGCCCTGCGCGGGCACCGACTGCGGTGCGTCCTCGGCTGCGGCCTGGTCGCTCTCCCCCGCCGGTGCCGGCACCCGGGCTTCCCCGTTGGCCGGTCGCCGCGGGGAGGACGCCTGCAGCGCCGTTCCCCCTGTCGTACGGAAGAGTTCGTCGGCCCCCGGCAGACTCACTCGGCGTGACACCGGGCGAGCACCTCCCTGGCGAGCTGGCGGTAGGCGGCGGCACCGACGGAGTTGGAGGCGTAGGTGGTGATCGGCTCACCGGCGACCGTGGTCTCCGGGAAGCGGACCGTGCGCCCGATGACCGTGTGGTAGACGTGATCGTCGAACGCCTCGACGACACGCGCGAGCACCTCGCGGCTGTGCACCGTGCGCGAGTCGTACATGGTGGCGAGGATGCCGTCGAGCTCCAGGTCGGGGTTGAGCCGCTCCTGGACCTTCTCGATCGTCTCGGTCAGCAGCGCCACACCGCGCAGCGCGAAGAACTCGCACTCCAGCGGCACGATCACCTTGTGCGCGGCGGTCAGCGCGTTGACCGTGAGCAGGCCGAGCGAGGGCTGGCAGTCGATGACGATGAAGTCGTAGTCGTCCATCAGCGGCTTCAGCGCCCGCTGGAGCGTCGACTCGCGCGCGACCTCGCTGACGAGCTGCACCTCGGCCGCCGACAGGTCGATGTTGCTGGGCAGCAGGTCCATGTTGGGGACCGCCGTCTTCAGCAGCACCTCGTCGGCCGCCATGCCCCGCTCCATGAGCAGGTTGTAGACGGTGAGGTCGAGCTCCATCGGGTTGACGCCGAGACCGACCGACAGCGCGCCCTGCGGGTCGAAGTCGACGAGCAGCACCCGGCGCCCGTACTCGGCGAGCGCGGCACCCAGGTTGATGGTCGACGTGGTCTTGCCCACGCCGCCCTTCTGGTTGCACATCGCGATGATCTTCGCGGGGCCGTGATCGGTCAGCGGGCCCGGGATCGGGAAGTACGGCAGCGGGCGCCCCGTCGGACCGATGCGCTCCCGGCGCTGACGGGCCGCGTCGGGCGCGAGCGTCGCCGCGTACTCGGGATCGGGCTCGTACTCCGCGTCCGGATCGTAGAAGTGCCCCTCGGGCAGTTCGTCGTAGTCGGCGAAGTGGTTGCGGGGCGCGCCACTTCCGTCGCCGGCCATGGCGTTCACGTGTTGGCCATCCATACTCATGTGTGCTGTCTGAGTTGCCTGCGGACTCTGGTGGGCGGCTGCGAAGGTGCGTACAGCGACGGAGCCGACAGCCTCGAGACGCCCGGGGCTCTCGGCCCGTGCAGGCATTCCTGGTTGACCACCCCCGGGAGTAAATGTCGACTCATTCACAAGTCGTCTTACCTCCTTGGTGACCAGGAAACTTCTAGACAGGTCAGCGTGGCACCATGCCGACGTTCGGCGACTCTATGGCGTGTCGGGCGTCCGCAGCAACACAATCCGCCGGACCCGGCCCGATGTGTCGGCAATGAAACAACCCTCTGTCAAGGGCGTACGGCCGTCGCACAGCAGGTTTCACCGGTGCGCGAATCGGTTGAAGCGTTACGTTCGAGGCGAGTTGACCGAGAATCGCAAAGTGACCATACACACACCTGGCCGGACCTTGTCGGCAAGGTCCGGCCGGGCGTGCGGGGTTGACGGCGACTGTTGACGTATCGCCTTTACCGTTTGGTGACTTAGGCGAGCAGGGTGGCCGGGTCGACGTACTCCAGGCCGTGCGCCTCGGCGACCTCGCGGTAAGTCACCTTGCCGTCGTGCGTGTTGAGGCCCTTGGCCAGCGCGGGGTCGCGGCGCAGCGCCTCGACCCAGCCGCGGTCCGCCAGCTCCACGATGTACGGCAGCGTGGCGTTGGTGAGGGCGTTGGTGGAGGTGTTGGGCACCGCGCCCGGCATGTTGGCGACGCAGTAGAAGACCGAGTTGTGGACCTTGAAGGTCGGCTCGGCGTGCGTGGTCGGGCGGGAGTCCTCGAAGCAGCCGCCCTGGTCGATCGCGATGTCGACAAGAACACTTCCCGGCTTCATGCGGGAGACCAGCTCGTTGGTGACCAGCTTCGGGGCCTTGGCACCCGGGATGAGCACCGCGCCGATCACCAGGTCGGCGTCGACGACGGCCTTCTCCAGCTCGAAGGAGTTGGACATGACGGCCTTGACCTTGGTGCCGAAGATCTTGTCGGCCTCGCGCAGCTTGTTGATGTCGCGGTCGAGCAGGGTCACGTCGAAGCCCATGCCGACGGCGATCTGGGTGGCGTTCCAGCCGGAGACGCCACCGCCGATGACGACGGCCTTGGCGGGGGTCACACCGGGCACACCGCCGGGCAGTACGCCGCGCCCGCCGTTGGGGGCCATCAGGTGGTAGGCGCCGACCTGCGGGGCGAGCCGGCCCGCGACCTCGGACATCGGGGCCAGCAGCGGCAGCGCGCGGTTCGCCAGCTCGACCGTCTCGTAGGCGATGGCGGTGGTGCCGGACTCGACGAGGGCGTCCGTGCACTCCTTGGAGGCGGCCAGGTGCAGGTAGGTGAAGAGCGTCTGGTCCTTGCGGAGGCGGTGGTACTCCTCCGCGATGGGCTCCTTGACCTTGAGCACCAGGTCGGCGGTGGCCCAGACCTCGTCGGCGGTGTCGAGTATCCGCGCGCCGGCGGCGACGTACTCGTCGTTGGGGATCGAGGAGCCCACACCGGCGTCACGCTCGATGACGACCTGGTGACCGTGGCGCACCAGCTCGTGCACACCGGCGGGGGTGATGGCCACCCGGAACTCGTTGTTCTTGACCTCGCGGGGGATACCGACCTTCACGTCGATCACGGTCCTTGGCTCAGAGGATGGGGCTATTACTACACATACCCGCGCACACGTGGGCACAACGGGAGAGACCGCAAGAACGTGCGGCAGAGCCAGTCTAATGAAGGTGTTCCCTCTGTCTAGCCTTTCAAAGCATCAATCTTCAGTCGAAGCGCTGCGGATTTCGCAGGCTTCGCCGGGATCTTCCCTCAGCATGCGATCGGCTGCGCCGCGCTGCAGACCGGCCGCCGCCGGGTCGCCGAGCCGGTCGAGCGTGTCGGCCAGCCGCAGGTGCAGCGCCGCCTGGAGCCGGACGTCCTCGGCCCGGCGGGCCCACTCGACGGCCTCCTGGCAGGTGCGCAGCGACTCCTCGGGGCGTCCGGCGTACTCCTGGACGCGGGCCAGTTCGCTCAATGCCCGCGCCTGTGCGCCCACATCGCCGGTCCGGCGGTACCCGGCGACCGCGGCGCGCCAGCCCCGCAGCGCCTCGCCGTACCGGCCCGCGTAGGTGTGGGCGGCGGCGAGGCGGCCGTAGACCCGGGCCGCGTCGGCACGCTCGTCCCGGGCGAGACGCTGGGCGAGGGCCCGGCCGAACCAGTCGGCGGCCCGGTCGTAGTCACCCAGTTCCAGGTGGGCGCCGCCGACGGATTCCATCGCGCGGGCGGTCGCGTACGGGTCGTCCGCCTCACGTCCGGCGTCCAGCGCGGCCCGGTAGCGCACCAGGGCCTCGGCGGTGCGGCCGGTGCGGGCGTCCAGGTCGGCGAGGTTGAGCAGGGCCGCGGCCTTCTCGCGGGGCAGCTCGCGGCGCTCGGCCACGTCGAGGACGAGGCGGTGGATGCCGTACAGGTCGGGGGCGGCGGCCCGCGTGCCGAAGTGGGCGACCATGGCCCGCACCAGCTGGGACATCAGCCGCCGGGCGAGGGTGTCCAGCTCCCCGTCGGCGACCGCGAGCCGGGCCGCGGCCAGCAGGGCGGGCCGACGGGCGCGCAGCCAGTCGGCGGCGGCCCTGGGGGTGGGGAAGCGCAGGGCCCGGGGCATGCCGACGAGCTTCTCGCGGGCCTGCGGGCTGTCGGTCTCGGTGACCGCCCGGCAGGACTGGAGGAGCCGTACCGTCCGCTCCAGCATGCGGGCGCGGGCGAGCTGGAGCTCGGCGGGCCGCTCGTGGGTCTCGGCGAGGGCCCGCAGACGGTCGTGCAGGCACCCGGGCACCTCGTACTCGGGCAGCGGCGAGTCGACCGCGCTCAGCAGGCCGAGGGCCACGAAGTCGTCGAGGGTGGTGCGGGCGCCGCTCACCGAGCAGCCGGCGAGCGCGGAGGCGGTGTGGGGGTCGACCATCCCGGCGGGAGCGAGGGAGAGCAGGCGCAGTATCCGGGCGGCCGGGCTCGGCAGCGAGGTGTAGGCGACGCGGAAGACGCGGCTGAGCGGTGTGCCCTCGCCGTCCTCCGCGCGCACGTGCTTGGCGAGGTCGGCGACGGCCGCCTGGGGCCGGGCGGCGAGCCAGCCGCCTGCCAGGGTCAGCGCGGCGGGCTGTGCCTGGCACGCCTCGACCAGCTGCTCGGCGGCCCGGGGATCGACGGTGATGCGCACCGACCCGGTGTAACGGGACAGCAGCTCCACCGCCGACTTGGTGTCCAGGCCGCCCAGCGTGCACGGGCGGACGTCCGCGATGCCGGTGAGCGGGCCCTGGGCGACGGCGACGGCCAGGCAGTCCGGAGTGTCCGGCAGCAGCGCGTCGACCTGCTCGGCGTCGGCGGCGTCATCGAGCAGGAGCAGCACCTTGCGGTCGGCGAGGGCGGCGCGCAGGGCCTCGGTGAGGTCGTCCTCGTCGGCCCCGGGCGGGGCGGCGCACTCCAGCGCGGTGAGCAGCTCCCGGGCCAGGCGCTCGACCGGCACGCGGGTGCCGTCCGGCTCGCTCAGCCGGGCGCGCAGCACACCGTCGGGGTAGGCGTCCGCGACCTGGGCGGCCAGTTCCGCGGCGAGCGCGGTACGGCCGGAGCCGGGCCGGCCCGCGATGAGCAGCACGCGCGCGCGGGGGGCCTTGCGGCCGGAGAGGGTGTCCAGGCCGGCGCGCTCGATGTCGGCGCGCAGCTCCTTCAACTCCCGGGTGCGGCCCAGGAACCGATTCTGCTCAGCAGGGTCCTGCGACAGCCGTACGCCGTCCGTGTCCACCGCCTGATCCGTCACGGGCCACACTCCCGATCCCACCGCGCACCGGCGCCCGCCGGAACCCCGGTTCGGGCGTTTCCCGAGCCTAGTTCACGCTCTGCGACGTTCCCGGTGGAGCAGCGCGGACACGTCCCCCGATCGGATCAGCCGATGGTCACACCAACGCGGTCCGGAGCGTGCTCTCAGGCCTCGAACGGACGCGCCGGCCACGGCGCCTCGGCCGGACGGAGCGCGTCGAGGCCGTCGCCCCGCTCGGCGGCGACCAGCGAGAGCACGCCCACGACCAGGCAGTTGTTGTGCAGGTCGCCCGCGAGCACACCCCGGACCAGGTCCGCGACCGGCACCCGCGCCAGCTCCATGTCGACCTCTTCGTCCTCGGCCTCGAAGCGCTCGCCCTCGGCCTCGGAGAGGTTGCGGGCGAGGAAGATCCGTACGGCCTCGTCGCAGCCGCCGGGGGTGGTGTAGACGTCGGTCAGCACCCGCCAGTCCTCGGCCTTGACGTGCGCCTCCTCGTACAGCTCGCGCTGCGCGGCGTGCAGCGGGTTCTCGCCGGGGACGTCGAGCAGGCCGGCCGGGATCTCCCACAGCTTCTCGCGGACGGGGTGGCGGTACTGCCGGATGACGATGACCCGTCCCTCGTCGTCCAGGGCGAGGACGGCGACGGAGCCGGGGTGGACCTGGTAGTCGCGGGAGGCGACGGAGCCGTCGGGCATGACGACCTCGTCGGTGCGCACGGAGGTCTTCTTGCCCCGGAAGGGGGTCTCGCTGCCCCGGACCTCCCACTCCTCGGGGACATCCTTGATCGTGCTGCCCGTCATGCCTGACCTGCCCTTCCAGACGTACGCGAAAAGCCGGGGCCCACGCATCCGAATGCGCGTGCCCCGGCCACCGTACAACTGGTGTGCTACTTCGACGTCTTCCGCTCGACCGCGGCCTTGACCAGCCCGGCGAAGAGCGGGTGCGGGCGGGTCGGGCGCGAGCGCAGCTCCGGGTGCGCCTGCGTGGCGACCAGGTAGGGGTGGACGTCACGCGGGTACTCGACGTACTCGACGAGCTTGCCGTCCGGGGAGGTGCCCGAGAAGAGGATGCCGGCCTTCTTCTCCAGCTCCGCGCGGTAGGCGTTGTTCACCTCGTAGCGGTGGCGGTGCCGCTCCTCGACGTACTCCTTGCCGTCGTACACCTCGCGCACGATCGAGCCCTCGGCCAGCTTGGCCGGGTACATGCCGAGCCGCATGGTGCCGCCCATGTCGCCCTCGCCGGCCACGATGTCCAGCTGCTCGGCCATGGTCGAG
Source organism: Streptomyces sp. NPDC058796 (assembly GCF_042745235.1). Taxonomy (NCBI): domain Bacteria; kingdom Bacillati; phylum Actinomycetota; class Actinomycetes; order Kitasatosporales; family Streptomycetaceae; genus Streptomyces; species Streptomyces sp. NPDC058796. Next base: position 415,887 of record NZ_JBHYOP010000007.1, read on the forward strand.
ACGACCGGGTGGGCGGTGGCGGGGTCGAACTCGGTGGAGTTCGCGTCCTCGACACCGGCCAGGTTGCGCGCGGCCTCGACCACGATGCACTGCAGGCCCAGGCAGAGCCCCAGCAGCGGGATCTTGTTCTCACGGGCGTACTTGATCGCGCCGACCTTGCCGGTCACGCCGCGCTCGCCGAAGCCGCCGGGGATGCAGATCGCGTCGACGTCGCCGAGCTGGGCCTTGGCACCGGCCGGGGTCTTGCAGTCGTCGGACGTGACCCACTTGATCTTTACGCGGGCCCGGTTCGCGAAGCCGCCGGCCCGCAGCGCCTCGGTGACCGAGAGGTAGGCGTCGGGCAGGTCGATGTACTTGCCGACCAGCGCCATGGTGATCTCGTGCTCGGGCTTGTGGACACGGTCGAGCAGGTCGTCCCAGGTCGTCCAGTCCACGTCACGGAACGGCAGGTCCAGCTTGCGGACCACGTAGGCGTCCAGGCCCTCGGCGTGCACGACCTTCGGGATGTCGTAGATCGAGCGGGCGTCGGGGCAGGCCACCACGGCGGCCTCGTCGACGTCGCACATCAGGGAGATCTTGCGCTTGATCGCCGTGGGTACCTCACGGTCGCAGCGCAGGACGATGGCGTCCGGCTGGATGCCGATGTTGCGCAGCGCGGCGACGCTGTGCTGGGTGGGCTTGGTCTTCAGCTCGCCCGAGGGGCCGATGTAGGGAAGGAGCGAGATGTGCACCACGAACACGTTGTCCCGGCCGACCTCGTGCCGGACCTGGCGGACGGTCTCCAGGAACGGCAGCGACTCGATGTCGCCGACGGTGCCGCCGACCTCGGTGATCACGACGTCGACCTCGTCGGTGGCCATGCGGCGGATGCGGTGCTTGATCTCGTTGGTGATGTGCGGGATGACCTGCACGGTGTCGCCGAGGTACTCGCCGCGCCGCTCCTTGGCGATCACCGTGGAGTACACCTGGCCGGTGGTGACGTTCGCCGAGCCGTCGAGGTCGCGGTCGAGGAAGCGCTCGTAGTGGCCGATGTCCAGGTCGGTCTCGGCGCCGTCGTTGGTGACGAAGACCTCACCGTGCTGGAAGGGGTTCATCGTGCCAGGGTCGACATTGAGGTACGGGTCGAGCTTCTGCATCACGACGCGCAGACCCCGTGCCTTGAGCAGCATGCCGAGGCTGGAGGCGGTCAGCCCCTTGCCGAGCGAGGAGGCGACACCCCCGGTGACGAAGATGTGCTTGGTCGTCGAAGATTTGGGCGGCATGGCCAAGAGGGGGCTCCCGTGGTCGCGGTCTGGGGTGCGGTGCGTTCGTCGTCCGACCCGGTCGAGCCGGGTTGCCGTCGGCGGCGCCGTCGCTGCGGTTCCGGGGTTCTTCTCCCACCGGTCCACGGGCTACCAGCGTATCAGCGCCGCGGGGCGATGGCTTCCGGCCACCCTCCGCGCACATACCGTCACCCTGCCGCGCGGCTCACCGTTTCCTCACCCGGTGCTCACCCGTTCGGCGGACCCGCGTTGTCCGGAGCGGCACACAGATCATCTACGTGCGTCGTATCCTGCTCGGACGTTCGCTGCCGAGCCCGCCCGGCGACACGGCACCACCCCCCGCCAGTCAGCACCGGAACAACGAGAGCTCGTCAGTCCGTTGAGCAACAATTGTCGTTTGCGGCACAGCGTTTGGCTTCACGGCCGGACGGCTGCTTTGCTTCATGACTCAACGACGCATGACTCACCCCTGACCCCCCTTGACCGCACTAGCGACCGCCCCCATGCGGGGTGACGTGGCCGTTCGACTGGAGTTGCACGTGGCCGGGCGCATCGAAGACTACGCACTCATCGGAGACATGCAGACCGCCGCACTGGTCTGCCGGGACGGCACAGTCGACTGGCTGTGCCTGCCCCGCTTCGACTCGCATGCCATCTTCGCGGGCCTGCTGGGAACCGGGGAACACGGCTTCTGGCGGATGGGACCCGCCTACGCCCCCGGCGCCGAGCCGCCCACCGCGGCCCGGCGGACCTACCGCGGCGACTCCCTGATCCTGGAGTCCGAGTGGGACACCCCGCGCGGCACGGTCAGGGTGACCGATTTCATGCCACCGCGCGACGGCGCGCCGCAGCTGATCCGGATCGTGGAGGGCGTCTCCGGCCGGGTGCCGATGCGCTCGGAACTCCGGATGCGGTTCAGCTACGGCCGCGTGGTCCCGTGGGTGCGCAAGCATGAGGGCCGCACGGTGGCCGTCGCGGGCCCCGACTCCGTGTGGTTCGACACGGAGGCCGAGACCTACGGCAAGGCGCTCACCACGTACGCGGACTTCACGGTCGCGCCGGGTGAGCGGATCGCGTTCACCATCTCGTGGGAGCCCTCGCACAAGGAGCCGCCGCCGCTGCCCGAGCCGGAGCAGTCCCTGGAGGCGACCGAGGACTTCTGGCGCGACTGGGTGGAGCACTGCACGTACCACGGGCCCTACCGGGAGGCCGTGGTCCGCTCCCTGATCACGCTGAAGGCCCTGACGTACGCCCCCACCGGCGGCATCGTCGCCGCGCCCACCACCTCCCTGCCGGAGGACATCGGCGGCGTCCGCAACTGGGACTACCGCTACACCTGGCTGCGCGACGCGGCGATCACCCTGTCCTCGCTGCTGCGCACCGGCTACCGCGAGGAGGCCCGCGCCTGGCGCGAATGGCTGCTGCGCGCGGTCGCCGGCGACCCGGAGAACCTGCAGATCATGTACGGCATCGCCGGCGAGCGCGAACTCGGCGAGGCGGAGCTGGACTGGCTGCCGGGCTACGAGGACTCCACCCCGGTCCGGGTCGGCAACGGCGCCGCACACCAGCTCCAGCTCGACGTCTACGGCGAGGTCACGGAGGCCCTGCACCTGGGCCACATGACCGGCCTGGCCCGCAACGACTACGCCTCCGTGCTCCAGCTCAAGCTGATCCGCTACCTGGAGGACCACTGGCAGGAGCCGGACGAGGGCATCTGGGAGGTGCGCGGCCCGCGCCGCCACTTCGTGCACTCCAAGGTGATGGCCTGGGTCGCCGTCGACCGCACCATCAAGCTGATCGAGTCCGGCGACGCCGACGGCCCGCTGGAGCGCTGGAAGCAGCTGCGCGACGACATCCACCGGGACGTGTGCGAGAAGGGCTACGACAAGGAACGCAACACCTTCACGCAGTCCTACGGCTCCCAGGAGCTGGACGCCTCGCTGCTGCTCATCCCGCAGATGGGCTTCCTGCCGCCGGACGACAAGCGGGTCATCGGCACCATCGAGGCCATCCAGCGGGAGCTGTCCACGTCGGACGGCTTCATCCTGCGCTACCCGACGGAGGGCGGCGACGAGGGCGTCGACGGCCTGCCCGGCGACGAGGGGGCCTTCCTGGCCTGCTCGTTCTGGATGGCCGACGACCTGGCGATGATCGGCCGCGTGGACGAAGCACGCAAGCTCTTCGAGAAGCTCCTCTCCCTGCGCAACGACCTCGGCCTCCTGGCCGAGGAGTGGGATCCCCGGCTCCAGCGCCAGGTCGGCAACTTCCCCCAGGCCTTCAGCCACGTCCCCCTGATCGACACCGCACTGCGGCTGACGGCGAGCGGGGCGTACGGGGGCTAGCGGGCCGCCCAGAGGCCGACGAACGGCTGCCCGCGCCGCCCTGGCTGCGGGCAGCCGCCGTCCCGCCCGGCTGACCTGCGCCCCGTCGGCACCGTCCCGCCCTCAGCCATCGCCTACGAAGATGTGCCCGGCGCACACCCCCGGGTACCGTCCGCTCCATGAACACCGCCGCCGCACCCCCGCCCACGGGCATCACCGTGCAGCGCGCCCTGGAACTCCCCGGCCTCCGCAGTGGCCTCCCGGAGATCCTCGCCGGCGCCGACCGCCTGCACCGCACCGTCCGCTGGGTGCACGCCGGAGAGGTGCCCAACATCGCCTCCCTGCTCAAGGGCGGCGAACTCCTCCTCACCACCGGCTACGGCCTCGGCACCCGCCCCGCCGAGCAGCGCGCCTTCGTCCGCACCCTCGCGGAACGCGGCATCGCCGCCCTCGTCGTGGAACTCGGCCCGCGCTTCGCCCGCCTCCCCGCGGCCCTCGTGGACACCGCCCGCACGGCCGGCCTGCCGCTGGTGCAACTGCACCGCGAGGTGCCGTTCGTGACCGTCACCGAGGAGATCCACACCGAGATCGTCAACGGCCACTACGCACTGCTCCAGCGCGCCGAGGAGGTCCACCGCCGCTGCACGGACGCCCTGCTGGGCGGCGGCGGAGTCCCCCAGGTGCTCGGCATCCTCGCCGACTTCGGCGACAACCCGGTCTTCCTGGAGACCGCCGACGGCCGCCTGCTGTACGCCGCCGGCTCCGGTCCGGAGGGCGCCGACCCGCTCCAGGTGTGGGAGGGTCTGCGCGGCCCGCACAAGGACGCCCCTCCCCCGGCGGGCTCGGTCCTGGTCGACGTGCCCGGCGGCGGCCCCGGCCCGGGCACCGCGGCCGGTCCGGGCACCGGTGCCGGCCCCGGCTCGGTGCGCGCCCGGCTCGTCATGCTCCCCGTCCGGTCCCCCCTGGCACAGGTGCACCGGATGGCGGCGGAGCGGGCGGCCGGCATCCTCGCCGTGGTGCTGATGCAGGCGCGGCAGGAGGAGGAGCTGGCGGCGCGCGGGCGCGGCGACTTCCTCACCGACCTCGCCGAGGGCCGGATCACCGCGGAGGACGCTCCGGCGCAGGCCCGCGTCCTCGGCTTCAAGCCCGGGGCCAGCCCGCTGCTCCCCGTGGTGATGCGCCTCGGCGACGCCCTGTCCCCCGCCGGCGGCGGCTGGGCGGTGCTGGCGCGGGCGGTCGCCGAGGAGCTGGCGTCGGTCGGGGTGCCGGTGCTGCTGGGCGTGCGTCCGGTGGAGGGCCGGGTCCCGCTGCTGCTGGGCCTGCGTTCGGAGTCGGAGCGGGCGGCGGTCGCGGACCGGGTCGCGGCGGCCCTGCGGGCGGGCGTGGAGCGGGCCGGGATGCAGCGGCCGGGGGCGCAGCCGCCCGTCGTGGTCGTCGGCGTGGCCGGCGGCTGGGCGGCGGCGTCGGCGGGCCTCAGGCACGCGGCGGAGACGGCGACCGCCGCGCAGGGGCTCACCGACCGGCCCTGGTACGACGCCCGGCGCCTCGACATCGACCTGCTGCTGTGGCGGCTGCGCGACCATCCGGACCTCGCGGCGTTCGTGGACCGGGCGATCGGCCCGCTGCGCGACCACGACGACCGCTCCAAGCCTCCCCTGCTGCCCACCCTCCAGACGTACCTGGCGCACGCGGGCCGCAAGGCGGAGACGGCACGCGAGCTGCACCTCAACCGGCAGACGCTCTACAACCGGCTGGCGCGGATCGGGGAGCTGCTCGGCACGGACCTCGACGACCCGCAGACCGTCCTGGCGCTGAGCCTGGCCCTGCGCGCCCGTCGGCACGTGCCATGACCGGGGCCGCCCCCGGGCCCCTCACAGCAGGGGCGTGGGCCGGGTCAGCTCGTCGTAGACGCTGAGCACCTGGGCGACGGTCTCGTCCTCCGTCGGCCAGGTGGCCGCCTGCCGTACGCCCTCGTCGCGCAGTTCCTCGCACCGCCCGGGATCGCCGAGCAGGCGCACCACGGCTTCGGCGAACGCCCCCGCGTTCCCGTCCGGGACGAGTTCGGCGGCCTCGCCGACGAGTTCGGGGATGCCGCCCACGGCGCCGGCGACGAGCGGCACGCGCGCGTACAACGCCTCCTGGGCGAGGACGGAGCGTGCCTCCCGGCGGCTCGGCAGCAGGGCGAGGTCGGCAGCCGCCAGCAGGTCGGTGACGTCGTCGCGGCTGCCGATGAGCACCACCGGCAGCCCTTCGTCCTCGATCCTGTGCTGCAACTCCGCGCGCAGCGGGCCCTCACCGGCGACGACGACCAGCGGGACCGGGTCGAGACGGCGCCACACACGGGCGGCGTCGAGCAGGACGTCGTACCCCCGGTGGCGTTCCAGGGAGCCGACGGCGATGAGCAACGGGCGGTCGACCGCGCCGAGTTCGGCCCGGACCTTCGGGCGATTCCCGTCCGGGTCGTCGGACTCGCCCGGCGGGCGGGGCCGGGCGGGGAGCGCGACGGGGCCGAGCCGGGCGTCGCGCGCGCCCGTCCGGCGGGCGCTGTCGACCAGTTCCGAGGTGGCGCCGAGCACCACAGTGGCGGACTTCATCACGCGCCGTTCCAGTACGCGCAGCAGGTGGGCGCGGGCCCCTTCGGCATGTACGCGGTCGTGCCAGGTCACGACGAACGGCGTGCGGACCCGCCGCCCGCCGAGGGCGAGCGCGGCGCGGAAGGAGGCGTGCAGCCCGTGCGCGTGCACCAGGTCGGCGTCCGCGCACACCGCCCGCAGCGCGGCGACGGAGACCGGATCGCTGCTGCGCGGTACGTGCACGTGGTCGGCACCGGTGCCGGAGAAGTCGTAGGTGCGTTCCGCATCGTCGGGGGCGCACACCGTCACGTTCACGCCCCGTGCGACGAGCCCCGCGGCCAGGGAGCGCACGTGCGCGCTGCTGCCGGCGTTGCCGCCGCCCAGCACCTGCACGGTGCGCAACTGCGACTGGCCGTGCGGTGCGGGGCTGCTCACGGGGGTCACCTGGCCGGGGCTCCTGGGTTCGGCGGGGACGGTCACGAAGAACGTACAGAACGATGGGTGGGAGAGGGCGCGCCGCGTGCTTGCCCGGGCGTCACCCGTCAAGGATGCCAGGCCGTACGGGTGTTCCGGGAACGACGGCCGCCGCGCGTGGGCGACCGTCCGGGCAACGGGACAGGACCGGTTCACTCACCCGAGTGAACGCGCCGCCTCGCTCACCCGCTCCCCGCACGCGGCCGCGGCGACGAGCGCGACGGCGTGCGCGGCGAGCCCCGCCCGGCCGTTGCCGGCCACCACCGCGGCGCCCAGGGCCGCGCCGAGCGCGTGTGCCCCCGTGTCGCCGAGCATGGTGCGCTCGGCGAGGTCGTCGGGGAGCACGGCCGCGGCGGCGCCCATGGCGACGGCTGCGGTCTCGGCCCCGGGCCCCTCGCGCAGCAACCCCGGCGCCCCGAGCGCGAGCCCCGCCGCCGCGGCCCGTCCCGGGCGTACGTCCACGAGGTTGACGAAGTGCGCGGCCCCCGCGATGACGACGCCCGCGAGCACCTTGTCCAGCGGCCGTTCCTTCAGCACGGCGCCGGCGGCGAGCCCGGCCGCGCAGATCCCGAACAGTTTCACCGTCCCGCTGGTGACCTCGCCGTCCCGCAGCGCCGCCAGATGCGCCCGGAAGCCCCGCCGGGCGTCACCGGCGCCGACCACGTCGTCGTAGGCCCCGCAGGCCCCCGCGGCGAGCACCGCGAGGCCGACGGCGGGCCGTACCCGCGCCGTCCCCACGGCGACCGCGGCGGCGCACGCGGGCCCTGCGTACAGGTCCACGGTCCGCCCGGCGTGGTTCTTCCGTCCCCACCGCTCCCGCCCGCCCGGCGCCACGGCACGCAGCGCGGTCAGGCCGGTCCGCGCGAGCGCGGCGGCGAGGAGGAGGGAGGAGCCGTTCCGGCGGACACGGTCGATCATCGGGCCACCCTACGGGACCCGCCCTCCGCCCTTCCGCCGGACGTCAGCCCGCTCCGGGACGGCGAAGGCGCCGCCGAGCCCCGCCGGGGCGTGCGTCCCGATGTCGGACGCAGCGGCCCCGGGCGCCTACCCGGTGACCGGCGGTCTGTCGGCCCCTCACCGCCACGACCGCGACCCGCACGGCCGCCCGGACCGCCTACGCGTCCGACCGCGCCGTCTCCAGCAGCTCCTCCGCGTGTGCGCGGGCCGTCTCCGAGTCCTCCTGGCCCGCCAGCATCCGGGACAGCTCGCGGATCCGCTCCTCGCCCTCCAGCACCTTCACGCCGGAGCGGGTCACCGACCCGTCGTTCGTCTTCTCCACCAGCAGCTGCCGGTCGGCGAAGGCCGCCACCTGCGGCAGGTGAGTGACGACCACGACCTGCGCGTTCTTCGCGAGCCGGGCCAGGCGCCGCCCGATCTCGACCGCCGCCTTGCCGCCGACACCGGCGTCGACCTCGTCGAAGAGGTACGTCGGCACCGGGTCGGTGCCCGCGAACACGACCTCCACGGCCAGCATCACGCGCGACAGTTCACCGCCGGACGCGCCCTTGGCGATCGGCCGGGGCGGCGCGCCCGGGTGCGGGGCGAGCAGCAGCTCGACCTCGTCGGCGCCGGACGGCCCGTAGGCGACCGTGCGCCCGCCGACCTCGACGCCCTCCGGGTCCTCCGTCTGCCGGATCGCGAACGACACGCGCGCGTGCGGCATGGCCAGCGAGGCCAGCTCTGCGGTCACCGCGGCGGCGAACCGTTCGGCGGCCTCCGTCCGGGCGTCCGTCAGGGCCTGCGCCAGCCCGCCCAGCTCTGTCCTGAGCGCGTCCCGTTCGGCGGTCAGCTCACCGATCCGCTCGTCGTCGCCGTCCAGCTCGGTCAGCCGGGCGGCGCCCTGCTCGGCCCAGGACAGCACGGCGGCCACATCCTCGCCGTACTTCCGGGTCAGCGCGGTGAGCGCGGCCCGCCGCTCCTCGACCGCCGCCAGCCGCAACGGGTCGGCGTCCAGGTCGTCGGCGTATCCGGCGAGCTCCCCGGCCACGTCCCGCAGCAGGATGCCGACCTCGCCGATCCGCTCGGCGAGCGCGGCCAGCGCCGGGTCGTGCGCCCGTACGGCGTCCAGGGCCCGCTGCGCGCCCGCGACCAGCGTGGAGGCGTCGACCCCCTCGGGGTCCTCAGGGTTGCCGGCCAGCGCGGCGTGCGCGGCGGTGGCGGCCGACGCCAGCGCCTCGGCGTGCCCCAGCCGCTCCGCTTCCTCGGCCAGCTCGACGTCCTCGCCGGCGCGCGGCTCGACGGCCGCGACCTCGTCGAGGCCGTAGCGCAGCAGGTCGGCCTCCTGGGCGCGCTCACGGGCGCGCGTGGTGATCTCCTCCAGCTCACGGGCGACGGCCCGCAGCCGGCGGTAGGCCTCGGCGTACTTGGCGAGCGGCCCGGCGACCGCGTCACCCGCGTACCGGTCCAGCGCCTGCCGCTGCCGGGTCAGCTTGAGCAGCCCCTGCTGGTCGGTCTGCCCGTGCACGGCCACCAGTTCGTCGGCCAGCTCGGCGAGCATCCCCACCGGCACCGACCGTCCGCCCAGGTGCGCGCGCGAGCGGCCCTCGGCGGAAACGGTACGGCTGATCAGCAGCGCCCCGTCGTCCAGCTCGGCCCCGGCCTCCTCGGCCCGTACGGCCGCCGCCGCGTCGTCGGGCACGGCGATGCGCCCCTCGACGACCGCGTTCTTGGCCCCGATCCGCACCAGCGCCGCGTCCGCGCGTCCGCCCAGGAGCAGCCCGAGGCTGGTGACCACCATGGTCTTGCCCGCACCCGTCTCACCGGTGACAGCGGTGAACCCGGGCGACAGCTCGACCACGGCGTCGTCGATGACTCCCAGCGACCGTATCCGCATCTCCTCAAGCACGGACACGACCTTACGAGGTCCGAGGCGGCGAGTGCGACCGGCCCGCCCTTGTCCCGCGGGGCAGGACATCACCGTCAGGGCGCGGGGCTGTGCTGGTGGCGGCTGCGCCGCGGGGCGCGACCAGCCACAAACCACCCGCAGCCGCCGTCGCACCGAAACCACCCCTTCGAGTCCGCTAGTGCGGCGCCCCCCGCCACCCGGACACCGGCAACGCGAACTTCGCCACCAGCCGGTCAGTGAACGACGCGTGGTGCAACCGAGCCAGCCGCACCGGCACCGCCCCGCGCCGAACCTCCACCCGCGCCCCCGGCGGCAGCTCCACCGTCCGCCGTCCGTCGCACCACAGCACGCCCGGCGGAATATGAGGCAGCACCTCCACCGCGAGCACGGAGTCCGGCGACGTCACCAACGGCTTCGCGAACAGCGCGTGCGCGCTGATCGGCACCATCAGCAGCGCCTCGACCTCGGGCCACACCACCGGCCCCCCGGCCGAGAAGGCGTACGCCGTCGACCCGGTCGGCGTCGACAGCACGATGCCGTCGCAGCCGAATCCGGTCACCGGCCGCCCGTCGATCTCCAGCACGACTTCCAGCAGCTTCTCGGCGCCGGCCTTCTGCACCGCCGCCTCGTTCAGCGCCCAGTCGGTGTGCACGATGTCGCCGTTGCGGTGCACGACGACGTCGACCGTCATCCGTTCCTCGACCTCGTACGCCCGGTTCACCACCCGGTCGACGACCTTGTCGAGGTCGTCCCGTTCGGCCTCGGCGAGGAACCCGACCCGGCCGAGGTTGACCCCGAGCATCGGCACCCCGGACGCGCGGGCGAACTCGGCGCCGCGCAGCAGCGTCCCGTCACCGCCGAGCACGATGAGCAGCTCGCACCCGTCGAGGCACTGCGGGGTGGCCTCCCCGACCAGATCCACCTCGTCCGGCAGCGGCAGGTCGCACGCCTCCGCCTCCAGCACCCGCACACCGATCCCGGCGTTCAGCAGCCCCTTGACCACGAGCTCGGCGCTGCGAATGGCCGCGGGACGCCCGGTGTGGGCGAGCAGGAAAACAGTACGAGCTCGGTTCTGTGTCAACGCGGCCCCTCCGCCACTGCACGGTCAACGTCGGCCGGGTCCAGTTCACCGGCCCCGGCCCGCAGCCACAGAAAGTACTCGACGTTCCCGGAGGGACCGGGCAGCGGACTGGCGGTGACCCCCTTCACGCCGAGCCCCAGTTCCCAGGCCCTGCGGGCTACCCCCGTCACGGCCTCGGCGCGCAGCTGCGCACTGCGTACCACTCCCCCGCTGCCGAGGCGCTCCTTGCCCACCTCGAACTGCGGCTTCACCATCATCACCAGGTCGGCGTCCGGCCGGGTGCACCGCACCAGGGCGGGCAGTACCAGTCCGAGCGGGATGAAGGACAGATCCCCCACGACAAGGTCCACGGGCTCCCCATCGATCGCTTCCGGCGTCAACTCGCGTACGTTCGTACGGTCCTTGACGGTGACGCGTTCATCCTGCTGGAGGGACCAGGCGAGCTGCCCGTAGCCGACGTCGACGGCGACGACGTGCGCGGCGCCCGCGCGCAGCAGTACGTCGGTGAAGCCGCCGGTGGACGCGCCGGCGTCCAGCGCCCGCCGGCCCTCGACGACGAGCCCCTGCGGCACGAAGGCAGCGAGGGCGCCGGCCAGCTTGTGGCCGCCGCGCGAGACGTAGTCGGGATCGCTGTCGTCCGCGCTCACCACGATCGCGGCGGCGGTCTCGACCTGCGTGGCCGGCTTGGTCGCGACGGTCTTGCCGACCAAGACCCGCCCGGCGGCGATCAGCTGGCTGGCGTGCTCGCGCGAGCGCGCCAGCTTGCGGCGGACCAGCTCCGCGTCGAGACGGCGGCGTGCGACTCCTGCCACGTTCGGTTCAGCTCCTGTTTTCGTACGGCGATGGCGGGACCGGAGGTCCCGGGCGGGCGTCGAGCGCGGCCAGCGCGTCACGCAGCCCCCGGTGTACATCCTCGTACACCTCGACATGTCCGTCCGTGGTCAGGTGGTCGGCGTCGGCCAGCCGGGACAGCCGGGCGTCCACCTCGGCGTTCCCGGTGGGGGTGCGCGGGACGTCCAGGGGGGCGGGGGCGGCGGGGCCGTGCTCCGGCGCGTGCGCCTCGGCCGCCTCCCCGCCGGTCTCCTGTGCCTCCGGCTCCGGTACTGCGTCGCTCATGCCCCGACGCTACCGCGTACCGCTGGGGTACGGTCGGTCCCGATGGCGACGACTGAGGAGTGCCGCGCCGCACTCGAGAAGCTCTCGGACAACATGGGGAACGCCGAAGGGGACGTGCGGTCCGCCGCCGAGCTGGACCGCTCGGTGAGCTGCCACATCACCGACCTGGACGTCACCTTCGCGGGACGCATGGCGGACGGCCGGATCGACGTGCGCGAGACCCTGGAGGGCCCGCCGCGCGAGAAGGCCGAGATCAGGCTGGCGATGACCGGGGACGACCTGGTGTCCCTGGTCGACGGCGAGCTGAACTTCGCCAAGGCCTGGGGGTCGGGCCGGGTGAAGCTGGAGGCGGGCCTGCGCGACCTGTTCCGCCTCAGGAAGCTTCTGTAGCCGCCACCTTCTCGCGCTCGACGCCGCTGCCGCCCCGTGCCTTGCGCGCGGCCGGCACCACCAGCGGCGTACCCGTCTCGGGGTCGTCGATGACCTGGCAGCGCAGCCCGAAGACCCGCTGGACCAGGTCGGCGGTGACGATGTCCTTCGGCGCGCCCTCGGCGATGACCTCGCCGCCGCGCAGGGCGATGAGGTGGGTGGCGTACCGGGCGGCGTGGTTGAGGTCGTGCAGGACGGCGACGAGTGTGCGGCCCTGCTCCTCGTGGAGTTCCGCGCACAGGTCGAGGACGTCGATCTGGTGCTGGATGTCCAGGTACGTCGTCGGCTCGTCGAGCAGGAGCAGCGGGGTCTGCTGGGCGAGGGCCATGGCGATCCACACGCGCTGGCGCTGTCCGCCGGAGAGTTCGTCGACGTAACGGTCGGCCAGCTCCGCGATGCCGGTCTGGGCCATCGACTCCTGGACCACCCGCTCGTCCTCGGTCGACCACTGGCGCAGGATGCCCTGGTGCGGGTAGCGGCCGCGGCCGACGAGGTCGCCGACGGTGATGCCGTCGGGTGCGATGGACGACTGGGGCAGCAGGCCGAGGGTGCGGGCGACCTGCTTGGCGGGCATCGACTGGATGACGGAACCGTCGAGCAGCACCCGGCCCTGGGTGGGCTTCAGCATCCGCGACAGGGCGCGCAGCAGGGTGGACTTGCCGCAGGCGTTCGGGCCGACGATCACCGTGAAGGAGTTGTCGGGTATCTCCACCGACAGCTTCTCCGCGATGACCCGCTGGTCGTAGGCGAGGGTGACGTTCTCGGCGGTCAGGCGGTTCACGTTGCTCCTTTGGTTGTTCAGCCCGCTGCGGTCGCCGGTGCCGGCGCTCATATCCGGCCCGCCTTGCGCTCGGTGACCAGCAGCCACAGCAGGTAGACGCCGCCGAGCACGCCGGTGACGACGCCCACGGGCAGCTGGTCGGCGCCGAAGGCCCGCTGCGAGACGAAGTCGGCCGAGACCAGCAGGGCGGCGCCCATGCACACGGACGGCAGCAGGTTGGGGCCGGGCGAGCGGGTCAGGCGCCGGGCGAGCTGCGGCGCGGTGAGCGCGACGAAGCTGACCGGTCCCGCGGCGGCGGTGGCGGCGGCGGTGAGCAGCACGGCGGCCACCATCAACAGGGCCCGCACGCGCTCGACACGCACTCCGAGGGCGTACGAGACGTCGTCGCCCATCTCCATCATCCGCAGCGCGCGCCCGTTGGCGAGGACCAGCGGGACGAGCACGGCGCACAGGACGAGCAGCGGCCAGACCTGGTCCCAGTCGCGGCCGTTGAGGGAGCCGGTCATCCAGACGACCGCGCGGGAGGCGTCGACGATGTCGGCCCGGGTGAGCAGGTAGCCGTTGACGGCCGTGACGATCGCGGAGACGCCGATACCGACCAGGACCAGCCGGTAGCCGTGCACGCCCCGCTTCCAGGCGAGCAGATAGATGGCGAGGCCGGTCACCAGGCCGCCGACGAGCGCGCCGCCGGTCACCTGCGCCGAGGTCCCGGAGAACAGCACGATCATGGTCAGGGCGCCGGCCGTCGCGCCCTGCCCGAGGCCGAGCACGTCCGGACTGCCGAGCGGGTTGCGGGAGATGGCCTGGAACAGCGCGCCGCCCATCCCCAGCGCGGCGCCGACCAGCAGCCCGACCAGGACCCGCGGCAGCCGCAGTTCGTTGACGATGAACTCCTGGCTCGCGTTGCCGCCGCCGGCCAGGGTCCTGAGCACGTCGGCGGCCGGTATCCCGAAGTCACCGGTGCCGATCAGCAGGACGCTCGCGGCCAGCGCGAGGAGCAGCAGCAGGGCGACGACGACGGTGGCCCGCACGTCCAGGCGGAAGGACAGCCCGCCCGGACTCCGCACGGCACGGTTCTTCCTCACGGCTTTCGTGGTCACAGCTGGGCCGTCCTCCGCCGTCGTACGAGATAGATGAAGACCGGGCCGCCCAGGACGGCGGTGACGATGCCGACCTGGAGCTCGGAGGGCCGGGCGACGATCCGGCCGAGGACGTCGGCGCCCAGCAGCAGCACGGGCGAGAGGACCGCGGCGTACGGCAGGATCCAGCGCATGTCGGGTCCGGTGAAGGAGCGGACGATGTGCGGGACCATCAGACCGACGAACACGATCGGCCCGCAGGCGGCGGTCGCCGCCCCGCACAGCACGGTCGCGGCGAGCATGGACAGCGCCCGGGTGCGGTTGAGGTTGGCGCCGAGCGCCTTGGCGGTGTCGTCACCCATCTCCATGGCGTTCAGCGGCCGGGAGAGGGCGAGGGCGAGGATCGTGCCCACCACGAAGAACGGCAGCACTTCCATGATGGTGTCGTCGGTCGCCGAGGACAGCGACCCGACCGTCCAGAAGCGCATCCGGCCGAGCGCCGCGTCGTCCATGATCATCACGGCCTGGAGGTAGCCGAAGAGCGCGGCGCTGATCGCCGTGCCGGCCAGCACCAGCCGCACCGGAGTGGCTCCCCTGCTGCCGCCGAGGAACCAGACCAGGGCGCCCACGCCCGCCGCGCCGGCGAACGCGAACCACACGTACCCGGTCAGTGAGGTGACGCCGAAGAAGGTGATGGCCGTGACGACCGCCGCGGAGGCGCCCGCGTTGATGCCGAGCAGGCCGGGGTCGGCCAGCGGATTGCGGGTGAGCGCCTGCAGGACGGCCCCGGCGAGCCCGAGCGCCGCCCCCGCGAGCAGGCCGAGCACGGTCCGCGACAGCCGTTCGCCCACCACTACGTCGCTGTACGTGCCCGAGTCGTGGAAGAGGCCGTGCCAGACCTGTGCCAGGGACAGGTCCTTCGCGCCGACCGCGAGGCTCGCCAACGCGATGAACACCAGGACCGCTGCCGAGACGGGCAGCCCGACGGCACGTACGACACGGCGCTTCGGGGGCGGCGCGGGGGCGGTCTCCGCGCGCTGTTCGGGGGGACTGTCGACCAACACGCGGTTAGGTTAGCCTACCCTGCCATTCGATCACGATCCCGAGGACGCCGGGCCCGGCTCGCGGCCACGCTCGTCAAACTCGCCGCAGCCGGTCTCCTGCCCCGTACGACGGCTCACAACCCCAGCCGTGCCAGCGCCTTCCCGGAGTCCAGCTCGCACCCCTCCTCACCGCCCGCCGTCCAGGCCGCCGCGCACAGCGCACGCAGTCCGTCCAGCGCGGTACCGTCGCCCTCCAGCTCCAGCCGCCCGGTGCCGGCCGTCGCCGTCCAGCCACCGCACCGGAAGCCCTCGCTGCCGTCCCCCGTGACCTCCGGCTGTCCGCCGAGGAGCCCGCGCAGATCGGAGTCGACGTACGTCGGCCGGTGCCGCGGCGGCGCCGCCAGCAACTGCGCCCCGTCGGTCACCCCGGTCAGGACGAGCAGCGAGTCGACCTCGCCGTTGAACGCGCCCTCGATGTCCGTGTCCAGCCGGTCCCCCACCACCAACGGCCGCTGGGCGCCGGTCCGCAGGATCGTCTCCCGGTGCATCGGCGGCAACGGCTTCCCCGCGACCTGCGGCTCGGCACCGGTGGCGATCCGGACGACCTCCACCGCCGCGCCGTTGCCCGGTGCGATGCCCCGGGCTCCCGGGATCGTCAGGTCCGTGTTGGAGGCGTACCAGGGCACCCCGCGCGCGATCGCGTAACAGGCCTCCGCGAACCGCCCCCAGGGCAGCTCGGGCCCGCCGAAGCCCTGCACGACGGCCGCCGGTCCGTCCTCCGCCGACTCCACCGGCTCCAGCCCCCGCTCCCGCAGGGCGACCCGCAGCCCCTCGCCGCCGATCACCAGCACCCGCGAGCCCGACGGCACCTGCTCGGCGATCAGCCGGGCCACCGCCTGCGCCGACGTGATGACGTCGTCCGCCCCCGTCGGTATGCCCAGCTCGGTCAGGTGCGCGGCCACCGCGTCGGGAGTGCGCAGCGCGTTGTTCGTGACGTACGCCAGGCGCATGCCGCCCGCGCGGGCCGTGGACAGCGACTCCACCGCGTGGGCGATGGCCTCACCCCCCGCGTACACCACCCCGTCCAGGTCGAGCAGCGCCGTGTCGTACGCCTCACCCAGGCTCCGCCCATTGCCCTCGGGCCTCGTCCTGACGCTCCGGCTCATTGCACATCGCTCCTCGTTCGACGCCTTTCCCCCGATCATCCCCCATGCCACTGACACACGTACGATGCCGGGATGAACACAGCAGGTCACCCGGAAGCAACGGCGCGCCGGGGCCTGGAACTCACCCCGTTCCGAGGCCTCCGCTACGACCCCGACCGGGTCGGCAGCCTGGCCGCCGTGACGTCCCCGCCCTACGACGTCGTGGTCCGCCCCGACGGCCTGCTCCACCTCGAGTCCGCCGACCCGCACAACATCGTCCGCCTGATCCTCCCCCAGGCCGCCACTGCCGAGGCCCGCAACGAACAGGCCGCCGACACGCTCCGGAGCTGGCGGTCGGAGGGCGTACTGACCGCCGACCCCGAGCCCGGCCTGTACGTCTACGAACAGCGCGACGGCGACGGCATGCTGCAACGCGGCATCATCGGCGCCCTGCGCGTGTCGGACCCCGCCGAGCAGGTCGTGCTGCCGCACGAGGACGTCATGCCGCACGTCGTCGCCGACCGGGCGGCCCTCATGCGGGCCACGTCGGCCAACCTCGAACCCCTGCTCCTCACCTACCGCGGCGACGGCGACACGGCGGCCACGACGACCGTCGTGGAGCGCACCGCCGAACGGCCGCCGCTGCTGTCGACGACCACGGAGGACGGCTACTGCCACCGCCTGTGGTCGCTCACCGACCCCGACGACCTGGCCCGCGTCCGCTCGGAACTGGCGTGTCAACAGGCCCTCATCGCCGACGGCCACCACCGCTGGGCCACCTACCGCACGCTGCGCGCGGAGCACCCCTCCCCGAGCCCCTGGGACCACGGCCTCGTCCTCCTGGTCGACACGGCCCGCTACCCCCTCCGGGTCCGCGCCATCCACCGCCTGCTGCACGGCTTCCCGGTGGACGACGCCGTCGCCGCCCTGGACGGCCACTTCCGCGTCCGCCGGCTCGACGGTCCCCTGACCCGGGCCATGGAGGACCTGGCGAGGACGGCCGAGTCGGGCAACGCCTTCCTGCTCGCCGGTGACGGCTCCTTCCACCTCGTCGACCGACCCGACCCCGCCCTGCTGGACCGCACGGTGCCCACCGACCGCCCTCAGGCATGGCGCACCCTGGACGCCACCGTCCTGCACGCCACGCTCCTGGCCCACGTCTGGCGCGTCCCGGACGATTCCGCGGCGCACGTCTCCTACATCCACGACACGGCGGCCACCGTGGAGAAGGCGGAACGTGACGGCGGTACCGCGGTACTGATGCACCCCGTCCGCGAGGAGGTCGTACGCGAGCTGGCCCAGCAGGGGGTCACGATGCCCCGGAAGTCGACGTCCTTCGGTCCCAAGCCGGCCTCGGGCCTGGTGCTGCGCGCGCTGGACCTGTGACGGGGCACGAGACCTGACGACGAAGGGGCGGGACCGTGTTCACGGTCCCGCCCCTTCGTCGTCAGGTCCAGGAAGTCAGTCCTTCGCGCCGTCCTCGCCGTCGTCCTCGGCGGCAGGGCTCGCCGAACCCTCCTCGCCTCCACGTTCGTCGAGGGCGTCCATGAACTCCACTCCGTCCAGCTCGGCCAGCCGGTCGGAGGCGTCCGTGCTGCCGTCGCGGTCGGACTCCACGGCCTTCGCGAACCACTCCCGTGCCTCCCGCTCCCGGCCCGCGGCCAGCAGTGCGTCGGCGTAGGCGTACCGCAGCCGCGCGGTCCAGGGCTGTACGGAGTTGGAGGCAAGCTCCGGGCTCTGCAGCGTCACGATGGCCGCGTCCAGCTGGTCCATGTCACGCCGGGCGCCGGCCGCCACGAGGCGCATCTCGACCTGACCGGCCTTGTCGAGCTTGTGCACCTCGGGAGCACCGGCCATGTCCAGCGCCTTCTCCGGCCGACCGAGCCCGCGCTCGCAGTCCGCCATCACCGGCCACAGCTCCACGGACCCGGTCATCCGGCGCGCGGCCCGGAACTCCGCCAGGGCCTCGCCGTACTTCTGGTTCGCGTACGCCGCGAATCCGGCCGCCTCGCGTACGGCGGCGACACGGGACGCCAGGCGCAGGGCCACCCTCGAGTAGCCGTACGCCGCCTCCGGGTCCTCGTCGAGGAGCCGGGCGACCATCACGAGGTTCCTGGCGACGTCCTCCGCGAGCGTCTTGGGCAGGCTCTGCAGTTCCTGCCGTACGTCCTTGTCGATCTCGTCGCCCGTGACCTCTTCGGGGATCGGCAGGCGCTTGATGGGCTCGCGGTCACGGTCCCGCTCCTCACGGAAGCGGCCACCGCCGCCCTGCCGGTCGTCCCGCCCACGGAAGCCGCCGGGCCGCCCGCCTCGGTCGTCGCGCCGGGGACCACGCCCCCCGCGGTCGTCCCGGCCGCGGAACCCCCCACGGTCGCCGCCACGGCTGTCGTCACGCCGGCCGAAGCCGCCACGGTCGCCGCCGGCGCCACGGTTCTCCCGGGAATCGCGGCTGTCGTCACGGCGGAAGCCACCGCGGTCGTCGCGGCGGAAGGAGGGACGGTCCCCGCCACGGTCGTCACGACGGTACGAGGGACGGTCACCACCACGGTCGTCACGGCCGTACGAGGGACGGTCCCCGCCACGGTCCCGGTCATCGCGCCGGAACCCACGGTCCCGGTCGTCACGACGCGGCCCACGATCCCGGTCATCACGACGCCCGTACCCACCACCACGGTTGTCGTCACGCCGGTCATCACGACGGAAACCGCCCCGGTCGCCTCGGTCACCACGGTCGTCGCGGCGGAAGGAGGGACGGTCCCCGCCACGGTCGTCACGACGGTACGAGGGACGGTCACCACCACGGTCGTCACGGCCGTACGAGGGACGGTCGCCGCCACGGTCCCGGTCGTCACGACGCGGCCCACGATCCCGGTCATCACGACGCCCGTACCCACCACCACGGTTGTCGTCACGCCGGTCATCACG
>NZ_JBHYOP010000008.1:0-434744 GCF_042745235.1 Streptomyces sp. NPDC058796
CTGATGAGCCTGCCGGAGGACGAGGTCGTCGAGGCCCGCCTCGCGGCGAACGGCTACAACTCCGCGTCGCTGGACGCCGCCATCGGCGGCAGCGAGGACGGCGAGTCGGCCCTGGCGGACTTCATCGGCGCCGACGACGCCGCACTGGCGCTCGTCGACGACTTCCACGCGCTCGCCCCGATGATCGCCGAGCTCGACGAACGGGACCGGCAGATCATCCACTGGCGGTTCGTCGAGGAACTCACCCAGAAGGACATCGGCGAACGCCTCGGCGTCTCGCAGATGCACGTGTCCCGGCTCATCTCCCGCCTGCTGACCCGCCTGCGCGAAGGCATGCTCAGCACAGCCTGAGGCCGGACCGGAACCTCGGCCGCCGCTTTACCGGCCGACGAGTACGGTGACCGGCGGAAGCGGAA
This sequence comes from Streptomyces sp. NPDC058796, assembly GCF_042745235.1. Lineage (NCBI taxonomy): Bacteria > Bacillati > Actinomycetota > Actinomycetes > Kitasatosporales > Streptomycetaceae > Streptomyces > Streptomyces sp. NPDC058796. The sequence continues at coordinate 417 of NZ_JBHYOP010000008.1, forward strand.
CTATCGTAGGAACACAGAGGATGCTCTCATCGCTCGGGAGGCGTCGGAGCGCGCATGGCTCGGGGGTAACGTGGCGGCTGGCATGGGTGAGACCGGTCTGGACTCGATGCGGCGGGCACCGGACGGTGCGGATCCGCGGACGGCTTCGGTGAGGTTCCGGCGGCAGGCGCTGCGCATCGCCGACGCCCGTCACTTCGCGGCCGAGTATCTCACCCGCTCGCAGCGGGGCCGACCGTCGCCGCTGCCGGAGAGCGCGTCGGAGGCCGTCCACCTGGTGGTGAGCGAGCTGATCACGAACGCGGTCAAGTACGGGGCCGATCCCATCGAACTCACCCTGAGCCTTACGGACGACTCGGTGACCGTCACCGTACGGGACGGTGACACCACACTGCCGGCTCCCAGGCCCGCCGATCCCGCCCGCGTCGGTCAGCACGGTCTGGAGATCGTGGCGGCGTTGAGCCAGGCCGTCGACGTAAGGCGCGAGCCGTCCGGCAAGCGCATCACCGCGCGGATCGCCCTCGGCTGATCCTGCGGCCGCTGGGTAGGGCCCCGCACGCGAACCCCGCACAACAAGCCGGTGCCAAGTGCGTCCCGCGGTCACCGTCCCAAGGACGCGATGGCCGCCTCGGTGTCGGGGTGGAACGTGAAGACCTGATCGAGGCCCACGACGGAGAAGACACGCATCTGGTCCGGACGGACACCGGCCAGACTGAGCGGCGAACCGGTCGCCTGCGCCCTCTGGTAGGCGCCGATGAGCACGGTGATGCCCGTCGAGTCGCAGTAGGTCAGGCCGGAGAGGTCGATAACCACCCCCTCGTCTCCGAAGGGGGCGTCCTTGACCGCCTCGCTCAGCAGCTGGGAGGTGTGGTGGTCCATCTCGCCCGACACCTCCAGGACGAAGGGACCCGACGGGGTCGCGTGCGGTGTGACGGTCAACAGGTGCTCTGGGTCGTTCACCGGTTCTCCTGGATGCGGGATGCGAAGGGTACGGGTACGGACAGCGCGAGGAGAGCGGTGTCGTCGGTGACGCCCTCGCCCAAGCACTCCAGCAGTGTCTCGACCGACTGCAGCAGCTGGTCCGCCGTGCGAGGGGCCGTTGCGGCCAGGTGCCGGGTCAGGCCGTCCTCGTCGAGCATTCTGCCGTCGGACGTGCGTGCTTCGGTCAGACCGTCCGTGTACAGCAGGAGGCATTCACCCGGGAAGAGCCGTGCGGTGGTCTGGACGAACTGCGGACTGGGCAGCATGCCAATGAGCTGGCCACCCGCCGTGGAGATCGCCTGCACGGACCCGTCCGCGCGCAGGGCGAGGGCGGACGGGTGCCCGCCGCCGGCGAGCGTGACGGAGTAGGAGCCGTCGGGCATGGGCTGCAGGACGCCGAACACCGCGGTGCAGTAGCGGGGGTCACTGCCCTGGTACTCCCCCTTGAGGACGACGTCCAGGTTGGCCAGCGCCGCGCAGGGATCCGGGTCGTAGATGGCGGCGGCCCGCAAGGTGTAGCGCGTTAGGGAGGTGAGCGCGGCAGCGTCGGCGCCCTTGCCGCACACGTCGCCCAGGAAGAACGCCCACCGGCCGTCGTCCAGGGGGAAGAGGTCATAGAAGTCCCCGCCCACCTCGTCGGCGGAGGCCGTGTGATAGGCGGCCGCCACCTGCAGTCCGGGGACGTCGGGCAGGGCGGGCGGCAGGAGTGTCCGCTGCAGGGCACGTGCGAGACGCTCTGCCTCAGCGCGCCGTTCGCGCTCGGCCGCGACCGTGCGGATGGCCGACAACCGCAGTTCGAGTTCGTCCATGACCAGCGCGGCCAAATCCTTCAGGGCCTCGAGCTGGTCGTCGGTGGGCCGGCGGGGCCGGGTGTCCAGGACGTCCACCGTGCCCAGGCGCTGTCCGTCGGCCGTGGTGATCGGTGCGGCGGCGTAGAAGCGGACGCCGAGGTCGCCGCGCACGAGCGGGTTCGCGAACGCGCGGGCATCCGAGTCGGCGTCGGTCACCACGTAGGGCTCGCCGTGCAGGATGGCGGAGGCGCACAGCCCCGGCTCCCGGTCGGTCTCGGTGATCCCGTCGAGGCCGTGGGCGGCTTTGAACCAGATCCGGTCGGTGTCGACGATCGCCACTGTGGCCATGGGGGCGTCGAACAGGCGGGCAGCCAGCGACGCGATCCGGTCGAAGGCGCCGTCAGGCGGTGTGTCCAGTATGTGGTAGCGGCGGACGGCGGCCAGCCGCGCCTCCTCGGCGACCGGTGCTGTCGGCCCGGCCTGCACGGAGCTCGCCGTCATCGTTTCCCCTGCTCGTCGTACCCGGCCTGGTCATGACCGTCCGGGCAGCATGTACCCCCTCAGCTGGCCTATCCTACGAAGCCGTCGCGACTTGTGGGCATGCCCCCCGGGTTTTCCGCTGGTCCGCGGCGATGGCGGTGAAGTGACGGCGCAGTTACCCGCCGACGCGGCCGTCCGGCGACGTGACGAAAGGGAGTGCGGTGGAGCGTTCGCAAGACGCTGGCTGCGAGGTCCCGGCTGCGACCGGGGGAAGCGTTTTCACTGCCGACGAGGAGATCGGCTCGGATCTCGCCGCGGTGGACTGGTCGGCGACTCCGCTCGGCCCGCCGGAGCAGTGGCCGCAGAGCCTGCGGACCGCGGTCAGCATCCTGCTGTCCTCCCGGTTCTCCATGTGGATGGCGTGGGGCCCCGACCTGACGTTCTTCTGCAACGCCGCATACCGGCGCGACACGCTGGGCGGCAAGTATCCGTGGGCCCTGGGCCGGCCGGCGCGCGAGGTGTGGGCGGAGATCTGGGACGACATCGGTCCGCGCATCGACACCGTCATGAGTACGGGAGAGGCGACCTGGGACGAGGGCCTGCTGCTCTTCCTGGAGCGGTCCGGCTACACGGAGGAGAGCTACCACACCTTCTCCTACAGTCCCCTGCGTGACGACCGGGGCACCGTGGTCGGCATGCTCTGCGTGGTCAGCGAGGACACTCAGCGAGTCATCGGCGAGCGCCGCATGGCGACACTGCGCGATCTCGGCTCCGACCCGAGTGTGGTACGGACCGAGGAGGAGTGGCTCGCCTTCGCCAACCACCAGCTGAACGCCAACAGGCGCGACCTGCCGTTCACGCTGACGTACCTCCTGGCGGACGACGGCTCCGCGCGCCTCGCGGGCTCGACGGGGCTCGGCGAGGGGCACCCCGCTGCTCCCGGGACCCTGCCGGGCGGCGCCTCCGGCGTGTGGCCCGTGACGGCTCTGACGCACGGTGAGTCGGTGCTGGTTCCGCTCGAAGACGCTCCCTTCGCGGGGTTGCCGGCCGGCGACTGGCCCCGGCCGCCCTCGCACGCGCTGGTCCTCCCGCTCCTCCAGCAGGGTGGCTCGCCCTACGGGTTCCTGGTGGCCGGGCTCAACCGCTACCGTGCCCTGGACGACGGCTACCGCGGGTTCGTCGAGCTGGTCGCGGGGCACCTGGCGGCGGGTATCGCGAGCGCCCGCAGTTACGAGGCCCAGCAGCGGCGGGCCGAGGAACTGGCGGAGCTGGACCGGGCCAAAACGGCCTTCTTCTCCAACATCAGCCACGAGTTCCGCACCCCTCTCACGCTGATCATGGGACCGGTGGACGAGCTGCGCTCCCGGCTGTCGGGGGCAGACGCCCACGTGCGCGAGGAACTGGAGGTCGTCCACCGCAACGGCCTGCGCCTCGGCAAACTGGTCAACTCCTTGCTGGACTTCTCCCGCATCGAGGCCGGCCGTATGCAGGCCCGCTACGAGCCCGCCGACCTGTCCCTGCTCACCGCCGACCTGGCCAGCGTGTTCCGCTCCGCCATCGACAAGGCCGGCCTGGACTTCCGCATCGACTGCGCGGAGCTTCCCGAGCCGGTCCACATCGACCGCGGCATGTGGGAGAAGGTGATCCTCAACCTGCTGAGCAACGCGTTGAAGTTCACCTTCGACGGCTCGATCCACGTGTCCGTACGCGCCGCGCAGACGCACGCCGTCGTCACCGTCGCCGACACCGGCATCGGTGTGCCGGCCGCGGAGATGCCGCGGCTGTTCGAACGGTTCCACCGGATCGAGAACGCCCGCTCCCGCTCCAACGAGGGCAGCGGCATCGGTCTGGCCCTGGTGAAGGAGCTGGTGGGACTGCACGGCGGAACCATCACCGCCGACAGCACCGAGGGCGAGGGCACCTGCTTCACCGTCAGCCTGCCGTTCGGCTCCGCCCACCTGCCCCCCGAGTCCCTCGCCCCTGCCGAGAGCGGCTGGGGAGCGTCGACCGCCGACCCCTATCTGCAGGAGGCGCTGCGCTGGCTTGCGGACGAGGACGCCTCGGACGCGCGAACGGCGGTGACCGCCACCGACGCGTCGGGCTACGCCACGGCCACCTCCGTCCCGGCACAGATCCTGGTCGCCGACGACAACGCCGACATGCGCGAGTACCTCACGAGGCTACTCAAGGGGGCCGGCTACCAGGTGCGCACCGCCGACGACGGCCTGTCGGCCCTGCGGACGGTCCGCGCCGACTCCCCCGACCTGGTCATCAGTGACGTGATGATGCCCGGCCTGGACGGCCTCGGCCTCGTGGCCGCGCTGCGCACCGACCCGCGAACCGCTTCGCTGCCCGTGGTACTGCTCTCGGCCAGGGCCGGGCAGGAGGCGTCCATCGAGGGCTTGCAGGCCGGCGCCGACGACTATCTCGTCAAGCCGTTCGCCGCCGCCGAGCTCCTCGCCCGCGTACGGGCCAACATCGAGCTGGCACGGCTGCGCAACCATCAGGCACGCTGGCGCCAGGCGCTGGTGGACTCCTTGCAGGAGGCGTTCTTCGTCTGCGACGAGGAGGGCGCCGTCATCGAGATCAACGCGGCGTTCACCGACATCCTCGGTTACACCCCCGACGGCCTCCCCTACCAGCCGGTCCATCCCTGGTGGCCGGACGCCGACGCCGATCCCGAGGCACATCGCGAGGTGGACGAGGCCTTCGCCCGACTGCTCAACGATCCCAAGGGCTCCTACACCATCCCCGTCACCCACCGCGACGGGCACCGCCTGTGGGTGACGGCCACCTTCAACCAGGCGCAGGACCCGGACACCGGGCGCAAGGTCACCGTCGGCACCTTCCGCGACGTCACCGCCGAGCACTACGCCGTGCAGCGCGAGAGCGCGCAGGCCGCCCTGGGCATGCGGCTCACCCAGGCGACCAGTTCTCCCGAGGCCCTCGCCGGCTCGCTGACGGTCCTCAAGGAACTATGGCGCGCCGAGTGTGTGCTGGCCGCCGTAGCGACCTCCGGGCAGGACGTCTCGGTCACGGCGACCGACGCCGGTCTGCGTTGGCGGGATCTGCCCTCCGAGCGCCGGGAGCGGCTGTCGGCCTGGCTCGACGGTCCTCTGCTGACCCCCGTCGAAGAACCCTCCGGCGCGGGCATCACCGTCAGTCACCCGGAAGGGAGGATGGTGCTGTGGATCGATCTCGGCGACCACCGGCCCTTCACCGGCGAGGACCAGCTCCTGCTCTCCCTCCTCGCCGGTCAACTCGCGCAGGGCCTGGCGCGCGCCCACCAGATCGACCAGCAGCGCGAGACGGCGATCGCCCTGCAGCGCTCCATCCTCGGTCCGGCGAACCTCCCCGACGGCTTCGCCGTCCGCTACGAGCCCGCCACCCCTCCCCTGGAGGTCGGCGGGGACTGGTACGACACCGTCCGGCTTCCGGACGGCCGCATCGGCATCGTCGTCGGCGACTGCGTCGGCCGCGGCCTCGAAGCGGCCACCGTCATGGGGCAGTTGCGCAGCGCGTGCCGGGCACTGCTGCTGCAGGACTCCGGCCCCGCCCAGACCCTGATGGCACTGGATCACTTCGCCGCGGGCATCACCGGCGCCATGTGCACCACCGTGTTCTGCGGCGTCCTCGATCCGGGCACCGGCAGGCTCACCTATTCCAGCGCCGGGCACCCGCCGGGCATCCTCGCCCTTCCCGACGGCACCACCGTCCTGCTCGACGACGGGCGTTCCGTGCCGTTGGCCGTGCGCCCCGGGAGGGAGCGTCCGGAGGGCACGTGCACCGTTCCCGCCCGCGCCACGCTCCTGCTGTACACCGACGGTCTCGTGGAACGCCGGCGCCGTCCGCTGACGGCGGGCATAGACCAGGCCGGTGAAGCCGTCCAGGCGGGGCGCGACGTGGCCGTCGACGACCTCGCCACGCATGTCATGTCGCAGCTTGCGCCGTCCGGCGGCTTCGACGACGACGTGGCTCTCCTCCTGTACCGCCATCCGGCTCCCCTGGAGGTGGCCTTCCCGGCGGAATCATCGCAACTGGCCCCGGTGCGCAAAGCGTTGCGCAGCTGGCTCACCCAGTGCGAACTCCCCCCGCACACCGTGCAGAACGTGCTGGTCGCGGCCGGAGAGGCCTGCGCGAACGCCATCGAGCACGGTCACCGGGACGCTCCTGGTGACACGGTCCGGCTCCGTGCCGAGGCCCTGGTGGACGACCTGCACCTGACGGTCGCCGACACCGGCCGCTGGAGGACGCCGCAGCCTGGCGAGAACAGCCACCGTGGCCGAGGCGTCGCGCTGATGCGGGCGCTGATGCACCAGGTCACCATCACCTCCGGCACCGCCGGCACCACCGTCGACATGCACACGAGGATTGCCTGATGACCACGCTCCTGACCCTGACGCCCAGTCGACGGCCCGATGGCGTCACTCAGCTGACAGCCGTCGGCGAGATCGACATGAGCAACACGGAGGCCCTCGCCAGGGCGATCGAGACAACGGACGGTCCGCTCGTCATCGACTTGACCGAGGTCGAGTACCTCGACAGCGCCGGCCTGAGCGTCCTCTTCCGCCACATCGACCGGATCCAGCTCATCGCCACCCCGCTCCTGGCGCCCGTACTGGAAGTCTCGGGCCTGGCCGACCTCACCACCGTGCATGGTCCGGATGGTGCCTGACCGCCCGTCCCTGTCCCCGGCGGCTCCGGCCGACTACCGGTGACGTGTCCGGGTGGGCGCTCACGCGGTCCGTCGGCCCGATCGGCGGCCACCGCGTGGGCGCCGCACTCCGGTGGAGTGCTCGGACCGACCGGGCGCCTCTTCGGTGACGACCTGATCATCAGCGCCCCAGTCCGGGGCGAGGAACAGGTTCCGCCACTGTGGTGCCGGAACGTCGGCGGCCGGCCCACTCACCGTCTCACCGCGCTGCCGAAGCCGAATATCGCTCATACCTGACTTCCACTTCCTCATGTGCTCGAGTCGCCGCCGCTCCGTCGACGCATCCAGATGCTTCACGAATCCCGGGCTGCATCGCCGTGGACTGGCGGTTCACGCGGCCAGGACCTCGTCCCCCACGGGGGCGGCGGTGCGCTCGGCGAACTGTTCGAGTCTCCATCACGCCTGACAGCCACCGTCCGCGGCTGGAGGGGGCAGGCAGAACGTCGAATGCCCGGAACACTCAGCTCCAATCCACACGACTTGCGTTCACCCCAGGCCCGGCACGCGGTGGCCCCTAGGCCGCAGCGGCCTCGTCCACTGTCGCCCGTACCTTCAAGAGGGCATCGACGCCCGTCAGTTGCAAGAGTCGCAGCACTTGCCGCGTCGGCGCGGCCACCCGGAAGTCGGTCGCCTGGTGGGTGAGAATCAACAGACTCAGCAGGGTGGAGTCGGCGAACGTGATACCGGACGCGTCCAGAACCACCTTCGGACTTTTCTCGGCCGCGTTCCTCAGTGCATCGGCGAGCGGCTCGACCGAGTTGATGTCGTACGCGCCCCGGGCGCCGACGACCCAGGCGCCGTTCGTTGCGTACTGCGTTTGTGTGGGCGAGTCCAGGGCCGGGGCTCGACTCCGGCCGATGTGGCGCGAGCACCCTGCGACCGCTTCATCCAAAGACACCCTCGGATCCCTCCTACGTCTCCCACGGGGATGGAACATGTCACCCCTAGCACGAAAAGGATGTCATGTATTGGCTGTCACGCCAAGACGGTCCCTAGAATGCTGTACATGGTTGAAGTGCCTGAATCTCACTCCGGATGGACGTTCGTCACCAACCACGCGCGTGTGCTGGCGGCCATCGCCGACAAGCCGAACGTGCGGATCCGTGATATCGCCGCCCACTGCAGACTCACCGAGCGCGCCGTCCAGCGGATCATCTCGGACCTGGAACAGGACGGCTACCTCTCCCACACCCGCGACGGGCGCAGCAACATCTACCGTATCGAGCCGGACAGAGTTCTGCGTCACCCTGCGGAAGCAGGACTGACCGTGGCCGCTTTGCTGTCCCTGCTCGTTCGGGACGAGACCGACCACGGGCGGTCGGCCGGCTCCAGCGCAGCCCGCTGACGGCGTACCAGGTCTCCGAGTCGCAGGAAGTCACTCCCAACCCCAGAAGAATCGTCAGGTGCCTTCTGCATGTGAACGGCTTCAACGGGCACATGCACGTTCCATGACGGGAGGGGAACGACGATCATGACGACTGAGCCGATCACCTGGTCGGAGGCGAATCCCAGCGGCTGCGGTGCGTGCGGAGGACACGGCCCCGAGGCCCTGGACGAGGCGCCAGAGACGCCGCGCGAGCGCGTCAACCGCCGGTGGAACGAGATCATGCAGGAAACGCGCGTCGCTCAGACGGGCGTCCAGATCCTCTTCGGCTTCCTGCTCAGCGTCGCCTTCACACCTCTCTTCCACGACCTGGGAACGTTCGAGCACGCCGCCTACGTCCTCACCGTGGTCTCGGGTGCCACGGCCACCGCCTGCCTGATCGCCCCGGTCTCCATCCACCGCTTCCTGTCGGGGCAGCGGATGAAGGACGAGATGGTGGAGGTGGCGCATCGCCTGATGATGTGCGGCATGCTCCTGATGGCCGTGACCATCGGGTGCACGCTCCTCCTGATCCTGCACGTGGTTGTGCCGGGACTCCTGGCGAAACTGCTCGTCGCCGGTGTCATGGCCTGGTTCGCCCTGTCGTGGTACGCCCTCCCCCTGTGGCTCCGTCGCCGGTCCGCCAGGCGCGCGGCCCGGGACGAGTGAAACTCACCCCGGGACGCTCCCGGCCGGCTGCTGCGTCTCCACCAGTGAGCGCGGCGGCCCTCGGCTCACCTCCGCCACGACCCGTGAAGGGGGACGCCCGCCGACCCACGGATTCAGCGGTGACCACCACGGGAGCCAGGCCGGTTCAGGGGCTGGCTCAGGTCGAGGCAGCAGCGCAGTCGGACATCCGCCTGGCGGGCGTCCCGGATCGTGTGTCCACGGATGTCGCCGCCCACTGTGCGCCCAGCGCCGTGTGGGACGCGAAGGCGGTCTCGTCCTCGGCCACGTCGACGACAGCCAGGCCGTGCGCAGACACCGCTTACCGGCCCGTCCCTCCTGGACCACGATCTGGTCTTCGCCGCTACCGGGCCCCTGCCGTTCACCGCCCGGTCCGGCCCTCGAAGAAGCTTGACCCGGCGGCTGCGGCGCAGCCCGCCGCGGTCCCACATCGCATCGGTGTTCACTGATCGGACGGACACATCCGATCAACTGGCCAATCCATCAAAGTGACACGCGCTAGCCGGCCCGGTCGAGCCCTCGCAGCCGGGATCGAGGGCGAGCGGCCAGGTCGGACGGCCGTCGGGCTCGTTCCGGCCTGGACCGCGGCTCCCACGTCACCGGACCGTGCCGCTCCTCTCAGGGGTGAAGGCGGCCGTCATCTCCCGCAGGGTGCCGGTGACCGCGCGGGCGGCGGGTGCTCCCGGTTCGATGAGGGTGTAGTGGCCGGTACCGGGCAGGACGACCGTTCTGAGGTCCCGGTGCGCGGCCGCGTAGTCGCTGAACTGGGTGAGCGGGACCTCCTCGTCGGCGGCCCCGTGCAGCAGCACGGTCGGCACGCCGGTGGTGCCGGTGCCGCGCAGCAGGGTGAGGGGGTCCACCTGTCGGCACCGTTCGCCGAAGTACTCCTCGCCGCCGAGGAGTTGCAGCGCGGCGTCGTCGCTGAGGCCGTCGCGTCGGGTGGCGGTGAGATCGGTGAGCGGGGCGAGGGCGAGCACGCTCGTCGGCAGCGTGTGCGTGTGCCAGCGGGAGCCCGGTGGCAGCAGTCCCCGGGCCGCGCACCACAGCGCCAGGTGACCGCCGGAGCAGTGACCCGCCAGGACGTAGGGCCGCCCTTCGGGCAGGGTGTCCACGACGCGGGAGACGTCGTCGAAGGTCTCCGGGTATCCGCCCGCGCCCCCGGAACGGCGGAAGCCGGGGAGCAGCACGTCGAAGCCCTGCTCGGACAGGTACGCCGCGAACGGGGTCAGGTGCATCCGGTCGTAGCGCCAGTAGCCGCCGTGCAGCAGGATCACCAGCGGGGCGTCGGTGTCGCCGGACGGCCAGGCGTCGTAGGACTGGTGGGGATGGTCGCCGTAGCGGCCGTGCACCGGTGCCAGCACCGGCTTCAGGCTCAGGACCCGCTGCTCCTCCTCGGCTGCGAAGGCGGAGATCGCCCTAGACGTCACCGCGCACCTCCCACAGTTCGGGGAAGACCGGGCGGGCCGCGCGCCGCTCCAGCCAGGCGAGCCCTGCGGAACCGGCGCTCCCCGGTCTGGCGCCCATGGCGCGGCGGACCACCAGGGCGTGGTCGAAGCGCCAGCGGGTGACGAGTTCGGCGATGTCGGTGAGCAGTTCGCCGAGCGCCAGGTGGGGATGGTGCCGCGGTCCGGCGTAGACGTGCCGCCACACCTCCACGACCCCGGGGTCACTGGTGTACGGACGCGTCACGTCGCGCTCCCGGACGTGGCGCGGGACGGGCAGGCCCTGCCGGTGGAGGTACGCCAGCGCCTCGTCGTAGAGGGACGGTTCGCGGTAGGTCTCGGCGAGCGCCTCGTGGACCGCTCGGTCGCCCCGGTGGGCGCGCAGCAGGCCGGCGGACTTGTCGCCGAGGAGGAACTCCATGTGCCGGTACATCGCCGACTGGAAGCCCGACGCCTGGCCGAACGCGGCCCGGAAGCCGTTGAACTGTGCGGGGGTCAGTGCGGCGATGGGCGCCCAGGCGCCGCCCAGGGCGGTCAGGGCCCGGCGGCTGCGCGTCAGCGCGTCCGTGGCCGTGTGCAGGTCGTCCTTGGCGAAGGCCACCCGTGCCGTGCGCCACTCGTGCACGATCAGGGTGAACCACAGTTCCATCACCTGGGTGGTCACGAGGAAGCCCATCTCGTCCGGGGCCTCGGTGAGCGGCTGCTGCAGGGAGTTGAGTACGGAGGCGCGCACGTAGGTGTCGTACGGGCTCGCGCCCGTGAAGGGCCGGGTGAGGGCGGCGTCCGTCACCGGCTCGTCGAGGGCGGTCGTGCTGTCGTTCATCGCTTCTCCTGGGGGTGCGTACGGGTCACACGCCGAGGTGGGCGCCGCCGGAGGCGTCGATCCACTGACCGGTCACCCAGCGGGCGTCGTCGCTCGCGACGAACGAGACGACGTCGGCGACGTCCACCGGGTCGCCGAGCCTGCCGAAGGTGGAGGCCTCGGAGTAGCGACGGCGGATCTCCGGGACGGCGAGTGTGGGGTTGATCTCCGTCTCGGTGTAGCCGGGAGCGACGGCGTTGACCGTGATGCCCCGGGGGCCCAGCTCTTGGGCGAGGGAGAGGGTGAGGTAGTCGAGGGCCGCCTTGGTCATGGTGTACGCGACGATCGCCGGGAAGGCGACGCGCGTCGCGACGGAGGAGATGTTGACGATCCTGCCGCCGTCGCGCAGGCGGTCCAGGCCGCGCTGGACGATGAAGAACGGTGCCTTGGTGTTGACGGCGAAGACACGGTCGTAGTCGGCCTCGGTGACGTCGGCGATTCGCCGGGGGACGGTGATGCCCGCGTTGTTGACGAGGATGTCCAGGCCCGTGGGCGCGCCCTGCTTCGCGAGCGCGCGGTCGAAGGCGGCCCAGAGGGCGTCGGCGTCGCCGGGGACACCGAGTTCGGCGTGCACCGGGAAGGCGCGGCCGCCGTCGGCCTCGATCTCCTTGACCGTCCGCTCGGCGGCCGTCAGGTCGTGTCCGTAGTGGACCGCCACCAGGGCGCCCTCGCGGGCGAGGCGGCGGCTGATGGCTCTGCCGATGCCGCGGCTGCCTCCGGTGACCAGGGCGGTCTTTCCGTCGTGGCGGGCGGCGGTGGTCATGGTGGGGCTCCTTCGGTGAGGGGTGGGGCGGCCGAACGGCCGGGGGCGGGGCAGGGCTCGGGTCAGGCGTCGAAGTCGAGGGTCACCTCGGGGGTGCGGGGCCGGGCCCGGCAGGCGAGGGTGTATCCGGCGGCGTGGTCGCGCTCGTCCAGGGCGTACTGGCGGTCCGCCCTCACCTGTCCGGAGACGACCTTGGCGCGGCAACTGCCGCACAGGCCCTCGCGGCAGGCGTACGGCACGTCGGGGTGGGCGCGCAGCAGCGCGTCGAGGAGGGCCGAGTCGTGGGGCAGAACGACGGCGACGCGGCGGCGTCCGTCGAGCAGGGCGGTGACTCGGACCCGTCCCGCGTCGGCCGCCGGCGCCGGCTCCGGTGCTTGCGGGGCCCGTGGTGCCGTCGTGAACAGTTCCTGCCGGACGAGTGCCGGATCGGCTCCCCGGTCCGTGAGGACCCGCCGTGCGGTGTCGATGAGGCCGGGCGGTCCGCACAGGGCGAAGGTGGTGTCCGGGCCGGGGCGGGCGTCCAGGGCCGCCAGGAGGCGGCGCAGCCCGTCCTCGTCGAGCCGCCGCGCGAGCGGGCCGCCACCACTCCCCCGGTCCTCGCGGGTCAGTACGTGCAGGACCGTGAAGCGGTCGACGAACTCGTCCTTCAGTTCGGCCAGTTCGTCGGCCAGCAGGGCGTCGGCGGAGGTGGGGACCGAGTGGACGAGGCTGACGCGGCAGGCCGCATCGCGGCGCAGCGCGTGGGCGGCCATCGGGGCCAGAGGGGTGATGCCGGAGCCGCCCGCGATCAGGACGTGGTGGGCGCCGGACAGCTCCGGCAGGGCGAAGGTCCCGGTGGGCGGGGAGAGTTCCAGGTGGTCGCCGGGTGCGAGGACGGTGGCCACGTGGGCGCCGAAGCCGTCGGGGCGGCCCCGCTTGATCACCAGACGCAGTGTCTCGGGGGCGTGCGGGGGCGGGCAGATCGAGTAGCTGCGGCGCAGTTCGGCGCCGGCTTCGCGGTGCCGGACGGTGACGTGCTGGCCGGCACGGTGGGTGAAGACGGCGCGCAGGGCGTCGGGCACGTCGAGGGTGACGGCCACGGTGTCGGCGGTCAGGTGACGGACCTCGGTGACGCGGAGCCGGTACCGGCGGGCGGAGCGGGCGAGGCCGGCCAGCGGAGCGGGCGCGGTGGTGGTGGCGGTGTTCACGGTGGGCCTCACAGCGCGGTCACGTGGGGGAAGGGTTCGCGGCACGCCGTGCACCACCACACCGACTGGCAGCGGGACGGGCCGAAGGGGCTGTGCGGGCGGGTGGCGCGCGAACCGCAGTGCGGGCAGGGCACACCGCCCAGCCCGACGGGGACGGGACCGTCGGGGGCCGGGGACACGGGCGGGGCGATCCCGTGCGCGGCGAGCTTGCGCCGCCCTTCGGGAGTGATGCGGTCCGTCGTCCAGGGCGGCGCCAGGACCTGCCGTACGCGGCCGTCGGGATGGCCGCAGGCGGTCAGGACGTCCCGTACCGCGGCGGTGATCTCGGTCAGTGCGGGGCAGCCCAGGTAGGTGGGTGTGATCTCGACCTCCAGCACCCCGTCGGCACCCGGGGCGACGGAGCCCACCACGCCGAGGTCGCCCAGGCCGATGACCGGCAGTTCCGGGTCCGGAAGCGCCATCACCCGCTCGCGCACCTCCCGGACCGACCGGCGCGGCGTGGAGGGTGCCCGCCCGCTCACCAGGTGCCCCCGGGGAACTGGCGGCGCACCGACTGGAGTTCGGCGACGAGCGGGCCGAACTCCTCGGTGTGCAGGCCGGAACGGCCGCCCCTGGCCGACCAGGTGGGCGCGGGCACGGCGAGTCCCGCCTCGGTGACGACGCCCGTCACGCGGTGGAGCCACGTCTCGCGCAGCGGTGCCGGCGAGGGCACCGTGCCGGAGGCCGACAGGCGGCGCAGTACCTCGTCCTCCTCGAAGAGTTCACCGGTGTACGGCCACACCCGTTCCAGGCCGTGGCGCATGCGGCGGGCACTCTCCTCGGTGCCGCGGCCCAGCGTCACCGTCCAGCGGTCCGCGTGCAGCCGGTGGAAGGCCACCTCCTTGGCGGCCCGCGCCCCGAACGCGGCGAGTTCGGTGTCGGGGCAGTGCGTGAGCGTCTCGTAGTACAGGACGGCGTAGTGGGTGTAGGCGAGCTGCCGGGCCACGGTCGTCGCGAAGTCGCCGTTGGGGAGTTCGGTCAGCAGGGTGTTGGTGAACTCTCGGTCCGTGCGGCCGTAGGCGAAGTCGTCCTCGGTGCGGCCGGTGCCGTCGAGGCGTCCGGCGCGGGTGAGCAGGGTGCGGGCGTGGCCGACGAGGTCGAGGGCGATGTTGGACAGGGCCAGGTCCTCGTCGAGGGTCGGCGCGCGGGTGATCCACTGGCACAGGCGCTGTCCGAGGACGAGGGCGTCGTCGCCGAGGCGCTGGAGGTGGAGCGCCAGGTCGGCGGCCGAGCCGGCCGGCGGGGCCCCCGGCGCGGTGCCCGCTGTCCCCCTCGAGGTGCCGGTCGCCGGGGCCGACGTCGGCGTGGACGCCTCCGAGACGTCGGTGGTCGCGGGCTTCGTCGGGGCGTCACGCGTCGTGCTCACCTTCGGGGCCTTTCTCGGTCAGCGGCGCGAAGTGCTCGGGGTGGCGGTACGGCTTGTGTCGGGCGGCGGCGAAGTACGGGTCGCGTTCGTCCGGGGAGGCCGTGTGGACGGCGTCGGAGCGGACGACCCACAGCGACAGCGGCTCGCCCCGGCGCGTGTACAGGTCGCGGGCCGCGGCCAGCGCCGCGTCGGGGCCGGGCGCGCGCACCGATCCCACGTGCTGGTGGGCCAGGCCACGGCGGACTCGCAGGAAGACCTCCCAGGACGCCGGAACGCCCTCCCGTGCCCCGCTCATCCGGCCTGTCCTCCCGTCTTGTCCGACCGGGCGGCGTACGCGGCGGCCTCCCGGACCCAGGCGCCGTCCTCGTGGGCGGCCCGGCGGTGGGCGATCCGCTGCCTCGCCCAGTGGGTGTCGTCGCCCAGGGCCCGGCGGTAGGTGTCCCAGTCGACGGGGGTGAAGTCGTAGTGACCGCGCTCCTCGTTCCAGCGGATCGCCGGGTCGGGCAGGGTCAGGCCGATGCGTTCGGCCTGCGGGACGCAACTGTCGACGAAGCGCTGGCGCAGCTCGTCGTTGGTGTGGTGCTTGATGCCCCAGGCCCGCGCGCGGCGGGAGACGGCGGCGCCCGGTGCGGCGGTCCGCGCGTCGGCGCCGCCCGGTGCGGTGTCGGGCGGCCCGAACATCAGGGCCACGGCCGGCAGCCACCACCGGTTCACCGCGTCCTGCGCCATCTGCTTCTGCTCGGGTGTTCCCTCGCACAGGGCGCGCATCAGGTCGTAGCCCTGCCGTACGTGGAAGGCCTCCTCCTGGCAGACGCGGCGCATGGCGCGGGCGTACGGGCCGTAGGAGGTACGGCACAGGGGTGCCTGGTTGATGACGGCGGCGCCGTCCGTCAGCCACGCGATGGCACCGGTGTCGGCCCAGGTCAGCGCGGGGTGGTTGAAGGTGGCGGAGGCACGCTGCTGCCCGCGGTGCAGCGCGTCCAGCAGGTCGGCGCGGTCCACGCCGAGCGTCTCAGCGGCGGAGTACAGGTACAGGCCGTGTCCGGCCTCGTCCTGGACCTTGGCGATGAGGACCGACTTGCGGTGCAGGGACGGGGCACGGGTGAGCCAGGCGCCCTCCGGTTGCATGCCGATGATCTCGGAGTGGGCGTGCTGGGCGATCTGGCGGACCAGCATGCGCCGGTACCCGTCGGGCATCCAGTCGCGCGGTTCGACCGTCCCGCCGGCGGCGACGAGGGCGTCGAAGTGCGCCGGCGGCTCGTCCTCGGGCGCGGCACTGACGGCAGGGGGCGCGGTCACCGGGCACCACCGGCGCGTCCGGTGCCGGCCGGCGTGGCCGTGGGGCGCGACGGGCACCCTCCCGGGGCCCGGACCCGTACCGGCTGCCTGGGCACTCACATCACTCCTTCGGCTCGGGACGCCCCGCGACCGGCCGCCGGGGCCGCGCGGAGCGGATCGTCTCGTTGCGGTAAGAGGCCGGACGGGCGGCCCGGCTATCCCCGCGTGCGGCGGTTCGGCCGCGTGACAAAGCTCACGGGGCGGCCGAGGGAGTGGGAGCCGCCGGCGCCCGCCTCTTGTGGGGGTGACAGTCGAGAACCGCACGGCGGCCGGCACGCCGAGGCGAAAGGGGAAACCATGAGCACCATCAGGGAGTTGCTGGTCGAACTCACGGGCACGGCCGAGTACGCCGACCAGGTCGGCGACGACGTGGACCTGGCTGCCAGCGGCATCGATTCGGGGGATCTGGTGCGCCTCGTGCTGCTGGTCGAACAGCGCCTCGGCGTGGAGATCACCGCCGAGGACATGGAGGGGCTGCGCACGATCGCCGACTACGAGCGCTTCGTGGCCGGGCACTCGGCCGCCGGTGCGAGCGGCGTCGCCGGTGCGAGCGGCGGTGCGTGATGTGGCTGACGCAACTGCTGGAACGCAACCGCCAGTGCCGGCCCGGCCGCACCGCCCTGGTGGACGAGGAACGCAGCGTCACCTGGGCCGAGTTCCACGACCGCACGCTGGAACTGGCGCGCGGACTGGCCGAGCTGGGCATCGAGCGGGGTGACCGGGTCGCCGTGCTGTCCAAGGACCGGATCGAGGTTCTGGAGAGCTACTTCGCGCTCGCCCGGCTCGGGGCGCTGTTCGTACCGCTGAACCACAGTCTGGCCGAGCCCGAGGTCGCCGGGATCATCGAGCGCGTCGGGGCGGTGGCCGTCATCGGCGAGTCGGAACTGCTGGACCGGCATCCCGAGCTGCCGGCGTCGGTGCGCATCAGGCTCGCCCTCGACAAGCCCGCCTTCGAGGCGCTGGGCACCCTCGCCGCCGAGCGCGACCTGCCGGAGGTCGCCGACACCGACCCGATCGCCGTGCTGCACACCTCGGCGACCACCGGTCGGGCCAAGGGGGTCACCGTCGACAGCGGGTCGTTCCGGGCCATCGCCCTGGGCTGGCTCGTGATGGCCCGGCCCACCGACGACATCGTCATGGTCAACTGCTGCCCGCTGTACCACGGCAGCATGGTCGTGTCCCTGACCTATCTGGCGGCCGGCGCCACCGTCGTCCTGATGCCCGGCTTCACGCCGCAGCGGGCGCTGACCGCGGTGGAGCGGCACCGCGCCACCCACATGTGGCTCGTGCCGCAGATGCTGCGCTTCATGCTCCAGGCCAAGGCGTCCCACCGCACCGACCTGTCCTGCCTGCGGGAGATCCTGTACGGCGCCGCCCCCATGCCGCTCGACGTCTACGCCGACGCGGTCGAACGGCTGGGCTGCGGCTTCCGGCAGGTGTACGGGATGACCGAGGTGGGCGGCCCGTTCGTCACCCTCGGCCCCGACGAGCACCCCGCACCTGGAGACGTCACCGCCCGCATCCCGTGCGGGCGGGTTGTGCCCGGCATGTCCGCCCGCGCGGTGGACGAGTGCGGCCGGGAACTGCCCCCCGGCGAGATCGGCGAGATCGTGGTGCGCGGGCCGGGCGTCATGCGGGGCTACTGGAACGACCCGCAGGCCACCCGGGACATCACCCTCGACGGCTGGATCAGGACGGGCGACCTCGGCTTCATGGACGACGAGGGCCGCATCAGCCTGGTGGACCGCACCAAGGACGTCATCATCCGTGCCGGCCAGAACGTCTACCCCTCGGAGATCGAGCGCGCCCTGCTGACCCACCCATCCGTACGGGACGCGGCGGTCGTGGGCGTGCCCGACGAGGACTACGGCGAGGTACCGCTGGCGTACGTCGTCCCGGAGCCGGGTGCGGACCCGGGCGCGGCGGTGCTCCTCGGGCACGTCAAGGGGCTGCTCGCGCCGTACAAGTGGCCGCGGCGCGTGGAGTTCATCGAGCAGGTGCCGCGCAACCCCGCCGGGAAGATCGTCAAGAAGCTGCTGCGGGCGTGAGCGGGTGCCGCGTCGTACGGCGAGAACCGGGCGCCCCGCGTCGGCCGGGCCGGCCGTGACACGGGCCTCGCGGCCGACCGGGGCCGATCGCGATCCCGCCGACGTGGTCGGTGAGGTGTCCGTACTGCGCCCGCTGCTGGCCGCCGCCGGGCTCGGTCTGGGCATCGCGACCGTCCGGGAGCCGGGTCCGCGGCCGGCGGGGCCCGCCGAGGCGGCCGCGGCCGCCTCGATGCCGGCTCGGCGCCGGCTGGAGTTCCTGGCCGGCCGGCGCGCCGCCCGCCGAGCGCTGCGCGCGGTGGGCCTGGACTGCGGTGAGATCCCCCGGTCGGGGCGGCTGCCGGTGTTCCCGCCGGGCCGGGCGGCGTCGATCTCGCACAGCGCCGGCATCGCCGTCGCCGTGGCCCGCCCGCCCGGCACGGACCTGCCGCTCGGCTGCGACCTGGAGCTGCGGCCCCTCCCCCGCGCGGCGGCCCGCCTGGTGCTGCGCGAGGACGAGGAGGAACTACTGGACGGCCGAGACGAACCGCTCGGCGCCGGTTCCCGGCCGACGGGCGCCGGCTGGACGGTGACGGAGCTGTTCTCCGCCAAGGAAGCGGCGTGGAAGGCCCTGGCCGGCACCGGCCTCGGCCTCGGCCCCGCGTGCCTCGGCGAGGCTGGGGAGGGGCCCCAGGGCCTGCGTCATGCCCGGCCCATAGTGAGCCTGCGCGACCTGCGGGTGGGCCCGGCGGGGGACCGTCTGTGCGTCGTCCGGCTGCGTGCGGACCCGGCACGCGCCGTGCGAGTGGGGGTGGTGCGCGTCGGGACCGGCGTGTTCGGCTGCGTCCTCGGCCCGTCCGCCACCTTCGGCTGAGCGCGCCCTCGCCGGCCCCGGCGCGGTGCGTCGGGACCGGCGAGGCAGTCGTGCCGGGTCAGCGTTCGGGCGTGCCGCCGCCGTCCCGGTAGGAGCGCCGTGCCGCGTCGGCGGCCTTGTCGGTGTGGGCGTCGTACTTGTTGCCCGTCCGCTGGTCGACCGCCCGCTCGGCGCCCGCGACGCCCTTGTCCGCCTGATCGGGGTGGCCCTTGGCCATCTGCTTGGCCTTGTTCATCATCTCGCCCAGCTTGCCCATGGGGTTCCTCCCGGTGGTGCGCGTGCCTCGTACCCCACCGCAGGTACCCCTCGGCGCCTGGGTGAATCAGCCCTTCCGGTTCATCTCCGTCACGCTCCTCACCCGCGGTCACCGACCCGTGCGGCCATGTTCCCGGCCGGGTGCCGGTTGTCGTGGACGAGCTGGTGGGCGAGGCCGATCTCGTCGAAGTCGAAGGTGCGGGACAGGCACGGGTCGACGATGCCCTGGTCGATCAGCCGGGTGACCTCCCGTGCCTCGCGGGCGGTGGCGACGTGCGAGCCCTGCAGGCGCTTCTGCCGCATCCACAGGAAGCGCAGGTCGACGTCGCCGTTGTAGCCGGTGGTGCCGCCGCACAGGACGACCATGCCGCCGTTGTCGCACAGGTACAGGGACGTGGGGACGGTGTCGGCGCCGGAGTGTTCCAGCACGACGCGCGGGCCGCGGCGCTCGCCGATGACCTCCCAGAAGGCCCGGCCGAAGGCGCGGGCGCCCGACAGCCAGCGGCCCATCGCCTCCTCGTCGGAGGTGTCCGGCAGCCTCCCCCAGTGGTCGAACTCCCGCCGGTCGATCCAGCCCTCGGCGCCCAGCTTGAGGCAGAACTCGCCGCGTTCCTCGCTGGAGACGACCGCGACGGGGATGCCGCCGACGTGCCGGACCAGCTGGATGGCGATGCAGCCGAGGCCGCCGGCCCCGCCCCAGATCAGCACGGGGTCGCCCGGGCGCACCGTGTGCGGCGGCCAGCCGAAGAGCTGGCGGTAGGCGGTGGCGGCGGTCGCCATGTAGCAGGCGGCCTGTGCCCAGGACAGCCGGGCGGGCTTGGGGTGGAGCATGTAGTCGTCGACGACCGCGAACTGGGCGAAGGAGCCGTAGTTCTCCTCGTAGCCCCAGACCCGCTGGCTGGCCGACCAGGCGGGTTCACCGCCGAGGCGGATGTCGTCGGCCTTCTCGTCCCAGCGGTTGGCGAGGACGACCACCTCGTCGCCGAGCTTCACCCCGCGCACGTCCTCGCCGACCGCCCAGACGATCCCGGACAGGTCGGAGCCGCCGATGTGGAAGTGCTCGGTGGCGCCCGCCTTCTGCCGGGCGGCGATCACGTCGAGCGGCGAACCGAGCGCCGCCCAGACGTTGTTGTAGTTGATGCCGGCGGCCATCACCTTCACCAGGACCTGTCCGCGGCCCACGGGCGGGACGTCGACCACCTCGGTCCGGAAGGCGTCGATGGGCTGTCCGTAGCGCTCACGGCGGATGAGCGAGGCGTACATCTGCTTCGGGGCGGTGCCGATCTCGGGCGCGTCGCCGAGTTCGTAGAGGTCCTGGGTCGGTCCCACGCTGGCTCTCCTCAAGGCGCGTTCGACGTGTTCAGGGGGCAGGGGGTGCGGCGGCTCGGTCACCGAGGTCCCGCAGGGCCTTGGCGACCGCCTCGCCGATGCGGGCGATCGGTTCGGGTTCGGTCATCTCGTAGTGACCGCAGGGCACTTGGTGATCGTGGAGGGTGCCGTCGACGTGGGGGCGCCAGCTGTCGGCCTTGCCGGGCAGCACCGCCAGGTCCGCCGGGAAGTCGGTGGGCCGCTCCTCGGCCGCGCTGAAGAACAGCACGTCGCCCCGGTAGACCCCGGGGGCGAACTGGGGCGCGATGCGCAGGTTGTTGCGCATGACGGCGGCGATGGCGGCGGCCTCGGCGCGGGTGACGGGGGTGCTCGTCGGGTCGGCGGTGACCCGGGCGTCGATCCGCCGCAGGACGGCGTCCACGTCTGCGGCCCCTGTGTCGACGGGGAGACCGGCCACCCGCGACAGCAGGGCCGTCACCTGCCGTTCGGCGGCGTCGGGGTCGTGGGCGGTGCCGTGCGGCTGGGGGGCGTCGAGCATGGCGAGGAGTTCGACGGACTCACCGCCGCTCTGGAGCGCGCAGGCCAGGGCGTGGGCGACGAATCCGCCGTAGGACCAGCCCAGCAGCCGGTACGGGCCGTGCGGCTGCACCTGGCGCACCAGGTCGAGGTAGCGGGCGACCATGGCGGCGGCGTCCGGCGCGGGTGGCCGGGTGCCGTCGAGGCCGGCCGCCTGGATGCCGTAGACCGGCTGGTCGCCGCCGAGGTGGGGCAGCAGTCCGGTGTAGCGCCAGGAGACGCCCGCGCCGGGGTGGACGCAGAACAGGGGCGGGGCGGTGCCCTCGGGGCGCAGCGGCAGCAGCGGGGCGAGAGCGGTGGGGGCGGATCCCGGCGTCTGACCGTCGGGCTCGTCGGCGGCGGCCAGGACCCCGGCGACCGTGGGCGCGGCCAGCAGGGTCGCCGCCGGGACGTCGAGGGTGCCGGTCTGCCGCAGCCGGCCCGCCAGCAGCACGGCGCGCATCGAGTCGCCGCCGAGGTCGAAGAAGTTGTCGTGGACGCCGATGCCGCCGATGCCGAGGGTCTCCTCCCAGAGGCGGGTCACCGCCGCCTCCCGTTCCGTGCGGGGCGGCACGTGTGCGGTGGTCAGCCGGGGCCGGGGGGCGAGGGCGGGGACGGCGTCCTCCGTGGCCGGGGTGTCGTCGGCGCCGGTACGCGCGCCGGGGGCGTCGATCCAGTGGCGTCGGCGTTCGAAGGCGTACGGGGGCAGCGGGACCCGCCGGGGTACGCCCGGCACCGGGGGCAGGGCGCCGTCGACGCCCGCGCTCCACAGCCGCCCCAGCGCCTCGGCGAGGACGAAGCCGTCGGACGCCTCGGCCTTGGCATGCCGCATGGTGGTCACCGTCACCGGTGCCTCGTCGGCGAGCCGGGCGGTGGCCAGCTTGGTCAGGGTGTCACCGGGCCCGATCTCCACCAGGACGGGGTGCATACGGTCCCACAGGGCGGCGATGCCGTCGGTGAACCGCACGGTGTTCCGGGTGTGGTCCAGCCAGTGCCGTACGGAGGTGGCCTGGGCGTCGGTGACCCAGGTCCCGGTGACGTTGGTGACGTACGGGAGGCGCGGCGGGCGCAGGGTGACCTGGCCGAGGTGGGTCTCGTAGGCGGGCAGGACCGGGTCCAGGACGTGGGAGTGGGCGGCGACGGGGATGCGCAGGCGGCGGAACGGGACGCCGCGGCGGGTGAGCCGGTCCTCGAAGCGGGTGACGGCTTCGAGGTGTCCGGCGACGGTGCAGGCGTTCGGGCCGTTGACGGCGGCCAGGGACAGTGTGTCGTCGAACAGCAGTTCGATCTCCTCGGCCGGGGCGGCCACGCCGACGGTGGCGCCGCCGGCGGAGCCGATGAGCCGGATGCGCTCGGTGACCAGGGGCAGCATGTCGTCCAGGTCGATGACGCCGGCCAGGCAGGCGGCGGTGTACTCGCCGAGCGAGTGGCCGATCAGCGCGTCGGGGCGGACGCCGGACTCGACGAGGGTGCGGGCCAGGGCGTACTCGGTGACGACGAGCCCGAGGAACGCGGCCGTGTCGTCGGGGTGCCGTTCCTCGAAGAGGGCGGTGCGCACGTCGGCGCCGAGGACGGGGCGCAGGACGCGGGCGCACTCGTCGACGGTGTCGCGGTAGAGGGTGTGGTCGCGGTACAGCTCCGCGCCCATGCCGGGGTACTGGGTGCCGCCGCCCGGCAGCAGGAACGCCACGCGGACCGGGTCGTCGGCCGGCGGGGGGCCGGGCGGGGCGGAGCGCAGCGCGTCGAGGGCCTCCTCGCGGGTGGCCGCCGTGACGGTGAGGCGGTGGCGCAGTGCGGGCCGGTCGGTGCGCAGGGAGTGGGCGACGTCGTCCAGGCGCAGTCCGGGGCGGCGTTCGAGGTGCCGGGCGAGGGCGTCGGCCTGGCCGCGCAGGGCGCCGGCGGTGCGGGCGGACAGCGGCAGGACCAGGCGGCGGCCGTCCTCGGGCGGGCGGGGCGCGTCGGAGGCGGTGGGCGGGGCCTCCTCCAGGACGACGTGGGCGTTGGTGCCGCCGATGCCGAAGGCGCTGACGGCGGCCCGGCGGGGGTGGCCGGGCGCGGGCCACTCCTCCAGGGCGGTGGGGACCCGGAAGGGGCTCGCGTCGAAGTCGATGAGCGGGTTGGGCCGGTCGAAGTGGAGGCTCGGCGGGATCTGCCGATGTTCCAGGGCGAGGACGGCCTTGATGAGTCCGGCGATGCCCGCGGCGGCGCCCAGGTGGCCGATGTTGGTCTTGACCGAGCCGAGCGCGCAGAACCCGGTCCGTCGAGTGCTGTGCCGGAACGCCTCGGTGAGCGCGGACACCTCGATCGGATCGCCGAGCCTGGTGGCGGTGCCGTGCGCCTCGATCAGGCCGATGGTGCCGGCGTCGACCTCCGCCTGGGCCTGTGCGGCGAGGATCACCTCGGTCTGTCCGGCGGCGCTGGGCGCGCTGAAGCCGACCTTGCGGCGGCCGTCGTTGTTGACGGCGCTGCCGCGGATGACGGCGCGGACGCGGTCGCCGTCGGCGAGAGCGTCCTCCAGGCGCTTGAGTACGACGGCTCCGACCCCGTCGCCGGAGGAGGTGCCGGCGGCGTCCGCGGCGAAGGCGCGGCAGTGGCCGTCGGGTGAGAACGGCCCGTCGGGCACGTGGCGGTAGCCCAGTACGGCGGAGGGGTTGAGGGAGACGGCCGCGGCGAGTGCGGTGTCGCAGCGGTGGTCCAGCAGGTCCTGGCAGGCGGTGTGGACGGCGACGAGCGCCGTGGAGCAGGCGGTCTGGAGGGAGACGCTGGGGCCGGTGAGGCCGAGTTCGTAGGAGAGGCGGGTGGCGAGGGTGCCCAGGGAGTTGGCGGTGGCCGCGTGGACGAGCGCCACCGAGCCGGGCTGCCCGGCGAAGCGGGGGTACACGTGGGCCGGGTAGTAGCGGCTGTCGCCGGCGCCCGCGTAGACGCCGAACGCCTCGCCCGTGCGGTCGCCGCCGAGGCAGCCGGCGTCCTCCAGGGCGTGGTACGCCGTCTCCAGCAGCAGCCGCTGCTGCGGGTCGACGACGGCGGCCTCGGCGGGGCTGTAGCCGAAGAAGCCGGCGTCGAAGCGGTCGATGCCCTCGACGACCGACGCCAGCCGGATCAGTGAGGGGTCGTCCAGGTCGCGCGGGTCGCCGCCGGCGGCGAGGAACTCCTCGTCGGTGACGGGCCGGGCGGACTCCCTGCCGGCGGCCAGGTTCTCCCAGAAGGCGTCGAGGTCGTCGGCTCCGGGGAAGCGGCCCGCCATGCCGATGACGGCGACGGCGGGGAACTCGGGGAACTCCTTGTCGTGGGGTGCGCTGGTGTCGTGCACGGCGTGTGCCTCGTCCTCTCCCGGCTGGGTGGTGTGCGGCGTGGGCTTCGCCTGGTCGTCGTACGGCTGGGCGGGGTGCCGCGGAGGGTGTGTCCGGCCGGCTCCCGGCCCGGTGGCGTGCCGCGCGCCGCCGTTCGCGCCGTCAGACACGGCCCCGGTCCTTGCCGTGCCGTGCGGTACGGCGCGCGCGGGCGGCGCGCTGCCGCTGTGCCTGCTCCTTGGCGCGGTCCAGGCCGCCGGTCTCCTGCCGTGTCGGCTGTTCGGCGACCGCCGGGGTTCCGGCCCGTGTGGCCGACAGGTGGCGGGCCAGGTCCCGCACGGTGGGGTGGGCGAACAGGTCGACGACCGACAGGTCGGTGCCGAAGGCGCGGTTGACGGCGGTCTGGGCGGTGACGAGGAGCAGGGAGTTGCCGCCCAGGTCGAAGAAGTTGTCGTCCCGACCCACCCGGTCGCGGCCCAGTACGCCGCGCCACACCTCGGCGAGCCGGCTCTCCAGCCGCCGCAGCTCCTCCCCCGTCTCCGTCCTGCCCGAGTGTGCCGTGGTGCCCGCCGAGCACAGCGTCCACACGTCGTCGCGCAGCCCGGTCGCGCGGGCCGCGTCGGCCGCCGCGCGGTACAGGGCCCTCAGGTCGGTGCCGTCCTCCAGGCCGACGCGGGCGGCCAGGCGCCGCGTCTGGCGCACGGGGGCGACGACGTGGCTGCGGACCCAGGGGGCGGTGCGGTCGGCGCCGAGCAGCAGGTGCGGTTCGTCCAAGGTGCGGGCCAGGTCGAACGAGCGCAGCGCGGCGGGCACGTCGAGCAGCCGGTAGCCACGGGCCTCGGTGAGGGCGGTGAGTCCGTAGCCCCGGCTCATGCCGCGCTCGCGCCACATGCTCCACGCCAGCGACTGCGCGGGCAGACCGAGGCTCCGGCGGTACCGGGCGAGGGCGTCCAGGTAGGCGTTGGCCGCGGCGTAGGCCGCGTTCATGGCACCGCCGAAGAAGCCGTTCACCGAGGAGAAGGTGACGAAGGAGGTGACCGGATGGTCGGCGGTGAGCCGGTGCAGGGTCCACGCGCCGCGCGTCTTCGCCGCGAGGGCCCGGTTCCAGGTGGCGGCGTCCAGTTCGCCCACGGGGCGTTCCACGAGCGCGCCGGCCAGGTGCAGCACCGACACCAGGGGCACGCCCCACGCCTCGGTGGCGGCTACCACCGCGGCCCGTACCTGGTGTTCGTCGGTGACGTCGGCCCGGACGTAGCGGACCTCGCCCAGCTCACGCAGACGGGAAAGGCCCTCGGCCCCGGATTCCGGTGTGCGGCCGGTGATCAGCAGCCGGGTGCCAGGGGTGCGCAGCAGATGGGTGGCGACCTCGGTGCCGACGCCGCCCAGGCCGCCGGTGAGCAGGGTGAAGCCGTCGCGTGTGGGCGGCTCGGCGCGGGGCGGGGTGTCGGGCAGGGCGGCGAGGCGGCGTACGTAACGGTGTCCGTCGCGGTACGCCACCTCCGCGCCGTTCACGGTGACCGTCGCCTCGGCCGCCAGCAGGGCCGTCGGGTCCGTGCCGTCGTCCGGCGGGAGGTCGAGGTGGGTGCCGCGCAGCCATCCGAACTCCTCGGTCAGCGACTTGAGCAGCGCGCCCGCCATGGCGTGGGCCGGGGACGGGCGGTCGCCGGGGCGTACGGCCTGGGCGCCCGCCGTCACGTACACGAGGTCGACCGGGCGTCGCCGGCCCGGTCGGGCGGCGAGGGCACGGGTGAGGGCGAGCAGTTCCCGCGCATCGGTCGTGTCCTGCGGCGCCGTCTCCGGATCACGGCTGTCGCGCAGCCCGTCGAGGTGCAGGACGGCGTCGACCGGCCGCCGGTCCGCCTCCAGCCGCCGCAGCAGCTCGGCGTGGTCGGCTTCCTCGGTGGGCCGTACCCGGTGGTGCGCGGCGTCGAGCCGGGCGTACGCCGTCCCCTCGTCGACGACCGTGCACAGGCCCCCGCCGGACCGCAGGAGGTCGGCGAGCCGTTCCGCGAGGCGCCGCACCCGGGGGTCGGCGCCGGTGAGGACGAGGGTGTGCCGGCCGGCCGGCGTCGTACGGACCTCGGGGCGTTCCGCCCGCTGCCACACCGGCCGCAGGAACCAGTCGGGGACGGTCGCGGCGCTGCCCAGCAGGAGCTGGGTCCGCCGGATCTCCTCGTCGAAGGTGCCCGCCTCGAAGCTCTTGCGGAGCCTGGTGCGCTGGATCTTGCCGATCTCGGTCTTGGGGATCGCGTCCCGCCCGACCGGGACCATGAAGGCCGGGCTGACGCCGATCTCCCGGGTCACCTTCCCGGCGATCTCCCGCAGGGCCTCGGCGGTGGCCTCCTCGGTGAGGTGGAGGAAGAGGGCCAGTTCGTCGGTGGGCGACGACGGATCGGAGCGCACCGCGACGGCGGCGGTGAAGCTCCGCTCCACGTACGGCAGTTCCTCGACGCACGCCTCGATCTCGTGGCTGTAGTGGTTGACGCCGTTGACGATGATGACGTCCTTGGCGCGGCCGGTGATGTACAGCTCGCCGTCGCGCAGGTACGCGAGGTCGCCGGTGTCGAACCAGCCGTCCTCGGTGAACGCCTCCGCGTTGGCCTCCGGGTTGTCGTGGTAGCCGCCGGTCACGGAGGTGCCGCGGACCTGGAAGCGGCCCGCCTCACCCTCGGTGAGGAGCGTGCCCTGCTCGTCGACGATCCGCATGGCGAAGCCGGGGTAGGGCCGGCCGCAGCTCACGAACGTCCCCTCGTCCGGGACGGGTTCGGCGGGCAGGACGGTGTCGGTGACCACGGAACAGGTCTCGGACATGCCCCAGCCGGGGTGCATCACGTCCTGCGGCAGCCCGAACGGCTCGAGCGTGTGCAGGAACCGGCGGGCGGCCGAGGCCACGACGACCTCGCCGGCGTTCATCACCAGCCGCATCGGCGACAGGTCCCAGGTGCGTCCCGCGAAGCGGTCGGACTGCTCGGCGAGGAGCCCGAAGGCGAAGTTGGGCGCCCAGGTGACGGTGACCCGGTGCCGGTCGGCGAGGTCCATCCAGCGCAGGGGGTCCTCCAGGATCCAGGAGGTGGGGGCGTGGATCTGGCGGCAGCCCAGGTACACGTCCCGCAGGTGGAACATCACCACGCCGGTGACGTGGTCGAGCGGGATCCAGTTCAGGGAGACGTCGTCCGCGCCGAGCCCGTTGAGCTGCTCGGTGGCGGCGGAACGGGTCAGCACGTTGCGGTGGGTGAGCCGCACCGCCTTGGGCAGGCCGGTGCTCCCGGACGTCATCAGCATCAGGAGGAGGTCGTCCGGCCGGGCGGGGTGCCAGTCGTGGTCCTCGGGCGCCTCGCGCAGTGCGTCGGCCGTGGTGAGCCGCAGTCCGGGCCAGTCCCGCCGGGCGGCGAGGTCACGCAGCCCGGCCTCGCGCCCGGCGGAGCACACGATCCGGGGACGGCCGAGCATCCGCCAGATGCCCTCCAGTTTGGTCAGGGCCGCCGAGGGGGTGTCGTAGGAGGCGGGGACGGTCAGCGGGACCGCGACGAAGCCTCCCAGGAGGCAGCCCCACAGCACGGCGAGGAAGTCCTCGGTGGCGTCGCACTGGAGGATGACCGGGTCGCCGGGGCGCAGGCCCGTCCGGCGCAGTCCGGCCAGGACGCGGGACGCCTCGGGGATCAGGGACGCGTAGTCGCGCCGGTGCTCGCTGCCGTCGGCGTGGACGTGGATGATGTCGCCCCGGCCCCGTTCGGCGGCGCGGCGCAGGGCGTCGGCCCAGCTCGGCACGGACGGTTCGGCGAGGGCGGGACCCTCGCTGAGCGCCGGTACGGCGGAGGCGCGGCCGGGGCGGGCGGAGGCGGGGGCGGGTCCCGTGGGGCGGTCGGGCAGGCCGGTGTGGCGGCGTTCCAGTTCCTCCGGGGCGTTCTCCACCGTCACCTCGGCGACGGTGACGCCCGGGATCCGGGCCAGCCGTTCCCGCCAGGTCCCGGCGGCGGTGCGGTCGACGGTGGGCAGGGCGTCCAGCTCCGCGGTGGCGACGGTGCCGTCCTCGGTGCGGGGCAGCGCGTTGACGGCGGTGACGCGGACGGTGCCGTGGCCCGCGCGGTCCAGGGCGTTCTCGACGCGTTCGGCGGCGTCCGCCCGTGCCGGGACCACGTACAGGCGTGGTGGGGCGCCGTCGGTGCCGGGCAGGGCGTGGGCGTCGTGGACGCCGGGCACGGAGCGGGCCGCGTCCTCCAGTTCCGTGAGGCCGGTCGCGGACGGGGCGGGGGCCCGCTCGGGGAGCGCGGGCAGTCGCCCGACGCGGACGCCGGGGTCGGCGCCCACGGTGCGCAGCACCTCGCGCAGGGCGTGGGCGAACGCCTCGACGGTGCCGGTGTCGTACAGGTCGGTGGCGTACTCGACGTGCAGGGTCAGGCCGTCGGGGGCGCCCTCGGGGGTGCGGCTCTCCAGGACGTCGACGAACAGGTCGAACTTGGCGGTGCCGGTGGCGGTGGGCCGCAGCCTGGTTCGTGAGCCGTCCAGTACGAGGACGGCGGGTTCGTTGTTCTGGAGGGCCAGCATGATCTGGAACAGGGGGTGCCGGCCGGGTGTGCGGGGCGGGTTGAGCGCGTCCACCAGCCGGTCGAAGGGCAGGTCCTGGTGGTCCAGGGCGGCCAGGTCGGCGGTGCGCAGCCGGGCGAGCAGGTCCCGGAAGGCGGGGTCGCCGGAGGTGTCGGCGCGCAGGACGAGGGTGTTGGTGAACAGGCCGATCAGAGGGTCGAGGGCGGGTTCGGTGCGGCCGGCCACCGGGGTGCCGACGACGATGTCCTCACCGGCGCCGCAGCGGGTGAGCAGGGCGCCGAGGGCGGCGTGCAGGACCATGAACAGGCTGGCGCCCTCCCGGTCGGCGAGGTCGACCAGGGCGCGGTGCGAGGAGGCGTCGAGGCCGGCCTCGACGTGCGCGCCGCCGCCGCGCGGCGCGGTGGGGCGCGGCCGGTCGCCGGGCAGGGTGCACTCCTCGGGCAGACCCTCCAGGGCGCTGCGCCAGTGGGCGGTCAGCCGCTCCAGCCGCCCCGGGCCGTCCGGTCCCGGGGCCAGGAGGGCGCGCTGCCACAGCGCGTAGTCCGCGTACTGCACCGGCAGCGGCGCCCACGCGGGGGCGCGGCCGGCCCGGCGGGCCGCGTAGGCGGTGCTCAGGTCGTCGGCGAAGGGGCGCAGGGACCAGCCGTCGGCGGCGCTGTGGTGCAGGACGAACAGCAGCACCCGGTCGGCACCGGTGCCCAGCAGCCAGACGGCGAGGGGGCTTTCGGCGGTCAGGTCGAAGCGGTACCGCAGCGCGGCGGTGACGTGGGCGGCGGTCTCCGTGGCGGGGCAGTCCACCCGGCGCAGCACCGGACGTGTCTCCCCCGGCGGCAGGATGCGCTGGTGCGGGACGCCGTCGTCCTCGGCGATCACCGTCCGCAGGATCTCGTGGCGGTCGGCCAGGTCACCGAGGGCCGCCCGGAGCGCCTCGGTGTCGAGGTCGGCGGCGAGCGGGACGAGGAGCGGGATGTTGTAGGTGGCCGCCCCGTCGTCGAGCCGGTTGAGGAACCACATGCGCTCCTGGGCGAAGGACAGCGGAACCCGCCCCGGGCGTGCGGCGTCACCGAGGTCCGGCCGGGGCGGGCCGGCGTCGGTGTGCGCGGTGAGCCGCAGCGCGAGGGCGGCGGGGGTCGGCGTCTCGAACAGGGCGGTGATGGGGATCTCGGCACCGGTCCCGTGCCGCAGGCGGGCCAGCAGACGGGTGGCGAGCAGGGAGTCGCCGCCGAGGTCGAAGAAGTTCACGTCCGTGCCCACGGTGTCCCCGGGCAGCTTCAGCACCTCCTCGAACAACCGGCACACCAGGGCCTCTGCGGGAGTCTCGGGCCGGGTGCCGGCCGCGGCGGCGGTGAAGTCGGGGGCGGGCAGGGCCCGTACGTCGAGCTTGCCGTTCGCGGTCAAGGGGAGCGTGTCGACCGGGACGCAGACGGCGGGGACCATGTGCTCGGGCAGGTGGGCCGCGGCGTGGGCGCGCAGCTCGGCGGGGGTCACGGACGTGGCGCCCGAGGGCACCGTGTAGGCGACGAGGTGCTGGGCGCCGTTGTCGGCGCGGCGGGGCACGACGGCGGCGCGGGCGACGCCCGGGTGGGCGGCTAGGACGGCCTCGATCTCTCCGGGTTCGACGCGGAACCCGCGCAGCTGGATCTGGGCGTCGGCGCGTCCGAGGTAGTCGAGCGTGCCGTCGGGGCGGCGCCGGGCCAGGTCGCCCGAGCGGTACATGCGGGTGCCGGGCGGGCCGAAGGGGTCGTCGAGGAAGCGTTCGGCGGTCAGCTCGGGCCGGTTGAGGTAGCCGGGGGCGACGCCGGCGCCGGACACGTACATCTCCCCGGTGGCGCCCGGCGGCACGGGGCGTCCCGCGGCGTCCAGGAGGTGGACGCGGAGGTCCGCGAGGGGGGTGCCGATGACGCTGCCTCGGCGCGGGTCGTCCAGGTCGGCGCGGGTGAGGCGGTGGTGGGTGACGTGCACGGTGGTCTCGGTGATGCCGTACATGTTCACCAGCGTCGGGCGGTCCAGGCCGTGGCGGTCGGCCCAGGGGCGCAGCCGGGCCGGGCGCAGGGCCTCGCCGCCGAAGACGACGTGGCGCAGCGCCCCGGCGTCCCCGCCCCGCTCCAGGTCGGCGTCGACGAACTGCTCGAACGCGGACGGGGTCTGGCTGAGGACGGTCACCCCCTCGCGGTGCACCAGCTCCAGGAACTCCCGGGGCGAGCGGCTGACGGCGTACGGGACGACGACGACCCGGCCGCCGTGCAGCAGGGCGCCCCAGATCTCCCAGACGGAGAAGTCGAAGGCGTACGAGTGGAACAGCGTCCACACGTCGTCGGCCCGGAAGTCGAAGTGCTCGGCCGCGGCGGTGAACAGCCGCACCACGTGGGAGTGCGGGACCGGCACGCCCTTGGGGCGGCCGCTGGAGCCGGAGGTGTGGATGAGGTACGCGGTGTCGGACGGGCTCACCGGCCCGAGCCGGTCGGCGTCGGTGAGGTCGGCGGCGGAGCGGCGGGCCAGATCCGCCGCGACCCCCTCGTCGTCCAGGCGGACGACGGGAAGCGCGTCCCCGGCGAGGTGGGCGTGGGCGCGCTCGGTGACCAGCACGACGGGGGACGCGTCCTCGACGACCAGCCGCAGCCGCTCCGCCGGATGTCCGGGGTCCAGCGGCAGGTAGGCCGCGCCCGTCTTGAGGACGGCCAGCAGGGCGGGCAGCAGCCGGGTCCCCCGGTCCAGGGCCAGGGCCACCACCCGGCCCGGCCCCGCGCCCCGATCGACGAGCAGCCGGGCGAGCCGGTTGGCCTCGGCGTCGAGCGCGGCGTACGTCAGTCGGTCGTCGCCGCAGGTGACGGCGGTGCGCTCGGGCCCGTCCGCCGCCCGCTCCTCGAACAGCTCGGTGAGGGTCCGCTCGACCGGAAAGGTGCGTACGGGGGCGTCGCGGGGGTGCTCGCCCGGCAGCAGGACGTCCAGGTCGCCCAGCGGGGTGGCCGGTGCCGCCTCGGCCAGCCGACGCAGCAGTGTGAGGAACCGGTCGCGGTGCAGGGCGAGTTCGTCCTCGTCGTAGAGGGCCGGGTTGGCGTCGAAGGCCAGCCACAGTCCGCCGGAGGGGCCGCCCGGGCGTACCGAGATCTGGAGGTCGTCGACCGCTCCGCCGGAGAGGTGGTGCCAGGTGGTGGGGTGTCCGCCGAAGACGGGTGACTCGTCGAACGGGACGATGTTCAGCACCGGCCCGTACAGCCGGCGTCCGGTGCCCAGCAGGCCCAGGTCGCGGCGGAGGAACTCGCCCCGGTAGCGCTGGTGGCGGCGCAGTGCCTTCAGTTCGTCGGCGACGGCCCGCGCCAGCTCCGCGACGGACGTGCCAGGAGCGGCGGTCACGCGCAGCGGGAGGACGTCGGAGGCGGTGCCGGGCGTGCGCAGGGCGGCGCTGCCGAGGCGGCTCATGGTGGCCAGGCCGAGCACCAGGTCCCCGGCGGCGGTCATCCGGTGCAGGTAGGCGGCGATGGCGGTGGTGAGCAGGTCGGTGCGCCGGACGCCGAGGCGGGCCGCGGCGGCGTCGAGGGCGTCGGTGTCGGCGGGCGCCAGCTCGGCGGTGCGGCGCAGGAAGGGCGCGGTGGGGGCGGCCGCACGGGAGGTGAGCCGGGCCGGCTCCGGCAGGTCCGCCAGGCGGCGCGCCCAGTGGTCGCGGTCGCGGGCGTACCCCTCGGAGGCGCGGTAGGCCGCCTCCTCCGCCTGGAGCCGGCTCACCGGCGCGAAGTCGCAGGGTGCCGGTTCACGCCCCTCGGCCAGCGCGTTGTACGTGTCGGCCAGGCGCCGCCCGAGGAGCTTGTAGCTGTAGCCGTCGAGCAGGAGATGGTGGGCCCTCAGCAGCCAGAGGGAACGGTCGGGGGCGAGGGTCAGCAGGGAGTGCGCGAACAGCGGCCCCTTCTCGACGTCCACGGGGACCGC
Source organism: Streptomyces sp. NPDC058796 (assembly GCF_042745235.1). Taxonomy (NCBI): domain Bacteria; kingdom Bacillati; phylum Actinomycetota; class Actinomycetes; order Kitasatosporales; family Streptomycetaceae; genus Streptomyces; species Streptomyces sp. NPDC058796. Next base: position 33,223 of record NZ_JBHYOP010000008.1, read on the forward strand.
TAGGTCGGCGCGGACGTGCGCCCACGCGGCGGCCTCGGGATCGTCGGCGCCGCTGACGTCGACCCGGTGCAGGATCCAGTCGTCCGCGTCCGCGGCACGGTGGCAGCGGGGGCCGTCGTCGGTGTCGGTGAAGCGCAGGGCGAAGGTGTCTGCCTCAGCGACGGTACGGCGCAGCGCGGTCTCGAACAGGCCGGTGTCGAGGGGACCGTGGATCTCCACGGCCTCCGCGGTGTGGTACGCGGCGCTGTCCGGTGCGAGCCGTCCGGCGTACCAGAGGCCCTCCTGGGCTCCGGACAGCGGTCGGCGTTCGTCCGCCTGGAGTGACATAGCACAACCTCACGTGGCAAGCCGTAATGTCCCGGACGACGAAGGCCCGGCCTGTTCGGACGCGTGCGCCCATCGCGCCGTGCCGCCCTCGCGTGTGTGTACGCACCGGGCCGGCCCACGGGGCGGAAAAGGGGTCGCACGCCAGGGGCAGGGGGATCACGTCACCCGGCCCCGGTCTCACGGCACATCACGGTGGGTCACCGGAACCGGACGGGTCAAGCGGGACCGGGCCCCGTCCGCACCGGTTCCGGGGATTTCCCTGAAGTGCGCGGGGACGGGGAGTGCGCGGGGACGGGGAGAGCGCGGCTCGCCGCAACTTCTAGAGAAATCACGCGACTTTCCCTCGCACCGGGACTTCGGCTGGATCCGGCCGCATTCCGCCGTGCACTCTCGAAAGCCCCTCACCCCCGCGGACAGCCGGCGGTGGCAGACCGATCCCGGGCCGTGGGACCCCCGACATGAACGACGGAAAGAAGGCTGACGGCATGCACCGTGCGCTGTGTCCGGTCGAGGCGCTCTACGTGGGCCAGAGAAGCAGAGCCGTCCTGTCCTGCACCCTGCGCGGACCCGTGGACGTCGCGGCGCTGTCGGCCGCGTTCGACGCCCTCACGGAGACGAACCCGACGCTGCGGACCCGCATCGTCCAGGAGGGCCCGGGCCACGTACTGCGCCTCCTGGACGAGGACGAGCGGCCCCGGCTGGCCACCCGCACCGGTGGCGAGGAGGAGGCCTACGCCGCGGAGCTGAACCGGCCCCTGCCGGTCGGCGGCCCGCTGAGCCGTGCCGTCCTGGTCAGCGCGCCCGACGGCCAGAGCCACCTGTTCGTGCTGGTGGTGGACCACACCATCACCGACGGCCACAGCAGCATCGCCCTGCACAACGCGCTGTGGGACCGCTACCGGTCCCTGGTCGACGGCGAGCGCACCGCGGGGACCTCCGACGCCGGCCTCCCGCCCTGGCCCGTACCCGTCAGCCGACTGCTCCCTCCGGCCGACGCGGCCGACACGGCGAAGTACCTGGAGGGCCGCCTGGCCGAGACTCGGCTGCACCCGGTCGAGCTGGTGCCGTACGACGTGCGGCACCCCTCCGGCACCGCCGGCCGGCAGGCCGGACCCGACGGGCACATCGAGGTCAGCCGGCTGACCCTGGAGGCCGGCCTCACCCGGCGCCTGCGCCGGACGGCGCGTGCCTCGGGCGTCTCCGTGCACGCCCTGGTCGCCGCGTCGCTGCTGACCGCGGCCCGGCGGCGCCTGGACGGCGACGGCCCCCGCACGCTCGGCTGCCTCTCCCCCGTCGACCTGCGGTCCCGGCTGTCCCCGCCGCTGCCCGCCTCCGCGATGGTGCCCGCGGTGACCACCCACCTCCAGACCCTCGCCGTGTCCGAGACCTCCGAACCGCTGGAGCTGGCCCGCACCGTGCACACCCGCCTGAGCGACTTCCTCGCCCGCGGCGACCACTTCCACGAGATGCGCATCACGCCGGAGATCCCCCGCAATCCCGCTCTGCAACTGGCCACGGTGATCGCCACCAACATGGGCGCCGTCCCCGGTCCACGGCTGCCGAGCGGTCTGCGGGCGGTGGACGTGCGGCTGGTGCCGGCCCGCGAACAGTACTTCCCCCAGGCGGGACGCAGCCCCGTCATGGCGTGCGTGGTCTCCTTCGAAGGCCGGCTGGCCATCGAGTTCCCGCACTCCACGGCCTGTTTCAGCCCGGACTTCATGAGGGCGTTCCGCGACGACGTAAGCACCGGCCTGCTCCGTTTCGCGACCGCGACGGAACCCGAGCCGGCCCACGCCCACGCCGCCACCGGCTGACCTCAGCCCCATCCCCCCTCCCCCGGCTCACGCATCCCGGCCGTACGGCTGCCCGAAGGAGTCTCTGCCCGACATGACCACCGTCAGCGAACTCCCCTCTCCCCTGACGCTGCTCCCCCGAGCCCAGGCGGGCGACGAGCACGCGATGAACCACCTGCTCACCGGCATCACGCCCTACGTGGCGCGCATCTGCCGGTCCATCACCCATGACGACGGTGCCGACGCCACCCAGGAGGCGCTGCTCGCGATCTACCGCGGCCTGGGGACCCTGCGCGAACCGGCGGCGTTCTACGGCTGGGTGCGCTCGGTGACGGTTCGCGAGGCCGTCCGCACCGCCAAGCGCTACGGCGAGGAACGCAGCTGCTGCGAGCTGGAGACGCGGCAGGAGACCAACCCGCTGGACGCGGTGCACATCAGCGACGTGCTGGAGCGGTTGTCCCAGGCGCACCGGCAGGTCCTCACCCTGCGCGCCTACGGACTCAACGAGGACGAGATGGCCGAGGTGCTCGCACTGCCCCTGGGTACCGTCCGTTCCCGTCTCTTCCGCGCCCGCCGGCGGTTCCAGGAGGCGTGGCAGCCCTCGGCGGCGTGAGACGCTCGCCGGTGCCGCGCTGCCGCTTCCGTACGCAGGTGGCCGTGGCGGTGCATCACCGCCACGGCCACCGCCCGGGGTCCAGGAGCGCAGCCCCGGTCCGCGCTACCGCACGCGGTCGGGCAGAACACGCGGGGGCCACTGGCCGGCCGCGAACATCCCGAGGGCGTGCGCTCGCGCCACCAGAGCCGGCCGATTGGGTGCGTCGAACCGCCGGAACATCTGCCCGACGCGGTACTCGACTCCCTGACGGCTCAGATAGAGGCGGGAGGCCAACTGCACCGTGGACTCGCCACTCGCGACCCCTTCCAGGACCTGTGCGTCGAGGGCACTGAGCACGGGCCCGTCGGCGGCCTCCGGTCGGGTGCCCCGCTGTGTTCCCCGCGTTCCTTCGGCCCGGCGCATGTCCCCCGCACGGGGCGCCGCTTCCGCCCGGCGCAGAAGGACGACGAAGCCGGATACGGCACCCGAGGGTTTTCTGACGGCGACCCCCGTGACTTCCGCCAGGAATTCCCGGCCACCGCCGTCCCGATAGGTCACGGTCTCCGTGAATCCCCGACATGCGCCTGATGAGAGAGCGGTGAACTTCTTCCGCAGCCGTGCGGGAACAGGTGAATGGAGCAGGTCGAGAATTCGGCGTCCGCGAATCTCGTCGGTGCTCATGCCGAATCGGCGGGCGAACTCGGGCTCCGCGACCGTGACGGTCAGGTCCCCGGGGGAGACACGGGCCGTGCAGGCGCCAACCGAGGCGGCACCGCGGTGCGTGCCGCTTCCGGTCGGGCCGGGGCGGGCGGGCGCGGCCGGAGCGGCGGCACCCTTCTTGTTCTTGCTGGGCGAGGCGTCGGGGAAACTCGTGGTCGCCACGGACGTACCGTCCTTCTTCCTGCGCGTGGGGGGCTGGGAAGGGTCGGCGAGCGCGGAGCGGACCGGTGCGCTGGGCCTGGGTGTCGACGGGCGCCCGGTGACGGCACGCACCACCTGGTGTCGGTGGCCGGGCCGGATGTTCCGCGTCGCCCCGGGTCGACCGGCAGCTGGCGCCGGGCTCCCCGGAGGGGTCAAGGTGAGCTGAGCGGACGGCGGCGGGACGGCCGACATCCATATGCTGCGGACAACGTTGTCACGGTCATTCGATTTCGCTGTCCGGCCCTGCTGGGTAGGCGCCAGGGGGATCGCTCGGCCGTGCGGTCGGCCTGCGCGAGGAGTCCGGCCGGGAGCTGTGCAGCACGAAAAACCTCCACGAGATGAAGGGCGACCGCATCAAGGAGCGCTTTCGAGACTAAGGGCGGACAACCTCCCTAGCAAGGGTTCGTCAAGTGACCTCGGTAACCTGCCAACCCCTTTGTGAACGGGCATTTTTCGGGCCGCGGGAACCACCGTTGCAAACACTGCCGGAGTACCGGACACAGTCCTTTGAAAGGGGATTCGCCCCACGTCCATCAGCTTGTGCGCGGCGTGCGGGCTTCGTGAGGCACTGACGACTCGACGTGCCCGAACGGGCAGCCGGAGAGGAAATGTGCCGCCCACCGATGCGCGATACCGGAGGCGAGGTCGCCGTTGCGAGAAGTGTTCGACGGGTGCCGTCCACAATCCACAGCCGCTCGACTGCGTCCTGGGGGGCGCGGACCGGCTCGAGCGCGAGCAGCGGCCGAGCCGTCGGATCAGCCGGCACACGCTCGCCGGTGAGACGCCGAACAGTGGGGCGAGTTGCCGCATGGTGAGGTTCGTGCGGTAGTACACGGCCGCCCGCAGGACCCGCTCGGCCAGTGTAAGCCGCCACGGGTGACCCCGGCCGCGCCCCTCGCCACCACGTTCCCGGACCGCTTTCAGCAACCCGCCGAACTGCTCGACCCGCCACCCGGACAACGCCGCGGCCTGGCGCCGAGCTCAGCTCGACCTCCCGGATTGAGGTGTCCAGGCCCGTCGACCGCATCACGGGGATCGCCCGAACAGGCCCTGGTCAGGCCGACTTCCACGACCTGAGCTTCTCGGGGTTGAGCACGGCCCAGATCCGCCGGATCCGGCCGTCCGCGATGTCGAATGCGTACACCGACACGACGGCGCCGTCCACGTGGGCCACTAGGCCGGGCTGGCCGTTGACCGTGCACTCCCGGACCGTGAGCCGGCCCGGGAGGGTCCGGTCGGCGAAGAAGCGGGCGATGGGCTCCGCGCCCTCGATCGGGTGGAGCTTGGCCGTGACAAGTCCGCCGCCGTCACCGACGGCGACAGCACCGGGGTCGAGCAGGCCAATGAGGGCGGGGATGTCTTTCGCCTCCCACGCCTGCTTGAACGCCCTTACGACATCCGTCCGTTGCGCCGCCGGTGACAGGGGAGCCCGTGAGGCGTCGACACGGCGGCGGGCCGAGGCCGCCAGCTGTCGGCAAGCCCCCGGGGTGCGGCCGACAATGTCGGCCACCTCGGAGAACGGGTAGCGGAAGACGTCGTGTAGCACGAACGCCACGCGCTCCGCCGGGGTCATCGCCTCCAGGACGACGAGAAAGGCCATGCTGACCGACTCGTCGAGCGTGACCCGGTCGGCCGGGTCGGCCGTGCTGTCGTCCGTCGCGCCGGCGGGCCACTCGGTGCGCGCGGGCAGCGGCTCGGGCACCCATTGCCCCACGTAGCGCTCCCGCCTGGCCCGTGCCGAGCGCAGCACGTCGAGGCAGATGCGGCCGGCGACCTTGGTCAGCCAGCCACCGGGGGACGCCACCGCCTCCCGCTGCCGCGGGGACATCGCGTACCAGCGGGCGTACGTCTCCTGCACCGTGTCCTCGGCCTCGGCCAGGGAGCCCAGCATTCGGTACGCAAGGTTGATCAGCCGGCGGCGCTCGGCCGCGAGCGCGCTCGCCGTCGAGTCCGGTCGGCTGTCCTGCGGCGCGGTCGAGCGGTGCGTCATGGTCCTGAGGCTCCTCGGTCGGGTCTTCCTTCACCGTCATGACGCGGCAGCGTCCCAAAACGTGAGCTCGCCGCCCCGCCTCGTACTCCGCCGCCCCGCCTCACATTCCGCCGGGCCGTCTCGTCGTACCCGGCAAAGGAACGCGACGGAAGCAGACGGAGGCAGAACGGCATGGAGCCCGCGAACGTCGCAGTCATCTACTACAGCACCAGCGGCAACGTGCACGCCCTGGCGCGAGCCGTCGTCGAGGGCGCGCAGAAGGCCGGGGCGCACGTCCGGCTCCGCAAGGTGGCCGAGACCGCCCCGGCCGAGGCGATCGACGCCCATCCGGCCTGGGCCCGGCATCACCGGGACACCGCCGAGGTCGCCGAGGCAGGACACGGCGACCTGGAGTGGGCGGACGCGGTGCTATTCGGTACCCCGACCCGATTCGGCAACCCCGCAGCGCAGTTGAGGCAGTTCATCGACACCACCGGCCCCCTGTGGTTCGCGGGCAAGCTCGCGGACAAGGTGTACTCGTCCTTCACTGCTTCCAACAGCGCCCACGGAGGGCAGGAATCGACCCTCCTGGCGCTCGGCAACACCTTCTACCACTGGGGCGGCGTCATCGTGCCGCCCGGCTACACCGACCCGATCCAGTTCAAGTCGGGCAACCCCTACGGCACTTCGGCTGTGGTCGGCGACGCGGAGCCCGGCGAGGTGACTCTGGAGGCTGCTCGCCACCAGGCTCGCCGGGTCGTCGAGGTCACCACCGCGCTCAAGTCCGGACGCACCGTCTGAAGCCAGCTCTCCCTCTTCCCCCTCCAGCACAACACCACCGAAGGAGTACGCGATGACCACCACCCACGAGTCCGAGCTCCGGGCGCTCTTGGCGAGCCGCGCCAGCGCCCAGCAGACCAAGGACATCGACCGACTCATGTCCTTCTACGCCGCCGACGCCGTCTACTACGACGTCGTCCCCCCGCTGAGGTTCACCGGCACCGACGAGATCCGCCGCAACTTCCTGCGGTGGTTCGACGGATACGTCGGCCCCATCAGTCTGGAGACTCACGACCTCACCCTCGTGACCAGTGGGAACACCGCCTTCGCGCACATGCTCCACCGCGACTCGGGGGAGCGGAAGGGCGGCCTCCAGGCCTCGGTATGGGTACGGGAGAGCGTCTGCCTCCGGTGGACGGACGGAGCGTGGTCGATCACGCACGAGCACATCTCGATCCCCATCGACCCGGCCACCATGACGGTCTGGCTCCCGTCCGACAAGGACCAGCTCGCCTGACCTCATCGCCACTTGCCGCGGGGTCGACCGGCGTGTGGGCGGTCGAGGGCGCGGCCGCCGAGACCACGAAGAAGCCCGAGGTCATCGTGCAACGGCGAACGGAGCGGGGACCGCGATCAACCCGGGTCTCACAGCGCGGGCGCTGCGTCTGGGAGGGTGAGTCAGAGAAGGCGGCTGAGATGCCGGTTCACCGCTTCCTCGTACTTCTCCAGAGCTCGTCGGGCATCCGGCATTACTTCCTCGTCTCGCGCACCCCACTCCTCGATGTCTGCACTGGCTCGATGGCCTCGGTGTCTGTCGCAGATCGTGGCGCGGTCGGCTCCGGCGAGGCAGGTGCGTGCCTCCTCGCTCAGGCGAAGGTACGCCTCGCGCTGTTGCGGGCGCCTTACCGCGTCAACTGCTCCCGTGCTCCCGCGTGCGTTCCCCGTGCCTGCCGCCGGCCAGCCGCATACGCGGATCCAGCCGCTACAAGGGCAGTCGGGACGGCTACGAGCGCGGCAACTATGGTGGCATCCACGACAGATCATCACGCCGGTGGTGGGAAGTTTCATCCAGTGAGCCTTGCAGCCAAGGTCGTGACCAGGCATTCTGGCCTCAACCTTGGGGTGCGCTTGACGGCGAGCGAGGATACAGCCCGTCCTCGACGCCCTCGAAATGGCCCTGTGGTGCCGCGACCGGGCTGGCGTTCCCGCAGGTGCCGGGCTCATTCATCACTCGGACGCGGACAGCCGATACGGACAACACACTCACGGAGCCCCAGATCGGCCTCTACAAGACGGAGCTGATCAAGCCCCGCGGACCCCGGCACAGCTTGGCCGACGTCGTGCTCGGCACCGCAGAAGGGGTCGACTGGTTCAACAACCAGCGCTTCCATACCGCCATCGGGGACATCCCCCACGACCACGAGACCAACCACTACGCTCCACTCCGGCCCCAACCGGCGGCTGGAGTCTACGCATAGAGCCCGCACCGATCCCAGAGCTCTTCAGCGTGAACGGCTGGCGCAGGCGGCCTTCTGGTGCGAGCACTCCACCCAGTGCGGCTCGTTTCGTGGTCACTTGCTCCGGGCGGCACGGCGGCGACGGTCCCGCCGCCTGATCACGAAGGCGAGCAGCAATGGCCCGATCACCAGCGGACCGGTCACCCAGCGGGTCATCCCTGCCATCCGGCCCGGATCGCCGCCGCTCCACAGCGTCACGATCTCGGCGGTGAGCGAGACGCCGAGCAGTGCGAAGCCGAGCGCCCAGGCGCGGATCGCCCACACAGGGCCTCGGACCACATCTGGTGCCTGGTAGGGCTGGAGCAGACACCAGCAGCCCAGAACCATGCACCACAGCCCCACGATCAGAACGAAACCGTCCAAGACCCGGTCGAACATCGAGCACACACGCCTTCCCGCGCAGCGCGCGGACCCCACCCTTCGAGGGACCGCCCCGCAGCAGGGCATGTTGCCCGCCCCATGCGGCGTTTTCACCCACGACCCACGGCAGATGACTCACCCGCATGTCTGCCGGAACCCGGCAAGGAGCCGGACACCGCGACGGCTTCGGCCCTCGTAGGCCGAACCCGGGTCAAGACCGTCTCCGAAATGGAAAGCGTCACGATATACGGCTACCGCAAGACCGCCGACTGGGGCGCCACCCAGGCCGACACGACCCTCAACCAGGTCGGCGGCTTCCAGGTCACCAGGCTCCCTGCCGAGGAGCGGGAGTTCCCGGAGTCCACTGCGACAGCCCCGGCGACGGCGGAGACCCGGGTGATCCTCCCTCGACCGACATGCTGATCCACCAGTCGTCGTTCCACGAGAGCCGCCGCAAGGCCCCCGACCCCCAGCACCCGCCCGTCCCGGCCGACCCGCGCGTCGCCGACGACCTCACCTTCAACGACTACAACTTCGACGAACTCACCGACCTCGGCTGGGAGCCCTGGGTCGCCCGCACCACGCCCGAGTCCTGGATGTGGGCCGAGTTCAACGACATCATGAACTTCGGCAAGCTCGGCGCCGTCGCCGACTACGCCCAGTCCGTCGACGACCTCCGCGACGCCTTCCGCTACGGCCGCGGCGGCCAGAGCGCGGGCACGGTCACCGTCGACGACAACTTCGACCCCGGCCGCTACCTCTACCGCGGCTCCGGCACGGCCCTCTCCCGCGCCGTCGGCGCCTCACCGCAGGAGTGCAAGCTCGTCTTCCACTCCTACGACCACTTCGGTCTCGACCTGGACGACGAGATCACCTGAACAAGCTCGGCAACGCGCCGGGCTTCCTTTTCCGCAAGGCGGATGCAGAAGTCGACGCCGAGTGGTCCGGTGACCTCTTGGTCCAGGAAGGTGGAGGGAAGCTGTCCGGTGATGCGCCGTACGACCTCGCCCACCAGGAAGCCGTAGGTCAGCGCGTGGTAGCCGGAGCGGGTGCCCGGTTCCCGCCAGGGTTCGGTGGCCGCGAGCCGTGCGGTGGTCAGCTCCCGGTCGTACGCCTCGGCCAATGTATGCGGTCCGCGCAGGCCGGCCAAGCTCCGGCTTCTCGGACCGGACCACATGCCCGGCCTCGAGGAGCTGCGGACTTCCGCATCCCGGTTTCGCCCCGGGAGGCGACGTCTCGTGATCGTGCCGACTTCTCCCGGGGCCGGCCCGCCGGCCCTGCCGGTGGAGGCGCTCGAGGACCTGCGTAATCTCGGCCGGTGCAATCCGGTTGAGGAGACGACGAACCGTCTAGGGGACGGGGCAGTCGCCGGGGGCTGAGGGAACCGCTACGGCGCGACGGGCGAAGGACTGGTGAAAGCCCACCTGTTCGAGCATCGTCCCCTGGACGAGAGGAGCCCGGATGACCGTCGGACCAGGCGTCGGCATCGGCACCGCACGTGCCGATGCGGAGAGCGACGCCTCAGTGATCGCGCGGTCCCGGGACGAGCCCGAGGCGTTCGCCGCGCTCTTCGACCGGCACGCCGACGCCGTGCACCGCTATGCGGCCCGCCGCCTCGGCGGCGAAGTCGCCGACGACCTCGTGGCGGAGACCTTCACCACCGCGTTCCAGCAGCGGCACCGCTACGACCCGGCCCGCGGCGCGGGCGCCGACGCCCGGCCCTGGCTGTTCGGCATAGCGACCAACTTGGTCGGCCGGCACCGGCGGGCCGAGGCCCGCCGGTTCAAGGCCATGGCCCGGGTCCCGGCCCCCGCCGACCACGAGGAGCCGCTGGCCGACCGGGCCGCGGACCGGGTGGTGGCGCAGGCCGTACGCCGCGAGCTGGCGGCGGCGCTGGCCGCGCTGCCCGCCCGGCACCGGGACGTGCTGCTGCTGGTGGCCTGGGGTGATCTCGGCTACGGGGAGGCGGCCCAGGCCCTCAGTATCCCCGTGGGCACGGTCAGATCACGGCTGCACCGGGCTCGCGGCAAGCTGCGCGAAGCATTGGGCGGATCCGATCCGACGACACTGCGAGAGGTATCCGGCCATGAATGACGAACTCGAACTCTTGAGGAAGTGGGACGCGGACGCGGCTCCGCTCACCGGTCCGGCCCGGGACCGGGCCCGGCACCAGCTGCTCAACGCGATGGCCCACCCGGACCGGCGCACCGGCACCGGCCCCGGTCGCCGCCATGCACTGCGCCTCGCCGCGGCGGCGGTGGTCGCCGCGGGCGTTACGGGGGCGGCGGTGCTGGTCGGCACGGACGGCTCCGGCGAGGGCGGCACACCGGGCACGAGCAGCCCGCGAGTGGAGAACGCCGCCGCGACGGTGCTGAACGGGGCGGCGGCGTGGGAACGCGGGCAGGAGAAGGAGCCGGTGGCGCCGCGCGACGACCAGTTCATCTACTCGAAGCGGATCATCAAGGAGACGGAGCAGAAGACCGGAGAGGTCAAGACGTACACCGACGAGATGTGGGACTCGGTCGACGTCTCCAAGCCCTCCTTGACCATGGAACTGGGCCGCGAGATGTGGGAGGAGCCTGCGGACGAGGGCGGCGGGGTGTGGCCACCCCGGAAGTGGAGCGAGCTGGAGAAGCTGCCCCAGGACCCGGAAGAGCTTGTCCTGGCCATCATCTCCCTCGGTTCCCGCGCCGACGACCGGCCGATCAGCGATCTCGACGAGCATGAACGGTTCGAGGCCTACTGGCTGCTCGGCGAGCTCCTGAAGAACCCGGTGCTGCCCCAGGGACTGCGCCCCGCGGCGTACGAGGCGCTCGCCCTTGTGCCCGGCGTCAGGACGATCCCCGGAGTGAAGGACTCCGCCGGACGGACCGGGGTGGGGATCGCCCATACCGGACGCGGGTCCTATGAAGGCAAGTACCTGATCTTCGACCCGACGTCATATGAGTTCCTGGGATTCCGCGACGAGCGGATCTCGGCTTCCGGGAAGAAGAAGTACATCCAGCTGTCGCACGTAGTGGAATGGGGGATCGTCGACCGGGTGAAGCAGCGCCCGTAGACCGCTGGTCCCGCGGCCGGGACCCGCAGGGCCGCCGGAACACCGGCAGATGGTCGCCGGCGGCCCTTCGGTCTGTCTCCGGTGCCGGGTCGTGCGCACTCCGGGCGGAACCCCAGGCACTCGGCGAAGTCCGTACCGCCTCAGGCCGCGCTCCGCGCCGCGTAGACGGTCGGCGGGACACCCACGGTGGCGGTGAAGTCCCGTACCAGGTGGGCCTGGTCGGCATAGCCCAGCTCCGCAGCGATCCCCGCCCAGTCCCCCGCTCCGTCCGCCGCGGCCCGTTCCAGGGCGTCGAGTACCCGATAGCGCAGGATCACCCATTTGGGACTCACCCCGACGTACGCCGCGAAGAGCCGCTGGAGTGCGCGGACCGAGAGCCCGCCCAGCTCCGCGAGGCGGGAGGTACGGCGTACCGTGCGATCGCGGCATGCGAGGTCGGCCAGCTCCAAGGCGAGAGCGGCCTGCGGGTCGGGGTGCGGCGCCAGGGAGAGCAGCCAGGCGTCGACGGCGGCGGCGCGGCGGGCGTCGTCGCCCTCCTCGCCCAGGGCGGCGAGCGCCTCGGTGAGCGCGGGCCCGGTGCCGGTGACCTCCTCCGCCGGAAGCCGGCACCCGGTCCATTCCGCGACCGGCACTTCGGGCGCGAACGGCCGGAAGCCGCCCGGCCGGAACTGCACCCCCGCTACCCGTCCCGCACCCTCCAGCCGCTCGGTGTGTACCTGCAGCCCGACCCCCGACACCTCGCACCGGGACTGCCCGCCGCGCCACTGCAGGACGGCGTTGACCGCCGGGTGCGGCAGCACTCGCGCTTCGTACGGGGCGGGCAGATCCCAGTCGATCAGCCAGTAGTGCTCGATGTACGGCCGAAGCGCCGGCGCCGGCGGCAGGCGCCGGAAGGAGGTGTGGCGCAGCAAGGCCGACGGGCTGAGGATCCCTCGGGTGTCACCACGGGGCACCATGCCCGAAGGACCGGGGCCACCGGGGGCGGGGGTCCGGGCGGCGCTGTCGCCGGGCGGGCCCGGGGAGGTGGCGGCTGAGGGACTCACGGACCGATCTTAGGACCGGTCCGACCGGTCGATGTCGCGTTTGTTCAAGCCGGCGCGCCACCCCGCTCCTAACGTCGGAGACATGACAACCACATCTCCCACCACCGCCCACGTCCCCGTCGCCGTCCTCCTCGACGCCGCCGCCCGCCAGGCCGTACCCCTGGTACGGGGCACCGGGGACGACGCGCTCACCGCGCCCACCCCGTGCGCCGACTACGACGTGCGGGCGCTGTTGGACCATCTGCACCACGTCGTCGTCCAGTTCCAGGAACTCGCCGCGAAGAAGGAGGCCGACTTCTCCGCCACCCCGCCCGCCGTGCGTCCGGGCACCGACTGGCGCGCCGCGTTCGCCCGGGAGGCCGACGCGCTCGTCGCGGCATGGGCGGTACCCGGCGCGGAGGAGGGCACCGCCGGGCAGCTGGCGTTGCCCGCCCGGACGGTCGCCCACATGGCGCTGCTCGACCTGACCGTCCACGCCTGGGACCTCGCCGTGTCCACCGGACAGCCCTACGAGGCGGACCCCGGGGTCGTCGCCGAACTGGTCGGCGCGGTCGAGGCCATGGCCCCGCAGGCCCGCGCGTACGGTGTCTTCGGACCCGAGGTGCCGACGCCCGCGCACGCCACGGAACTGGAGCGGGTGCTCACCTTGACGGGCCGAAACCCGCGGTGGAGGGCCTGAGCGCCGGGACCGGTACCGGGCGCGTCGGTGGTCCCGTGTCCTGTGGGACTCCGTACCGGGACGGAACCGGGTGCGCCCCCCGCGGAGTGAAGGGTCACCCGCCGCTGATGGCGAGCGACTTCACACGGCACACCGCCGTCGGAGACCTGCGTGCTGCGGCCGTCGAGCGCCCGGACCCAGGGAACTGGACGGGAGCACGGCGGCCAGGAGTGAGCGTCTCTCAGGCGGTGACCTGTAGGTGGGCGGGGCCGAGGCAGTGGACGGTGCTCTGGGTGGAGTGACCGGTGAGCAGGTCCTGGAGTTCGCTGGCGGCGGTCTTGACGAGGTGACCGTCGCGAGTGGCGTGCAGGGTTTCGAGGACGAAGGCGACATGGGTGGAGTCCTCGGTGACGCGGGTGCGGTGGGCGTCGCGGTGGTTCCACTGTCGGGTGAGGACGTCGGTGGTGTCGGTGTAGATGACCTCCCCGGGCTTCGGGGTCTCGGCCGTGTCGGGTTCGCCGAGTGGTGTGAAGGTCTCGCTGCCGTCGGCGTAGCGGATCTCGACGTCTCCGGTGACGCGGTCGAGGTCGAAGGCTCCGGCCGGCAGGCCGTGGCGGACGGAGACGGCGTTGTAGGAGTCGACGGCCGGGTTGATCCGGGGCAGGGAGCCCTTCTTCGCCAGACGACGGCCGAGGGCGTCGACGCTGGGGCGGACGCGGCGGGGGTTGGTGCCGAAGGAGCGGTAGGCGGTGTGCCATGCCTCGATACGCGGGTCGCTCTCGTCGGCAGGGGCCCAGGTGCCGGCGGCGAGTCGCTGCTCCAGGTCTTCCTGGGCGGCGGCGGTGGCGGGCCAAGCCTCACGGCCGCGCACGCCGGTGGCGATGACGACGGCGATGAGGGTGTCGGGGAAGGCGTCGGCGACGGCGGGGCTGAGGCGGAAGGTGGTCATCGAGAGGGATCCGTTCCGGGAGAGGGGGACTGGGTGGCAGGAGATCACGGCTTCCAGGTGCCGATCCGGTTGCGGCGGCGTATCTGCTGGGCCGCGGTGGACGCGTCCAGGGCGGTGTCGCGTTCGACGAGCCGGAGCGCGGTGTCGGTGCGCTGCTCGACCGGCTTGTGGTCGTCGTACTTGAACTTCGCGCGGACCTCGGTGACGTCCAGGCGCAGACCGCGGATGCCGGGCAGCATCCGCCCGTAGGGCTGCTGGTCGGGGGCGATGGGGGCGTGGTCGCCGTCCGGTTGGAAGTGAGCCATCTGGCGGCGCAGCAGTTCGGCCTTGGCCCCGGGCTCGTCGACGACCGTGGCCCGGCAGGTGAACTGGACGGCCGCGTAGTAGCTGGTGGGGACGCCGTGGGTGGACGGGGTGTCCGTTCCCGCCCGCCATGGGCCGGGGATGAAGGCGTAGTCGCTGGTGACTGTGAACGTGACGTTCGAATCGGCCTCGATCGCCTTCCAGGCGGGGTTGGGGCGGGCGAGGTGGATCAGCAGGGTGCTGCCGTCGACGGTGAAGTGGGTGGGCACGACGATCGGTGCCTGACCGGGCGGGCCGTTGACGCTGAGGATGCCGAAGTCGTGGCCGTCAGCGATCCAGGTCTGCCATTCGGCGTCGTCCAGGGCGGCGTCCCAGGGCTGGATGAACATGCGGGGCTCCTTTCGGGAGTGCGGGTCAGGCGAGGGCGAGGAGGCTGACGGCGACGGCGGCGGTGCCCAGGCCGATCAGCTGCCCGCGGTGGATCCGCTCGGCGAGGACGCTGCGGGCGAGCAGGACGGTGCCGGCGGGTACGGGGCGGTGATTACAGCGACGACGGCCAGGTCGCCGCTGCGGGCTGCGAGCAGGAACAGCAGATTGGCCACCGCGTCCAGCGCACCGCTGTCGGAGGGTGCCTGGTACAGCCTGACCAATTGCAGGGCGATGGCGCCCCCGGCACCGAGGGCCAGCGGAAGCGCGGTGCGCGACGGGCGCGCGCTGCCGACGCCGTGTCCCGCACTGACCAGCACCACCGTTGCCAATGCCAGCGGTAGGCCGATCAGCCCGGCCAGGTCCAGGTGCTCGCCCTGTACCAGCCCCACGCCGACCGGCAGCATCGCCGCCGAGGAGCGGCCACAGCGGCAGCTCGACGGTGAGCGAGGCTGGCGCGGCGATCATCACGGTGCGCAGGACGTGGGCCTTCCGGGCGCCGAGGCCGCCGAGAAAGTCGGCGCATCCGCAGGCCGGGGAGCTGCCCAGGGCCAGCAGCAGAGCGATCACGGGTGGCGTATCCCTTACTATCAATGGAACGACTACACCGTACAGCGCACCGACCGAAAGTCGTCAACCGAACGACCGCACGGTGCAGTGCGCTGATCCCCCGACTGAAAGGGTGGCAGCCATGGCCGAGACCGAGGCGGCGTTGCGGACGCTCGCGCACAACGTTCGCGCGGCCCGCATCCGCGCCGGTCTGTCCCTGGACGAACTCGGTCGACGCGCCAAGGTCAGCAAGGGCGCTCTGGTCGCCCTGGAGAAGGCACAGGGCAACCCGAACTTCGCCACGCTGGTCCGTCTCGCCGACACCCTCGGCATCTCCGTCTCCGCGCTGATGGAAGGCAGCCCCGAACAACGTGTCCGGGTAGTGAGCGCCGATGCCGTGACCCCCCTGTGGAAGGGCGAGCGCGGCAGCGAAGCCCGGCTGATGCTGACCACCAGCGGTCCCGCGGCCACCGAGGTCTGGCGATGGACTCTGCAACCCGGCGAGGAGTACCCCAGCCACCCGCATCAGGCCGGTGTAGTGGAGACCGTCAGTGTCACCGCCGGACGCATGGTCCTCGTCGTGGACGGCGCCGAGCATCCCGTCGAGCCCGGACAGACCGCCGCCTTCGACGCCGACCGGGCGCACGCCTACCGCGGCTCAGGCGACGAACCCTGCCACCTGATCATGACCGTTCACCTGCCCCCGAGCCCCGCGTAGCACCTCAACGGTTCACAGCCCACCCGGAGCCGGCCACGTTCACCAGCCACCCAGCTCTGATGGCCCGCCGAAACCTGCGGCCCCGCCCCGCCCCCCCGGCCGCCCGACACTGAGCCCGTACGCGAGGGATTCGCGTCGCCCCCGCCGGGGCGGGGAACCACAGCATCGTTCCGAGCAGGGCCGTATGCCACCCGATTGCTTCGCTGTTGGTGTCCTCACGTCCCGAAGAGTGTTCACGTTGACTGAACGCGCCCCTCGCGACACGACCGAGACACGAGGAAGTGACATGGTTCAGGGCTTCTCCGGACAACCAGGCGTCCGTGGGCCACTCACCGAAGTCTCTCCCGGAGGGCAGCGGAGGATCACCTTCTGGGCGGCCGTGATCGCTTTGGGCGGCTTCCTCTTCGGCTTCGACACAGGCGTGGTGTCGGGCGCCCTGCTCTATGTCAAACACGACTTCGATCTGAACTCTTTCGAGCAGGGAAGCGTGGTCAGCGTGCTGCTCATCGGCGCGGTGATCGGCGCCAGCTCGGTCGGCCGACTGTCCGACCGATACGGTCGGCGGAAGACCCTGGGCGTGATCGGCGTGGTCTTCGTGATCGGTACGGCGATCGCCTGCGCGGCGAATGGATACGCACTGCTCATGGCGGGTCGTGTCGTTCTCGGTCTCGCGGTCGGCGCGGCGTCGGCGACGGTACCGGTCTATCTGTCCGAGATCTCGCCGTCGAGGATCCGCGGGCGGCTCCTCACCATGAACCAGCTGATGATCACGCTCGGTATCCTGGTCGCCTACCTGGTGAATCTCGCGTTCTCGGGCAACGGGATGTGGCGCGCGATGTTCGCCGTAGGCGCGGTTCCGGCCCTCTTGATGGTCGCGGCCACCCTGTGGGTTCTTCCCGAATCACCGCAGTGGCTCATTTCCCATGGCCAGGTCGACAGGGCGCACGGGACAATCGCCTCGGTCACGGACGAGGCCACGGCGGACCGGCTGATCGCGCGCGCCCGGCGCCGGATCGCGCAGGAGCGGGAGAAGCAGGAAGCGAAACCCGGTGCGACCGGCCAGGGCGCCAGGAAGCTCCTCACGCCCGACGTCCGACCGGCTCTCGTGGTAGGGCTCGCCCTCGCCGCCGTGCAGCAGTTGGGCGGCATCAACACGATCATCTACTACGCGCCGACCATCATTCAGCAGACCGGCCTGGACGCGTCGAACTCCATCTTCTACTCCGTGTTCATCGGTGTGATCAACCTCGTCATGACACTGGTCGCGCTCCGCCTGGTCGACCGGGCGGGCCGTCGCGTCCTGGTCCTCGTCTCGCTGGCTCTCATGGCCGTCTCGATCTTCTTGCTGGGTCTCGCGTTCGTGGTCGGCATGAACTCGGTGCTGACGCTGCTGTTCATGGTCATCTACATCGCCGCGTACGCGGGTGGCCTCGGACCGGTGTTCTGGACGCTGCTCGGCGAGATCTTCCCGCCGTCCGTGCGGGCCCAGGGGTCGAGCGTGGCCACGGCGGTCAACTGGGTGTCCAATTTCGTCGTCAGTCTCGCCTTCCTTCCCCTCGCGTCCGCGATCGGTCAGGGTGAGACCTTCTGGATCTTCGCCGGAATCTGCGTGCTCGCGTTCGTCTTCGTCAGCCGCTACCTGCCCGAGACCCGTAACCGCGACGCCGAACAGATCCAGCGCGCCCTGCACTCCCGCTTCGGACACGGGCCCGACGCCTCGGCGCCGGCCGCGGACACCCACTGACGGCGACTCCGAGAGCCGAGAAAGGACGCTCACGATGAGCGACGCCCTCCTCAGCCCTCCCGGCATGGAACGCTCCGACGCCCTGGTGCTCTTCGGCATCACCGGCGACCTCGCCAAGAAGATGCTGCTCCCCGCCCTACAACCTGTACGACCTGGTCAAGGAGCAGGGCCCGACCAATGTCTTCCCGCGCGTCGACGGCGGGGCCGCACAGGAGCTGCGGCTGCCGCTTGGTTACAAGTGGGTGGTGTGGGGCCACACCGACACCACAGTGAAGCTGAGCGCCGGCAGACACCGGATCACCCTCGCCGCGCAGGATCCCGATCTCGGCGTCACCAAGGGCGACGCGATCATCGACAAGATCGACCTCAGCCTGCGCGACGCGCACGTCACGCAGCCGGCCCTCTACGAGGCCGAGTACGCCGCGCTCGACGGGACCCAGCCCGCCTACACCCGCTCCGGAGTCTCCGGTCCCGGCACGGTGGCGCTGGCCGACGGCGCCTCCACCACCTTCTGGGTCCACTCCGCCACCGACGGAGAATCCACCGTCTCCGTCGACCACCTGGGCGGCGGCCGGGCGAGTCTGGCCCTCAACGGTGAGCAGCTCCAGCTGCCCCTGCTCGGAGGTGCCAGGAAGGGGACGAACACGGTGAAACTGTTCCTCTCCGGCGGCATCAACAAGATCACCCTGACCGGCGCCTCGGACGCACTGGTCCTCGACCGGCTGCGGGTCGCCCCGTCACGAGGTGCGCTGGTGCCCACCGTCCAGCAGGCCGAGAACGGCTCGCTCTCCGGTGCCGCCAGAGCGACCGACGCCTACCGCTTCGCCCACGGCGGCAAGGCCGTCACGGACATCGGTGACGGAAAGGCCAACGCCCTGACGCTCGACGTGACAGCCGCCAAGTCCGGCCGGCACGCGCTGACCATCCGCTACTCCAACGCCGAACAGGCACCCGCCACCCACTACAACCCCGACCCCGTCGCGCGCCACGCGGACCTGTCCGTCAACGGAGGGGCGGCCCGCCGCATTCTGTTCCCGACCACCTTCCACTTCAACAACTTCAGGGAGCTGACCGTGCCGGTCACGCTCAAGGAGGGCACGAACAGTCTGACCTTCACCGCGGAGGAGCTGCCGGACTTCGACGGCGACACCTACAACCGGTACGACCAGCGCTCCCCGTACGCGCCGGTGATCGACCAGGTCGCCGTCACGCCGCTGGCCGCGAGGTAAGGCCCTTGGCTGCTGAGGCGGGGCACCGACGTCCCACGGTGCCCCGCCTCGGCTGACGCACCGGAGCCCCACACCGGCGGACGGCTGCGCGGCGACTTCCAGCTCAGCGGGGCGGTTGGGCGGTGGTGAGCAATGCGCCCATGGAGGAACCGGTGCGACAAGTACCCGGAGATGCCGGGCGCCGCCATCGCCGTCCGCGCAGACCGGCCGACGGCAGCGGTCTCCCGGCCGTCGCCCTCGCCGGCAGCAGCTCGGCGAGGAAGACGGGGAACTGAGAGACCTTCAGCCGCAGTCGTCCGGTCCCGCTTGTTCGACTCCCCCGCCGGGGGCGAAGCGCTCTTGGAATCCTCACCCGCGAGGTGCCGGAAGATCTGGGCGGCATATTTCGCACGGGCCGAGCCGGGCCAAGACATCACTGCGCGGTCTGGATTCCACGTCGTGGCTATCCAGGCCCTTCCAGCGGGCGAACCGCTGCCCGTCCTTGAGGCCCTCACAGTTCGGGGTGCGGTGATAAACACTTCCCCCTTTCGTGACAAACACCCTTCGGGGAAGATTCGACTGTGCTGAACGACAATGGTCGCACTGGGAGGAGGGAAGGAACATGACTTCACAGAAGTCGCTCGTCATGACCGTCATTCTAATGCGTTGCCAGCCTTCCGACCCATGCCTTCCAGGTCAGACCCGTGACGTGAATGACGATTGTGTGGGGCACCCACTCCTCGCCGCCCCAACCCCGTCAGCGCTCAACCAGTTCACTCCAGCCGTGAATCGTGATCGGGCGGAACCTGCAGTGTGCCAGGGCTAGCACGTCGTGCGGCGCGGCATCAAGCACATTCGGCTGGCGGATGACCACTCCCCTCCTACTCGCGCGGGGCTAAGGTGTGGACGGCGAGGTCATCGAGACATCTCGACGATGACGAAGGAGCGGTCATGGCGAAGTTGATCTATGCGTCGAACATGTCGCTCGATGGCTGCACCGAGGACGAACGCGGCGCGTTCGACTGGGCTCCGCCGGACGACGACGTCTTCGCGTTCATCACCGATCTCATGCGATCTGCAGGCACCTACCTGTACGGGCGGCGCATGTACGAGACGCTGGCCGTCTGGGAGACCGACCCCACCCTGGCCGCGCGGTCGGATCTCATGGCCGACTATGCCAGCGCATGGCGGGCGGCGGACAAGGTCGTCTACTCCTCGACCCTCGCCGAGCCGCCCACCGCGAACACTCGTCTCGAACGTCGCTTCGACCCCAATGCGGTACGCGCCCTGAAGGCCGCCGCCACCAGAGATCTCTTGGTGGGTGGTCCGAACCTGGCCGCGCAGGCTCTCGCGGCCGGACTGGTCGACGAGCTCGCCCTTTTCGTCTGGCCCGTCGTCCTCGGTGGGCGCAACCCCGCCCTGCCGACGGACGCACGCGCGGACCTCGAGTTCATCGACGAGCACCGGTTCAGCAACGGCGTCGTCCACCTCCGCTACCGTCCTCGGTAACTGCGGCTGGTGCACTGGCCGCTCCGGCCCCGGGCACGACGGCCGCCGCTCTCCGGCATGACCGGTACGGGCCGTCCTTTGAGTACGCGTACTCATGTCCGCCGGTACGTCACCTGGCAGGCTCCGTGAGGTGAAAACCAGCAGAGGGACGCTCACAGCCCTGCACCTCCTTCTGGTCTGGGCGACCATGGCGGCCGCGGTGCCGATGCTCGGCTTCGGGCTGGTGGCATCGGCCTGGGGTGGTGGGGTCGGTGCGACGGTTCCGGTCTTCTTGGTCGGCGTGCCGCTGGCCTTGGGACTGCTGACCATGGCGGGTCTACCAGCGAGGACCGTGGTTCCGTTGTGCGGCTCCGTCCGGCGGCGGCTGGGCTGGGCCGTGCTGGTCTTCGTCCTCGGAACGCTCGGGGTCATGGCGGGTCTGGCCGTCTACAGCGGGGACGTCGACCTGGGGAGCGCCGAGGCGCGGGTGGCGCTCACGGGGGCTCCGTACACCGTGGCCGCGGCGTTCTTCGTGCCGAGCCGGTGGGTGCGGTCGGGGGCACTGGCCGTACTGGTGACCGGCGTGGCCTACGGGGGCTTCGTCGGCCCGGCGCAGGCGCAACAACGTGAGCGGGAGGCGGAGACGGCACGGTACCGAGAGAGGGCCGAACTGCTGGTTCTGGGCGATGCGCCGCAGGGCATGGAGGTGTCCCGCGCCGAGGTCGGCCCCGCTTCCTTCGTCGTCGACTACCGCCCCGTCCGGGCAGGGTACGAGTTGGGGTACGTGGGTCTCGTCGTACGCACGCCGATCACGCCCGCCCTCCAGTGCTCCGAATTCTCGGCGCAGAACGAGACCTGCACGGTGGACGCGCACGGTGACATGGTCGAGGTCCACGAAATCCCCGGAGGCACCGACGGGGTCACTCTCACGCGCCGCCACCACGACACAGAGGTCGAAGTCACCAGCCAGAGCCTCGACGAGCGTGGGCTACGCCGCCTCCTGGACACTCTGCACCCACTGTCGGACGCGGAGTTGCAAGAGCTGATGACGGAAAAGAAGATCGTCCACAGGTTCTGAGCAAAGGTCCGCCCGAGACCTCTGACGGCGAATGCTGCACACTGCACGCCCGAGCATCAGTTGCTTGCCGACGGGGCCCCCTTACCGTCGCGACCACACCTCCGAGCGTCACGAGGAAGGCCCCCGGAGGCGCGCGCTTGGCCGCGGTGGGCGAGGGCCACAACTCGTCCCCGAGCCACTGCGACAGAACGTGAAGGCCGCAGCCGGCACGCGGGGGATCTCCAGGAGGCTTGTCCCCGTGGGTGCCTAGGCCAGCATCAGCGGCATGTCCCAGTCGGCCGGTGTGCCGGCCGTCGCGTACGAGTCCAGGGCGAGCGCGACGCCGGCCGCACCGTCGAGGTAGCCGGAGACGTCGGAGCCGAACGGCACCTTCGTCATCGTGAACCGCAGTCCGAACGGCAGTGCCGGGTCGAAGGCGGAGACGAGTTCGGCGGCGATGGCGTCCCGCAGTTCGGCCAGCCGGGGGTCCTGCCACGCCTCGTCGAGTCGGCCCAGCAGGTGCAGGGCCCCGGCCCAACCGTGGCACAGCGCATGGTCGTCGATGCCCCAGGCCGACCGGGGAAGCACGAGCAGCCGGTCCACCGAGGCGCGGGCGAGGTCCGAGAAGTCCGTCCGGCCGAGCGCCCGTCCGGCCAGTTGCAGGGCGCGGGAGACCCCGGGAGCTCCGTAGCACCAGGCCGGCCACTTCGCGCTGCCGTCGTAGGCGGCAGGGCCTCGTTGCCACTGGGCGAAGGAGAGGTAGCCGGGCCAGAACAGGCCGTGCCGGTCCGTCACCGCCCAGGTCCGCAGCAGTTCGGCCGTCGCTTCCATGGCCTCCTGCTGGCCCCGCACCCGCACGCCTTGCTCCCAGGCCAGGGCCAGCAGGGCGAGTGGACCGGCTACGCCGTGCGAGAGGCCCAGGTTGAGGTGGCCGCCGGGGAACGCCGCCTCGGAGCCGATCCGGGGGGCGTCCAGGGCCCACCAGCGCGGCACCTCCGCGCCTTGGTGCTCGACGGTGCCGAGCGACAGGCGTACGAGGTAGTCGAGCACCGCCGTCAGCGGTTCTTCGCAGTTCTCCGCCCTGGCCAGGAGATAGCGGCCGACACCGGTCAGACCGCGGACCACCTCGTAGCGGCCGATGGTGGGCAGCGGGCGGTCCTCGACGGGCGGCAGGACGCTCCGTACGAGATCGCGCTGGTAGGCGTCGAAGCGATGGAGTGCGGAGACGTACCCGCCGGTGGTGCGGTGAGCGAGCAGCACGGCGAACGCCAGGGCCCCGGGCCCCTTGAAGATTCCACCCACGGTGCCGGCCCGGCCCGAGACGGCGCGGCTTCCCGCGGTGAGGTACGCGTGGGCGCGCGGTACCTGCCGCGCCGCGTCACGGGCGGCTCCCGCGAAGGCGAGCGCGAGCCCGGGGCTGCCGCTGCCCAGGGTGAGCTCGGCCCAGATCGGCTCGGCCAAACCGTCGTCCGCGGCCTGGGCCGGGATGCGCGTGGCCGCCATGGTGGCGGTGGGATCGGCGAGCCGGTTCAGGATCTCGGCGGAGACTGCGGCCGCGCTCTCCCGCAGGTCCTGAACGGGATGACCGGCGGCACGCTCCCGCGTCCCGCTCCCGGTCGACCCGTTCGTCGTGCGTTCCCGTGTCCCGTCCCCGGTGGTCCCGGTCATCGTCCGCTCCCCCTCATCGTCCGCTCCCGCTCTCGTGCCGTCGTCGGCCGACGTGGGTCCGCACCGCGCCCCGCAGAACGGCGTACCCGCGGGCCTCGGCCGTCCGGTCGATGCCGAACAGCCGGTTGTGGCGCATGTGCAGCAACGACAGCAGGGCCTCGTCACGGTCGGCTTCCGGAGCGGACAGGACCAGCCGCCCGTACGCGCGCGGCTCGGGCGACTCGGACCACAGCGTGCCGAGGGACGGCTCCCCGAGTGCTTCCGCGGCCGACGACACAGCGTTGCCCGGTCTGATCAGCCGGTCGGCGACGGCGCGGTGCCGCTGGTACACGCCGTGCTCCGCGGTCTTCGTGAACATCCGGTCGACCCATCCGCACCAGTCCCAGTCCCCCAGTGACTCCAGGAGCACCGCGTGCCCGAGCCCGGCGAGCACGGCCGCCGGAAGCCCCCGCGCGACGCCCCGCAGAGCGCGCAACTGGACGAGCGCCGACAGGCTGTCCGTGCGGAAGAGTCGCTCGGCCGCCTCCTGCAGGGCCTCCCCTCCGTACCGGTCGCTCTCGGGGCGGTATGCGTCGAGGGTCATCGTGCTCAGGGCCCCGCTCTCGACGAGGGCTCGTGACGCACGGCTGATCGCGGGCAGCACCCGGCTGTTCAACACCCCGGGGTCGCCGTGGAAACGCAGCCGCAGATGGGGCTCGGGGTCCTGGTAGCGCAGGAAGAACCAGCGGTCGATCTCGCCCTCGATTTCGGCGAGTACGGCCGGAAGGTGCTCGACGAGCAGAGCTTCGTGGGCCGAGGGCTCGGCGTACCACTTGGCGAACAGCCAGTCCTCGCCCGGCAGGTGGAACCGGGCGGGGGCGGGACGGACCGGCGGGGCGGTCTGCGCCGGTCCGTCGCTTCCGTCCCTCGGCGTACCCCCTGCGGGCGGCCGCGTCCCCGCGAGGGGCACCACGATCTCCGTGCTGTGCCCGCCGTTCCAGCCGAGGCCCGCGCCGTCGGCCGTGAGATCCTCGTAGAGAACGAACTGGGGATGAGTGGCGGTCAGTTCGGCGCGGAGCAGTTCCCGGTCCCAGCGGTCGCGCAGGTCGACGGGGTACATCTGGTCGTTGCGCGCGATCTGCAGCCGGTCCGGTACGGCAAGGCGCCAGCGCCAGGCTTCGAGGCCCTGCTCCCACACCTCGGCGCCCTCCCCCCGGGCCGCGTCACGCAGTCGGCGGCCGGGCAGCCAGCGCTTGGGCATCGCCACCACGCGCCCGAACCGGACGCGCGGCAGATACGGCAGGGCGTCGTGCCCCGCCCAGTCCCAGCCCGACCACACTCGAGGTCTCGCCGTCGCGAGATCCATCAGGAACCGGGCCACCGGCGGGGCCTGTGTGTCCAGGGCGAGCATGTGCGGCAGTACCGGGCGGACCTGACGGCCGCTCTCGGCGTGCAGCAGCCGCAGTCCGTCGGAGCCGGCGGCGACGAGCAGCGAACGCCAGTCGAGGCAACGGGGGTCGTCCCGGTCGTCGGGTACGCCGACGGGGATGCGGTACGGCAGCAGGCGGGGCACCTGGACGATGTTGAGGCCGCGCGGCTCGCGGGGCATCATCTCGACCTGGGCCGCGATGACCGGGGCGTCGGGGCTGACGGCGGTGTCGGCGACCAGCCGGGCGAGCTCGCCGGTGAGGTCGGCCGCCTGGGCGAACCGGCCCGCGGTGGCCCCCGCGGTCCAGGATCCGATGTGCGGGCTGCCGAGCAGCCGGAAGTCGCCTCGGTCCAGTGCGGCGGTGCTCTCGGCGAGCACCTGGAAGCACAGTTCGAGACCGCGCGGAGGCGCGGTCGCGGGATCGTGCCCGGCGACTCCGGCCAGGCGACGCACGGCGTCGTCGGTCAGCACCAGGTCGCCGCCGGACAGCACAGCCTCCTGAAGCAGCTCGCCGATCATCGCGCGCCTGGGACCGTCCGCCTCGTCGCCGGGGCCGCTGCGTGCGTACGCGGGCTCTGCGCCGTACTCGGGCGGCAGCCCCAGTCCGCGGTGCGGGTCGGCCAGCTCGCCCAACGGCACGGCGCAGGCGGTGCCGTACCGCTCGATGAAGCGCTCGCGGTAGTCCCGCATGTACGCCAGTGTCGTCCACTCCGGTGTGATCGCCCAGATGGCCGCCGCGTACCGGCACACCTCCCGGCCGACCGCTTCCGGTACGACGAACTCGCCGGGGATGTGCAGATCCACGTGCAGGGGTGGCCGGGCGTGCGCGTCGCGGTCCGTGCCGGGAACGTCGAGGCGGCGGACCTGGTCCAGGAGCTGCTGCCAGGAGTCGCCGCCCGACCCCGGGGGGTCCTCCTGGTGCCGTGCACAGGCCGTCCGGATGTCCCGCAGTGCCTGCGCGTCCTCGGGGAGGGCCGCGTCCAGGACCGTCTCGATGCCGTCGAGCAGCGCGCTGTCGATGCGGTGCGGGGTGATCGAGGTGAGCAGGAATCCGTGCTGCAGGAGTCCGGCCAGCTGACGGTCGAGTCGTTCGGCGTCCAGTGCCGGAAAGCGCTCCGTCAGGGTGACGAGCAGGTCGGCATACGGCACCAGGGTCCGCGCTCGCTCGCGCACGGCGCCGACCAGCGCGTTGTCGCGCACCGACTGCTCCTGACCGCCGGTGCGCAGATACAGCCGGCCGTCCCGCAGGAAGCACAGGTCGTTGAGTACGACGTCCACCCGCCGGCGGTCGGCGGGCTCGGCGAGCCAGGCCAGCACCCGGCGGCGCAGCCACGCCCCGTCGAGCCGGACCGCGACCTCACCGGTGCCCGGCGCCGCCTTGGCCGCGGAACCGAACCGGGCGGCGCCGACACCCGCGAACAGGCCGAACGGCGTCGGGCGCGCTCCGGCGCGGCGGGCGTACCGCGTCAGGGTCCGCGCGGCGCTCAGGGTCCGCTTGCGGCCCAGCGCGGTCGTTCCTTCGTCACTGGTCAGGCCGGCCAGACTGTGGGCCAGTGAGCCGCTGGCCACCCGAACCGCCTGGCCGAGCACGGGATCGGAGGCGAGCTGCCGCGCTCCGGAGACCGGCTCGGCGGCGTCCACCGTGGCCGGGGCGGCATCGCGCGGCCGGCTCGCCATACGGACGAGAACGGGCTCACGTACCTCGAATGCTGCGGATGCTTGGTGGGCATCGGACTCCGGCGCCACGTGTGTGTCCTCCTCGCCGCGTTACAGGAGAGCGGGGCGGACGCGCCGCCCGCCCCGCCCGGAAGAGCCCCGAGGGATCTCAGTCCGTCAGCAGCAGATGGGGCAGCGCGTGCCGATCGCGTAGCTGCTCGGCGAGGTGAAGGTGCCCTGGCCGAACGACTCGGCCTGCTCCGGGAGGTCGGAGACGCGCAGGTCCAGGTCGAGGTCGAGCTCGGGAGCTTCGTGGGACAGAACGATCTCGGTACGCATGCTTCTCCCTTGGGTGATGGGGTTGCACGGACTCGAACATCCAGGACCCCGGTTGAGGTATGGACAGGCGCAACCCTTGCTCACGCCACTGACAGTCGGTAGACGAAATCGAGCCAAGGATCAAGGCTGATCGGCGTCGCCGGGTCAGGCACCCTCTGCCCGGTCTCGGCCTGAACCGGGTCGTCCACCACGCCGAGTCCGACGAGTGGCTTGTCGCGGCGGACGACTGGAACCGCAGCGGATCCGGTCAGCGCCCCGCGTGCCCTGACCGGATGTCAGCAGTTGCTCCTGACGATGTGGCACTCGACGCTGTTGTGGATCTTGTGCCAGCCGGATCCCCAGTTCTTGCCTTCCGCTGTCCCCGCTCCGTGGACACGTGGCGCGCGGGAGTTCATCGGTCCGGGCGCTGATGGGCGGCGTCAGGTCGCTGCAGCCGTCCGGAAGGCGACCATCACGAGGTCGTCCCGGTACTCCGAGAACTTCTCCAGGGTCTCCCGCAGTTCGGGCAGCGCTTGTGCAGGCGAGGGTGCGGAGCATGCTGCGCATCTGCCCCATGATGGTGGCCGCGGTCAGGTCGTGGCCGGCCACGTCGCCGGTGCGAGGCTCAGGGTGCCGTCCGGCAGGACGAAGGCGTCGTACCAGTCGCCGCCGATCTCGCCGGTCGAGCTGGTCGGCCTGTAACGGGCGGCGAGTTCCGCCCCGTCGACGAAGGGTGGCTCGGTGAGGTGGGTGCGCTGCAGGCCGAGGGCGATGCGACGGGCCTGCTGGAGGTCGAGGGCCTTGCGGATGGGCCGCTGGGCGTGGTGGAGGACTTCGCGCAGCAGGTTGGTCTCCGAGGCGGTCGGCACGGGGCTGTCACCGCTGTTACCGGTGACGGCGTAGCCCAGGACGGTGTCGCCGGCGACGAGCGGGGTCAGGGTGATGCTGGTGGCGCCCGCGGCGGCCAGCCATCGTTCGGTGACGGCCGGGACGAGGTCGGACGGGACCGGCCCGCCGGAAGGAAGGAGGAACGTGCGGGGGACGCGCGACTCCAGAGTCTCGCGGACCGTCGAGGAGAGGGTCACGCTCTGCCCCCCGCGGAACAGGCGGGGCCGGGACCGGTGGCCGAGGCGACCCGTCGTGCCGTGAGCGTGGCGGTCTCGGGCAGGGGCCAGTCGTCGTGCGTCAGCAGCAGGATCAGGCAGACATCGACGAGTTCCGGGACGCCCACCTTCACCAACTCGCTGAACGCACCCCTGCAGCCCCGCCCCCGGGACGGCAGCGACCTGGGCCGGCATCCGCTCGCGCAGCCGAGACCGCCACGCGTCCTCGACGTCTGCGGCGGCACAGACCCATTCGGCCGCTCTCCCGTCCCGCAGCACCGGCACGGTGCGGGTGGCCAGGTGCCGGTAGGAGCCGTCGGCGGCCCGGATCCGGTAGACGGCCTCGTAGACATCCGGCGCCGTGCCGCTCAGAGCGGCGCGCCACGGCCCGCGCAGCCGCTCGCGGTCGCGGGGGTGCATCCGGCCGGTGCCTGCGGCAGGTCGCCCTTGTCGCGGCCGGGCGGTGTCGTCTCCTCGTCGCGCTCGTTCTCGATCGCGATGGCGGCGTACCGCTTGTCCTTGCTGAGGGCGATGGAGTCGGGCTGCCCGCCGAAGCCGAAGCTCGCCACCCGCTCGCGGTCGCGCAGCGAGACGACGTCGAGCCGTCCGGAGGGACGTGCGCAGCCCGCGCTGGTGTTGACGACCACCATGACGTACTGGCCGACCACGGTGACCGAGGTCGGCTCGTCCTCGGCGTCGCCGAGCTGTTCCAGCGACAGGGTGCCCAGGCCGCGCGGGCGGTCGGGGCCGGTGATGTCCAGGAAGCCGATCCGCCGGGCCACCGCGTCGGTGTGGACGAGGGTGCGGCCGTCGTCGCTGACCGCGGAGATCTCCGCTACGGTCCCGGCCGCCGCGTCCTCACCGGCCGGACGGTTCTGGAAGACCGGGCAGGTGGCGGTGCGCTCGAACAGACCCGGCCGCCGCTGCTGGTGCTGCTGCCCGTCCGGCCGCCCCGCCGGCGCGGCTCCCGCGGTCCCCAGGGTGCCGGCGGCCACCACCAGGGCTGCCAGCGCGGCGCGGGTTCTCTTGCTCTTGGGGGACATCCTTCCTCCGGTCCGGTCCACTCCGTCGCCGCACACTTTCAGCGGAGGGCGAGTGCGAGGGGGACGACGGGTGAACGGGGGACGAAGTCGCGGCATGGCCCGGACCGCCCACGACGTCGACCTGTTCGGGGCCGCCGATCCCCGGCTGGAGGCCATCGCGTACCGCCCGCTCGGATCCGCGGGCGAGGCCGAGCGACGGCACCGGTGGCGGCGACCGGGCCGAGCGCTGTGCGACGTTCCATGGAACCGCTACTGCGTCCGGTGTCGCCCTCGTGCGGTCCGGTCCGTGCGGGAGCGTCACCGTGCGTCGGGGAGCTCAGAAGCCGAGGTCGCTGAGGCCCGGGTGGCCGTCGGGGCGGCGGCCCAGCGGCCAGAAATACGCGCGTTCCGACGCGGCTATCGGCAAGGTGTTGATGGAGGCGTGGCGGGTGCGCATCAGCCCGTGCTCGTCGAACTCCCAGTTCTCGTTGCCGTAACAGCGGTACCAGTTGCCGGCGTCGTCGTGGTGCTCGTAGGCGAAGCGCACCGCGATGCGGTGGTCGTCGTGGGCCCACAGCTCCTTGATCAGTCGGTAGTCGAGCTCGGTGTTCCACTTGCGGGTCAGCAGCGCGACGATCGCTTCCCGTCCGGTGACGAACTCAGAACGGTTGCGCCAGCGTGAGTCCACCGTGTAGCCCAACGACACCTTCCGCGGATCACGGGAGTTCCACGCGTCCTCGGCGAGGCGGACCTTCTCGATGGCGGTCTCGCGCGTGAACGGCGGCACCGGGGGACGTATCGCGTCAGCCATGTCAGCTCCAGTTCCGGGCCCTTGTGGGGGCGGCGGGCCCCCCAACGGGGAGAACGTTCGTTCTCCACTTCCCAGTACGATAGAGAACGAACGTTTTCTCGGCAAGGAGGAGGCATGGCGGATCACGAAGCCGCACGGGAACAGGTGCTCGACGCAGCCGAGCAGCTCTTCTACGGCCGGGGCATCCAGGCCGTGGGAATGGACGCGGTGCGCAACGCTTCCGGCGTGTCGCTCAAGCGCCTCTACCAGCTGTTCCCCTCCAAGGAGGCACTCGTACTGCAGTTCCTGCGGCGGCGCGACGAACGGTGGCGGCAGGCCCTCGCCCGTCATGTGGACGCTTACGGCACCCCCGACGAGCGGCTTCTCGCGGTGTTCGACTGGCTGCACACGTGGTTCTCCGAACCGTGCTATCGCGGGTGCGCCTTCGTCAACTCCTTCGGGGAGCTGGGCGGCGTCTCCACCGAGGTCGCCGACGAGGCCCGCCGCCACAAACTGGCGTTCCGCGACTACCTGGCTTCCCTCGTCGCCGACTCCGGCCTGCCGGAGGGCCTGACGGACCAGCTCGCTCTCCTGGCCGAGGGAGCCATCACCACGGCCGCGATCTCCGGCACGGCCGTACCGGCCGTCCACGCGCGGACCGCCGCCCGCCTGCTCGTGCGGGCCCACACGCGCGACGCCCCCGCCGTCCCCGGCGTCGCCCCGTAGAATCCGGCGAGGCGCACACACGGAAACGTCGCCCGGGTGCCGGAGCGGGGACGCCGGCCGCGCTCCTTCTACGGCGCCATCTCGTAGGCGCCGGACAGCGCCTCGACGCGCTCCCAGACCCGTGCCGATCGGGCCTCGTCGACGACGGGCCGCCGGACGGCGCCGAGGGCCCAGCTCTGCTGCGCCCCGGTGGCGGAGTCCTTGCCGTGGAGTTCGACGGCGTGGGCCGAGAAGTCGCGGACGAGGACGGAGAACAGTTCGTCCAGTACGTCCGCGTCGAGGCCGGTCAGCCCGGCCTGCTCCAGGATCAGCTGACCGTGCACGACGAGGGCGAACAGCTGACCGACGGCGAGCAGCAGGTCCAGGTCGCGGCTCTGCCGCTCGTCGGGCGCCGCCTCGGTGACGAACGTGCACAGGGCGTCGGCCTGTTCCCGGAAGCGGGCCACGTTCGGCACCCCGGCGTAGGTGTCGAACGCCGCGCGCCAGTCGTGGAAGCGGATGGAACCGAGCCCGCGGGCCGGGCCCTGCCGGAAGAGGAAGGTGTCGTCGGCCGCGTCGAGACGGGTCGGCACCTGCGGGTGGTCGACCGGGTCGAGCAGGTGGTTGCGCATGAACTTCAGGATCAGGGCCAGGTTGACGTGCACCGTACCCTCGAGCTTCGGCAGGCTCCGGATCTCGACCGCGGCCTGGGAGAAGTAGGTGTCCTTCTCGAAGCCCTTGGCGGCGATGACGTCCCACATCAGGTCGATGACCTTCTCGCCCTCCGTGGTGACCTTCATCTTGGTCATCGGGTTGAAGAGCAGGTAGCGGCGGTCGTCCGGGCCTGCGGAGCGGAAGTAGTCGACGGCGCGGTCACTGAACAGCTTCATCCCGACCAGGCGCACGTAGGCGTCGATCAGCTCGCGCCGGACGTGCGGGAACGCGGTGACCGGCCGGCCGTACAGGATGCGGTTGTGGGCGTGGGTGACGGCCTCGTACATCGCGTGCTCGCAGATGCCGATCGAGGCGGTGCACAGGTTGAACTTGCCGACGTTGACCGTGTTGAGCGCGGCGTCGAAGGCGGCCCGCCCGGTGTGCAGGACGTCCTCGGGCTTGACCGGGTAGTCCTCCATCCGGAACTCGCTGACGTACTTGGAGGAGTCGACGACGTTCTTCACCAGGTGGTAGGCGGGGTGTCGACTGTCCGCCGCGAAGAAGACGTATCCCTCGGGTCCCTCGACGTCGGTGCGACGGCCGAACACCGACACGAGACCGGCGGCGTTGCCGTTGCCGATGTAGTACTTGGAGCCGGTCGCCCGGAAGCCTCCCTGTCCGTCGGGCTCCAGCAGCATGTCGGTGGAGTAGATGTCGGCGCCGTGGCTCTTCTCGGAGAGGCCGAAGGCGAACACCTCGCCCTGCGCCAGGAGTTCGGCTGCTCGGGCACGGGCGGCCGCGTTGTCGCTCTGCCAGACGGGACCGAGGCCCAAGATGGTGACCTGCCAGGCGTACCAGTAGTCGAGGCCGTAGAACCCGAAGATCTCGTTGAGGGCGGCGATGCGGGCGGTGTCCCAGCGCCGGCCCGCACGGTCGCCGTCCGCCGCCGGGGTCAGGAAGGTGGCGAAGAGGCCCTCCTTCGCGGCGAAGGCGAGGAAGTCCTCCAGCCACACGCGTGAGCGGTAGTCCTCGATCAGCCTGCGCTTGCCGCGCGCCTCGAACCAGTCGACCGTGGCGCGCAACAGCCTGCGGGTCTCCGGGTCGAAGTGGCTGGGATCGTACGTGCGCGGGTTGAACAGGAACTGGTCGGACATGAGGGATGCCTTCCGGGGGTCGGGTCGGACGGTTGTGCGCGCAGGTCGCGCGTCGGAGTCAGTCCTGGCTGCCGGGACGTGCGGCGCGGAGCCTGTGGAGGGTGCCGAGGACGTCGTCGAGCCAGGCGATCGTCATGCGCTCGAAGGCGATGCCTCCGCGCAGGACGACGTGCTGGAGTTCCCGGCCCGCGTCGAGCGGCCGGGAGGCTTCGGGGCCGGTGAAGTCCCGCTGCTCCCCGGTGAGATAGCGCCGGAGGCGGTCACGGTGCGCCTCACGGTGGCGTTCGACCTCGGAGATCAGCGCGGACGGGTCGTCGAAAGCCGCACCGCGGATCTTGACGGCCAGCTCGTGCCTGATGCTCTCCGGCTCGACCGGTTCGTGCAGCCACGCGGTGAGTGCCGCGCGGCCCGGTGCCGCGACGGAGTACTCCTTCTTGTCCGGCCTTCCCTGCTGCGCCACTTCTCGGACGTCGAGCAGGCCGTCGCCCTCCATGCGCCGCAACACGCGGTAGATCTGCTGATGGGTCGCGGTCCAGAAGTATCCGATGGACCGTTCGAACCGGCGCGCGAGTTCGTAGCCCGAGCCCGGCTTCTCCAGCAGCGAGACGAGTATCGCGTGTTCGAGCGCCATACCCCGGATCTTTCTATGCAACTCGTTGCATAGGCAAGGGTGGCATGCCCCGATGAGACGCTGCTCACTCACTCCGGCGCCGTGCGTGTCGGGCCGCCGCGGGCTGGATATCCGGCTGCGGCCTCGCGGAGGCTGTTGGTACGGTGCGCCGATGCCCACGGTCAAGAAGTTCCAAGTCACCTTCGACTGCGCGGAACCCGAACGTCTCGCTCGCTTCTGGTGCGAGGTACTGGGGTACGTCGTGCCGTCGCCACCTGAGGGGTTCGCCACGTGGGACGATTTCAGGCGTTCGCAGCCGCCCGAGGAGCGCGACGCGTGGTTCGCCTGTACGGATCCCTCGGGCGTGGGCCCGCGGCTGTACTTCCAGCGGGTCCCCGAGGGCAAGGCCGCCAAGAACCGGGTGCATCTCGATGTGCGGGTCGGCACCGGACTCGTGGGCGAGGAACGCCTCGCCGCGCTCGAGGCCGAATGCGCACGGCTGGTCCCGCTCGGAGCGGTGCACGTGCAGACGCTGTACGACGGCAATGACTCGTGCATCCCGATGCTGGACATCGAGGGCAACGAGTTCTGCATCGACTGACGGCCGCCTGCCTGATCCCGATACCGGCCATGCGGCCGCCGGTGCCGTGCGGCCGCTCGGCCACCGGTGTCCGCCGGGCAGCCTGGACACCGAGGACCTCGAGCGACCACGCAGGATCCTTCCCTGGCTGAAGGAGCAGGGCGCCTCCTTCGGTTTCCCGGTGCGCCGGCCCGCCGCTGCGTTCCAGCCCGGCGGCCGCACGCCCCGGGACGCGGCCACCTTGCGGCTGTGCGGAGTGAAGGCGCCACCGGGGCCCTGCAGTACACAGTCGGCGCCGGGGCGCGACCACGTCCTCCACGGGTCCGGGTCCCGCGTTGCCGTCAGCAGAACGTCGCCTTCGCCCCGAAGTCACGCAGCAGATCCCGCACTCGGGGCGAGGACGAGTCGGGGCCTTCGTCGATGGTGATGTGGACGCCCTTCGCTCCCTGGTCGGCGGCGTGGGCGACCGTCATGTCGACCGGCGCGGTGCCGCTGTCCGCCCTCGCCGGCACGGACACCTCCGGAGTCGCGCCGCCGCCCGCTGGGTCGGCCTGCGCGGTCCACACCGAGCACCGACGGCGAGCACCGTCACCCTGAGCGCCGCCCCGGCCACCATGCCGTACCACGCCCGTCCGCCGCTGTGCCGCGCCATGTCCGCCCGGCCTTCCCCTGGTTCCCCGCCGTGGGCCCGGTCACGCCGGAACCACCCCGGCCCCGGGGCCGGGCGGTCCGCCGAAGGACGCCCGCAATACGCGGTCCGGCGATGTGCCTTCTCGGTACTCTGGGATCATGGGGGAGGAAGCGACATCCGAAGCCACGCCGGACCCGGTCTCAGCCGTCCGGCGGAGAGTGGCCCTGTTCCACAGGGACAAGGATCCTCGGCATCTCGACGGCCGCCGGGCCGAGGCGGAGTACGCCACGGCCATGCGGACGGCGATGCGCCTGGACCGGGCAGGTGAGCCGGAGTACAACCTGGCCGTACTGGCGGAGTTGGCCCGGTTCCGCTTCTGGCGCGGCGCGGTGTCCGGGACCGTGTCGGGACAGGTCGAAGCGGACAGCGCCGTCGGCTTCCTCCTCGGCCTGCGGGAGACCTTGCCGGATCTGATTCCCGGCGAGATGGCCGACGTCGTCGGGGAACTCGCGACGGACGCCCGCCGTCGGCTGAGTTGGGCGGTCGACTCCGCGGGGAGGCTGCTGGGTCTCTTCGACGGCACCGACCTCGCCCCCGTCGATCAGGCCATCGAGCGTGTGTCATGGGCCCTTCGGACCGCGCCCTCTGATCCCGCGGCCAGGGTCGCCGCCCTCGGACGTCTGGGGCACGCCTACCACGAACGCCACCGGGCCACCGGGGACGTGGCGGACGAACGGAAGGCGGTGTCGGCCCGCCGCGAAGCCGTCCTCCTCACACCACCGGGCAGGGACCGGGCGCGCAGGCAGTCACTGCTGGCCGACGCCCTGATGACCGTGTACGACCGGACGAACGAGCGGGCCTGCCTCGAAGAGGCCCTGCGGTGCCTGGAGGACTCGGTCGCCGGCACACCACCGGGTGACGAGTTCCTCTGGCTGAGGTACAGCCGTCTGGGGCGGGCCTACCGACACCGGGCCGGGCTCACTCGGTCGCCGGCCGACAGCGACGCCGCCGTGCGGTGGGGCCGGCTCGCCCGCGACACGATCGACGCCTCCGATCCGGACTGGGCCTCCGCCCTGAGGACACTCGACAGGAACCTGCGAGCCCGGCATGCGAGGACTCGTGATCGGGCCGACCTCGACGAGGCCGTCGGGTTGTGGCGGTCGGCGCTCGGCCGCATGCCGAGTGACGATGCCCGAAGAGCGGGCTTCCTGGTGGACCTGAGTGACGCCCTGTGCCACCGGTTCGACCACGGGGGTGACCCCGCCGATCTCGAGGGGAGCGTCCAGGCGTGCGAGGCCGCGGTCGCCGAAGCGACCGAGGGCAGCCGCTCGCGGGTCCGCGCCCTGTCCGACCTCTGCCATCGGTTGCACCGCAGGTTCCAGCACGGGGACGATCTCGCCGACCTGCGCCGAGCGGTTCACACAGGGCGCCAGGCGGTCGCCCTGACCTCGCCGGAGGACGGTGAGGACGGCCTGGTCACCTTCGCCAATCTCCTCCATGCCACCGTCGCGTGGTACGACAGGGCGGGCGACCTGGCCCGGCTGGACGAGGCGATCGCCCTCTGGGCGGACATCCTGGCGGCGACTCCGGCCGACCATGCGGACCGGGGCGAGCGTCTGGCCGGAAGTATCCACGTCCTCGCGCGGCGTTTCGAGCACACCGGTGACCGGGCCGACCTGGACCGCGTGTTCGCGGCTGCCCGGGAGTGCCTCACCGTCGCTCGTAGCCTCGGGCAGGTGGCCGAGACACTGCTGCGGGTCACCCATCACCTCGACGTCCGGGCCGCGTCGACCGCCCGCTCGGCCGACGTCGGACTCGAACTCGACAATGCCCGGTTGTCGACGCGATCACGCAGCACGGCCGACCTCGACGCCGTGGACACCCTCGTCGATCTGGCCAGGTCGATGGTTGCGAGCACCGTGGACGACGCGGACGACCGCGAGGCCTGCCAGGGCTTCCTCGCGATCGCGCTCGCCGCCCGCTACGGGATCGCGGGACGGGCCGAGGACGGTGCCGAGTCGATCAGGATGATGCACGGCACGGTCGTCGCGGCGGACCCGGACGACCCCAGGCTGAGCGTCCACCTGTCGAATCTCGGGAACGTCCTGGTCGGCAGGTTCCTCCGGGAGGGTGACCCGACCGACCTCGACACCGCCGTCGAGACCTTCTCGCGGGCCTTCCGGGCCGTCCCTCCCGCCGACCGGTACCGCGCGGAGTATCTGCCGAAGCTGGCTCACGCCCTTCGGCTCCGCTACGAGGACCGCCGGGACCCCGGTGACCTCGAGCGCGTCGTCGCGGTCGTCCGGGACGCCGTGGCCTCAGGACTCCCGTCCCCTGACTGCCGTCCCGCGACGCTGGTCGAACTCACCCGAACCCTCGTCTGGCGCTTCCACCACACGAGGGACACGGCCGACCTGGACGCGGCAGCGGCCGCCGGGCGGGAGGCGGTACGTCTCGCCACCGCGAACGCGACACCGCCCGCCAACGCGCCGTCCCTCCTCGCCTCGGCGCTGTTCACCCGTTACCAGCAGACCGCGAACCCGGTGGACCTCGACGAGGCCATCTCGATCCTGGGGACGGCCCTCGCGGACATCACCGACGAGAGGAAACGTCTGTCGAACCTCCACGACCACGCCGTCTACGTGCAGGCCCGGGCCCTGCTGACCGGGTCTTCGGCGGACTTCGACCGGTCCGTGGCCGAGTTGCGCGAGGTGACGAACGCACGCTCGGCCGACGATCCGGCGCACTGGCTGGACTTCTACAGTCTGGGCATGGCGCTGCGCGTCCGGCACGCGCGCCTCCACGACGACCTGGACCTGCACGCGGCGGTCGAAGCCCACCGCACCGCGTTGCGAACGGTGTCCAGGGACTCCTTGGAACGAGCGATCGCCGCGGTCGGCCTGGCACACGTGCTCGGGCAGGTCCACGAGCGAACCGGTGACCGCGCGCTCCTGGACCAGGCGATCACGCTGGCGGCCGAGGCGGAGCCCGAGTTCCCCGAGCACGGAGGCATCGTCAGCCAGCCGCTCTCGGTCCTCTCCTGGCTCTACACCATGCGGATCGACCTGCCCGGT
The DNA here is from genome assembly GCF_042745235.1 of Streptomyces sp. NPDC058796. Taxonomy (NCBI): domain Bacteria; kingdom Bacillati; phylum Actinomycetota; class Actinomycetes; order Kitasatosporales; family Streptomycetaceae; genus Streptomyces; species Streptomyces sp. NPDC058796. The sequence continues at coordinate 70,059 of NZ_JBHYOP010000008.1, forward strand.
GAGCCCGATCCCGCGGACGTCGCCGAGATGCTGCGGATCAGCAAGCGCATGATCGACACGGCCCGCCCTGGCTCCGCCGACCACAGCCTCTTCCTCCGCAACCGGGCTGTGGCGCAGATCACGGCGGCCCGGTTCCAACGGGACGGGTCCCTGCTGGACCAGGCACTCGCCACCGCCCGGCAAGCCGTCGAGTCCACCCGGGCCGGAGACACCCGCCGCTCCGAGTGGCTGTGGTCCTTGGGCCTGATCCACCTGCAGCGGCACCGGACCACCGGGCAGGACGCGGATCGGGCGGCCGCGCTGGTCTGCTGGCGCGAGGCCGCCCGGGATCCCTACGGCCACCCGGACATGGTCACGCGGTGCGCGGTCCACGCGGGCCGGCTCGCGGCGCGGCAGGGCGATGCCGACGGCGCGGTCGCGGACTACGGTGTCGCGGTCGGCCACCTGCCGACGATCGCCTGGCACGGGATGCGGACCGACGTGCGCAGCGACTCCCTGCGCGGATGGTCCGGCCTCGCCTCCGAGGCGGCCGGGGCCGCCATCGCCGCCGGTCGACCGGCGACCGCGGTCGAGATGCTCGAACAGAGCAGATCCGTCATCTGGTCACAAACCCTGCGACTCCGCAGCGACCCGGGGGATCTGGCCCGCTCCCATCCCGCTCTGGCCGAACGGCTCACGGAGCTGCGGGCCCGCCTCGACGCCTTTTCTTCCCTCAGCCGGCTCGACGAGTCGTCGCCCCTGGGTGAGCCGCACCACCTGCCGGCCCGGGCCGTGGGGATCCAGGAGCCGGTGTCCCCCGCCGAAGCCGATGAGCGCCGCCGGGAGCTGGCGCGGGAATGGGACGAGACGGTCGAGGGGATCCGCCGGCTCGAGGGGTTCGAGCACTTCCTCGGACCGACGCCGTACGCCGAGCTGAAGCAGGCCGCCGCGGACGGCCCGGTGGTCGTCGTCAACGTCAGCGCATACGGAGGTCATGCGCTGATCGTCCGCGACGACGAGCCCGAGCCGGAGGTCGTGGTGCTGCGCGGGGTCTCCCCGGGCAACGTGTCCGACAGGGCCTCGGAGCTGCTGTCCGCGCTCCGGGTCCAGACCGACCCCCGCGCGTCGTTCCTGGCCCGTGAGCGGGCCCGGCACCTCACTCACGACGTGCTCGGCTGGGTGTGGGACGACATCGTGGGACCGATCCTGGCACGGCTGCGACACACCGACCGGTCGCGCTGCGACCACCCGGCGAGTGCGCCGCCGCGGTTGTGGTGGTGTCCGGTCGGACCGCTCAGTCTGCTGCCGCTGCACGCGGCGGGCCACCATCCCCGCCACGGTTCGGCCACCGATTCCGACAGTATGTGGACCGCGGACCTGGTGGTCTCCTCGTACACGCCGACGCTGGCCGCGCTCACCCGCAGCCGGACCCCGCGCTCGTCGCCGACCGTGGCGCGGCACCTCGCGGTCGCCCTGCAGGAGACCCCGGGATTGGCCGGGCTCCCCGCGGTCGCCGACGAGTTGGCAGGCCTGCTCCGGCATTCCACGGGCACGACCGAGGTGGTGAGTCTGGCGGGGCCGGAGGCGACCCGGCAGGCGGTCCTCGCCGAACTCCCGCGCTGCGACCGCGTCCACTTCGCCTGCCACGCGGCCCAGGACTTCGTCGATCCGGCGGCGAGCGCCTTCAGCCTCCACGACGGTCCGCTGTCGGTCGCGGACATCGCGGCGGTTGAACTCGACGGCGCCGAACTGGCGTTCCTGTCGGCATGCCAGACCGCCACACACGTCCCCGACCTCGCGGACGAGGCGATCCACCTGGCAGCGGCGGTACAGCTGACCGGCTTCCGGCACATCGTCGCCACCAGCTGGTCCGTCGACGACACGTCGGCCGCGGCCCTGTCGGACCACTTCTACCGGGAGTTGGCGTCTTCCGACGGCGGGCCGGAGCCGGCCATGGCGCTCCACCGGGCCGTGCGCGCGCTGCGCGACAGCGATCCCACGGCGCCCGTGAAGTGGGCATCGTACGTCCACTTCGGTTCCTGATCCCTTCCACCCACGACCCTGACCACTTCCACCACGATTTCGCGTCCCGGCCAGAGGTGACCATGACCCAGCAGCCCCAGCCACCCGTCCCCTACCAACAGACCTCCGACTACCACTGGACCGAGGCCGCCTTCCGACTGCTGGAGTCCGGCGCCCTCACCGCGACGGTGACGGCGAGGGACAACATCGCCTCGGCCGTCGTCGACGGCGTGTGCCCCCGCTGTGCGCACCCCTTCACCGACCGGCGTTCCCTGACCGCCGTCACCAACGGGCTCGGCGGGACGCGCGCGGACGCACCGGGCGGCGGTGGCGTGGGGCTGGCGGAGCCCGCCGGTGTGCCCGAGGCAGTCGTGCTGGACGTCACCTGTTCGTGCGGCGTCTCGCACCCGACCGGAGAGCCCGGGGCCGCCGACGCCACCGCGGTCACCGGTTGCGGCGTCAGCTTCCGCATCGAACTCGCCCCCGACCACGATCCGGTCGGCGGACGACCGTGACCGGTACGCCCCTGCGACCGCGGCTGCCCGAACGCCCGCCGACACCCGGGGACCTCACGGAGCGCGACCGGTTCGCCGCCCTGGCCGAAGCCTCCCTGCCCACGGTGCGCGCCAACGCGGAGGCCTGGCGCAACGGCCTGGCCGCGTTCGTCACGCTGGTCACGACCGGTGTGGTGCTCAAGGGGCGCGACACGACGGCCGACCTCCCTGTCGGCTGGCGCACGGCCGTCACCCTGCTCATCGGCGGCGGCATCGCGCTCTGCCTCGCGGGGCTCTGGCAAGCCCTCGCGGCACAGGCGGGCACCCGTGAAGTCACCGTGTCGCTGGCGGACATCCACCGTCGCCACGCATCGGTCGCGGCGTACCAGATCGCTCTGGCCGACTCCGCGGCGGCCCGGCTGAGACGCGGCCGCACGGTCGTCGCCGTTGCGCTGTTGTGTCTCTTCCTGGGCATCGTCGCCACCTGGTGGGCCCCTGCGGCAAGCCGGGCCCCGGCCGCGTACGTGACCGTCACGCACGACGGGACGTCGACGTGCGGAACGCTGGCGGGAGCCGGCGGCGGGACTGTTCGGATACAGGTTGCGGGCACGACGGAGGCGGTCGCCGTGCCCACCGAGAAGGTCACCGGTATGCGCGTCGTCGACCGCTGCTGAACGGAGGCGGCGGTGCGCCCGGACGGGTGCGGATCAGGTCCGGGCGGGCAGCGCGTGCGCGAGGAGGGTCTCCGCTGCCGCCCGTGCGTGCCGGCCGTAGCCGGCGTCGCCCAGGACCATGGCACGGCTGGCAGCCCCGTCCGCGAGGGTGACCAGTTGTTCGGCGAGCACGGCGGGGTGGTCGTATCCCAGCTCCGTCACGAGTGCCGTGACCAGCTCGACCATGCGTAGTTTCTGGTCGCGGGCGTAGGAGTGGACCGCGCTGTCCGGGTCGGGGAACTCCGCTGCGGCGTCGATGAACGGGCACCCGCGCACCGGTGTCCCGGCGGGAGGCGCGGACAGGTCGAACAGTCCGAGGATCCGCTCCCGCGCGGGCACGTCCTCGCGGACCAGCACGCTTTCGACCGTGGCGCCCGACGAGGCGAGGCCCTGGAGGTGGGCGATCACCAGGTCGCCCTTGGTGCGGAAGTGGGCGTAGAGCGTGCGCTTGGACACCGGGGCCTCGTCCGCCACCTGTTCCATCCCGGTCGCGTTGATCCCCTGGGTCGCGAACAGGCGGGCGGCGGCCGCCAGGATGCGTTCCCGCCCACCGCGCCCGCGCCCTCCGGCCGCCGTTGTCACACTCACGAGTCGAGTATACGTCAGCGTTTACTTCCATGCGGGGGACCCGGTACGATCTCTGATGTAAACGGTTGCGTTTACATCTATCCGATTGCCGAGGAGAACTCGATGAGCCTGCTGGCCCCCACCGAACTCAGCACCGCTGCGGAGAAGCTGATTCGCGGCCGTCGCGCGACCCGCGCCTTCCGCCCGGACGCCGTGCCCGAGGACACGATGCGCGCGATCTTCACCCTCGCCGGGGCCGCACCGTCCAACTCCAACGCGCAGCCGTGGCGGGTGGAGGTGGTCAGCGGCGCAGCACGCGAGCACCTGGCGGACGCGCTGCGGGCCGCTCACGCCGCGAACCGCACCTCCGTCGACTTCCCGTACTCCGACGACATGTACGCACCGGTGCACCAGGCACGCCGGGCGGCCTTCGGCGCCGGCCTGTACGGAGCACTGGGCATCGCCCCCGACGACCACGCCGCGCGGGCGGCCTACAACGAGGAGAGCCTGCGCTTCTACGGCGCGCCGCACGCCGCCTTCCTGTTCGTCACGGGGAACGGCGGTCCGCGGCTGGCCTCGGACGTCGGCGCCTACCTGCAGACCCTCCTCCTGGCGATGACCGCGTACGGCGTGGCGAGCTGCCCACAGGGGCTGCTGAGCTTCTACGCCGACACGGTCCGCGACGAACTCGGCATCGCCGAGGGGCGGCTGCTCGTCGGTGTCTCCTTCGGCTATGCCGACACGACCGCCCCGGTGAACCGGGTCACGGCCGGGCGGGCCGCGCTCGAAGAGGTCACGACCTTCCACGACTGATACCCGGGGGGCGGCCGGGCACCGGCTCGCGCGCACCCTACGGCGGACTCGGGCGGCAGACCGCCCTTCCGTGCGGAATCAAGCCACCAGGCTCGCCTCACGGTCGGGCGGCGACGAGTTGCACCGCCTTGGCCGGCACCGCCGAGGGTGCGCTGGGTCAGCCGGGCAGGAAGGCGTCAGCCCGTGTGTACCTTCAGGGCGGTTCGGACGGCCGACTCGAGGGCGCCCTCGATCCAGGCGGGTTTGACCGAGGTGTGGTCCCCCGCGAAGTGCAGAGGTCCTTCAGAGGTTGGGATGTCCGGGAACAGCTCCGTGTGCTGGCCGGGGAAGAGCACGGACGCCTCGCCGTAGGCGTAGTGGTCGCGCATCCACGACTGGGTCTGGCACTTGGTGGTGAAGAAGACCTCGCACCGGCGGCCGAAGACGGCCTGCACTCCGGCGAGGGCGCGCAGACAGCGCTCCTCGTCGGCGTAGGCGTCCCACTTGAGAGCGTCGTCGGACCAGCTGTAGGAGGCCAGCACGATGCCGCCGTCGCTGCCTTCCATGGGGTGGGCGTGCTCGAAGTACATGAAGCGGTTGGCGTTGTCACTGACGGATCCGCCACCGCGGACGTGCGCGGCCTCGACCTCGCCCTCCCCCGCGGGCCGGAAGGCGGCGAAGCAGTGCTTGTAGGCCTCGGGGACCGTCACGCCCAGGGCCTTCACGGACTTGTGCGCGCCGAGGTACCTGGCGTCCGTGACCTTGCCCGCCCGGTACTTCTCGTACAGACCGTCCTCGATGGCGTCGAGGGCCTGCTTCCACTGCCCCTCGGTCAGCTCCCACCAGCGCCGGGAGAACTCCAGCAGCACCTTGGTCGCCGCGTCGTAGTGCAGCTCCGTGACGGCCCGGCGCTTGCCGTACGACAGCGGGGGGTCGAAGGCGACGTGCCGCAGTCCGGAGAAGGGTACGGTGATGATCGCCTCGTCCCCCTCGAAGACCTCTGTGGTTCCTCCCTTGCCCGTCTGGCAGTCCTCCGAGACGGTGTGCACCCGCACCTTGCCGCCGGCGCGTTCGATGCGAACGGCGCGACGGTCGAGCCGCACCTTCCCCTTCACCGGCGCGTACATCGCGTCGGCGAGCAGCGCGGTGCCGCCCTTGATCTCCCAGAACTTGGTCCTGGGGTCGATGAGCGCGCTGGACAGGAAGCTGTGCAGGAAGGAGAGGTGCAGCCGCGAGGTCAGGTTCTGGATGGTTCCGACCAGGTCGATGGTCCGCGTGTCGAGTCCGGCGGCTTCGGTGAGGTAGCGGTACATGGACCAGTGTCCGTACTTCTTGAGGACCTCGGCCCACCCGTCGACGAGTGCCTTCCCCTCCTTGCCGCGGATGAGCAGGTGCGCCGGTTCGAGGGCGTCGGCGAGGACGGCGGCCGCGGTCTTCTTGCGGTTGGCGCCGGTGACTCCGAAGGTGTCGTTGATCCGTTCCGGGTTCTTCTCGTAGTCGGCCCGGCGCTCGCGGACGCCGTTGACGTGGATCCAGGTGCGGTTGGTCTTCTTCGCCGGGTCGTCGGGGTCGACGTCGACCAGGTAGAACTCCTGGCGGGGGAGGTCGAACTTCTTGAGCAGGGCCATGAGGAGCGGATGGCTCTCCGGCAGCCGCATGGCTCCGCCCTCGGCGTACTGCCGGGGGTCGGCGAAGGGCTGCCTGCCCTTCTCGTGACCGCCCTTGCGGAAGGTCTTGATGCGGCCGCCGACCCGGTTGCCGTTGGCCTCGATCACGACGACGTCGTGGCCCGCCCGGTTCAGCAGGTCGGCGGCGAGCAGTCCGGCCGGGCCGGCCCCGACGATCAGGACCCGCTTGGTGGCCTTCCCCCGGCTGGCGGGCAGGCCGTCGTTGACCGCCTTCACGTAGGCCGGGACCAGGGGCTTGTCGTGTTCGTCGTGGACGACGACCGCACGGGCGACCGTCCGGTACGCCTCGGGGTCGGTGCCGGGCGGCGCCGCGGCCGGCGTGACCGCGGGCACGGTCGCGGGGCTGAGCGCGGTCGCGGGGGTGACGGCGGCGGTGAGGCCGACGGCGAGCGCGGAGGCTCCGGTCGCCGTGACCACGGAGCGCCGCGAGGGCGTGGTCCGGCGGTGCGCCGGAGGCGGTGCGCCGTGAGCGCCGGACGCCGGCTGTTCCTCCCCGGCCGCGCGGGACTGCGTGCCGGACGACGTGCTGGTACCTGAGTTGTTCGCATTCTGAGTGTTCATCGGGTCCCACCCTTGATGCAGGAGCGACCCGGTGGCGGTGCCCTCACACGGACGGGAGGCGTAAACCACTCGATGCGGTCCACGGGACGTATCGGGGTTCACCCGGGCCGTCGTCGTCGACCCGTCCGCGTCCGTCTCACGGGGGCGGGCCGCGCGGCCCCCGCGGATGCCGGTCAGTGCTGGTGTTCGCCGGGCCGTCCCGCCTGTTGGCCCTTCTCGACGACCACGAACTGGCCCATCATTCCCTGGTCCTCGTGGTAGAGCAGGTGGCAGTGGTACATGTACGGCGTGTCCGGGTCGGCCGGGCCGTCGAAGCGCATGGCCAGTTTCATGGTGGTGCCGTTGGGCACGAAGACCGTGTCCTTGGGGCCGCGCAGCGCGGCCGGCGGTGCCCCGCCGTTCACCTCCAGCACGCGGAACTGGACGTCGTGGACGTGGAAGTTGTGCGGCATGCCGTTCGTGTTGCGCACGGTCCAGGTCTCGGTCGTCCCGCGGGTGACGGTCTCGTCCACCCGGTCCATGGCCATGGCACGGCCATTGATCCCGGAGCGCTTGAGGTCGAAGTGGCGGGCCTTCACGGCCCCGGTGCCGTCCGGCACCTCCAGTGTGCCCAGCTCGGCGGGCGTCTTCGGCGACGGGCGCAGGCGGTCGGCGGCACGCAGTTGCAGTACGTCGAAGAAGTCGTCGCCGCCGTTGAACCGCTTCTGCCAGGCATCGCCGTAGTTGTCCTGGGGGTAGCTGCGCAGGACGGTGCGCTCGCCGGGGCGCATCATCACGACGATCTCCGCCCGCTCCCCGGGGGAGAGCTGGATCCGTTCGAGTGTGGCGGGCCGCGTCAGGAGGCCGCCGTCCGTGCCGACGAGGTCGAAGGCGCGGTCGTCGGAGAACCCGAAGTTGTAGGTACGGGCCGTCGAGGCGTTCAGCAGGCGCAGGCGCACCCGTTCGTCGGCGACCTCCCGGTACGGGCTGAGCGTGCCGTTGACCATGGTCCGCTCGCCGAGGAAGCCGACGTTCTGCATCATGCCGCGACCATGGTCGAAGGCGGCCCCGTCGAAGGAGACGTCCTGCACGATCAGGGGGAGGTCGTCGATCCCGTAGCGCGTCGGCAGCGCGAGCCGGTCGGATGCCGCATCGTCGAGGATGAACATGCCGGCCAGACCGCGCTGGACGTGCTTCTCCGTCGCCCCGTGGGGATGCGGGTGGTACCAGAGGGTGGCGGCCGGCTGGTCGACCGTCCAGTGCGGGGACCAGGTGTCGCCCGCGGCCACCATCTGGTGCGGGCCGCCGTCCGTCTTCGCGGGCAGGTGCATGCCGTGCCAGTGCACGGTGGACGCTTCGTCGAGGCCGTTGCGGACCCGTACCCGGACCTTCTCCCCGCGTTGCGCGCGCAGGGTGGGGCCCAGGTAGTCGCCGTTGAAGCCCCACGTGTCGGTCTTGCGTCCGTCCACGAACTCCTTCTGGCCCGGCCGCATACGCAGGTCGAAGACGCGTGTCCCGTCCTTGTCGACGCGCGACTCGGCGAGGGGCGGTATCGCGAGTTCGTTGTCGAAGGACTCCTTGCCGACGGTGGTCACGTCGGCGCTCGTCCACAGCCAGAGGAAGGCCCCGCCCACGAGGAGGACCAGGACGGTGAGGATCGAGCCGGAGATGATGAGTACGCGCTTCGTCCGGGGCATGTCCCAAGACTCTTGGCCGTTCAGGGGCCGGACATCGGGGCCGGCCCCCATTCCCCCCTGAGGCGGCCCTCAGGGACTTCCCCGGTACGCCGACGCCGCCGGCGTCTCCGGCGAGCTGCGCCACGGGCTCCGGCGTCCGGTACGGATCATCGCCGACGAAGCTCCGCGCGGATGGCCGAGCCGCGGACCAACGCCGCCGCCGAGGCCCGCCGCGAGCTCGGCGTCGTCCCCGCCGACGACGGAGGTTACGAGGACGGCTCCCCGATGGCTCGCCTGCGCGAGCTCGTCGAGCGCTATTCCGCGCTCCCGTCTCCCCTCTTCACCTCCACCGGGCGATTCTCCGGACGCGCCCCCGCCCCCACGGCGATCGGTCGGCCGCGAGCGCTCTCCCAGGCCTGGCCGTCGAAGTAGCCGGCGTTCATGCCGCCGCCGTGGACGGCCACGACGACCGCCCGGCCCGAGTGTGCCCGGGCTCGCTGAGGAGGCCGGAGAGCGCGACCCCTCCGGCGTCCAGGATTATCTCGCGTACACCGCGGGAGAGTTGCGGAGCCCTCGTCGTCATGTTCGTCTCCTCGGGGTCGGGTCAGAGCGAGGGAAGGTGGGGCGGTCGCCAGGGCGCAGCCCAGCCGGGCCGCCGGCTCGTACGACAGTCCCCCGGTCACGCCTGCGAGGAAACCGGCGCGGAACGCGTCGCCGACCCCCGTCGGCTCGCCGACGGCCGCGGCGGGGACGGCGTCGACGTGCAGCCAGGGCAGGCCGGACCGGCCGATGTCCATCCCGGCCGCGCCCCGGGTCAGCAGCCAGACGTCGGCCTGGCGCAGTACCTCCTCCTCCGTCCAGCCGGTGCGCTCCTGGAGCAGGGCCGCCTCGTACTCGTTGGTGAACAGGAAGCGGGCGCCGCGCACCAGGCGGCGGGCCTCCCCCGCCAGGCTCGGGCTGGCCGGCTCGACGGCGGCCATGAACACCGGGTCACCGACCATCCGGGCCGCCTCGGCACGCTGCGCGCCGGGCCCACCGGGGTCCCCGGCCGGGCCCCGCCCGGAATCCGCTCCGGGGCCCCGCCCCCGGCCGGGCCGGGCAGCGGAAGGACTGCTGCCCGCAGCAGGACCGGCCCCACGGCGTCGAATGCGCTGTCGTCCCTCATCCGCACCTCCTCCGCCCCACATGTTCACGTCGCTCGCCTGCGTGTACGGACGCCGGTGCCAGGAGGCCGCCGGGCAGGAGAGGCAGGTGCCCGTGCCGGTGAAGGACTTGGCCTCCATGCGGGGGCTTCCTCGACGACGATGCTCAGGTCGAGGTCCAGGTCGAACTCGGTCTCGGAGGCGACGTTCACGGTGCGTCCCTTCGTCGGAATTCCAGCCGGCCCGGCAGTCCCGGAGCGACCGGCGGCCGGGGCGAACAAGACGCCCCGGCCCTGTCCCGGCCCGCTAGGGCGTTCCTTGAGGCCTTCTCATGCGCGGCTCGACCCGCTGTCGGCGGGCACTCCCCCGGCGGGGCTCACAGGCACTCCGTCCGGCATCGTCGTGGTGGCCAGGCAGGCCCCGGCGAGGACGGCGACGCAGGGGCCGATGCCCACGCCTGTCCCTGACCCCGCTCCACAGGGGTGCGGGTGAACCGGGGCAGGTGGCGTACGTGGCAGGCCGCCGTGGACGGCGCACGGCTGGGCTGAGGCCGCGGCACGCCACCTTCACTCGGGCGGTCGCGCCACGGCTCCGGTCATCCGGCTCTGCCGTGGCTACTGCGTGCGCGTCGGAGTCAGTCAGTGATCGGACTCGGTTCTCCGGCTGGGGCTGGTGGCGCCCAGGTCGTCGGAGCGGCCGGCGTCGACGCGTGGCCAGTGTGCTGTAGGGCGTCCGCCCTGCTCACCATCCCGTAGCGGCCTCCAGTCCGGGGCCCCGCTGAGAGTCCGCGTGGCCTGCCCGAGGCGTGGCCAGCCGGCCGGTGAGTCCTCCCAGGCCTCCTGACGCCCGAACGCCGTGATGTCCATGAGCGCGTAGCTGTAGTCCACCGTCTCCGCCCCACGGCGTCTGGTCCAGTACGTCTCGAAGACACGGTCGCCGTCGCGCAGGTAGCACACCAGGTGGAACAAGCCGAGCTCCCGACCGGTCAGAAGCGACTCGAGCGAGGGCTGGGCGGAGTACCACGGCATCGTCCAGCCCATGAAGGCGCGGTAGCGCAGACTCTCCTCGTACGACGTCTGCGCATCCGCGAAACCGTAAGCGGTGTTCCGCCCCTGACAGAACGCGGCGAAGGTGATGTCGCGGGAGTGGAGGTAGGCGAGCTCCCCCACGTGGCTCATCACCCAGGTACAGCCTTCGCACTGCTCAGCGGCCGGCCGACCGGGCCACCACATGAAGTAGTAGGCGATCATCTGGCGTCGCCCTTCGAACGCGTCCAGGAGCGTCACGGGGCCATCCGGTCCCAGCAGCGGGCTGTCGGCGGCCACCTCGACCATCGGAAGCCTGCGGCGCGCGGCGGCGATCGCATCCCCTTCGCGGGTATGGCCCTTCTCCCTTTCCCTCAGCGCCTCAAGTCGGCGTTCGAAGGTCGCCCGGTCGACGACCGGTGGTTGTGCCTTGCTCAGGTTCTCGGACATCAGCGGCTCCCAGGGTCACTTCGTCATGACCCAGAGTCGCGCCTCAGCGTCCTGGCCGCTGGTCGGAAACGCCCTGGTCCATGGATTTCGTGACCTGCGGTCCGCAGACGATGAGGGATCGACCTGCCGGGCTCGGCGGTCTCGCCGCTCGCGGACCGGGACGACGGTGTGTATGGGGCAGGCCACGCTCGACCCGCGCACCGTGGCGCCCGTGCCCCGTCACGGGCTTGGCGGTGGCGGGGCCATGGCCCAGCGGATGGCGCCGGTCAGTGCGCGGCCGACGGGGCGTACAGCGAGGTCCTCGATGACCGGCAGGCGTGGCAGTTTCAGCGCGTCCCGGGCCCAGGCCGGGAGGCAGGCCACGCCGTTCGCCGCGAGTCCGGCGTATAGCGGCCGTGCCACGAGGGGAATCGGCGGTTGCAGCAGCAGGAAGCGCGCGGCGGCCCTGGCCTCGGGGGTGACCCGCAGTTCAGGCCGGTAGGCGCAGAGACGCTGGGACAGGTCGTGACGGTCGCGGGGAGGGTCGATCACTCCCAGGGCCTCAGCCACCCGAGCGGTGTCGGCTACGTAGGCGTCGTAGTCCGCGTCGTCGAGAGGGCAGGACCCGTAGCGCTGATGGGCGCGGAGGAAGCTGTCGGTCTCGGCCGCGTGGACCCATCCGAGCAGGTGCGGGTCTGCGGCACGGTAGGTCAGCCCCTCCGCGGTCCTGCCGCTGATGCTCTCGTGGATTCCGCGAACGTGGTCGACCGCTTGCTGGGCGTCGTCGGCGGTGCCGTACGTGGTGACGGCGAGGAACGTGCTGGTGCGTTGCAATCGGCCCCACGGGTCGCCCCGGTAGCCGGAGTGGGCGGCGACAGCCGCCATGGCGAGTGGGTGCAGGGACTGCAGCAGCAGGGCACTGATTCCGCCGATGAACATCGAGGCATCGCCGTGGACAGCGCGTATGGGACGGTCGGGACCGAACCAGCGAGGACCAGGGGTGTCGTGGATCCGGACCCGAGTGGCCGGTCCGTCCGGGCCCGCCACTCGCTCGAACAGGGACTTGCCCACATGCTCGCGCAGCTCAGTCAGCATGGTCGCCTCCGCCCTGCTACCAGTATCCGGCATGGCCGACTGAATCCGTCCGTCCCGCGTTCTCCGACGCCTTCCTCCTGCCGTGTTCGGCAAGCAACCGGCCATGACCGACCGGTCCGGCGCAACCCGCGGCAAGCCAGTTCCCGAGGCCACTGACTGACCGCTGCCGAGTGGCGCGCGGGCGCCGGACGTCGTCAGGCCGGTGCGGCCCCGTCCTCCGTGGAGGGCGCGTAAGACGGGGCGGCCTCCGGAAGGATCCGCCGCGCTTCAGTGCGCGTTCGATGCTCTCCGGGGACCGTCCCCTGGTCGCCGGGCCGCGCACACTCAGCGGCAGGATCTGCGGGCCGATGATCCAGGCGACCGCCTGGATCCCGATGCCGTTGAACAGGAGGTACGCGACGAGCGCGGTAATCGCTGTCCACCGCCGGGCGCCGAGCCCTCCGGGCGGAGGAAGGCCAGCGCCATGACCGCCGTGGCGAGGCCGGAGCCGGAAGGAACCACAGCATGACGCGCCGGCGGCCCACCCGGTCCACGGTGACGGCGCCGACCACACCGGCGATCACCAGCATCACGCCGATACCGATACCGGTGAGCAGCGCGCCCGAGTCGCCGAACCCGGCTCGACGAGGATCGTCGGTGCGTGGTGGACCACGGCGTTGACGCCGGTGAGCTGGGAGAAGGCCGCGATGCCGACGGCGGTCGGCAGCGCGGGGCGCGGCCACCGCTGCCGCAGGTCGCGCCAACCGCCGGCGGGCGTGGCCGTGGCCACGCCGGTCATCTCGTCGATCTCGCGGCCCACGCCCCGCCGGGCGGCCGGGGCCGGGTCAGGACCGTCGCGGCCTCCTCGCGCAGACCGCGCTCGGAGCCAGCGGGGGCTCTCGGGCATGTGCAGCCTGCCGACGCCGAGGACAACGGCCGGCAGGACGGCCAGACCGAACTCCAGACGCCAGCCGCCGCTGTCCGACCGCGCCCAGCCTGAGATGTACGCGACGAAGAGACGCAGGCGATGATCAGCCGCCTGCCGGGCGCCGCCTCCGAAGTTCCACCGCCGCGCCGAACGTGTGCAACGAGTGGCGCCACCGCGGCCTACTGGGCGCTGGCGGCGGGGCGGACAACGATCTCGTTGACGTCGACCTGCGAGGGCTGGGAGATGGCGTAGGCGATGGCCTCCGCGATGGCGGATGCGGGCAGTGCCACGGCGCGGTACGCCTTCATGGCCTCCCTGGCAGCCGGATCCGAGATGCTGTCGGCGAGCTCCGACTCGGTCACGCCCGGGGAAACGAGGGTGACCCGGATGTCCCCGGTGGACTCCTGGCGCAGTCCTTCGGAGATCGCGCGGACCGCGAATTTGGTGGCGCAGTAGACGGCGGCGGTCGGAGAGACCTCGTAGGCGCCGACGGAAGCGACGTTCACGAAGTGCCCGCCGCCCTGGGCCCGCATCGTGGGCAGGGCGGCGGCGATACCGTGGAGGACTCCCCGCACGTTGACGTCGAGCATGCGATTCCACTCGTCGGTCCTCAGTGCCTCCAGCGGCGAGAGCGGCATCACTCCGGCGTTGTTGACCATCACGTCCACTCGGCCGTAGTGCTCGCGTCCGGCGGACACGAACGCCCGGACGTCGTCGGCGTCCGTGACGTCCAGCCGCTGGAACGTCGCGGTGCCCCCTGCTGCGGTGATCTCTCTGGTCAGCGCGTCGAGACGACCGGTGCGCCGCGCCCCGAGGAGCAGACGGTGGCCGTCCGCGGCAAGCCGGCGGGCGGACGCCTCGCCGATTCCGCTGCTCGCTCCGGTAATCGCCACGACCTTGGCTGTGTCTGTCATGCCTGCGTTTCCTCTCGGTAGAGCACGAGGTGCTCGTGGTAGAGCACGCCATCGCGGATGTCGCCCGTCGCGTGGAACCCGGAGTCGTCGACGTAGTCAATGTGGCTGCCGGTCACCGTGTAGCGGCCCGTGTACGCGCTGCGCCGGTCGCCGCGGGCCTCGTCGTAGCGGCCGTCCGGCCGCAACTCCTGGCGGATGTGACCGTTCGCGGTCACCCACATGCCGACCACGTCGGCATGGCTCTTCTCCGTGCTGCCCGTCATGGCGGACTCCCCTCGTCCATGGGTGCGGATCTGTCCTGCCCGACCGAGTCTGGTCAGGTCGGCGACCGCCCACCAGGACGTGTGCTGCCTGGGTGCGGTGCACCCGGGCAGCACACCGCCCCTGCGCTCTAACCTGAGGGCATGACCGACAACCACCTGGGAGAGTTCCTTCGCGCACGCAGGGCGGGGCTCCGGCCGCGGGACGTCGGCATGGCGAGCTACGGCGTGCGCCGGGTCACCGGACTGCGTCGTGAAGAGGTCGCAGTCCTGGCCGGGGTGAACGCGGATTACTACACCCGCCTGGAACAGGGGCGCGAACGCCACCCCTCGGCCCAAGTACTCGACGCGCTCGGCCGCGCCCTGCGACTGGACCCCGACGCCCACGCGCACCTGCACCGGCTGGCCGGGACGGCGCCGAGCAACCGGTTCACCCACACCACGGACCGAGTCGGTCCCGCCCTTCGTCAGCTGATGGACGGATACCCGGGCGCCCCGGCGTTCGTCATCAACAGGACCTTGGACGTCCTGGCGAGCAATGCCCTGGCCGAGGCCCTGCACTCGCCCTTCCGGCATGCGGACAATCTGGCGCGCATGACCTTCCTCGATCCGGCAGGCCGCCAGTTCTACACCCGGTGGAGCCACACGGCGCAGGCCACCGTGAGCCACCTGCGCCAGGCTGCCGGCCTCGATCCGGACAATCCACGGCTTCGGGAACTCGTCCGCGACCTCACCGAGCACAGCACGGACTTCACCCACCTGTGGAACACGCACGCCGTGCGTGGCAAGACCCAGGACGCCAAGCACTTCCTCCACCCGGACGTCGGGCCCCTGACGCTCACCTACCAGGCGTTCGACGTGCGGGACGCTCCGGGCCAACAACTCGTCATCTACCAGGCCGAGCCCGGCAGCCCCGACGCCCAGGCCCTCGACCTGCTCGGCTCCGTCCACGCCACCGCGAAGCGAGACGCCCCGTAGCCGGAAGAACGCATCGTGATGTGCGGTGTTCGGGGCGGCCGCACCGCGCTCCACGCACCACGCCTGGGCGAGGGCCTACAGGTCGTTCAGCGAGAGGGCCGTGCCGGTCCACCTGGGCGACCACACCTGATTCACCTTGCGGACGGCTTCATCCGTCACGTGGGTGGCATCAGTCGCCCACAGCGGGCCGCGCCCCTCACTCTTCGGGCCCGTCGGCCATCCGTCGGCCGACACGGGCCGCGGTCTCGCGCAGCCAGATGTGGGCCGCGTCGTGGGTGTGCACGGGGTGCCACCACATGGCCTCCCGCAACGGCACGGCCTCGTACGGCGGCTCCACCACGCGGACGCCGGCGAGCGGCGCCAGGAGCCGGGCCAGGCGGGCCTGGATCAGGGCGATGCGCCGGGTGCCGGCCACCAGCAGCGGGATGATCTGGAAGCTGTCCACGGAGACCTCGACCCGGGGCTCGATGCCCAGCATCCCGAGCTGGCGCACGGCCGGGGCGTCGTAGGTGCGCTGGTAGGTGACCCAGGGAAGGCGGGTCAGGTCCTGGCGGGTGAGGCGGTCGTCGACGTTCGGATGGTCGTCGGCGACGAGGAAGACCCACCGGTCCCCGTACAGGTCGGTGGCCGGGAAGTCGCTGATGACGCCGTGCGGCATCAACAGGCCGTCGGACGTGCTCAGCAGCGTTTCCGTGCCGTCCACCACGCTGGTCGGGGTCTGGGCGAAGCGCAGCCGGATGCCGGGAGCCTCCTCGTGCACGAACCGGGCCAGCTCGGCACCGAAGACCGCGACGGCGTAGTCGGACGCGATCAGCTTGAACTCCCGGCGCTCTTCGGCGGGATCGAAGTCCGCCTGGCTGGCGAAGAGGCGCTCCAGCACGTCGTACGCCGTGGCGGTGCGGTCCATGAGGACCTGGCCGAGGGCCGTCAGCTCGTAGTGGCCGCCGACCCGGGCGAGCAGGTCGTCGTCGAAGTGGCGGCGCAGGCGGGACAGGGCCGCGCTCATCGCGGGCTGGCTGAGGCCGACGCGCTGCCCGGCACGGGTGACGTTGCGCTCTTCGAGGAGGGCGCGCAGGGCGACGACGAGATTGAGGTCCAGGCGACTGAGATTCACGGCGTTTTCCCTAGCTGTCCGACGACGACCTGCGGGAATTCGCCTGATGGATGACGAGCATCCACACAATCGATTTCCCTGATCGCAAGAGGCGGGTCCAGATTAGTGCCACCGCAATCAGGAGGACCTGTCCGTGAAACCTGAAGCCGCGTCCGCCCTCTTCGCCGGACCCTTCGCACTGGCCACCCTTTCCGCCCTCGAGGGACCCGCCTTCCCCGCCCTCGTCACCCCCGACGCCCTGGTGCTCGACCTGCGCGTCGCATTCGACGACGAACGGCTGACCACCCGTACGCTGCTGGAGGGCTGGGACGCAGCACTGCCTCGGCTGCGGTCGCTGGCCGACGAGGCCGATGGGGCTGGTCGGCCGCTCGCGGACTACAAGGTCCACGCGCCGGTCGAGCCGCGCCAGGTGTTCCAGTCCGGCGCCAACTACCGGCAGCACGTCATCGACCTGCACGTCGCACACCGTGCGCCCGGTGACGAGAGGCCGGAGCCGGAGCGGCGCGCCGAGGCCGCGGAGATCATGGACCGGAGGGCGGCCGAGGACCTGCCGTACGTGTTCATCGGCCTGCCGAGTGCGATCACCGGGCCGTACGACGAGGTCGTGCTGCCCGCCTGGGCCGAAAAGCCCGACTGGGAGCTGGAGTTGGCGGCGGTGATCGGCCGCCCCGCCCACCGGGTGTCCGTCGAGGAGGCCCTCGGCCACGTCGCGGGCTTCACGATCGCCAACGACCTCACCGACCGGGCCACCGTCTTCCGCCGGGACATGCCGCAGATCGGCACCGACTGGCTGCGCAGCAAGAACGCCCCCGGATTCACGCCGCTCGGCCCCTGGATCGTGCCCACCGCGTCGATCGCGGACCCGGGCGACCTGCGCCTCACGCTGAAGCTCAACGGCCAGAACATGCAGGACGAGTCCACCAACGACATGATCTTCGACGTCGCCCGGATGGTGTCCTACGCCTCACGGACCGCCCGCCTGCTCCCCGGCGACCTGGTGCTCACCGGCTCCCCGGCCGGCAACGGCATGCACTGGGGCCGGCTGCTGCGCGACGGCGACGTCATGGACGCCTCCATCACCGGACTCGGCGCCCAGCGCACCCGGTGCGTGGCGGAGGCGGCCCGGTGATCCTGGACCGCACGGACCCCGAGGGCTCGATCGCCCGGGCCACGAAGGCGTACTCCAACTGGGGCCGCTGGGGCGAGGACGACGTGCTCGGCACGCTCAACTTCCTCGACGAGGCCAAGCGCCGTGAAGGTGCCGCGCTGATCAGGCGGGGCGTCAGTTTCTCCCTCTCGCAGCGGTTCGACATGAACGGCCCCCAGAAGGGCTGGCGGCGTCGCACCAACCCGGTGCACACCATGCTGGACACCGGCACCGACGCCGCCCTCGGCAACCAGGGCTTCCCGCACGGCATCGGCGGCGCCGACGACGTCATAGCGATGCCGTTGCAGTGCTCCACCCAGTGGGACGGTCTCGGCCACATCTTCGACCACGGCAAGGCGTGGAACGGACGCCCGGCCGAGCAGGTCGTCACCTCCGACGGTGACCTGGTCACCGGCATCGAGCACATGGCCCCGCACGTCGCCGGACGCGGGGTGCTCCTGGACGTCGGCCGGGTCGTCGGTGAGGACGGTGAGCTGCCGGACGGCTTCGCGATCACCGAGGAGCACCTGGCCGCGACCGCCGAGGCGCACGGTGTGCGGGTCGGTAGAGGCGACATCGTCCTCGTCCGCACCGGTCAGCTCGCCCGGGTACGCCGACGGGAATCCCCCCACGCCGGAGGCTGGGGCGAGTACGCCGGTGGTCCGGCTCCCGGCCTGTCGTTCACCACGGCCGGCTGGCTGCACGGCAGCGAGATCGCCGCGCTCGCCACCGACACCTGGGGGTTCGAAGTGCGGCCCAACGAGTTCGAGCACGCCTTCCAGCCGCTGCACCAGGTCGCCATCCCTCACATCGGCCTGCTCATCGGGGAGATGTGGGACCTCGAAGCCCTCGCCGACGACTGCGCCGCCGACGGACGGTACGGCTGCTGGCTCACCGCGGCGCCGCTGCCCATCACCGGAGCGGTCGGCTCGCCCGTCAACCCGATCGCCGTCAAGTAGTCCGAGGAACGGAGGAGTTCTTCATGACCCAGCCCCGCACGGTCCTCGTCGTCGGTGGCGGCGCGGCCGGCAACGCCGTCACCATCCTGCTGCGCCGCGCCGGAATCGCCGTGGACCTGATCGAGGCCAAGGACGACTGGAACGCCACCGCCGGCTCCGGCATCACCCTCCAGGGCAACGCCCTGCGCGTCCTGCGCGAACTCGGTGTCTGGGAACAGGTGGAGGCGTCCGGACACGGCTTCGGCTCCGTGGGCATCACCGCCCCCGACGGAACCGTCCTGCATGTTCAGGACGACCTGCGCACCGGCGGCGACGACCTGCCCGCCACCGTCGGCATGCAGCGCCCCCGGCTCCAGCAGATCCTCATCGAAGCCGTGCGCGCCGGCGGCGCGTCGGTCCGGCTGGGCACCACCGCCGACATCCTCGGCCAGCACTCCGACGGTGTGCACGTCCGGCTCTCCGACGGCTCCCAGCACCGCTACGACCTGGTGGTCGCCGCCGACGGCCTCGGCTCCGCCACCCGCGCCGCGATCGGCATCACGGACAGGCCCGAGCCCACCGGCATGGCCATCTGGCGCGTCGCCGCCCCGCGCCCGGCGGGCGTGGCCCGCACCGACCTCGCCTACGGCGGCCCCGCCTACATCGCCGGCTACTGCCCCACCAGCGAGACCGCCCTCTACGCCTACGTCGTCGAGGCCAACCGCGACCGCGCCTCCATACCGCCCCAGTCGTACGCCGAGGAGATGCGACGCCTCACCCGCCACTACGGCGGGCACTGGCCGGAGATCACCGAGCAGATCACCGACCCGGCGAGGGTCAACTACACCTGGTTCGACCGGATGCTCGTCGAAGGCTCCTGGCACCGCGGCCGCGTCGTCCTCGTCGGCGACGCCGCCCACTGCTGTCCGCCCACCCTGGCCCAGGGCGCCGCGCTGTCCCTCGAGGACGCCTGGGTACTCGCGCGACTGCTGACCTCCTCCGAGACGTGGGACGACGCGCTGTTCCAGGCGTACTACCACCGGCGGATCGCCCGCGTCCGCCCGGTCGTGGAGGCGTCCGTGCAGATCGGGCAGTGGCAGCTCGACGGCGTACGGGACGCCGACGTGCCGGGCCTGATGGCCCGCACCATGACCATGCTCAGGGAACTGCCGTGACCCGGCCCACCGTCGACGTGCACGCACACGTCCTGCTCCCCGTGGTCGAATCACTCGTGGCCGGCCTGCCCGGCCACGCCGAGGCCAGGGAGTTGGACGCCCGGCGCAACGGGCCCGCCGCACTCGCGGTCAACGGGCCCATGGTCCGCGAGCGCGTCCCCCGGATGACCGATGTCGCCCTGCGCCTGGCCGCGATGGACGCGCAGGGTGTCGACGTGCAGCTGGTCAGCCCCTCCCCCTCGCACTACCACTACTGGGCCGACGAGGCGACGGCGGAGAAGGTGTACCGGCTGGCCAACGAGGCGACGGCCGCGCACTGCGCGCGGGCGCCCGACCGGCTGCGCGGGCTCGGCCTCGCGCCCCTCCAGCACCCGGACCACATGGTGCACGCCCTGGACCACGCCCTCGACCAGGACCTGGCGGGGGTGGAGATCTCCAGCCACGCCCCCGGCCGGGAGCTGTCCGACCCGGCCTACGAGCCCTTCTGGTCCCGGGCCGCGGAGAGGGGCGCGATCCTCTTCCTGCACCCCTTCGGGTGCACGCTCGACGAGCGTCTGGACCGCTGGTACCTGTCCAACACCGTCGGCCAGCCCACCGAGAACGCCGTCGCGCTGTCCCACCTGATCTTCTCCGGTGTCCTCGACCGGCACCCCGGGCTGAAGATCGTCGCGGCGCACGGCGGCGGCTACCTGCCCACCCACATCGGCCGCTCCGACCACGCCTGGTCGGCCCGCTCCGACTCGGGCGCCGGCTGCGCCCGCCCGCCCAGCAGTTATCTGAAGCGGCTGTACTTCGACTCCCTCGTCCACGATCCGTACGTCCTGCGCGAACTGGTGCGCGCCGCCGGGGCCGACCGGGTGCTGCTCGGCTCGGACTTCCCCTTCGACATGGGAACCGAGGATCCCGTCGGCGCCCTGCGCGCCGCGCGTCTGTCCGAGGCCGACACCGCCGCCGTCCGCGGTGCGAACGCCGCTGCCCTGCTCAACCTCGCCCTCACCCGAGGAGGAACCCCATGAGCGCACGCCTGCTCACCCACCTGCGGCACGTCGACCTCGCCGTGCCCGACTACGACAAGCAGCTCGACTTCTACTCCGGGGTCTGGGGCCTGACCAAGGTCACCGAGGACTCCGGCATCTCCTTCCTGGCCGCCGAGGGCTCCCCCGAGCAGTACGTCGTCCGGCTGCGCAAGGCCGAGGAGAAGCGCCTCGACCTCGTCTCCTACGGCGCCGCGTCCGCGGCCGACGTCGACACCCTCGCCGAGCGGCTGCTCGCGGGCGGTGTGCAGCTGATATCCCGGCCCGGCACGGTCGACACCCCGGGCGGCGGATACGGCTTCCGCTTCTTCGACGTCGACGGCCGCACCATCGAGGTCTCGGCCGACGTCGGGGTCCGGCAGCACCGCAGGATCGAGGAGAAGGAGTCCATCCCGGTCAAGCTCTCCCACGTCGTCCTCAACTCCCCCGACCTGAACCGCACCCGCGAGTGGTACGAGCGCCACCTCGGCTTCGCCCTCTCCGACACGCTCAGCTCGCCGCACATGGGCGAGGTCATGCACTTCATGCGGATCAGCAACCAGCACCACTCCATGGCACTGGCCAAGGGCCCGCACACCTCCCTGCACCACGTCTCCTTCGAGATGCGCGGCATCGACGAGTACATGCGCGGCTCCGGCCGTGTCATCCGGGCCGGCTTCAAGAAGATCTGGGGCCCGGGCCGGCACATGGCGGGCGACAACACGTTCACCTACTTCCTCGACCCGCACGGCAACACCGTCGAGTACACCACCGAACTGGAGTGCCTGGACGAGGACACCTGGCACCCTCACGTCTACGACTTCTCCCAGCCCGAGGTCACCGACCAGTGGGGCACCGCCAACCCCATGAACGAACTCGTCGCCAAGGAGTCCTTCAACGACCCCGACCGCGGCGTCTTCGTCGCCCCGCCGGTCTGAGCCGACGCCCCGCCCCGCCCCGGCCCCGGGGTCACGGCCGTGCTGCCCGCGACCTGACATGTGCCAGGTCACCGTGGACCACGACCTGAGGCGCATCCCGCTGGACCGACCGTTCCTCCCACTGGAGCCACACCATGCGTTTCGCCGCCTACGAGCACCGCCACCGCCACCGGGTGGCCGTCGTCGAAGCCGACGGCACCCTCCTGCCGCTACCGGGCGTCTCCTCCCTGTCGGCCCTGCTAGCGGAGACCGACGGCCTGCCCGGGCTGCTCGCCGCCGGCCGGGAGGCACTCGACGTCCCGCCCGGTCCGCACGTCTCCCGGGTGCGGCTGCTCCCCCCGCTGACGCCCGCGTCGGTACGGGACTTCGTCACCTTCGAGGAGCACGTCGAAGGAGTACGCCGCTCCATCGACGGAGCGGACGGTGTCCCCGAGCAGTGGTACGCGGCCCCGACCTTCTACTTCACCAACCCGCACGCGATCTACGGCCACCGGGACGACATCCCGGTGCCGCCCGGCTCGGCCGTGCTGGACTACGAGCTGGAGGTGGGCGCGGTGATCGGGCGCGAGGGCCGGGACCTCACCCCCGAGCAGGCCCGTGACCACATCGTCGGCTACACCGTCTTCAACGACTGGTCCGCGCGCGACCTGCAGAGCGCGGAGATGAAGGTGCGCCTCGGTCCCTGCAAGGGCAAGGACACCGCCACCACCCTCGGTCCGTACCTGGTCACCGCGGACGAGCTGGAGCCCCACCGGGACGCCGACGGGTTCCTGCGCCTGGCCCTTACCGCCGAGGTCAACGGCGAGAAGGTCGGTGAGGATCTGCTGTCCAACATGAGCTGGACCTTCGAGGAGATGACCGCGTACGCCTCCCGCGGCACCCGCGTCGTACCGGGTGACGTCCTCGGCTCGGGAACCTGTGGCAACGGCGGCTGTCTGGCCGAGCTGTGGGGCAGGCGCGGCGAACAGTGCCCTGCGCCGCTGAAGCCCGGCGACACCGTGTCCCTCACGGTGGAGGGCATCGGCACCCTGACGAACACGGTCGTCCCCGGCACCGCCCCGGTCCCCCTGCCGACGGGCCGACGGCGCGGCCGGGAGCGGCCGTGAACGTCAGCAGGACGGTGCCACCAGCCCCGCTTCGTAGGCGAGGATCACGAGTTGCACCCGGTCACGTGCGTCGAGCTTGGCGAGCAGCCGGGTCAGATAGGTCTTGGCGGTGGCGGCGCTGATGGAGAGCTGATCGGCGATTTCGGCATTGGACAGGCCCCTGCCGACCAGGGTGAGCACCTCACGTTCCCGGTCGGTGATGCGCTCGAGTTCCGTCCGGCGTGGCGGCGTCGCCGCGGGACGGTCCGCGAACTCCTTGATCAGTCTGCGGGTGACGCTCGGTGCGATGAGGGCGTCCCCGGCGGCCACGACGCGGACTGCGGCGAGGATGTCGTCCAAGGCCATGTCCTTGACCAGGAATCCGGACGCGCCGGCGCGCAGCGCTCCGTAGACGTAGTCGTCGTCGTCGAAGGTGGTCAGGACGACAACGCGTGTGGTGCTGGTGCCCGTGGTGATCAGGCGGGTGGCTTCGATGCCGTCCATGCCGGGCATCCGGATGTCCATCACCACCACGTCGGGGGTGAGTTCCCCGGTCAGCCGGACCGCTTCGGTGCCGTCTCCGGCCTCGCCCACGACCTGAACGTCCGCGGTGTCGGTGATGACCATCTGCAGGGCGGCGCGGACCAGGGGCTGATCGTCGGCGAGCAGTACGCGGATGGTCATCTGGCTCCGGCCTTCGCTGCGGGTTCGTTCCCTGCCGCCGTCGGCACCGGTAGCCGGGCGGCGACCCGGAAGCCGCCCCCCGGACGCGGGCCTGCGGTGAATCGGCCGTCCAGCAGGGCGACTCGCTCCCGCATGCCGACCAGGCCGAATCCGGTGTCCGGGTTCCTGGTTTTCGTGTCGCCGCCCTTGCCCCGGTCGGCGACCTCGACGACGAGTTCGTCCTCCCGGTATTCGACCTTGACCCGACAGCGATCGGCAGCCGCGTGCCGCACGACGTTGGTCACCGCCTCCTGGACGATGCGGAACGCCGCGAGGTCCACGTCCGCGGGGAGCGGGCGGCGTTTGCCCTGCCACCACACTTCCACCCGGACGCCGGCGGCCGTGGTCGTCGTGGCGAGCCGTTCCAGATCCGCCAGGCCGACGGCCGGCTGCGGAGGAGTCTGTGCGCGCATCTGGTCGTGGCTGGTCGATTCCTGGTCCCGGAGGACGGTTTCCTGCTCCTGGTCGGCTTGCCGCAGTGCGCCCAGCATCCGCCGGAGTCCCGCCAGCGTCTCACGCCCGACGTGTTCCACGGTGATCATCGCTTCGCGGGCCCTGGCCGGCTGTGTCTCGACGACGCGGGCGGCGGCTCCGGCTTGCAGGGCGATGATGCCGATGCTGTGGGCGACCGTGTCGTGCATCTCTCGGGCGATGCGAAGCCGTTCGGCGGTGACGGCCTGGGCGGCGGCCCGGGCGTGCAGCTCCGCGGTGTGGGCACGGGCCTGGTGCACCGAGTTGCCGATGAGCCAGGCGATGACGACCGTCAGGGCGACGAACGGTTCGGAGGCGGTGCCCGAGCCTCCCCCTCCCGTGATCCACCGCACGACCGGGTAGCCGGCGAGCACGCCCAGCGTTCCGGCGGTCGCGGTGATCGCGATGCGCCGGGCCCGGGTGGCCGCGACGTAGCAGAGGGCGACGTCCACCGCCAGAAACTGCAGGGGCATGACTTCGTCCTGCCGCCAGGCCACCGACGAGACGACCGTGCCGACGACCACCAGACCGTACGCCACCTCCGTCTGGCGGCGCAGCAGCGCGCTGCCGGTCAGGACGACCAGGAGGGCGAGGGCGAGCAGTCCCTGAGCCGTGAGCGAGTCGAGGCCGTCCCGGGGATAGCTGCGGGAGTACTCGTGCCGCGGTGGCGTCAGGACGTACTCGACGATGGGCTGCACCGCTGCCAGGACCCACACCAGCGCCGTCCACAGGCCCGGTGGTATGCGCTTGAGCAGTGGCAACGGCGGCGACGGTGAGGGGGGCATGCGGAGATCGTAAGCCCGTACACGCGACGGGGCATCGGCCTGCGGTCGTACAACCAGGGTCGACGTCCGCGCCCGGCGATTGTCATCACCGGTCCGACGACGAGCGGGGGCGCTGAACGGCACCGTGGGCACCATGATCGAAGTCAGCGAACTCACGAAGCGATACAGCGGCACGACAGCCGTCAAGGGCCTGTCCTTCACCGTGCGTCCCGGCCGGGTGACCGGGTTTCTCGGGCCGAACGGCTCCGGCAAGAGCACCACGCTCCGGCTGATCCTCGGCCTGCACGAGCCCACCAGCGGCACGGTCACCATCGAGGGCCGGCGCTTCCGTGACCGTCCCCGCGGCCTGCGTCATGTCGGTTCCCTCCTCGACGCGCACGACGTGCACGGCGGGCGCAGCGCGGCAGCGCATCTGTCGGCGCTGGCGCGCAGCAACCGCATCCCGCGGCGCCGAGTGGACGAGGTGCTGCGGGAGGTCGGTCTCGCCGAGGTCGCCCGGCGCCGCATCGGCGGATTCTCGCTCGGCATGAAGCAACGGCTCGGCATCGCGTCCGCCCTGCTCGGCGACCCCCCGGTGCTGCTGTTCGACGAGCCGCTCAACGGCCTGGACCCGGAGGGGGTGAAGTGGGTGCGTGAGCTGTTCAGGCGGCTCGCCGCCGAGGGCCGTACCGTCTTCGTCTCCAGCCATCTGATGTCGGAGATGGAGCACACCGCCGACCAGCTGATCGTGATCGGTCGCGGGGAGCTGATCGCGGCGGAGGGCCTCGCGGAGTTCTCGTCCCGCGGCGACCGCCAGAGGGTCTCCGTGACCACGCCCGCCGCGACCGCCCTGAGGGACCTGCTGACGGACGCGGGTGCGGCCGTGCACCTGGAGGGCGAGCAGCTCACCGTGACCGGCCTGAGCGCGGTACTGATCGGCGAGATCGCCCGACGGCACGGTCTCCCGCTGTACGAGCTCAGTACCCGCTCCGCCTCGTTGGAAGAGGCCTTCATGGAGCTCACCGCCGACCGTGTCCAGTTCCCCGGAGGAGATCCCCGATGACCACGGCACCGCACGTTTCCTGCGGCGAGCACGCCGCCCGCGAACCCCGCGCCCGTTTCCGGGACCTGGTCGCCGCCGAGTGGCTCAAACACCGGTCGCTGCGTTCGACCTGGATCGCCTACGGGGCCGCCGCCCTGGCCGTCATCGGCTTCAACACCGGCATCGCCTACGACACGTACAGCCACTGGACGCTGCAGGTGTCCAGGGACCGCGCCTCCTTCGCCGACGACGGGATCGCGTTGCAGCAGGCCTTCAGCGCGAACGCGGCCCTGCTCATGGCTCTGGCCATGAGCGCCATCGGTGCGCTGGTGATCATCGGCGAGTACAGCACGGGCACCATCCGGACGACGTTCGCGGCCGTCCCGTCCCGCCGCTCGGTGATGGCGGCCAAGGCGGTCGTCGTCACCCTGGTCACCACCGTCTTCGGCGCGTTCGTCGCAGGGGTCTCGTTCACCGTGACGCAGGCGATCCTCGACGGTCGGGACGCGGGCGTCTCCATCGGCGATCCGGGCGCCTTCCGTGTCGTCCTGGCCTCCGCCCTGCTCGCTCCGGTGTGCGCGCTCGCCGGTCTCGCCCTCGGGGCCGTCGTCCGGCACACCGCCTCCACCATGATCACCTCAGTGGTGGTCGTTCTCGTGCTGCCCCTGGTCTTCACCGACGGCCGCCACTGGTCGGCGGTCGTCAGGCACGCCCTGCCCTACCCCGCGTGGCTACGGCTCGTGGAGGCCGGCCATTCCCCGACGCTCTTCCCCTGGACCACCGGCGGAGCCTGGACCGTCTACGCGGTCTGGGCATGCGCCGCATGTGCGATCGCCGTCGCCGGCGTCCACCGGCGAGACCAGTAGGGGGCTTGGCCTGGTCAAGGGGCAGTGCTGTACATGAGGCCGTCGGGTAGCGGGACGCGGCCGGCCGTGTCATCGCATGCGAAAAATCCGGCGACGTCGGCGATCACCTCCGGGATACTGCTCGCCCATGGATGAGGTCGAAGTCGTCGTCGCCCATTCCGAGCGCGCGACCCTGCGCGTCGGGGACGTGTTCCTGAAGGTGGACGCCGATCAGGCGCGTATCGACGTCGAAGTCGAGGCGATGTCCCTCGCGCCGGTCCCGACCCCGGAGGTCCTGTGGCGCAAGCCGCCCGTGCTCGCGATCGCCGCGCTCCCGGGGACGACGCTTGGGCGCCTCGGCGGGCCGTCGACCGGGTCGTCGGCGGCGTGGGCCGCGGCGGGCGCCGCCATCCGGACGCTGCACGACGGGCCGCTGCCGCCCCGGCCCGGCCGGGCCGGGCGGAGCATCGTCGCGCTGACGGCGGAACTCGACGACGAATGCGAGTCACTCGTGGCGAATGACCTCCTGCCCGCGGACCTGGTCACCCGTAACCGCCAGGTCGCCGAGGCCGCGCTCCGGCTTTGGACTCCGGCGTTCACGCACGGCGACCTGCAGATCGCGCACGTCTTCGTCGACGGCGACGAGGTCACCGGCATCATCGACTGGTCCGAGGCGGGCCGGGGTGATGCTCTGTACGACCTCGCCACCTTCACGCTCGGACACGAGGAGCACCTCGACGACGTCCTCGCCGGCTACGGCACCGACATCGACCTCGGCGTGATCCACGCGTGGTGGTCGTTGCGAAGCCTGCTGGCAGTTCGCTGGCTGATCGAGCACGGCTTCGACCCGTTCGCACCAGGCTGTGAGGTCGACGTACTGAGATCCCGGATGTGAGGCTACGTGGGTACGGGTTCCGCCGCCTGCGTATCCGCTGGGACAGTGGGATCAGCCGGGTGACATCGTTTCGGTTGCCCGCCGGTAGTGATCTCGGCGACCGGGATGCCGTGCGCGGATACGGCTGGAGCCGACCGCGGCGCGGGAGAAGTCCGGCAGATCTGGTTTGCTTCGAAATCGTTGGACTTCCTGTGGGTGAGTCGGCGAACATCCGCAGGTGACTGATGAAGCCGATGACCGGGGACCGTTCAGGCGGAGCCCGAAGTGTGTACGTTTTGTCGAGCTGTCCGGCGGGGCAATGTCCGCTCTGCTCGATGGCGACCTGTCCGAAGCCGGCAGATTGGCCGGGGTCCCGCTGACCGAGTACTTCGTGACCGGCAGAGCACAGTGGCTGTGGCAGTTCCGGCTCGGCCAGATGGCCGCCGATCCCGGCCGGGCGCGGTGGATGGTGCGACAAGCGGTCGTCGGCGACAAGGGTCTCGTTGTGGGACATGCCGGGTTCCACGGGCCACCGGACGAGGTCGGCATGGTCGAGATCGGCTACTCCATCGCTCCCGGCTTTCGTCGCCGGGGATACGCCCGATCCGCGCTGGTCGAGTTGCTCCGCCGGGCGGCGGCCGAACCCGCAGTCACGACTGTGCGGGCGACGATCAGCCCCGACAACGTGGCATCCCTGGCCACGATCTCGGGCTTCGGCTTCGTTGAGGTCGGGGAGCAGTGGGACGAGGAGGACGGCCGCGAACTCGTCTTCGAAGTGCCTGCCCGTCAGACGGACGTACTGGGTCATGTGTGAGGTGAGACGGAACTGCGCCGCGGGCCGGGGCCCGTGCGTTGGAGCTGACCAACTGAACACCCATGCCACCGAACCTGGTCGGGGCGGCCGGGGTTGTCAGTGCCTGGTGACAGATCACCCGCATGGTATTCGTACGTACGACTCCGCCGCGGCCCGTGGACTTGACCGCGGTCTTTCCCGAGCCGGCGCCGTTGGCGCGTCCTGCGATTCGGCTGCACCCCCGTCCCGGGGCGCCTTCGGCCGGGGACAGCTCGGTCGGAGGACCGTTGCTGTGGCCGGCTGATGAGCCGTGGCCGCACTGCGACGCCTCGCACCTGCACCGTGACAGTGGGTCCGCCAGTCACCGGCCGAAGTGCGGCTGACGAGACGGATGCGGGCCCGGCGGCACGGTGATCACGGTCGTCCAGGGAGAACGCCCGAGGAGGAAAGGACCAAGGAGCGGAATGCCGCGGTGCTCGCAGAGCGTCTCGACGCCGGCCCCCGTGGCCCGCGGACTGCCCGGTCCCCATGCTGCCCGTGTCCCAGCTGTATCTGCGCGACGTGCCCCTGCTGCGGCCGCCCGGACATGCCGATCTCCTCCAGGTTCTCTGGTGCCCCTACGACAACGGTCCGGAGTACAAGCCGTCGACCGCGCTGTTGTGGCGGTCCGCCGCCGCGGTCGTCGGCATCCTCGCCACACCGCCGGAGCCGCACGAGGTGCACTGTGAGGGCTATGTGCCGGAGCCCTGCACGCTGGCACTGGAGGCCATCACCGAGTACCCCGACAGCCTCGATCTGAGACCGCAGATCCGGCTGATGCTGGAGGGCCGGAGCAGATGGGAGGCAGCCAGGCCCCGACCCGGGCGACCGGGCACGTCCCTCACGAAGGGCAAGTGGACGGTCCTCGCCGCCCTCCCCGTCCAGCCGTCCGCCCCTCGGGGTTCCTGGAGGTCCTAGAGGTCCTAGAGGTCCTGCCACCGAACCAACCCCCGTCGAACGGCGCCTGAGCCGTCGTCTTCCACGGCGGACTGTCAGCTTCCGAAGGCGCGCGCCGAGGTCGCGTCGCGCAACGCTGCCAGGCCCGCCGCGACCAGTGGGTGGCCGGCGCTGCCGCGCCGCACCGCGGTGAGCAACTGCCGTACGGGAGTTGATTCGCCCAGCAAAGGGACTCGCATCACGGGATGCTGGGGCAGCGGCACGATACGCGGCAGGAGACAGACGCCCAGCCCTTCCGCGACGAGCGAGGAGACCGCGTACCACTCCTTTACCTGGTGGACGATACGCGGGCTGAAGCCGATGGCCGTACACGCCGCCAGCAGCAGCGGGTAGGAGTCGTTGTTGTGCTTCTTCACGATCCAGGCCTGGCCGGCCGCTTCGTCGAGCCGTATTCCTTCGGGTCGGGCGAGCCGGTGGTTCTCAGCGACCAGCAGGTCCTGACGGTCGGTCATCAACGGTGTCTGCTCGAACCGGGCGTCGGTGATGGGCGGCGCGTCCGGTCCGGGCAGTACCAGGGCTATGTCCGCCTCGTCCGCGAGCAGCATCTGACAGCACTCGGTGCTCTCTTCCTCGATGACCAACGGCTGTATCAGGGGGTGCGTTGTTCGCAGAGCGGTGACGGCCGGTGCGGCGAGCGTGGCCAGTGCGGAGGAGACGCCGCACAGACGCAGCGTGCCCCGGACGGCCTCGCTGTGCTGAGCCAGTTCGGCCTGAGCCGCTTCCCATTGAAGCCGGAGCGTGTCGGCGTGCCGCAGCACGATGTGCGCGGCCGGTGTCAGCCGCACGCGCCGCCCCTCGGGTCGTAGCAGTTCCACACCGAGATCACGGGCCAGCGACCGCAGTTGTTGGGACACGGCCGAGGGGGTCAGGTGCAGTGCGGCGGCGGTGGCGGTCACCGTCCGGTGCTCGGCGAGTGCCCGCAACACGCGCAGACGATGGTCAATCATGCAGTGAAGCCTAAAAGGTCACCCGCTCAAATCTTCACTGGACGTGGATGCTCGTGCCGTCAAGCCTGAAAAGATGACGAAACTTCCCGCCCCTGCGCTGATGCTGGGGAGCGTACTGAGCATCCAGTTCGGGCAGGCCGTGGGCAAACAGCTCTCCGGCACGATCGGAGCATCTGGAACGGTGGCGTTGCGCCTCGGGCTCGCTGCGGTAGTTCTGCTGCTCCTCCACCGCCCCTCATTGCCGAGCAACCGTACAGACGCAGGCGTGATACTCGGCTTCGGTACGGCGATCGCGGGCATGAACTTGATCTACCCCGCATTGACAGTCCTGCCCTTGGGCCTGGCCAGCGCTCTCCAACTCCTCGGACCGATCACCCTTGCGCTGCTCACCTCGCGCCGCCTCCTCGACACGGGCTGCGCCGTCCTGGCCGGAGTCGGTGTGTGGCTCTTCTACGCCCCGCTCGGCCTCCGATTTCCGCTCGGCGGCGTGCTTCTCGCTCTGGCCTCCGGAGCCTGCATGGCCGCTTACCTGCTGCTGAGCAAGCAGGCAGGGACCCGGAACACGGGTGGCGGCGCGCTTGCCCTGGCGTTGACCTGGGCAGCGGTGCTGACCGTGCCGCTGGGCGTGCTGAAGCAGGGAACGGACCTGCTCACCCCCCGAATCCTGCTGACCGGGACCGTGGTGGCGGTGCTGTCGGCCGTGCTTCCGTACTCACTGGAATTGGCAGCCTTGCGGCGCCTTCCGACAAGGGAAGTTGGCGTGCTGGCAAGCCTGGAGCCGGCGAGCGCGGGTCTCGCGGGAGTACTGGTGCTGGACGAGAACCTGAGAATGGTGCAATGGACGGCTCTGGCGTGCGTGGGTGCAGCCAGTGCGGGGACCGTGAGCCGTCGGCAAGCCGGATGCCCACCCGAGCCACCCACGCGGAACCATTCGGGCTGACAGTCTCACGACGGTGCCGACTCGTCCCGGTGCATGCTCTGGGCGCGGCGGTCTTCGGCGCGGCGCCTGCGGCCGGCGCCGTGAGAGGCGTGTCCGCCGCGAGGGCGCGGCGCTGAGTGCGGTGGGAGCGCTCGTCCGAGGGCGGGAGCCCTGTGGGCGGGGACGGGCACGTTACGGAAGGGGTGTTCAGGACGGGCGCTGAGGTCGATCCGCGCCTATGACCGCGGTGTGCTGTCCGAGCGCCACGTGGTGAGGCGAGGGTGCCCCGGGAGTTCGGTGCGGCCGGTGGCCCACAACAATGTGAGCCACGGATCCGCGCCGCCCGGAGCCTGTGGAAACAGGCGGGCGAGCACTCGCGCGCAGAGAGCGGAGGGCGGGGTCCAGACAAGCCCGAGGCCTTCCGCCACATCGTGCATGTGCACCAGCGTTTCCTGCACCCCCAGCGCGGCGAAGCCCTCCGGGTCCGACACCCCGGCGGCGTGGTGGGCGCGGACCCGGGGTGGCATCGTACGCACCATGGCGACCAGCAGCGCGCCGCACGCCTCCAGCACCTGCACCAGGCCGGCCGGACCAGCATCACGCTCCGCGTAGACGAAGACCACGGGTCCTTCCGGCCTCTTCTGACGCAACGCGAATGGCACATGGGTGTCCAGCGGCGGGCTCTGCGGTCCCAGCTGCACCGCGTAGTACAGCAGGTCGTTGGCGAGGTGCTCGACGGTCTCCCAGCAGTCCCACTCCAGCGAACCGGCCCTACCGCCCCACCCGTCCGTGGGCGCCTCCCGAAGGGCACCCACGGCGAGCCGAACGGCGAGGTCGACGTCGTCCGCGGTGAGGGGAGACAGGACCGATCCGGCTTCACCTGATAAAGACATGACAGCACCGTATCGCGGGCGAAGCGGGCGAACCCGCTACCGGCGGCGGAAGATCCCGTCTCCGCTCCTACGCTCCTAGCGCACCGGTGTCATACACGACCGGTCACCCGCACGGCCATGGGCGGCCGTCACACAGGACCTTCGGCAGCGCTGGCTGTCGGGACCATGCCAATACGGCATCGGGCGCCGGACGATGCAACACCGCGCGAATGCGGGACCCCACCGTCCCCGGGCTCCGAGCGCAGCCCGTACCCCTCAGGAGACAGTCCCATGTCACAGCCGCACCTTCCGTGCCGCCCTGTCCGGGGCATCCGCCGCTGGGCCGCCGCGGCGGCGGGCGCCCTGGCCCTCACCGCCTGCCTCCTCGCGGCCGGTCCGCAGGCGTCCGCCGCGAGTCTGACCCAGGTCTCCGGGTTCGGCACCAACCCCGGGAACCTCTCCATGTACGCGTACGTGCCCGACTCCCTCCCGGCCGGCGCGCCACTCGTTCTCGCGCTGCACGGCTGTACACAGAGCGCGAACGACTATCACACACACTCGGGTTGGTCCACGTTCGCCGACCGTCACGGCCTCGCGGTGGTCTACCCCCAGACGAGCACTGCCAACAACGCCAACTCCTGCTTCAACTGGTTCGAGGCGGGCGACAGCGCCCGCGGTCGGGGCGAGGCCCTGTCGATCAAGCAGATGGCCGACAAGGCGGTCGCGCAGTACGGCAGCGACCCCGGACGCGTCTACATCACCGGACTGTCGGCCGGCGGCGGCATGACGGCCAACATGCTCGCCGCCTACCCCGACGTCTTCGCCGGCGGTTCCATCGCCTCGGGCCTGCCCGCACGCTGCGCCGAGGCGCTGACCGCGGCCTACACCTGCATGTACAGTCCGCCGGACAGGACGCCCGCACGGTGGGGAGACCTCGTGCGCTCCGCCGCCCCCGCGGGCACCACCTCCTGGCCTCGCGTGGCGATCTGGCAGGGCACCGCCGACACCACCGTCCGGCCCGCCAACGCCACCGAACTGCGCGACCAGTGGACCAACGTGTGGGGCATCGGGCAGACCCCCTCCGACACCCGGAGCCTCACCGGGGGCACGACGGTGACGACGTACGACGACGCGTCCGGCCGGCCCGCGGTCGAGGTCTACTCGGTCGCCGGCATGGCCCACGGACTCGCCGTCGACCCCGGCAGCGGCGCCGAACAGTGCGGCACCGCCGGCACCTACTACCTCGACACCATCTGCTCCACCTACCACACCGCCCACTTCTGGGGCCTCGACGGTGACGGCGAGGGCGACGGCGGCGAGAACCCGGGAACGCTCCCCGCACCGGCCGGGCTGACCGTCGTCGCGACCACCGACACGACCGTCGCCCTGGCCTGGGAAGCGGTTGCCGGAGCGACCTCCTACACCGTCCACCGCAACGGCACCAAGATGAGCACCACCGCGTCCTCCCTCTACACCGACACCGGCCTGGCCACCGGCACCACCTACAGCTACACCGTGGCCGCCGCCGACGCCGCGGGCAGGGCCGGCGCGGTCTCTCCGGCGGTCACCGCGACCACCACCGGGTACACGCCCACGTGCCACACGGCGAGCAACTACGACCACACCACGGCCGGAAGGGCCTACGCGAGCGGCGGCCTCACCTTCGCCAAAGGTTCCGGCCAAGCCATGGGACTGTGGAACACCTTCACCATCCACACCCTCCAGCAGACCGCACCCGGCCACTACGTGATCGCCGACGACGGGTGCCCCGCCTGAAGCGGAAGAGGCGCACGCCGGTCTGCGGCAGCGATGATGTGGGACACGTGGGCCGTCGGCCATCCGCCGCTTCGCCGCACCCGGCTCGAAGCGCGCCGGCGAGGTGCTCCGCCGACGGGGCCGACCCTGGACGCCGCACTGCGAGCCACACCGGATCCTGGCAGCCGCCTTCCGGCAGTTCACGCGGCACAGCCCGGACGCGGAACGTCAGTCCGTCCGGGCCGGTCAGACGCTGCTCGCCGACGTGATCGGGACCGTCCGGAATCCCGTGGCCCACAGCGCGTGCGCGGGCGGCCACGGCGCCCGGGTCGTCGACGGCGACGACGAGCTCCCAGCGAGGTCCGGGCTCCACGGGGCCGTGCGTCGCAACGAAGGCAGCGCAGCTGGGAACCCTGCCGGGCATGTCCCGGTAGAAGCGGCGGGCCCGCTCAGGACCAGGGCAGGCAAGGACCATGCGCCGTGGTGCGCGCGCCGACGGAGACCATCGGTTGGAGGGATGTGTCTGCCACAGGGAGAATGCCGCGCCGACGGGATCGATCAGTGTGGCGATGCGGCCCTGGTCCCCGGCGTCGAACGGCGCGAGCACGAGTCGGGCCCCGAACGCGGTGGCGGCTTCGGTGCGGTCCGCGATGTCGTCGACGGCCAGGTAGTAGGCGATGTGCGCAGGAGTGCCCGGCGGATACGGCGAAGCGCCACCCCAGCACAGCGGAGAAGAATGCTTCCGTGCCCGGCACGTCGTGCGTCTTGAGGTCCATCCAGCAGAACTCGTACAGCGCACCGAGGTGAGACGACGTCACTGCCCGTCCCCTCGGACCTCGGGGTCGCGCAGGCCGACGCAGTCAAAGGCCCAGAACGCC
This sequence comes from Streptomyces sp. NPDC058796, assembly GCF_042745235.1. Classification (NCBI taxonomy): domain Bacteria; kingdom Bacillati; phylum Actinomycetota; class Actinomycetes; order Kitasatosporales; family Streptomycetaceae; genus Streptomyces; species Streptomyces sp. NPDC058796. The sequence continues at coordinate 104,569 of NZ_JBHYOP010000008.1, forward strand.
TCCGAGTAGACGAAGGTGCCCGTCATCCACGGCTCGTGAGCGGACAGCCGGGCAACCTGAAACGCGGCCTCAGGGATACGCAACGAAGGCGAACGGAAGCCCGCGGCGGCGGCACCCTCGAAGCCGCGCGTGCCGTAGTAGCGCGGCGAACCCTCCAGGAACACCAACGGCACACTCTGGCTGTCGGCCGCCTCCAGGGCGTGGGCGATGAGCCGGGTACCGATGCCCTGACGCTGGAACTCCGGGACCACGCCCAACGGTGACAGCGACAGGACGTCCACGATCCGGCGCGGAGCGTCCAACCGCGTCGCGCTCAGCATGACGTGCCCGACGACCCGGTCATCGACGACGGCGACGAAGGACATCGGGGTCAGTGCAGCCTCCGCGACGCGAAGCGCCTCCACGAGCCCGGGAACCCGATCGCTGTCACCGAAGGCGCGCGCATGAACCTCGCGCACATCTCGGTGATCGTCAGCGGTCTCCCGCCGGATCACCAGCCGGGCACTGGCGGGAGCCGTCCGGGGGCCAGCAGGCGCATCGTGTGACGTCATGGCCGCGAGGGTAGAGCGCGGGACGGCTCATGCGCGAGGCAATTGCACACCGGGGCGCACGTGCGGGTGTGCTTGCCGGCACTGTCGACGAGGCCGCTCATGCCACTCGACGACGCGCTCGGTGACTCGGTCGCCGGTCCTGGCCGATCCCGTGAGTCGCAGGGGCGGGACGGCCGGTTGCGCCGACAGCGCCGGGGGCCTGCACAGTCGCCGTTCCGGGCACGTCGTTGGCGCAGCGGAAGCCGAGGTTGGCCGAGGAGGACTCCGGGGTGCTGGAGGAACGGGCGGCCACGCGGTAGCGGTTGCAGTAGGAGTCGTGGCAGAGGTAGGAGCCGCCCCGCATGACCCGTGCCGTGCCGGTCTCGGGGCCGTGCGGGTCCTCCGGCGCGGAGCGGGCGTAGTAGAGATCAGTCCGACGAAGATGGTCGGCAGGTCGTAGTAGAACTGGGCGTTCTGCATGCGGTAGCCGAGGCCCTGCTGGGCGGCGATGAGCTCGGCGGCGACCAGGGTGGCCCAGGCCGAGCCGAGGCCGACTCGCATGCCGACGAGGATGAAGGGTGCCACGCCCTGGAAGGTGGAGATCACGCACGCGAGAAACGCGGCGAGGAAGACGAAGATCCTCGGCGTCTCCTCGACGCCCATGGCGACCACGGCCAGCGGGATGATCGCCAGAGGTGGGACGGTATCGAAGAACTGTATCCACGGTTCCATCAGGCCGCGCGCGATGCCGTACCAGCCCATGAGGAAGCCGACCGGTACGGCCGCGGCCGTACCGAGTGCGAAGCCGATGAGTACGCGGGTCAGGCTGGCGAGGACGTCCTCGCCGAGCGTTCCGTTCCTGAGCAGTGTGCCCGCCCGGGAGACGACTTCGGGCGGTGTCGGCAGTTTGAAGCCGGCCGCCGCCAGGACCCACCACAGCACGATGCCGAGGGTGATGGACACAGCGTTGAGGACGAGGGGAAGGCCGCGCCGGCCCGTTCCCCGGCCCTCCGCCCCGGTCTTCGCGCCGTCCGCTGTGTGGGCGTGGTCCGAGGCCGGGGCGTCTGCTCGATCGCAGCGGCGCCCTGCTCGTCAAGGACGGACATGAGCGGCTCCGTCGGTGGTGGCGTCGCCTGGACCGGTGCCGCCCTTCATATCGGCGGACTCCGGGTGCCTGGCCAGGAGTGGGGAGTTGTGGAAGACGGCGGCGAGGGCACCGATGGCGCCGTCGTCGTCCGAGAGCCGCGCGGCCTCGACCGCGGGACCGGCCGAAGCCGTCGGGAAGAGGTCGGCGGCGAGCGTGGCGGCGACCTGCTCGACGATGGCGGGGGCCAACTGCGTGATCTCGCCGCCGACGACGGCCTTCGAGGGGTTGAGCGTCATCGTCGCCGCTCCGACGACGCGGCCGAGTGCGCCGGCCGCCTTGCCTACGGAAGCACGCGCAACGCCTACGAGCCGCCCGGGACGGGACGCGTGCAGTACCAGTACGACGCGATCGTCGCCGTCTCCGACCACTTCGAAGGTCCGTACTCCGAGCGGTGGACCGCGAGGGAGGGAGCGGGACACAACAACTTCTTCGAGGACCACAAGGGCGGCCTGTCAGCGACGTTCTTCGGCAACCCTGCCCAGGGCTACTGGAAGCATCCGGAGCGTGTAGCCGACTCCGCCGTGCCCGGTGTCGTACGACTGGAGCGGACCGGCCGGAAGGGCGGCCGCCTGTACGTGCGGCGCCGTGCCGGGCGACAGTGACGGTTCGAGGCGGCTCAGCCCCAGGCCCGGCCGGCCGGTTCCTTAATGGTGCGGTTGATGCGGTTGAAGAAGTTGGTCAGCGCGATCTCCAGGTTGATCGCGCCGATCTGCTCCTCGGTGAAATGGGCGTTGGCCTCTTCCCAGATCTCGTCGGTGACTCCCTGAGCACCGTCCTGCAGCCGGGTGGCCGCCTCGGCCAGCGCCAGTGCCGCGCGCTCCGCGGCGGTGTAGAACGGCGCCTCACGCCACGCCGCGACGTTGTGCAGCCGCTCGTCGGTGTCACCGGCCTTCTTCCCTCCGGCGACACTGGCGTAGACGCACGCCGAGCATCCGTTGATCTGGCTGGCGCGCAGGTGGACCAGCGCGAGCAGCTTCGGGTCGACGCCCCCGGCGGCGATCGCCTTCTGCAGGTGCCCGATCGCCTTCCACACGTCGGGGTTGTCGGTGTTCTTGTTCTTCAGTCGGTTCTGCATGGCAGGATGCTCTCCTTGATCGGGGTTACCTTGCCGGGCCGGCGCCCGTCACCCCTATGACGGAGCACCTGCCAGGGAGGTAACACCATGTCCGGCGCCCACCCCGCCGACCCGATCGCCGAGGCCTTCGAGGCGCACCGCGCCCGGCTCACAGCCGTCGCCTACCGAGTGCTCGGCTCGCACGCCGACGCGGACGACGCGGTCCAGGAGACGTGGCTGCGTCTGTCCCGCCAGCACGCCGACGCCATCGACAATCTCGGCGGCTGGCTGACCACCGTGGTCGGCCGCATCAGCCTCGATCTCCTCCGCTCACGCCGCACGCGCGCGACAGTCCCCCTGGACGACCAGCTGTCCGAACTCACGGTGACGCTCGACGACGGTCCGACTCCGGAGGAGCTTGTGGCACTGGGCGACTCGGTGGGCCTGGCGCTGCTGACGGTGCTGGACTCACTGCGTCCCGACGAGCGGCTGGCATTCGTACTGCACGACGTGTTCGCCCTGCCGCACGGGGAGATCGGCACCATCCTCGGCAGGTCCACCGACGCAACCAAGATGCTCACCAGCCGCGCCCGCAGGAAAGTGCAGGCAGCACAGCACTCGGCAGGCGACCCACAGCAGCGGCGCGAGGTGGTCGCCGCGTTCTTGGCCGCGGCCCGCGAGGGCCGGTTCAGCCGACTGCTGGAAGTCCTCCACCCCGAGGTGGAATTCACCGTCCACGCTCCTGGCGGACGGTTCGTCACGATCGGAGCCACCGAGGTCGCCGGCCGCGCCCGGGTGGCCGGCGGCGCGGCACGCGGACGTGCGGCGACCGTCAACGGGCGACCCGGCGTCCTCGCGTGGAACGAGGACGGCACCCCGCTGTCCGTGCTCGCCTTCACCGTCGCCGACGGCCTCATCACCGAGATCACCGCCGTGGTCGACCCGGCCGCACTCGCGCTCATGGACTTGCCGGCCCCGGTGTGACTGACCGCGGGTGCTCGTGAGACCAGGACGGCAGCGGCCTGCCGGGGTCGCCGGCGGCCTCGGACGTTCCGCCGATGAGTTTCCGGTGTTTGCGCGGTCTACCCCACCGAGGAAGGGAGCACACCATGCGCAAGATCGTCATTTGCACGTTCCTGACGCTGGACGGCGTCATGCAGGCGCCCGGCGGTCCGGACGAGGACACTCAGAGCGGCTTCGAGCACGGCGGCTGGCAGAAGCCGGTGGCCGACGACGAGGTCGGCACGGCCATCGCCGGTTGGTACCAGGACTCCGACGCGATGCTGCTCGGCCGCAAGACGTACGAGATATTCGCCTCGTACTGGCCGACCGCCGATCCCGGCAACCCGTTCACCAACCGGATGAACAGCATGCACAAGTACGTGGCGTCTCGGACCCTGACCTCCGTCGAGTGGCGCAACTCCACGCTGCTGAGCGGCGACACCGTCGATGCCGTACGCAAGCTGAAGGCGTCCGACGGCGGCAACGTCAACGTCGTGGGCAGTGGCGACCTCGCCCAGACCCTCATGCGGCACGGCCTCGTCGACGAGTACCGGCTGACCGTCCACCCGGTGATCATCGGCACGGGCAAGCGGCTGTTCGCCGACGGAGCCGTACCCACCGCGCTGGAGCCGGTCAGCGTCTCGACGACGAAGGGCGGCACCGTCGTCGGCGTCTTCCGGCCGAACGGCGAGCCCAGCCACGACAGTTACTGACAAGCCGCCGCGCCGGTCGGGCGCCCCGCCGCCTTTCGCGCCACTAGGGCGTGTTTGAGATTGGTCACAGTGCTTGCCGTATCAGGGCGAGTTGGACGGTGGCTTCGTAGCGGACGGCGAGCTTGTCGTAGCGAGTCGCGACGCCACGGGCCTGCTTCAGACATCTCGCCCGACGGCGAGGGGATGCCCCTGCCCGAACTGCGGGAGGCCATGACCTCCTACATCCGGCCCGAGGACGATCTGGCGGCGGAGGCTGAGATACTCCTGGAGCGTGGCTGGCTGACCCGGGACACCGAAGACCGGCTGTGGCTCACCAAGGAGGGGGAACAGGCCCGCGTCGACCTCGCGCGCAACGCCCCCGCGATCCGCGCCTCCCTCCACGAGGGTATCGACGACGCCGACTACGTCACCACGGTGAAGGTACTCCAGCAGCTGATCCGCAACGCGGGCGGGACAGTCGCCTGACGGAACGAGGGGCCGGGCAGGACGCCCGGCTCCTGGTGAAGTTGCGGCAGGCCAGTCGGCGTCGCTGTCCAGCGAGGTCATGCCACCGCCCAACTCGCCCTGATACGGCAAGCACTGTGATCACATCTCAAACACGCCTTAGTACTGACATCCATCTTCATATACTCCGACTGACCCGATCCCCGCTCCCACGAGGCGCCCACGTCGCCCGTCCAGCGGGGTCATGAAAATGATTGTCATCGTGCTACGGTCGTCGCACGCTCAACCATTGACCGGCCCTTTACCCGGAGTGACCCGTGCGCGCCCCTGCCCGTCTTCTGCCCCTCCCGGCGGCCCTCGCCGCCTCCGCCCTGCTCACCGGATGTTTCGCCGCCACCGAGGCCACGGGCACCGACGCCGGCGAACGCGTCCGCGTCGCGATGATGCAGCCGCCGCGTTCGGGCCTGTCCCCGCTCTCCGACGACGCCTTCAAGCTGTCCCGCTGGTCGACGGCGGAGACGCTCGTGAAGCTGGACGCGGACGGCAATGCCCTGCCCGCGCTGGCGACCGGGTGGAAGCAGTCCGGCCGGAGCTGGACCTTCACCGTCCGTGAAGGCGTCACCTTCCACGACGGCACGGAGTTGACCGCCGAGGCCGTGGTCCGCTCCCTCACCCGGGCGGCCGGCGCCTCCCCCAAGCCCCGCATCCTGGACGGCGTCGAGCTGACCGTGGAGGCGGTGGACGCCGCCACCGTGGCCGTCACCACCGCCGAGGAGGACCCGTTGGTCCCGCAGCGGCTCAGCTCCCCGCAGTTGTCGATCCTCGCGGCGAAGGCGTACCGGGGAAGGACGGTGGACCCGGTCGGCGCCGGCACCGGCCCCTTCGAACTGACCCGGGTCAACGGCACGTCCTCCGCCACGCTCGACCGCTACGACGACTACTGGGGCGGCACGGCCAAGGCCCCCGGTATCGACGTCACGTTCGTCCCGGACGGCACCGCGCGCGCCGCCGCCCTGCGCAGCGGCGAGGCCGACATCGTCGAGGCGGTACCCGTGTCGCAGGCCGCGCTGCTGGACGAGGATCTGATCACCGAGGTCCCGATGCCGCGTACCAACACCCTGTACCTCAACACGGAGAAGGGCGCCTTCAAGGATCCCGCGCTGCGGGCGGCGGCCCGGGAGGCGATCGACGCCGAGTCGATCGTGAAGGGCGTGTACGAGGGCAGGGCGGACGTCGCCGACGGACTGCTCGGCCCCGCACTCCCGTGGGCGGCCGACCTGCGTAAGCCGGTGCGTCGGGCGAAGGCGGGCGATCCCGACGGCCGGACCATCACCATCGGCACGTTCACGGACCGGGCCGAACTGCCCGAGGTGGCCGCCGCGCTGCAGCAGCAGCTGAAGAGGGCGGGGTTCCAGGTGAAACTGGAGGTCCGCGAGTACGCCAACATCGAGTCGGCCGCCCTGGCGGGCGCGTTCGACGCGTTCATCCTCTCCCGGGCCACCGTCCTGGACTCCGGCGACCCGGCCGCGTACCTGTACAGCGACTTCGCCTCCGACGGCTCCTTCAACATCTCCCAGCTCGCCGACCCGGCCGTGGACAAGGCCCTGCACAAGGCGGGCGCCACCCCGACGGGTGACGCCCGCCGCCGGGCGGCCATCGACGCCGAGGCCGCCGTACTCGCCACCGACGCGGCCGTGCCGATGCTCCACGAGCGCGTGATCCAGGGTGACGCCGCCGACGTTGTCGGCGCGGCCCACGACCCGCGTGAGCGGGAGCTGGTCACGCTCGACACCCACCTCAGGTGAGGCGGTTCGCAGCGGGGGCGACCCGCGCCGTCTCCCTGCTCACCGTGCTTGCCGCCGTCGGCCTGCTGCCCTGGCTCTCCGGCCGCGACCCGGCCCTGACCGTGCTGCGCGCCCGGTCCGCCGAGCAGGAACCGACCGAGGAGGCGCTCTCCGCCATCCGCCGGGACCTGGGGCTGGACGCCGGTCCGCTCTCCCTGCTCGGCGACTGGGCGGCCGGACTGGTACGGGGCGACCTCGGCACCTCGTGGGTGTCAGGGACGGACATCCTGCCGTCGGTCCTCTCCGGACTTCAGGTGTCGCTGGGCCTGATGGCCGCCGCGCTGAGCGTGGCGGTGCTGCTGGCCGTGGCACTGGTGGCCCCCGTGCTGGTGCGTGGGCGGGAATCGGCCGGGGCGTTCGCCGCCATGGCCGCCGCCGTGCCCGAGTTCCTCCTGGCCACCGTGGCGCTGCTGGTGTGCGGCGTGTGGCTGGGATGGCTGCCGACATCGGGCTGGCAGGGGCCCGAGTACATGGTCCTGCCCGCCCTCGCGCTCGGCGTCCCGGCGGGCGGCCTGCTCGGCCGGCTCGTCGCGGACGCGCTCCCCGCCGTGCTGGACGAACGGTGGGTGGAGCTGTGGCGGGGCGCGGGCGTGAGCCGGGCCCGGATCTCGGCCGCCGCGCTGCGCCGCGTCGTTCCTCCGCTGGTCCCGCAGTTCGGGATGGTCGCCGTCGGCCTGACCGGCGGCGCGGTGGCGGTCGAGGCCGTGTTCGCGGTGCCCGGCATCGGACGTACCGCGCTGGGTGCGGCCAAGTCGCAGGACCTGCCGCTGCTCCAGGGGTCGGTCCTCGCCCTCCTCGCCCTGGGCCTGGTCACCGGCGCGCTGGCCGCCCTCCTGCGACGCCGACTGCTCGGCCCCGCCCTGCGCGACGCCAGGCTCGCGCTGCCCCCGCCCCGCCCGGTCCGGGCGCACCCCGCCGTCCCGGTCGTCCTCGCCACCGTACTGCTGACGGCGATCGGCTGGGGCCTGCTGCGCGACCCGTACGCGGTGGACACCACGGCCCGGCTGGCAGCACCGTCCTGGGCGTACCCGCTGGGCACCGACGGGCTCGGCCGCGATGTACTGGCCCGGCTCGGGCACGGGGCCGCCGCCACGGTCGGCACGGCGGCGGCCGTGTGCCTGCTCAGCCTGCTGGCCGGGCTGGCGCTGGGCTTCCTGCCCGGCGTCGCGGCGGGAGCGGCCGACATCGCCAACGCCCTGCCCCCGGTGATCGTCGGCATCCTGGTCGCGGCGGCGGCCGGCCCCGGCACCGGTGGCGCGGCCCTCGCCGTCGCGCTCATCTCCTGGCCGCCCCTGGCCGCGCACGCGGCCGCGCTGGTCCAGGAGGTGCGGGCGTCGGCCTTCCTGACCGCCCAGCGCGCCATCGGCGCACCGCCGCTGTGGATACTCACCCGGCACGTCCTGCCGTCCGTCGCGGCCCCGGTCGCGCGTCACGCCCTGCTGCGGCTGCCCGGCATCGCCCTCGCCCTCGCCTCCCTGGGCTTCCTGGGCCTTGGCGCCCAGCCGCCCGCCCCCGAGTGGGGGCTGCTCCTCGACGAGTCCCGCGCCTACATCGAACGCGCCCCCTGGGCGGCCCTCGCCCCGGCCGTCGCGCTGGCCCTGCTGGCGGGCCTGGCCGTCTCGGGGGCGGCGTACGCGCAGGGCCGGGGAGCCCGGCACCCACACCCGACCCGCCGCAAGGTACGGAAGGAGACCGCCCATGTCGTACGAGGCACTGCTGTCGGTGCGTGACCTGCGGGTCGCGTTCGGCCCCGTCGAGGTGGTCCGCGGGCTGGACTTCGACGTCAGGGCGCGCGAGGTGTTCGCCGTCGTCGGGGAGTCGGGCGCGGGCAAGTCCCTCACCGCGCGTGCCCTGCTCGGCATGGTGCCGCGCGGCGCGGCCACCGGCGGCAGCGTACGGTTGCGGAGCTCCGCCGACCTCGCTGCGGAACGCGGACGCCGGATCACCCTCGTGCCGCAGGACGCCCTGTCCGCCCTCTCCCCCGTCCACCCGGTCGGCGACCAGCTCGCCGCGGCCGTGCGGTCGGTGCGGGGCCTGTCCCGTGGTCACGCGCGCGCCCTCGCCGTGGCGGCGCTGGACCGGGTCGGCATCCCGGACGCCGCTCGCCGGGCCCGGGCCTACCCGCACGAGTACTCCGGCGGCATGCGGCAGCGCGCGGTGATCGCCATGGCGACGGTCAACGAGCCCGACGTCGTCGTCGCCGACGAACCGACCACCGCACTGGACGAGGAGCGCCGTGAGCAGGTGCTGCGGGTGCTCGCCGAACAGCGGGAGGCGGTCGGGGCCGCGCTGGTGCTCGTCACCCACGACCTGGAGGTCGTACGGGAGCACGCGGACCGTGTGCTGGTGATGTACGCGGGCCGGGCAGCCGAACTCGGCCCGGCCCGGCAGGTGCTGACCCGTCCGCGTGCCCCCTACACGGCGGGCCTGCTGGCCTCGCTCCCGCAGGACGGCCCCCGGCTCCGCCGGCTCCCGGCGCTCCCCGGCACCCCGCCCGCACCGGGCGCCCTCGGGCCGGGCTGCGCGTTCGCGCCGCGCTGTCCCCTGGCGACCGGCCCGTGCCGGGACCGCGAGCCCGAAGCACGGGCCGTGAGCGGACGCCTGGTCGCCTGCCACCACGCCGATGACCTGCCCGACCCGCTCCGGGAGTTCGTGTGAACCGCCCCCTGCTGGACGTCCGCGACCTCGTCGTCCGCTACGGTCCGGTGACCGCCGTGGACCGGCTCTCGTTCACGCTGGACGCCGGTGAGACCCTCGCCCTCGACGGCCCCTCCGGTTCCGGCAAGTCCTCCACCGCCCTCGCGGTGCTCCAGCTGCGCCGGCCCGACGGCGGGACGGTCCGCTTCGAGGGCCGGGAGCTGACGACTCTGACCGAGCGCGAACTTCGCCCGTTGCGCCCGCGCATGCAACCTGTCTTCCAGGACCCGTACGGCTCCCTCAACCCGCGCCACCGCATCCGCGACGCGGTGGCCGAGCCACTCAAGGTGCGGGGCGCCTGGCACCGGTCCGAAGGCCCCGCCCGCGTGGCCGAGCTGCTCGACCGGGTCGGCCTCGCCCCCTCCTACGGGGACCGGCGCCCGCACGAACTCTCCGGAGGCCAGTGCCAACGGGCCGGGATCGCCCGCGCCCTGGCCTCCGAGCCGCGGCTGCTCGTCCTCGACGAACCGGTGTCGGCGCTCGACGCCTCCGTGCGGGCCGGCGTGCTGAACCTGCTCTCCGACCTCCAGGACGAACTCGGCCTCGGTTACCTGTTCGTCTGTCACGACCGGGCGGTCGTACGGCACTTCGCGGACCGGGTGGTCGAGATGCGGAGCGGCACCGCGGCGGACGGTCAGCCGGCCCCGCCGCCGAGCGGCCAGTGGTAGCGCGGGCGCAGCGCCCCTTCCGTGTGGAAGCCGGCGACCAGCGGAGCGGTCTCCCGCAGGTACTTGCGTATCTCGACCGGAGGAGGCACGCCGTCGCGCGGGCGAGGCCTGCGACCGGGCGTATCGCAGGGCGACCTGGCATCTCACGAACGATCCGCCCCCAGGCGCAGAGGGCCGGCCGGACCGGGGATCGGAAATTCGGTGTTCTCACCGCCCCGTGAGGACCCAAGATGGTGCGCATGTCTCTGGCCACCCCCGTGCTGCCCACCGCTCGCCTGCGACTGCGTCCTTTCACCGACGCCGACGCCGACTCCCTCTTCGCACTGCACAGCAGCGCGTACGTGATGCGTTACTGGGACTCCCCGCCGTGGAACGAACGGGCCCGCTCCGAGCGCTTCATCGCGATGTGCAAGAAGTTCGCCGACGAGGGAACGGGTGCGCGGGTGGCCATCGACCGTGCTTCCGACGGGGCCTTCGTCGGCTGGTGCTCCCTGACCGAATGGAACCCGGACTACCGCAGCGCCTCTTTGGGCTACTGCCTCGACGACGCCATGTGGGGCCACGGCTATGCGACGGAGGCCGCGCACGCCCTGCTGCGGTGGGCGTTCGACACACTGGACCTGAACCGGGTCCAGGCGGAGGCCGATACGCGCAACGTCGCGTCCGCCCGAGTACTGGAGAAGATCGGTTTCGTACGTGAAGGGACACTGCGGGAGGACTGCGTCGTGAACGGCGATGTGTCCGACACGTGGGTTTTCGGGTTGATCAGGCGTGAGTGGCAGCCGTCGACCATGCCGCACTGATCCCGGGAGACCTCGGGTGCCGGAGCCGCCCGGTCGCGCGCCCGTACGACGGCGTGCATCCACGGCGCTCCTGTCCGGTGAAGTGGTCGCGTAAGCGGTCCGCACCGCCCGCCGCCATCGGCGGGAGGCACTCACGCATGCTGCGGGTGTCGCGGCTCGGCCCTGCGCGAACCTGCACGGTCACCCCGGTGCGCTCATGATCGGACGTGAGCGGGAAGCCGTTGGTGACGTGCGGGAGGAGCACTCGTGGTGGACGAAGACCGACAGGTGGAGGGCGAACAGCCGCACTGCCTGGTCACCGGAGCCTCCGGATACATCGGCGGACGGCTGGTTCCGGAACTGCTGCAGGCCGGTCACCGGGTCCGGTGTCTGGCCCGTTCACCCGGCAAGCTCCGCGACCACCCCTGGGCACGGGACGCCGAGACGGTCGGCGGTGACGTCACGGACGCCGCCTCCGTCGCCGAGGCCATGCGCGGGATCGATGTCGCCTATTACCTGGTGCACGCGCTCGGCTCGGGATCGGGTTTCGAGGACACCGACCGCAGGGCCGCCCGGATCTTCGCCGAGCAGGCGCACTCCGCCGGGGTCCGGCGGATCGTCTACCTGGGCGGACTCACCCCGGCGGGCGTACCCGAGGGTTCCCTCTCCCCTCACCTGCGTTCCAGGGCCGAGGTCGGCCGCATCTTCCTGGAGGCACCGGTGCCCGCCACGGTGCTGCGGGCGGCGGTCGTCATCGGTTCGGGGTCGGCCTCGTTCGAGATGCTGCGTTATCTCACCGAGCGCCTGCCCGTGATGGTGACGCCCAGTTGGGTGCACACGCGCACGCAACCGATCGCAGTCCGAGACGTACTCCGTTACCTCGTCGGTGCCGCCGGCATGCCGCCCGACGTCGACCGGGTGTTCGACATCGGTGGGCCGGACGTCCTCACCTACCGGGAGATGATGGGCCGCTACGCGGCCGTCGCCGGACTGCGGCGACGCCTCATCGTGCCGGTGCCGGTGCTCACCCCACGGCTCTCGAGCCACTGGGTGGGACTGGTCACGCCCGTGCCCGCCTCCATCGCCCGTCCACTGACCGAGTCGCTGCGCCACGAGGTCGTCTGCCACGAGCACGACATCGCCCGCTACGTGCCCGACCCGCCGGGTCGGCCGCTGCCCTTCGACGAGGCCCTGGCACTCGCGCTGCGCAAGGTCCGGGACGCCCAGGTGGCCACCCGCTGGTCGTCCGCGGCCGTGCCCGGCGCCCCCAGCGACCCGCTGCCCACCGATCCCGACTGGGCCGGCGGCAGTCTCTACCAGGACGAACGCCACCTGCCGGTCGACGCACCCCGCGCTTCGCTGTGGCGAGTCATCGAAGGCATCGGCGGCGACAACGGCTGGTACTCCTTCCCGCTCGCCTGGGCGGTTCGCGGCTGGCTCGACCGGTTCGTCGGCGGGGTCGGCCTGCGCCGCGGCCGTCGCGACGCCGAGCGCCTGCGGGTCGGTGACTCCCTGGACTTCTGGCGGGTCGAGGAGATCGAGCCGGGCCGTCTGCTGCGACTGCGCGCCGAGATGCGCCTGCCCGGACTGGCCTGGCTGGAGATGTACGCCGAGACGGACACCGACGGCCGCACGCGCTACCGCCAACGTGCCCTCTTCCATCCCCGCGGCCTGCTGGGCCACGCCTACTGGTGGAGTGTCTCGCCGTTCCACGCGGTCGTCTTCGGCGGCATGGCCCGCAACATCGCCCAGGCCGCCACCAAGGGGATGAGCGCACGCGGGCCCGCGGCGCGCACCGGCCGCGCCCGGCGCCGCTCCCCGAAGGACCATGGTCAGTGAACGGCCGCCGCGGTGCCCCCCTCACCACACCGGGAGCGACGGCATGAGCCGCGCGGTCGTCCTGTTCACCGCCGGACCTGCGCCTGCACGACCATCCGCCGCTGCGCGCCGCACTCGCGGCGGCCGACGAGGTGGTCCCGCTCTTCGTCCGCGATCCGGAATCCACGCGGCGGGCTTCGACGCCCCGAACCGCGCGCGTTCCTCGCCGGCTGCCTGACGGCCCTGGACGCGTCGCTGAGCCGGCGCGGCGGCCGGCTGGTCGTGCGCAGTGGCCCGGTCCACCAGGAGGCCGGCGCGGTCGCCACCGAATGCGGTGCGACGGGGGACCACGTGGCCGAAGCGGTGACGGGCCAGGCCGCCGGAGGGAGGAACGGCTGCGCGGCCACCCAGAACCGCTCGGCGTTGCACTCCACGTGCACGACGCCGTGACCACGGCCGTCGCGCCGGGGCAGGTGACGCCCGCCGGCTCCGACCACTACGCGGTGTTCACGCCGTACTTCCGCCGCTGGCCCGTCCAGCGCCTGCGGGAGGTCTGCCCGCCGCCGCGCACCGTGTGCGTTCCGGACGGGGTGCGCGGCGAGCCGCTCCCGTCCCGCGACGCGCTGTCCGGCCTCTCACCGGGTCTCCCTGCGGGCGGGGAGAAGGCGGGCGGGGAGTGGTTCTCCCGGTGGGCGCGGCCGGGGACGGCCGCGTACGGGGAACGGCACGACGATCTGGCCGGCGACGCGACGTCCCGGCTGTCGCCCCACCTCCTCTTCGGCACCCTGTCCGCGTCGGAACTCGTCCAGCGGGCCCGCGCGCACGGTGGAGCCGGGGCGGAAGCGTTCGTACGGCAGCTGTGCTGGCGCGACTTCCACCACCAGGTGCTGGCGGCGCGGCCCGAGGCGTCCGAACGGGGCTACCGCACCAGGCACGACCGCCGGCGGAACGAGGAGGACGAACCCGGTCGCCCAGGGCAGACGCTTCGCTACTCCAGGAGCGTACGTACGCCGCTGGGTCCCCGAGCTGAGCGACGTGGACGACCGGTTCGTGCACGAGCCCTGGCGGCTCCCGGGGGACGTGCGGGCCCGCCTCGACTACCCCGGGCCGCTGATCGACCTCTCCGACGGACTCGCACGTCCGGCACGCTCGCGGTCGCGACTGAGCGCACCGGGAAGGCCGCATGGGGTCCGTGCCGGTCCCGCACTCCGTGCGGTCGGGCGGTGGTGGGTCGTTCCGGGTGGGCCGACTCGGTCACTCCACCCGCGCGCGGCCGCCTCCACCGCCGCGACCGCCCTCCGCCAGCCCGGCAGGACGCGGCAGACCGGGCGAGGTCTGTCCCGCCCAGCCGGGACCGAGCATCAGCACGACCGGCTTCCTGCGGGCGCCTCGCACACCCCACTCGATCGCGGAGACGTGCTGGGCCAGCGTACGGCTGGCCGTGGTCCGCGACTGCGCCCACAACCCCACGGCCGCCGGCCCGGTCCTCCGTACGGCGGTGACGAGGGACTCGGCGCTGTCCCGCTCCTTGATCAGATCTTCTGGGGACAGCGTGAGTCCGGCACGGCGGCGGCTCGTCGAGCCAGGCCGCACCTACTCAGTGGTCGGAGTAGCTGAAGTCGCCGACGGTCCAGGCGCTGACGTCCTCGATCGCCACGCGGTACATCCCGCCCGTCTCCGGGATCCCCATCGTGCCCTGCAGGATTCGCGCGACGTGGAAGTGCAGGTGCGTGGGCGGCCCGTCCTTCTTCGCAGGGGTGTCGAAGACGGTGGAGAACTCGCCCAGGTCGGCGGAGCCCGTCAGCACTTCCGACACCCTCTGCCTCCATACGGCTTCGGGAGCCAGGCGACCGGTGAGGACAGCGCCGCTCGTGACCACGGTCAGGGACATCCGATTGCTCTGCCCGGATTCCACGAGGGCGGCGAGGGCTACGATCAACTCGTCAGGCTTCGGCATGGAACCGGATTCTATGCACCGCCTCCGGCAGGAGCGCCACCGGTCAGGGCGACACAGCATGCCGACTCGGCCAAAGCTCGTGCCGGGTCCGTGGTGAAACTCGGGACTGCCGGTGAAAACCGCAGTCCCCTTCCGTGCCCTTCGCCACAGCATTGCTGCAAAGCAGCGAAGCCGAGGTGCGGTGATATGGGCCGTCTATGTGCTGATTTACGCCCCTGCAACCATGCACCAGGTGGCGGAACCGCCACCACTCCGCAGCGAGGCGCCGAGCCGGGCGGCTTTATGATCATCATTGAACCGCCGCCTCCGCATACGCCCTCCTGTCGCGCCCCTTGGCGACCGCGAACATCGCCGACCGAGTGGGCCGCGTCGCGGTGCCTCTGTGAAGAAAGGTGAACTCCATGGCCCTCAGGTTGCTACGACGTCGACGCCCGGGCGGCACCGCCGGTGCCGGGGCAAGCATCTCGGTCCCCCTGCCACCCGACGCCGGGGCGTTCGGCTTGGAGGTCGTCGATCCCATGGGGCAGCCCATGGGCGGTGCCGAGGTCACCGTGAGCGCGGTGGAGAGCCACCGGGTGGTGACACGTGGAACCACGGACCCCAACGGCTACTTCATAGCGACTCTGCCTCCGGGCTCCTACAGCGTCATGACTGTTGCCGAGGGCCTGTCACCCGCCCGCGAGACCGTCGACATCACGGCCGGGGTTGCCCTGGCGCCGACGCGCGTGGGCCTCGCACCCGCGCGCCAGCTGGAACTGCCGACAGCCGGAACCTGGCTGTTCGACCCTCCGCACACAGCGATTCGGTTCATCGCCAAACACGTCGGCATGGCCCACGTCCACGGCCGGTTCACCCGCTTCCAGGGTGGCATCCGCGTCGCACCGGACATGGCCGACTCACAGGTCTCGGTACGCATCGACGCCGCCAGCATCAACACGGGCAACAACACCCGTGACAACCACCTGCGCTCCGCCGACTTCCTGGACGTCGAGCGCTACCCCTACATCGACTTCACCAGTACCCGGTTCGCCTACCGGGGCGGATCCAAGTGGACCCTGCACGGCACGCTCACCATGCACGGCACCAGCCGCTCCGTCGGCCTCGACACGACCTACCTCGGGATGGTCAACGGGGGCTACGACCAGGAGCTGCGCTGCGCGGCTCTCGCCAAGGCGGAACTCCACCGGGAGGACTACACCCTCAACTGGCGCTCCATGCTGGCCCGCGGCATCGCGGTCGTCGGTCCGACCATCCAGCTGGAGATGGACGTACAGGCCATGTACCGCACCCACGACACGCCCACGCCCCCGGAGTAGACGCACTCCGGCCGGACGCTCTTCGCCCCGGGTGCTTTCGGGCGGTCAGGCTCGGCGGAAACGCGTTGCAGCGCCATCGCCGCGGTCGGCATGCTCCGTGCCGTGAACACTGAACACGACTCCACCGTCGGCACCATCGTCACGCCTGTCACCGTGCGCGATCTGCTGCCGCGAGACCTGCCGGCCTGCACCTGGTCCGGCTCGGCCACCCACCTGCGCCACGTGGCGGGCGAGTTGGTGCGCGCCGCGGCGGGCGAGGTGGACTACCTGGCCGTGTGCACCCCTGTCGATCTGCCGGTGGCGATCGGCGGCGTCGACTACCGGGTTGCCGAGGGAGCCGGGACCCTGTGGCAGCTCGCGGTGCTCCCGGCGCTCCAGTCCCGCGGCCTGGGGACCCTGCTCGTCCGAGCCGCCGAACGGCGGATCAGGGACCGCGGGCGGCGCAGGGCGGAACTCGCCGTGGAGGAGGACAACATGCGTGCTCGCGCCCTGTACGAGCGCTTGGGCTACGTCGCGTACGGCCGCGAACCGGACGCCTGGGACGAGGAAGGGCCCGGCGGGCTGGTACGCCGCCACGAGACGATGTGCGTCCTCATGCGGAGGGACCTTTGAGCGCGGGGAGCCGGCGGTGGGCGGCATGGACCCATGTCGTAACGACATCCATTTTCATGTACTGTCTGCCTGGAGCCCACGTTTCCCACCGGAGGACCCCATGGCCGTACCCAAACGCAAGATGTCGCGCAGCAACACCCGGCACCGCCGCGCCCAATGGAAGGCGGACACACCGCAGCTGGTGACGGTCACGGTGGACGGGGCCCGGTACCGCGTCCCCCAGCGGCTCGCCAAAGCCTACGAGCGCGGCCTGCTCCGTCCCGAGGGCTGACACCGCATGACGAACGCCCCCTCTGCGCGTCTGCCCGTCACCGTCCTGTCGGGGTTCCTGGGTGCGGGCAAGACCACCCTGCTCAACCACGTCCTCGGCAACCGTGAGGGCCTGCGCGTCGCCGTCATCGTGAACGACATGAGCGAGATCAACATCGACGCCGCACTCGTGCGCGGCGGCGAGGCGGCCCTGTCCCGCACCGAGGAACGCCTGGTCGAGATGACCAACGGCTGCATCTGCTGCACCCTCCGCGACGACCTGCTGGAAGAGGTGGACCGGCTGGCGCGCGAGGGGCGTTTCGACTACCTCCTCATCGAGTCCTCCGGCATCTCCGAGCCCATGCCGGTGGCCGCCACCTTCTCCTTCGCCCGCGACGACGGCGCCACCCTCGGTGACCGGGCCCGGCTGGACACGATGGTCACGGTCGTGGACGCCGCGAACTTCCTGCCCGAACTGACCGGCGGTGACGAACTGGCCGAACGGGGCCTGGACCAGTACGAGGACGACGAACGTACGGTCAGCGACCTGCTCATGGACCAGATCGAGTTCGCCGACGTCATCGTCCTCAACAAGCTCGACCTCGTCGACGCCGCGTCCGCCGACCGCCTGCTGGCAACTCTGAGCCGGCTCAACCCCGCCGCCCGCGTCGTGCCGGCCGTGCGGAGCCGCGTCCCGGTCGGCGATGTCCTGGGCACCGGCCGCTTCGATCTCGAGCGAGCGCAACAGGCCCCGGGCTGGGTCAGGGAACTCAACGGCGACCACGTGCCCGAAACGGAGGAGTACGGCATCTCCTCGACCGTCTTCCGCTCGGCGACGCCCTTCCATCCCGGGCGGCTGTGGACGTTCGTGACCGAGACGCTCGACAGCGGCGCCTTCGGAGAGGTCCTCAGGTCCAAGGGCTTCTTCACGCTGGCCAGCCGCCCCCGCGT
Organism: Streptomyces sp. NPDC058796; assembly: GCF_042745235.1. Classification (NCBI taxonomy): domain Bacteria; kingdom Bacillati; phylum Actinomycetota; class Actinomycetes; order Kitasatosporales; family Streptomycetaceae; genus Streptomyces; species Streptomyces sp. NPDC058796. The sequence goes on from NZ_JBHYOP010000008.1 coordinate 122,353, forward strand.
GACGGGACTGTGGTCCCAGGCCGGCTCGGTGGCACGCTTCGAGCCCTCCTACGCACGCGACACCGACAGCCCCTTCGCCCAGGAACTCGTTTTCATCGGCACCCACCTCGACGCCGAGGCCCTCCGGGCGGCCCTCGCCGACTGCCTCATGCGGGAGGTCGAGCAGCCTCCCGCTTCGGACCCCTTCCCCGCCTGGGACACCTACGGCTTCGACGAAACCTGCGCGCACGAGCACGAGCCCCTCACCGCCGTGACGGGGCACTGAGCCTCCGGGCCGGACGGTGGTCGCAGCCACGGCACCGTCCGGCCCGGTAACCGGGTCACGCGGTTCGGACCCCGATCGGTCAGGTGCCTTCCTCGGCGAGCGTCTTGATGCCGTGGAGGGTGGCCTCCATGCCGGCGCGCAGTTCCCGCATCCGGACGGCGATGATCTCCTCCTCTCGGTCCGGCCGGCGTTCGAGAGCCAAGGTGACTCCGCTGCGGCCCGGCCCGATGAAGGCGGACTGCCGCAGCCGGGTGCCCTCGCCCTCGGCCTCGAGCAGGAAGCGCCAGGACGCCATGCATGTCGCCGGATCCAGCGTCGGTTCTCCGTATCGGCCGTCGGCATCCGTAACCGCCCAGGCGAACGCCCGCGGCTCCTCCAGCTCGATCACATGCGAGACGGTCCGCCACTCGCCGAGCCTCTGGTGATGGTTGTATCCCTCGAAGCGCGCGCCTGGCCGAGGCCGGGTCGCGCCGTCCAGCCAAGCCACGCGCTGCAGTTCCGGGCTGAGCCGGGCGGGCAGGCGTATGTCGGTCACCAGATCCCAGACCTGCGGCACGTCCGCCTCGACAAGAACGTCGCAGTGCACACTCAGGCCGTCGTCAAAGCGCATGTCGCCCCCGAATCTCAGTGGTGTGGGTACACCCGGCAGGTATACCCACACCACCGCGGCCCACGTCTACGCTCGGGGACATGGAGAGCCTCGGAGCGTTCTTGAAGAGCCGCCGCGACCAGGTCACCCCGGACGCGATCGGGCTACGCACCTACGGCAGCAGTCGGCGCGTTCCCGGCCTGCGTCGAGAGGAACTGGCTCACCTCGCCGGTGTCAGCGCCGGCTACTACACGCGGCTGGAGCAGGACCAAGCCGGCACTGCCTCGGCACAGGTCCTCGACGCCCTGGCCCGCGTACTGGAACTCGACGAGGTCGAGACGGTCCACTTGCACAACCTCGCCCGCCGGGCCAGTCGGGCCGGCCTTGCCGAGCCTCCCGTAGAACACCCCCACCCCCGTGTGCTCACGTTGCTCGGCGCGCTTGGCGAGGCGACTCCCGCGATCCTGCTCGGCAGGCGCGGGGACGTGCTCGCCTGGAACCGCACCGGCCACGCGCTGTTCGCCGAGCACCTGGACTTCGACGCGCCCGGCGACGCGGGACGCCGCCCCTCGATCCCGCGGATGTTCTTCCTCGACCCACTGACCCGGGACCTGCACCGCAATTGGGAGGAACTCGCCCGCGTCCACGTCGCGTACCTCCGACTCACCGCGGGCCGGTTCCCGACCGACGCCCGGCTCGCGAACCTCATCGGCGAGCTGACCATGCGCAGCGACCAGTTCGCCCGGATGTGGGCGACCGGGGACGTCGCGGACTGCACCACCGGCGACATGCACCTGCAGCACCCCACCGTCGGGTCCGTGAACATCGCCTACCAGGTCTGGCTGCAGCCCGACAGTCCGGACCACCGCCTTGAGGTCTACACCCCCAACGACGGGTCGTCGGCGGACGCGCTGAGCCTTCTCGGTGACCGCCGCAGGCCGAGCCACTGATCAGCGCCCCAGGCCCAGAACCGCTCCACCTCGGTGAACCCCAGCTTCGCCGCGAGGCGCATCGAGCCGACGTTGGCCGTCTGGGTGGCGAGCATCACCGGTTCACCGGGGAGGGCGACTCCCAGCCAGTCGAGTGCCGCCGCGCACGCCTCGGCGGCGTATCCGGCCCCCCACGCCCGTGGCAGGAACAGGTAGCCGAGATCGGCCTTCCCGGCAGCAGCCGGGCGGTGGTGCTCCGTTGCTCTCCTGAGCAAGACCTGGCCGATCATCGCTCCGTCGAGATCGACGACGAAGCTTCCGGGCCACCGCTCGGGCACCTCTGGCAACTCTCGCTCGAGTTCGTCACGCGGGCGGGGCCCGCCGAGGTAGGTATGCACGTCCGGCGACGCCAGCAGCCTTTTCCACCCGCGACCTCACGAGTCGCCGGAAGGTGTGACCAGCCGGAACCGCAGGCACACCAGCGGCGTGTCGTCATCCACCGGTGTGCCGATGCCCTCCCAGAAGCGCATGTGTCCGGCCCGCCATTCGTCCAGCGATCGGTCGCCCTCTCCTTCGGCGGCCGCGTGTTCCCAGGTGACACCGCCGAAGGCAGCCAGCTCGACGCCAGTGATCTCGATCGTGGCGACGGAGTCTCCGTCGTTCCCGGCAAGCGCCAGGCGTTCACCCTCGAACTCCAGGCCCTCCGTCTCCTCGACGTACTCTGCCAGCAGCCCGGTGGTGGCGGTTTTCCTCCCGGCCAGGACGAGGCCGTTGAGCCGCTCCCGCATCTCACCGGCCGTACCGAGCTCCAGTGCCCGCATGCCGTTGATGCGTGGCCACATGGTCCCACCTCCCCTTCCGGCGCCGCCCCGCGCCGATCGTCCCCGCCCGGACAAACCTCGACGATAGCGCGGGTCTTCCGCGACCAGGACCTCGACCACGCCGGACAGCTCCGCCTCCCCGGGACCTGCCGCGATCCCCGCGCGGACGCCTTCGCGCGCCGCGCAGGGCTGGAGCGTCGGGGGCGGGCTCCGTGAGGGCCGGTGGGGCAGGAAGAAGCGCCGGGTCCGTCAGCCGTTGATCGTCCGCCGTTCCCGTTCCGTTCCCGCCTCCCGCACGCGCGCGAACCGCCGAATACTCGGCTGCGGTCGGGCCCGGTCGGCCCTTAGGATCCCCGCTCAAGGCGCCGCCACGGCGCCATGCCGGCTTTGTGGCACTCAGCGGACCTACGCAAAGGTCCGAGGAAGCGTGGGGCAATGAGCAGCCGACTCTTCGCAATCTCCTTCGACGCGCATCAGCCCGAGGTCCTGGCGCGGTTCTGGTCAGGCCTCCTGAGTTCGGAGCGGACCGGCGACGCGCACGACGGGGTCGGCCTGCCGTCCGGGAACGATGCCGGCTACCGCCTCCGCTTCCGCCCCTCCCAGCGCCGGAAGGCCGCCCAGAACCGGATGCACTTCGACCTGACCAGTTCGTCCACGGAGGAGCAGCGGCGGACCGTGGCCAGGGCACTCGACCTCGGCGCCCGGCACGCCGATGTCGGTCAGGGGCCGGACGCCGCCCACGTGGTGCTCGCCGACCCCGAGGGCAACGAGTTCTGCGTCCTCGAACCGGGCAACGGCTTCCTTGCCGGCTGCGGCTTCCTCGGAGCGCTCGCCTGCGACGGTTCGCAGGCCGTGGGCCACTTCTGGAGCCAGGCGTTGGGCTGGCCACTCGTGTGGGACCAGGACGAGGAGACCGCCATCCAGTCGCCCGACGGCGGTACGAAGATCACGTGGGGCGGCCCACCGCTCATGCCGGACGCGGGCAAGGACCTGCGTTTCGACCTCGCGCCCGACGACGGTGGTCCAGCGGAGGCGGAGGTCGAGCGTCTGCTCTCCCTCGGCGCGAAGCCTCTCCCCTCCGGCCACCGAAACGATGGCGAGGTACTGCTGGCCGACCCGGACGGCAATGAGTTCAGCCTGCTCACACGCCGGTGACGCCGCCCAACGGGTGGAGGCAAGGTGAGCTGCGCTCCGACGATGCGCCATCCGCCCACTGCGTTCATCCGCCGTTCTCGGAGAGTGACGAGATTCCGCCGCCTGACGGGACACCTGCGGGTCGTCCGTCTGGCGCGCCGGCTCCACGAGGACTGATCCGGGAGGGCTTTCGGCGCGGGACCCGGTTCAACGAGTCGCGAACGTGCCAACAGGGCAGGGAGGAAGTGGAGATGACCACCAGTGACGTCGACCCGATGGAGCGTGTCCTCGCGGAACGCGCCTGTGAGCGTTTGATCCTGGAGCTCGTCCGCCGGCTCGACCTCGGTGAGCCGAGCACGGTCTGCGACCTCTTCACGCCCGACGGCGTGTGGGAGTGGCCGCATGACCGGCGGCGGGTCCACGGCCGTGAGGCTCTGCGCGAGTACTTCGGCTCCCGCCCCGCGGATCGGCTGTCCCGGCGCATGTGCACGAACATCCTGGTCACTGTCGACTCGCCGGACACCGCCGCGGCGACCACCTACTTCGCCACCTACCGAGTGGACGGCTATACCGAGGGGACACTGGTGGCGCCCCGGTTGCCGGTGAACGTCGGCCACTACCAGGACACCTTCCGCAAGATCGACGGCTCCTGGCTCATGGCGACGAGGACGCTCTTCCTGTCTTTCGGCGGGCCGACGGAACGCCTCGACAGTCCCGGCCGGGCCTGACCGGTGTACAGCCCTCAGCTCCTGGCGGGCGCTCGGGGCGGTCACGAACCGCAGCACCCGCCGCCGTCGCCGTCGGACCGCTGGGCGTCGGGGGTGTCGAACAGGCCCGCGCCGCCGCAGACTCCCGTCTCGGGGAGGGTGAGTTCGACGCGGTCGGCGGAGTCGAGGTCGCCTGCGATCGCGGCGGCGACGGAGCGGACCTGCTCGTAGCCGGTCATGGCGAGGAAGGTCGGGGCGCGGCCGTAGGACTTCATCCCGACCAGGTACACGCCCTGTTCGGGGTGGGAGAGCTCTCGGTGGCCGTGCGGGTAGACGGTGCCGCAGGAGTGCTGGTTGGGGTCGATCAGCGGTGCCAGCGCGACCGGCGCCTGGAGCCGCTCGTCGAGACCGAGGCGCAGCTCGTCGACGAAGGACAGGTCGGGACGGAAGCCGGTCAGGACGATCACCTCGTCGACCGCGTCCAGGCGGCGCCCGTCCTCGCCGACCAGGACCAGGCGGCCGTCGGCGTCACGCTCGATCGCCTCGGTGCGGAACCCGGTGACCGCGTCTACGTGCCCCTCGTCGACGGCGGCCTTCGCCGCCAGGCCCAGCGCGCCGCGCGCCGGGAGCTGGTCGGCCTCCCCGCCGCCGAAGGTGGAGCCGGAGATGCCGCGGCGCAGGATCCACATCCCCTTCGTCCCCGCGCCGTCGCCGGACCCGGCGAGGTCGGCGAGGTGGGCGAGAGCGGTGAACGCCGAGGCACCGGCGCCGATCACGGCCGTGCGCCGGCCCGCGTACCGGGCACGGACGGCGGGGTCCTCGAGGTCCGGGACGCGGTAGCTGATCCGGTCGGCAGCGGCCTTCTCGCCGAGTGCGGGAAGACCGCTGCCGCCGGCCGGGGACGGTGCGGACCAGGTACCGGAGGCGTCGATGACCGCGCGGGCGAGGATCCGCTCCTCACGGCCGTCGGCATGGACGACGTGCACGACGAACGGCTGCCTCTCCCGGTCGGCGTCCACGATCCGGTCCCGCCCGGACCGGGAGACACCCGTGACCGTCGCTCCCAGCCGGACACGGTCACCCAGGACGTCGGCGAGCGGCTGCAGGTAGCGGTCGGCCCAGTCGCCGCCGGAGGGGTAGGTGGCCGGGTCGGGGCGCGTCCAGCCGGTAGGGGCGAGGAGCTTCTCTGCGGCCGGGTCGACCACCTCGGCCCAGGTGGAGAAGAGGCGCACGTGGGACCACTCGCGCACCGCGGCGCCGGCGGCCCGGCCGGCTTCGAGGACCAGGGGCTCGCCGCCCTGGTCGACCAGGTGGACGGCAGCGGCCAGGCCGACAGGTCCGGCCCCGATCACGACGACGGGCAAATCGGTGGTGGCGGGCGCGTTCACGGCGACTCCTTGCGTGTTTCGACATCTGTCGATGGCTTGCGGGGCCAGCATGGCACCTGTATTGATGGACGTCAACATAGACCTGCATCGAAATAGGGGAACTCGCCGATGGAACACGTCGACGTCGCCGTGATCGGTGGCGGCCAGTCCGGTCTCGCCACCGCCCACGCCCTGCTGCGTCACGGGCTGCGGCCGGTGGTGCTGGAGGCGTCCGACCGCACGGCCGGCTCGTGGCCGCGCTACTACGACAGCCTCACGCTGTTCTCGCCCGCCCGGCACAGCTCCCTGCCCGGAATGCCGTTCCCCGGCACCGACCGGGACCGCCACCCGCACCGCGACGAGGTCGTCGCCTACCTCATGGCCTACGCCGGCCGCCTGGACGCCGAGATCCGCACCGGCCGGCGCGTCATCTGCGTACGCAGGGCCGGCCCTGCCTTCGAGGTGACCCTCGAAGGCGGCGGCCGGCTCACGGCACGCGCCGTCGTCGCGGCCTCCGGCACCTTCGGCCGACCGCACCGGCCGGCAGGGGCGGGCCTGGAAGGGTTCGCCGGGCAGGTGCTGCACGCAGCCGACTACCGCGACCCCGCCCCGTTCGCCGGCCGCCGGGTGGTCGTGGTCGGGGCAGGCAACTCCGCGGTGCAGATCGCCGCCGAACTCGCCGAGACCGCACGCGTCACGCTCGCCACCAGGGCTCCGGTGAGGTTCGCGGCGCAGCGCGTTCTCGGCCGCGACCTCCACTTCTGGCTGCCCCGCACCGGCCTGGACGCCGCGCCCCTCGGCCGGCTCCTGCCGCGCCCGCCGGCGCAGCCCGTCCTCGACGACGGGCGCTACCAGGCCGCCCTGGCCGCCGGGCGGCCCGAGCGGCGGCCGCTGTTCACCGGCGCGGTCGGAGCGGAGCTCGTCTGGCCGGACGGACAGCGGGAGGAGGCAGACGCGATCGTCCTCGCCACCAGCTACCGCCCCGACCTGCCCTACCTCGCCCGCCTGGACGGTGCCCTCGACGCCGAGGGGAACCCGCGGCACCGCGAGGGGATCGCCACCGGGGTGCCGGGGCTGGCGTTCGTGGGGCTGGAGTGGCAGCGCAGCCTGTCGTCGAACTCGCTGCGCGGTGTCGGGCGGGACGCGGACCGGGTCGCCCGGCGTCTGGCCGCCTGCCTCGCGCGCCGATGACGGGCCGCACTGGTTCGATGTGTGTCAACATAGGCGTATGTCGAACGCGAAGGTGCTGCCGCTGCTCGAGCCCGCCGACGGCCGGGGTGTGGTGCCGTGCTGCCCGCCGCTGACCGAGCGACCGATGACCGCCGACGAGGCCGAGACCGCGGCGCGGATGTTCAAGGCGCTCGGTGACCCGGTCCGGCTGCGGCTGTTCTCCGCGGTCGCCTCGCACGAGGGCGGGGAGGCGTGCGTGTGCGACATCTCCGACGTCGGCGTCTCCCAGCCCACCGTCTCCCACCACCTGAAGAAGCTGAAGGAGGCCGGGCTGCTCACCTCCGAGCGGCGCGGCACCTGGGTCTACTACCGGGTCGAGCCGTCCGTGCTCGCGGCGATGGGCAAGCTCCTCGCGCTGCCGGCCGCCGCCTGACGCGAAGCGGGAAGAGGCACCGGGCGCCGTCCGGCCGACCGGGCGCTTGCTCCGCCCACGGCATCCGCACGCTCCTCGCCCGGTCGTGACGTCCGCGTGGTCCGCGTCAGTCGCCCAGCAGTCGCGCGATGTCCCGGGCGGCGTCGCGGGCGGGGCGGCCCACGCCGATGAGCGTGGCCGAGGCCGGGCCGGTCCAGTCGCCGTAGCCGAGCAGGTGCAGCCGCGGTTCACCGAGGGCGCGCGTGCCGTCGGTGGCGATGTGCCCGCGCGGGCCGCGGAGGTCGAGGGGCGCGAGGTGGGCCAGGGCCGGGCGGAAGCCGGTGCACCAGACGATCGCGTCGGCGCGGATGTGGCTGCCGTCGGCCCACCTGGCACCGGTAGCGGTGAGCCGCGCGAACATTGGCTTCGCGGACAGGCGTCCGGCGTCGCGGGCGGCGCGGACCGGGGGTACGGCGACGATGTCGCCGAGCGAGGCCACGCCGCCGGTGTCACCGTCGCCTTGTTCGAGGGCGCGACGGCGGGCGGTGGCGACGTCGAACAGGGCGCGGCCGTCGATGTCGTCCGGCAGGAAGCGTGGCGGCCTCCTGGTCACCCACGTCACCTCGGCGTTGCCGTCCAGGGCGAGGTCGGCCGCGATCTGGGCGCCGGAGTTGCCGCCGCCGACCACGATGACGCTCCGCCGGTCTCCGGCCGGAAGGTCCCCCGGTCCGGCGAAGTCGGCCGGGCATCGGTAGTTGACGGTGTGCAGCTGCCGGCCGGTGAAGAGGCCGCGGCCGGGGACGGCGGGGACGAACGGCCGTGACCAGGTGCCGGTGGCGCTGATGACCGCCCTCGCCCGCCAGGTACCGTCGTCCGTCTCGGTCACGAGGCCGCCGCCGTCGCGGCGTACGGCGTCGACGCGGGTGCCGTGCTGGACGGGCAGGCCGTAGCGCTTCTCGTAGTCACTGAGGTAGGCCACCACGTGCCCGGCGCCCGGGCAGGTCCCGCCGGGCTGGGCGGGCATGAGCCGGCCGGGCAGGGAGGAGTGTTCCGCCGGGGAGAACAGGCGCAGGGAGTCCCACATGTACTGCCATGACCCGCCCGGCGCCGGGTCGGCGTCCAGGACGACGAAGTCGAGGCCCTGGCGGCGCAGGTGGTAGCCGGCGGCGAGCCCTGCCTGGCCGCCGCCGACCACCACCACGTCGGTGTGCCGGGTCACGGGGCCGTCGTCACCGCGTCCGGGGCGAACTTCCCGCGCCAGGCGAGCGCGACGTGCACCAGACCGATCAGCACCGGGACCTCGATCAGCGGGCCGACGACGCCGGACAGCGCCTGGCCGGAGGTGACGCCGAAGGTGGCGATGGCGACCGCGATGGCCAGCTCGAAGTTGTTGCCCGCCGCGGTGAACGCCAGGGTCGTGGTGCGGTCGTAGGCCAGGCCGAGGCCCTTCCCGAGGAGGAAGGTGCCGAAGAACATGACCGCGAAGTACACGAGCAGCGGCAGCGCGATCCGGGCGACGTCCAGCGGCTGGGAGGTGATGGTCCTGCCCTGCAGGGCAAAGAGGACGACGATCGTGAACAGCAGCCCGTACAGCGCCCACGGTCCGATCCTCGGCAGGAACTTCGTCTCGTAGGCGGTGCGGCCCATCCGCCGCTCGCCGACGCGGCGGGTGAGGAAGCCGGCGAGCAGCGGGATGCCGAGGAAGATGACGACGTTCAGCGCGATCTGCCACACGGACACGTCCAGGCCCTGGCCGTCACCGAGGTTCATCCAGCGCGGCAGCAGGTCGAGGTAGAACCAGCCCAGCAGGCCGAACGCGAGGACCTGGAACACCGAGTTCAGCGCGACCAGGACGGCAGCGGCCTCGCGGTCGCCGCAGGCGAGGTCGTTCCAGATGATGACCATGGCGATGCAGCGGGCGAGGCCGACGATGATCAGGCCGGTGCGGTACTCGGGCAGGTCCGGCAGGAAGGTCCACGCCAGCGCGAACATCACCGCGGGCCCGGCGATCCAGTTGATGACCAGCGAGGAGATCATCAGCTTCTTGTCGCCGGTGACGCGGTCGAGCCGGTCGTAGCGGACCTTGGCCAGGACCGGGTACATCATGACCAGCAGGCCGAGCGCGATCGGCAGGGAGACGCCGCCGACCTCGATCTTCGCGAGCGCGTCGTCCATCCCCGGAACCAGCCTGCCCACGCCGAGACCGACGGCCATGGCCAGCAGGATCCACACCGCGAGATAGCGGTCGAGCGTGGAGAGCTTCTTGACGATCGAGTCGTCGCCGCCCTCGGTCTGCGCGGAGGTGGCGGGCTCGGTGGAGGTCACGGGCAGGACCTCTTGTTCTCGGCGGCGGTGCGGGCGGAGGCGGCCAGTGTGGCGAACTGCTCGGACAGGCCTGCCAGGACCTCCGGCTTGAGCTTGTAGTAGGTGAAGCGGCCGCACGGCTCGGTCTCCACGATCCCGGCCTCGCGCAGCACCTTCATGTGGTTGGACAGGTTGGTCTGCCTGGCTCCGGTCTCCTCGACCAGGTGCGTCGTGCAGAGTGTCTCGCGCGCCAGGAGGGTCACGATCTGCAGGCGGAGGGGGTCGCCCAGCACCCGGATCACATCAGGATCGACTGAAGTCAGCATGCACTGATACTGTCACATCACCGCCTGCTGATACCAGCGGGGGCTGAAGTCATCGGCGGCCGGGTTCCGCCGTGCGACAGGAGAGAACGATCACCATGGCCGACAAGCCGACCGTCCTGTTCGTCTGCGTCCACAACGCCGGCCGCTCCCAGATGGCCGCGGCCTGGCTCACCCACCTGGCCGGAGACCGCGTCGAGGTCCGCTCCGCCGGCTCCGCCCCGGGCTCCGAGGTCAACCCGGCCGCCGTCGAGGCCATGGCCGAGGTCGGCATCGACATCTCCCGCAAGACGCCGAAGCTCCTCACCCTCGACGCGGTCCGCGAGTCGGACGTCTGCATCACCATGGGCTGCGGCGACACCTGCCCCGTCTTCCCCGGCAAGCGCTACCTGGACTGGGAGCTGACGGACCCGGCGGGCCAGGGCGTCGAGGCGGTGCGTCCGATCCGCGACGAGATCAAGACCCTGGTCGAGGGACTGATCGCCGAGATCGCCCCGGAGAGGACGGCTTGAGCGCGAGACGTGACGCCGTCGTCACCGGCTCGGGGCGCAGCACTCCGTGCGGAGCCCGCAGAGGCCGCCCGCGCGTCCGGCTCCGGTCCCGGCCCGGACGATGCGGGCGACGATCTCCACTGCGACCTCAGCTCACTGACCGCCTCCGGTCCGGAAGCCTGCCCGGTCGTCTGACGACGCGTGTCTCCGCTGCGGCCTGACACGGACGAGGGGGCCGCCGCACGCCTCGACAGGCGCCGCACGCCCTCAGGCGTCGGTGACCGTCGTGGTCACGGGCGTGCCGATCTCGACGGTCCTGCTCACGGTGCAGAGACGGTCGTGGGACGCCTTCACCGCGCGGGGCAGGATCGCGCGGGCGCGCTCCGCTCCCTCGTCGTCCGGGAAGGCCACGGTGAAGGTGACCTCGAGGTTCGTCATGCGGTTGCCCAGGTCGTCGCTGACCTTGTCCCCGGTGACCGTCACGGAGAACCGGGTGGGCTCCGCGTGACGTCCAGTGGCGACGTCGACGTCCACAGCCGAACAGCCGCCGATCGCGGCCAGCAACAACTCGACCGGGGTGAATCCGGTGTTCTGGCCGCTGTCCGAGGACGTACCGAAAGTGATCGATCCGCCGCGGGTGTTGGTCGCCACGAACTGGCCGCTGCTGACGCGTTCGACGACGACGGAACGCTCCGAGTGTTCGCTCATGTCACCGACATTAGTCTGCGGGCGATCGTGGAGTGGGGACGTGATCCGCACACGTGCCAAGGCACGATGCGCCATTCCTCTGGCGAGAGCAGGCGGCAGGGCACGGCCTGCTCCGTGACCCCGCTGCACCCGCCCCCGCCCGCCCGTACGTGGTGCAGGCGCGCCTTTGGCGTGCGGGTCACGGCCTCGGTCAGCAGGCCATCGGTGAACATGGCTCCGGTGCCGTCTTCCACAGCCCAGCCGGCGGAGAGGGACCCGGTCGCCACTGGTCGTCGTCGAGCTCCCTGCGGAACAGCGGCAGCACACTGGGTTCACAGGTGCGTGGCCGGAACGCGGTGAGGACGCGCTACACGTACTCCACCGCGGCCTCGAACGTCACCGCGTACATCGTGGACACCGGCATCCGCATGACCCACGTCGCCGGAGCCTCGCACGGTGTCGCCAAGGGGGTCGAGCTGGTCGGTGTCCGGGCGCTGAACTGTCAGGGCACGTCCGGCAGCACCCGGGGCCCGGTCCTCACGGGCATCGACTGGGTCACCGAGAACGCGGTCCAGCCCGCCGTGGCCAACATGGGCATCGGCGGCGGACGGACCCAGTCCGTCAACGACGCGGTGGCCGCCTCCATAGCCTCCGGCGTCACCTGGGTGGTGGCCGCCGGCAACAACAACGCCGACTCCTGTCAGTACTCCCCCTCCTCCATCCCGTCGGCGATCACGGCCGGTGCCACTCCCGCCGATGACGCCCGCTCGACCGGCTGGTCCAGCCCGACGTGGTCCCCGGCCCAGTGCGCGACCGGATGGTCGCCGACGCCATGTCCGGCCGGATCAGCGACGCGCGGGCCGGTTCGCCCAACAAGCTGCTGCACACCGGGACCGGCACGCCGCCCACCGGACCGCAGTTCGAGAACACGGACGACTACACCATCCGTGACAACGCCACCGTCGAGTCGCCCCTGGCAGTCACCGGCGTCGGCGGCAACGCCCCGGCCGGTCTCTCCGTCAACGTCGACATCCGGCACACCTACCGCGGCGATCTGCGGGTGGAGCTGGTCGCCCCCGACGGCACCACGTATCCGCTCGAGGACTACGCCAGCTACGACGACCACGACAACGTGCAGGCCACCTGCACCGTTAACGCCTCCACCGAGACGGCCGACGGCACATGGAAGCTGCGCGTGAGCGACAACTGTGTCAACGACACCGGGTACATCAACGCCTGGTCGCTCCAGTTCTGACCGCCCGCTCTCCCGGCTCGCGGGCTCCGGGCCGCCCCTCCCCTGGGCAGCCCGGAACTCACCCACCCGGCCGACCGGCCACACCGGGGGGACCGCGTCGAGTCGGTTGCACCGGCGATCTTCGGCTACGTACGCTCCATGGCGTATCGGGCAGCTGTTCGCCGCCCATGGGGGCAGAGAGTGAGTAGACCTATGCAGCCGACGTTCGTACTGGTACACGGAGCCTTCGCGAACTCCTTCTCCTTCGCGCCGCTCCAGGCCGAGCTCGGCCTCCTGGGGCACCGCTCGGTCGCCGTCGACCTCCCCGGTCACGGCTTCGCGGCGACCTACTCGCGTGCCTACCAGGCGCCGCAGGATCTCGAAGGCCTCGCCACCGCGCCGGGATCCATCAAGGGCGTCACGCTCGCCGACAACGCCGCGCACCTCATCGGCGTCCTGGAACGGGCCAGGGAGAACGGGCCGGTGATCCTCGTCGCACACAGCCGCGGCGGTGTCACGGCCACCGCCGCGGCCAACGCGCGCCCGGACCTCATCGACCGCATCGTCTACGTCTCCGCCTGGTGCCCGGTCGACCTGGACGTGAACGACTATTACGCCGAACCTGAGATGGCCTCGGTCGACGCCGCCTCGTTCGGCCTGGCGATGGCAGGCAATCCGGCCGAACTCGGTCTGCTGCGCGTCAACTTCCGCACCGCCGACCGTGACGCCCTCGCGGCGCTCCGGGCCGCCTTCCTGGCCGACGGTACGGAGGAGGAGTTCCTGACCTTCCTGAGCACCTTCCAGCCGGACGAGAACCTCGACGTCGGCACCAGTGCCGACCGCGCACAGGCGGCGACCTGGGGCCGCGTCCCGAAGACCTTCGTACGCCTCGCCGACGACGCGAGTATGCCCCTCGCCATGCAGGACCGCCTGATCCGCGAGGGCAACGCGCTCACCCCGGACAACCCGTACGACGTCCGGACCCTCGCCGGCAGCCACCTGAAGTGGCTCGTCGATCCGGCGCCGGCGGCCCGCGTCCTGGGGGAGCTCACCTGAAGCCGGGCCCTTGGTGGTTGGTAGCCTCCCGGGATGACTGCGACGTTCGACCATGCCGTCCGTGCCCGGCTGCAAGCTCCCAACATCTGGTACGTCGGTACCGTGTTCGCCGACGGAGCCCCGCAGGTGAGTCCGATGTGGGTGGACCTGGAGGGAGAGGACGAGCTGACCTTCAACACGTCGGTGGGCCGGGTGAAGGAGGAGAATCTGCGCCGCGATCCCCGCGTCTACCTCTCGCACGCGGACGCCGCCGATCCCTTCGACCGAGTGCAGATCAGTGGTGTGGTGGCCCGCTTCGTCGAGGGTCAGGAGGCGCACGACCGGATGGACCGGCTGGCCCGCAAGTACCTGGGCAGCGAACGGTTCGAATGGATCATGCCCGGAGAACAACGGGTCGCGGTGATCGTGCGGCCGGTCAAGGTGCGGCACATCGTAGGGGTGGAACGGTTCCGGCCCGGTGGCCCCGTTCCCGCTCCCTGACGCTCCCTGACGGGCCGCGAGGGCGTCACCTCTGACGACGGCGTCGCACGTGCGGCCAGTCGGCGAGCTCGTCAGCGCCGGGGGGCTGTGCGGCGGCCTGCTCGACGGAGTCGTGGAACGAGTAGACGGGACGCAGGCCACCGAGGGAGAAGACGCGCAGCAGCCCTGGGTCGGCGCACGCGAGCCGCAGCGAGCCGTGGCGGCTCTGGATGTGCTTGGTGACGGCGACGATCATGCCGAGCCCCGTCGAGTCCAGGAAGGGTGCGCTGCACAGGTCCAGAACGAAATGGCGGTGACCGTCGGCGAGGAGGCCGTCCACTGCGGCTCGGACGAGGGGAGCGAAGGCGATGTCGATCTCGCCGTCGGCCTCGACGACCGTCCAGCCGTTCGTCACGCGCCAGCCGACCGACTCCCGCTGCCTCGCCATGCCCTGATCACGCACGTCCGCACTCCCTCAGCCTTGCCCGTTTTCAACCGACAAGACCAGGAAACGCGCTATGCGCCATAAGTCACAAGAATGAGGATTTCAGATGGTGAGCGAGAGCCTCCGGGACACTCGCTCCGCGGTGGCGACCAGGGTCGCCGCCGCGCCTTCCAAGCTGGAGGTGCGGCCGGCGCTCAGCGAGATCCCGAGCGAGCCGATGGTGTCGCCGTGCCGCACGGGCACCGCTACGCACGCGGTGCCCAGGGAGTACTCCTCGATGTCGGTGACGGCCGGGCCGTGGGACATGAGGTCGAGGCGTCGCAGCAGTTCAGCACGGTGGGTGATGGTGCGCGGGGTGAGATCGTGCAGCTTGTGGCGGGAAAGGTAGTCGGCGCGGGCCTCGCCGTCGAGGTCGCGCAGCACGCACTTGCCGAGGGCCGTGGCGTGCCCCGCCTCCTCGAAGCCGACCCAGAGATCGACACGGGGCGCCTTCGGCCCGTCCACGATCTCCGCGACCCGGATCTCGCCTTCCTCGTAGAAGGTCAGATAGGCTGCGGCCGACAGGCCGTTCCTGAGCTCCGTGAGCGTCGGACGGACCCTGCTGAGCGCCGCCTGATCACGGCTCCCTCCGTGCAGCGCGTCCAGCTTCTCCCCCAGGACGAACGCGCCGTCCTCGAGTTTGCGCACGTAGCCGTCGTGCACCATCGTGCGCAACAGGTGATAGGTCGTGGCCAGCGCCAGCCCCGTCTCGCGTGCCAGCTGCTTGGCCGGAACGCCGCTCTCGTGCGCACCCACGGCCTCCATCAGCCGGAAGGCTCGCTGCACCGACGAGATGAGTGTCGGGCCGTCCTTGCCGCCCATGCCTCCACCATGCTTGGTACGGACAAGTCATGGCAAGTCGGATTTATCCGCGGAGCCCACTGGACGCCCGCGAGTCCTACCTGAGAGACCGCGTCCTCCTCCGGGGGACGGAGAAGGTCC
Organism: Streptomyces sp. NPDC058796; assembly: GCF_042745235.1. NCBI lineage: Bacteria > Bacillati > Actinomycetota > Actinomycetes > Kitasatosporales > Streptomycetaceae > Streptomyces > Streptomyces sp. NPDC058796. The sequence continues at coordinate 137,727 of NZ_JBHYOP010000008.1, forward strand.
GCCGCACCGGACGACGCCCCCTGCCGCGTCCGAGGTCAGCATGTACGCCATGACGACCGCGAACGATCACCTCCCCGCAGCCGCGCCCGCGCCCGCCTGGGCGCGCCGTGCCGCCCACGCCGTCGCACTGTGCGCGCTTCCGTCGGGCCTGTGGCGCATCGCCATGGCATCCGGCGTCTACGTGGGCTACAGCGACCAGGTGCTGCGCGAGGTCTACGGCATCCCGGGCTGGGGCATCGCATACGTGGTCGGCCTGTCCGTCCTCGCCGAGCTGGCCGCACTGCTCCCGCTGCTGCTCGTCAGCGACCGGTGGCGGCCCCTGCGCCCCGCGACCCTCACGGCGGTGGCCTGGGCCGCATCTGGCGCCCTGGTCCTGGTGGCGCTGTGGCAACTCGTCGTCGCCGTCACCGTGGAAAGCCAGACGTACATGTCGAGCGGTGCGGCGCAGACGGTCTGGGGCGTCGCTTTCGCCCCGCTGCTCGCCATTCCCGTCCTGACCACTGCGGTGACCTGGTCGTACGCGAAGCGCCACCGGACCCGGAGGCGCTTCCCGGAAATTTCTGGCCACGCTCCAGGTCGGTGACCCCTGCAGCGGGGTTGTGGCAGAGGCCTCCCGAGGGGAGCATCAGTCGTCGTGCTGGATCAAGGGGGGCCGTGCCGTCCATGGACGCTGCCGAGAACACCGCGGTGGGCCAGACCCTCCAGGGCCGGGCCACCGAGCTGGTCCCGTTCGGAGCCTTCGGCCAGGTCACCGAGGCCTTCGAGGGACTGGTCCACCTGCGAGAGCTTGCCCTGACGGAGTATCGAGGCTCCGGAGGAGTCCCATGACGACCACGTCTTCGGCGTACTGGGAGCCGCTGTGGGCTCGTGGCCGCCGTTACCGGCGGATCAGCGAGGCAGAAGCCCTGCTGTTGGCCGAGCATCTCGGCCCCGGGCGCGGCAGGCCCGCCCTCGACATCGGCAGCGGCGACGGGGCCCTCGCGCGCCGGCTCCACCGGCTCGGCTACCGCACCACGGGCATCGACTGCGCTCCCAGCGCAGTCGTCCTCGCTGCCGACCACGGTGCCGGGCCCGGGCCGTCATGGCAGTGCATGGACTTCGCCGCCGACGACCTCTCCGCCCTCCCGTACCCCGCGTACGCGGTGGTGCCGACGACCTCTCCGCCCTCCCGTACCCCGCGTACGCGGTGGTCACCTGCCGCCTGGTCTACCGGTGGATGGACGACAAGCCGGCCTTCCTCGACCGTGTCCGTCGGCTCCTGGCGCCCGGCGGTACCTTCTGGGCCGTCACCGAGATCGCCGGCCGCCGCGGCGAGGGGCACCCCCTCGCCCACCTCGGGATCAGTGCCGCCGAGGCCGAGACGCTCACCGCGGGCTGGTCCGACGTCCGCGTCGCCGACCTCGACGTACTCCGCTGCTACGCCCTGCGCCCGTGAGGCCCCGGACGCATGATCGTGAGGACCCGGCCAGGGCGGAGGCCGGCCCGTCTCACCGACACGGCGGTCCCGCGCAGCCGGGCCGACAGGCCGGGCCGGCCATTGACCGTGCACTCCCGGACCGGGACGCGCGCCGACCGGCCCCGTCTCAGCACACGGCTGTCACTTCGCCGCGTCCGCGAGCAGCCGCAGTGCCAGCTCCCGGATCTCCGGGCTCGCCTTCTCGGGGCTGCCCGTGTCGAACGGGGGGTCGGGGTCGTATTCCACGGCGAGTTGCATCGCCTGTCCCACCTGGTCTCCCGCCAGTCGCGCGGCGAGGTGCAGCCCCATGTCGATGCCGGCCGAGACGCCGGCGGCGGTGACGATCCTCCCGGCCTCGACGAAACGCCCCGGCGTGTAAACGGCTCCGACTTCCGCCAGGTAGGACCGGGAGGCCCAGTAGGTGGTGGCGGGCAGGCCGCGCAGCAGACCGGCCGCACCGAGGATCAACGACCCCGTGCACACGGCGGTGGTCCACGCCGACCGGCGGTGGATGCGACGTATCCAGTCGAGGACGACCGGGTTGGCCATCGTGGCCGTGGTCCCGCGTTGGCCCGCTCCGGGAATCAGCAGCACCTCCGCCCGCGTCACACTGTCCAGGGAACGGTCGGCCACGAGCCCCAGCTCGCCGGTGTCGGTACGGATCCGCCCCGCCCTCTCGGCCACGGTCGTCACCGTCACCCCGGGTACCCGGCACAGCACCTCGTACGGGCCGACCGCGTCGAGCGCGGTGAACCCGTCGTACAGCAGCACCGCCACCCGCACCTTGCTCCCTCCGTCTCTGGTGGCACCCTCGTCTCCCGCCGGTTCGGCCTGGGCCGCCGACGCTCCGCCGGCCGCCGCCAGCCCCACCCCCAGGCCACTCGCGACTGCGGTGTGAAGAAACCGTCGACGATCACGGTCCATCTCTGACATGTCCGACTCCCTGTCCTCGACACACCCCGTCGGGGCACTGACCAACGAGCAGTCGCGTGGTGACGCCGATGAGTTCCACGGCTGCTCAGCCCCGTCCCCGGCCAGAACCGCGGACAGGGGAACCCGTCCGCGGCGGCGTGGTGCACCCGCAGCGCGGGGGGCACCAGGACCCCGCCGCCGCGCTCGGTGTACCTGCCGAGCGCGGAGATCGGCGCGAGGTGGTCCCAGCCGCCGCCGATGTTGAGGTTGAACCCGGTGGCAGGGGGCGGCGACGTCGTGGAACACGCCTGGGTGGCGGACCCGACCTGGCCGGACCGCGCCGCCGGCTGACGGCGCGGCCCGGCCCCTTCACCGGGCGGCGCCCGTCACCTGCCCTCTCACAGGGTCAGCAGCACACGATGCGCGATGCTGGTGTCCCTCAGGGGCTTGAGGACGAGACGCACGAGGACCAGTGCGTTGTCGTCGCCCGCGATGCGGTTGGCACTGAGCTCACCGCAGGCCAGACAGTGGTGGATGATCATCCACTCACCGTCGGGCCGTACCGACATGCTCAGTGCTTCCATCCGGCCCCGGCAGTCCGCGGCCCGGTCGCCCGGGACCCGTCGGTCGACGTGCGCACTGGTCAGACAGTTCGGGCAGTGGTTGCGGTGCGTGGTGCCCGGTGCGTCCAGTGACACGTCCATGCGGCAGCCGACGCACCGGAAGGCGTTCGCCCGGTGTTCTCCCTGCCCGTGGAGGACGTCCTTGCGCCGCTGCGGCCGCCGCTCGGCCCGCGCACGCCTGTGCGGCTTACTGCGCCTTGGCATGATCGCGCTTCTCCTTCCGGCTCACAGGTCACCGAACACTTCGAGGGGGAAGGGCGGTTGGGCCAGTGGCCGCACGGCCATGCGCATCAGGACGAGTTGGTTGTCGTCCGTGCAGACGGGGTTGGAGGTCAGCTCGTCGCAGCGCACACAGCGGTGGATGACCATCCAGTCACCGGTCCGCAGGACGGCGATGGAGATCGGCGACATCCGGCCGTGGCAATCGCTGGGCCCGCCCTCGACGTGGTCGAGGACGTGCCGAGAGTGCAGGCAGGACGGGCAGTGGTTCCGCCGTGCGCCGTCACCGGCGGCGGCGGACACGGTCAGGCCGCACCACGCGCAGACGAATGTTCCGGTGAGGGTGCGGTGCGGAGTGCTTGAGGGAGTCTTTCTGATGCTGGACACCCGGGGTGCTCCTTGCTGAGTGATCGGTGATGACAGCAAGAGCAGGCCGAGCGGCCTCGACGAAGGAGCCCACCCGACGGCACGAAGGGTCGGACGGTCAGGCGGTGCAGCGAGGCGCGCTCAGCGCGGGCCGGGTCATAAAGTCTCGTTTCCAGGGCCATACCTGGCCCAGAGCAGATCGACAGAGCACCGATACGGTAACCACCGTTCCAGGCCGGGTGCCACCGAATTACGGCCCCAGCTCCCAGGAATCGGCCGGTGGCGCACCGGCCCGGTCGGCGACGCCGATCTCGAGCAGCGCGGTCGTCTCCTCGACGCCGAGGAAGACGAGGCTCGACACGTCGAAGACCAGGGCCCGGCCACCGGTGGCGGACTTCGGGAGTGCCAGGCCGGTGCCGGTGCGCCCGACGACGTCCTGGACCCCGTTCTCGACGACGACGCCGGGGATCCGGCGCGCGGCCCGGTACAGCGCCTCACTGAGGGCGGGGACCAGGGCGGCCGGTTCCAGCACACCGGCGATGTACTCGAAGACCGCCTCCTCGTGGGTCGGCCCCTGCCCTTCCGTTTCCCGGTAGACGTACGCGAGCAGCTTCCGCGGGTCGGTGGGCAGTTCCCGGAGTTCCCGGTAGTCCCTGCCGCCGGACATGGCCATGTGCTCCGTCGTCGGCGAGTGAGGGTCAAGACGGCCGGCGGCCACGGGCTGAGGCCCCGTGAGGGCCAGACCGTCCCGCCCGCCGCCCACGGCGAGCCAGTCCTCGCGCTGGACCACCTCCGCCCCACCGCGGTGGTCCGTGTACTCCTCCCTCATGGCACGGCGTTTGTACAGGAACTGGTCCTCACCCATCGCGATGACCGGGGGACGGCCGACCGTCGTAGCGGACCGGCCGGGAGTGTGGACGGCCTCCTGTCCGCCCCGCAGCCCGGTGACGACGGCCGTTCCCGTCACCACGGTGACCGCGAGGGCCAGTGGCGCCGCCCAGACGACGAGCCGCCGGCCCGAGAACCTCCGGGGCGCGCCCACCCGCTTCCTCGCGATCTCCCGCACCAGGTGCTCTCTGAGCACCCGGCGCCGGTCCGGTCCCAGCATCGGGCCGCCCGGGGCCGGCAGCGGCTCGGCCCTCTCCTCGTGACCGAACCCGCGGGGATCCTTCGGGGTCATCGCCCACTCTCCTGCGCGCACCGCTCCGCCCGCCCGTGCCGCGCGAGCGTCGGCCCACCGGGTACCGGGTACCGAGCCGAGGCGGGCACCCGACCGCGCTCCGCGTCGGTGAGCACGCGCAGCCGCTTCCTGGCCCTCGAGAGCCGCACCCGTACCGTGCCGGCCGTCACGCCCAGGGCCTGGGCCGCCTCGGCGGCGTCGAGCCCCTCCCAGACGCACAGCGTGAAAACCTCCCGTTCGGCGCGCCGCATACCGCTCAACGCCCTTCGGGCTGCGGCCAGTTCCTCCCGGTCGGCCAGCCGCTGCGTCACCTCGTCGGCGAAGTCCGGGACCGGGGCGGCGGGAGGGAGCCGCGCGAGAGCGTCCCGGTGCCGGCGTGTCGTGCGCGTCATGTTGCGCATGACGTTCGTCGCTATGCCCAGCAGCCAGGGGCGCAGACTGTCTCCCTCCGGCAGCACCCGTTCGCGCAGCCGCCAGGCCTCGAGAAAGGTCAGCGACACGACGTCCTCGGCGGTGGACCAGTCGCCCGTGACCCGTACGGCGTGCCGGTGGACCGACGAGGCGAAGGCGTCGAAAAGTCGCCCGAAGGCCTCGGGGTCCCCGGCTCGGACACGGTCGCGCAGTGAGTGCTCCACGTCTGTGACTGTCCGCAGGACGGGGGACGCATCGGTGACGTGCGTCATACGGGCCGGTGGAGAGCGGACGGCAGTATGCCGTGTGACCGGGGCAACAGTAATCGCCCCGTCCGTGCGGACAGTCCGGAGTGTGACACGCACCTCCGACGTCCTCCTCCTTCCTCCACGGCCTTCGGCGCCGAAGCGGCCGGCCCCGTCGCCTCGTCCGCTCCGAGGCGACATCCAGGGACTGCGCGGGCTCGCCGTCACCCTCGTGGTGCTCGCGCACGCCGGACTCCCCCTTCTCGCCGGCGGCTACGTCGGTGTCGACGTCTTCTTCGTCATCTCGGGCTTCCTCATCACCGCCGGTCTGCTGGGTGAGGCCGAGCGGAGCGGATCGCTCTCCCTGCGGCGCTTCTACGGCAGACGCGCGCTGCGCATCCTCCCGGCGGCGACCCTGGTCTGCCTCTGCACCCTCGTCGGCTGCCGGCTCTTCGCCTCGAAGATCCGTTACGAGGAGTTCCTGCACGACGCGCTGACCAGCGGCTTGTACGTCATGAACGTGAACCTGGCGGTCTCGGGGACCGACTACCTCCAGGAGGGCGGTGCGCCGTCGCCGTTCCAGCACTTCTGGTCGCTGTCCGTGGAGGAGCAGTTCTACCTGCTGTGGCCCGCGCTTCTCCTGGTGACCTGGAAGGCTCTGCGACGTCCGTGGCTGAGGGTCCTGCCGCTGGGCGTGCTCTGCCTCGTCTCGTACGTCCTGAGCGTGTGGACGACCGCCGGCTCGCCCTCCTGGGCGTACTTCGGCGCCCACACCCGGCTGTGGGAACTGGGCGCCGGTGGTCTGCTGGCCTTCTGCACGGGGGCGTTGGCCCGTGTTCCGCGTCCTGTGGCCGCGGCGGGATCGTGGCTCGGGCTGTCCGCGATCGTCGCGTCGGCCGTGGCGTACGACGCCGACACGCCCTTCCCCGGGCACCACGCCGGCCTGCCCGTGCTCGGCGCCGTGCTGGTGATCGCCGGCGGATGCCGGCCGTCCCCTTCCGGCGCCTCACGACTGCTCGCGCTGCCTCCCGCGACATGGGTGGGGAACCTCTCGTACGGCTGGTACCTGTGGCACTGGCCGCTGCTGGTGCTGGTCCCCGCCGCCCTGAACCGTTCGGCCGCTCTCCTGCTGTCCCTCCAGGTGAGCGCGGCGGCGCTGCTGCTGGCCTGGGCGACCCTGCGTCTGGTGGAGAACCCGGTCCGTTTCCGCGCGTCGCTGAAGCGCAGGCCCACGGCAGCGGTGAGCCTCGGCCTCGGCCTGACCGCCTGCGTCGTGTGCGTCTGCCTGGTCGCGGCGTCCTTCCCTCCGACGATCAGCTCCGGTGTGCGCTCCCCGAAGCTGAGCGAGACCCTCGCGACGGCACCGGACCCCGAGGACCGGCTGGCCGGCCTCATATCCACGTCCGGGGGCCGGCTGCCCGCCAATCTCTCCCCGTCGCTGCCGGACGTGAAGAAGCAGCGGTCGGCCGTCTACCGAGACGGCTGCCACGTCGGTTACGGGGCCACTCACTCGCCCGCGTGCGTCTACGGGGACCCGTCCTCGCGCGACGTCGTGGTCCTCTTCGGCGACTCCCACGCGGCACAGTGGTTTCCCGCGCTCGACCGGCTGAGCCGGGAGAACGGGTGGAAGCTGGTGTCCCTGACGAAGGCGTCGTGCAAGACCGCCGACGTCACGACCCGGACCCGCGGCCGGGCGTACGAGGCGTGCGACACCTGGCGGGAGCGGGCGCTGCGGCGCATCACGGAGCTGCGGCCGATGCTGGTCGTGGCCGCCTCGTCCGAGGCGGCGGAGCCGGTGGACCGGATGGAGGATCCGCCGCGGGAATGGACGGCGGGGTACGAGCGTGTGTACCGGCGGCTGACCCGTGACGCCGGCTCGGTCGCCGTGCTGCTCGACAGTCCGTGGCCGAAGGGCGACGCCGTCGAGTGCGCGGCGCGGCATCCGCTGCGGCTGGCGAAGTGCGAGACGGACCAGCGGGACGCGATCAGGTCCCCCGCCCTGAGGGAGGCCGGCGAGCGGGCGGCCCGCCGGGCCGGCGCCGCGGTGATCGATCCGCGGCCGTGGTTGTGTCCACGGGCGGGCAGGTGTCCCGCGGTCGTCGCGGACACCTTCGTCTACCGCGACGGGAGTCACGTGGCGGAGTCGTACGCCCGGGCACTGGCCCCGGTGCTGCGGGAGGAGTTCCGCGAACTGGGACTCAGCGGCGACGCGCACCCCGCCGGCTGACGGCGGGCACGACGCCGGTCGCCGGTGCGCACGGGAGCGGTCTCCCTCCAACCGGAACTCCGTCGCCGCCCGGCAGCCGGTGGCCTACGGTCACGATCACGCTGCCTGTGGTGGAGACGGACGAAGAGTGGGACGCGATCGTTCCCGACGAGTCGGTGATGCGTCCCGGCGCGTCGGATCTCTGTGCGCGGCTCGGTCTCGCCGACGCGCCGCTGACCCGCTTCCCGGACGGGTCGCAGCCGGTCTACGCGGTGGGTGACGAGCACGTCCTCAAGCTGTTCCCGAAGGCCGCCGCGCAGGACGGCGTCGCGGAGGGCCGGGTCCTCGCCCACCTGCAGGGACGGCTTCCGGTGCCGACGCCGCGGGTACGCGACCGCGGTCCGTACGAGAACGGCTGGCAGTACGTGCTCATGTCCCGGCTCCGCGGCGAGAACCTGGCCCAGGCCTGGGGCCGCGTGCCGCGCGCCGACCGGGAACGGCTCGTCACCGAGGTGGGTGAAGCCCTGGCAGTGCTCCACTCCCTCGACCCCGGCCCGCTCGGGGACGTGCTCGGCCCCGGGGACTGGGGCGCCTTCGTGGAGCGCCAGAGCGCCGGTGCCGTGGAACAACGGCGCGCCCGCGGGCTGTCCGCCGGCTGGCTGGAGCAGATACCGGACTTCCTGGCCTCGGTGCCGCTGCCGCGCGACCCCGACCGTTGTCTGCTGCACACCGAGGTGATGCAGCAGCATTTCCTGGTCGATCCCGACGGATGGCGGCTGACCGGGCTCTTCGACTTCGAACCGGCCATGATCGGCGACCGCGCCTACGACTTCGTGGGCGCGGGCCTGTTCGTCACCCGGGGCGATCCGGACCTGCTGGGCCGCCTCACCAAGGCCTACGGGCGCACCTTCGAGCCGGTCGAACTGCTCGCGTACACGCTGCTGCACGTGTACAGCAACCTCCCTTGGTACATGCGGGAACTGGGAGTGCCCGCCGAAGGGACGCTGCACTCGCTCGCGGAAGCGTGGTTCGGCACGGTTTGACGCATGCCCGTCACGGCGGCGACGGGTCGGGCCCCGGCGCCATTGACGCGCGTAGCCCGTTCCCGCACGCTGGGCTTCGGTTGTTGTCGGCTCAACGGTCGGGAGGCCGGGATGTTCAGACGCGTGTCACGTCTGCTTCTTTCGTTTGTCATGCTCATGGCTGCTGCGGTGGTCGGCGTGGGCGCCACCGCCGGCACCGCGCACGCCGACTCCTGCTACACCTGGAACCGCACCCTGTCCCAGGGGTCCTCCGGCAGCGACGTGACCCAGCTGCAGATCCGGGTCGCCGGCTGGGTGACGTCCGGCGAACGGCTCGCCTACGACGGCCAGTACGGCGCACGGACCGCCGCCGCCGTCAAGAAGTTCCAGGCCGCGTACGGACTGAGCGCGGACGGCGTCGCCGGACCCGCCACCTTCAGCAAGATCTACGCCCTCCAGGACGCCGACTGCACGCCGGTCCACTTCAGCTACGCCGAACTCAACAAGTGCAACTCCGACTGGTCCGGCGGCGCCGTCTCCGCGGCCACCGCCAAGTCGAACGCGCTCAAGACCATGTGGAAGCTGGAGGCGATGCGGCACGCCCTCGGCGACGTCCCCATCACCATCTCCAGCGGCTTCCGCTCCCGCGCGTGCAACAACGCGGTCGGCGGTTCCGCCACCAGCCGCCACCTGTACGGCGACGCGGCCGACCTCGTCGGCTCGCCATCCCTGTGCCGGCTGGCCCAGCAGTCCAGGACGCACGGCTTCTCGGAAATCCTCGGCCCCGGCTACCCCGGCCACAACGACCACACGCACGTGGCCTTCGACCCGTCGCCCTACTGGTCGGCTCCCACCTGCGGCATCTGATCCGGCCGTGACCGGAGCGGCCCCGCGGCCCGTCCCCTGCTCCGGAGCCCACGGCGACGGTGGCACAGTGGAGGGAGTTTTCCGTCCTGTGGAGGTAGCCCCGCATGCGTCTGCTGCTCGTACGCCATGGTCAGACCCCGTCCAACGTCAAGCACCTGCTGGACACCGGCGCGCCGGGGCCGGGGCTGACGCCTCTGGGGCAGGAGCAGGCAGCCGCCCTGCCCCAGGCCCTGGCGACGGAGCGGATCGGTGCGCTGTACGCCTCCACGCTGGTGCGTACCCAGCTGACCGCCGCGCCGCTGTCGGCCGCGACAGGACTGGACGTCCGCGTCCGGGACGGGCTGCGGGAGCTGGTCGCGGGGGATCTGGAGATGCGCGGCGACGAGGACGCCGCCGCCGTGTATCTCTCCACCGCCTTCGCCTGGTCCGCCGGCGACACCGGCCGCCGGATGCCCGGCGGTGAGAACGGCGTGGAGGCCCTGGGCCGCTTCGACGCCGTCGTCGCCGAGGCGGCGGGGACGGGCGCGGACACCGTGGCCATGATCAGCCACGGCGCGATGATCCGTGCGTGGGTGGCCGCCCGGGCGGACAACGTCGACGTGTCGTACGCCGCCGGCCACCCGCTGGGCAACACCGGCGTCGTCGTGCTCACCGGCTCGCCCGACCGAGGCTGGCGGGCACTCCTGTGGGAGGGCCGTCCGCTCGGGCCGGAAGGGGACTTCCCCGAGGACAGCGGCCCGGCCGGCGAGGCGGCCCCTCGCCCCTGAGGGGACCAACCACCCCTCCCGCCGCCCTCGCCTTCCGCCGTCGCGGACTCCTCGGCGGGTCACCGCGGCGGGCGCGGACTGACGACGACGGTGACGTGCGCGCCAGGCCGCGCGACTACGCGCACGATCTCCGCACGGCCACCGGGCAGGGACCGCGTGGCGGGGCGGGCGGCACCGGTCAGTTCGATGCGCCAGCCGCCCGCCCGGGGCGGCAGGGAGACCTCGGTGACGCCGTGCCCGGCGCGGTACGAGAGCCGGAAGACGCCGCCGCCCGGCTCGTACGTCTCGGCGGTGACCCGTCCGGCGACGGCCGGGGCGTACGGCGCCGAGGTCTGCTCCTTGTTGGTCCGGAAGCACCCCTCGGCGTCCACGGCGCAGTACCCGCCGCCGTAGCACCAGACATACCCCGCCCAGCCCGAGGTGTAGCGGTTCAGGGACGAAAGGGCGTCGCGGTAGAAGCGTCCCATGTTCGGCAGGGAGTTGTTGAGCGGGCCCCACTCTCCCACCACGACGGGTACGCGGTACCGGCCGGGATAGACGGTCACCGCGGACTCGTACGCCTCGATCCAGCCGGCTGACGGATCGTAGTCGGCGCCGGCCTCCATGGCCGTGTTGTAGAAGTGGGGCGCGTAGACGGCCTTCGGGTCGTCGATCCGGCCCAGGCCGGTGGGGACGCCCTCGCCCACGACGGGGGTCGGTTCGAAGAAGATCCAGGAGTCGTCGTCGACGGTGCGGACTGCGTCGGCGAGCCGGTTGTACAGCGGGGTGAGCTGCTCGCGCTCGATGCGCCGGGCGGCCGTCGGCAGGTCCTCGCCCTGCGCGATCTCGCCCATGGGCTCGTTGATCAGGTCGTAGCCGAGGACGGCCGGATGGTTCCCGAGGCGTCGGGCCAGCACCCGCCACATGTCCGCCTGGGCGCGGCGCAGGTCCGGGTCCTCGTAGAGGTGCGTGAACGCCCGTTGCACGGCCGGTTCGAAGTACTCGGCGAACCAGTCGTCGGGGTGCGGGGTGAAAGGCAGACCGTCGGTCCTGGTCGCCCACTCGGGGATGCCGCGGTGCCCGAACGCGGGCCCGAAGACATCCTGGTGCGCGTCGATCAGGACGTGCACGCGGTGTTTGTGCGCCCAGTCCAGGACACGCTCGATCCTGCGCAGGTACCGCTCGCTGTAGTGGCCCCGCCGGGGTTCGAGGTCGTCCCAGAAGACGAGGAGCCGGGCGAAGTTGAAGCCCCGGGCCCGCAGGTCCCGGAAGTGCCGCTCGCCGATCGCGGACAGGGCGTCCTCACCCCGGTGCGTCTTGTCCTCGACGTTCCAGCCGCGCAGGGTCAGGACACGGCCCCGGTCGTCCGTGAGCCGGGGTATGCCGGAGGGCGGGACCCGGTGGTCCTCGACGACCGGCTGCGCGTAGGCCGTCCCGGTGGCCAGCAGCGCGACGCAGACGAGCGCGGTGAGCAGACGGCGGTACATGGGACCTCCGGCACGGTCGGTCGGTTGTGCCGCAGATCACATCAGGGAAGATGAGGATTGTTCAAGATGGCGGAGGGTTCATCGGCTTCGGCGGCCGGGACGCATCGGATCGAACCGGACGTGGCGCCACATCTCGCGGACGCCGCACGTGTCGTCGGCGGTCAGGTCGTCGTCGGGGACGGCCCAGAACCGGACCGGCGTGGTCTCCGACGTGACCGCCGGCCACCCCGGGTCCCCGGTGGTCGCGAAGCCGGCCCAGGAACGGAGCATGCGGCGGGACAGGGCCCGGTCGTGTTCGTCGGGTGCGCCGCCGATGAGGAAGTCGGCGCCGACGGCGTCCAGGTTGCCGAAGGCGAAGGGGATGTCCGCGGTGTGCCAGGGCCCGGCCGCACCGCGCCGGCGACCGAAGCGGGCCAGGTACGCCCGGCCGCCGGCCCTCGCGTGCTGCTCGGCGAGTCGGGTGGTGTACTCGCCGAACTGCGCGTCGCCGAAGATCGCGAGGCAGAGGTCGAGCACCGGGGCGTCCGGCATCAGTTCCCGGTAGCCGTCGACCAGGCGGGCGGGGAGGCGCAGGGCCTCGGAGACGTCCGCGAGCTCCGCCTCGGTGACGGCTCCCCGGACGGCTCCCACCATGTGGAGGAATCGGTATTCCTCCAGCGTGTGGCAGACCAGCAGGTCCACCTCCCGCGCCGTGCCGGAGGCGAGCGCGCGGAGCGGTTCCGTGGGCAGCACCTCACCGTCGACGACGGGTTGGAAGATCACGGGGTCGAAGGCCTGGATCGGCGTCACGGGGTTGGTCCGGCAGTCCGCGGCCGCCTTGTCGGACGCGGTCACGAGCGCCTCGGGCGGCGCGGACAGCAGACCGGCCGCCGTCGGACTCACCCCGGCCTCGGCCGCGATGCGCCCGGTGACCGCCTCGGCGAGCTCCACGGTGAAGAAGGCACCGGGCACACTGTGGGCGATGGCCCGCCGGAACAGCCCGCGTGCCCGCTCCATGGCCATCAGGCAGGCCACCGAGCCTCCTCCGGAGGAGTGCCCGGCGATGGTGACGTTGTCAGGGTCGCCGCCGAAGGCCTCGATGTTCTCCCGGACCCAGACCAGCGCGGCGGCCTGGTCGAGCAGCCCGCGGTTGTCGGGGAACCCGGGCACGTGGCCGAAGCCCTCGAAGCCCACACGGAAGTTGCAGCTGACCACGACCAGACCGGCGCGGGCCAGGGACGACCCGTCGAAGTCGGGCTGGGCGGACGAGCCGAAGGTGTAGGCGCCGCCGTGGATCCAGAAGAACACCGGCAGCCCGCCGTCTCCCGCACCGTCGGGGACCCAGACGTTGACGGTGAGGACGTCCTCGTCGCCCGGGCGCCACACCGGCGCTCCCGGCAACTCGGCCGACTGCGGGGCGATGGGGCCGAAGTCCGTGCAGTCCCGTACTCCGGTCCAGCTCGGCGCCGCTCGCGGCTCCTGGAACCTGCGGGCACCGAAGGGCGCAGCGGCGTACGGGACACCCAGCACGGCTGTGACACCGTCACCGGCCGCGGTGCCCCGCACCGGGCCGCCGGTCGTACGGAAGACGGCCTCTTCATCACGTGGTTGCTCACTCATCGCGCGTCAGTCTGACTGATCGGGGGGCACGGACGCGAAGGGATTCGGATACCGAGGCGCGAGGACGGGGCGGGGCGGCACATGAGTAGGAACCTGAGTACGCGCGCCCATACGCGGCCGAGTGGCGGGGGCCACACTCACAGCCATGACGAACATCCCGCCTCCGGCCGAGGAACTGCGCTTCCTCGACGCCGAGTTGCGGCAACTCGACGCCCGCCGCGCCCTCTTGCTGCGGCGCCGCCAGTGGCTGGTCCACACTCTGCGTACGGCCTCCGCACCGCAGCCCGCCCGGAGCGCCGGTCCGGCGCGCCCGGTGTGGCCCGCAGGAGCGGCCGGCACGGCCGCCCGACGGCCGGAGGCCACGGCACCCGGCGTGCAGAACGTGCTGCTGCTCCTCGGCGGCGTCCTCCTGACGACCGCAGCCATCGCCTTCACCCTGGTCGGCTGGGGGCACCTGGGTATCACCGGACGGGCGCTGGTTCTGGGCGCGGTGACCCTGAGCGCGCTGGCGGCGCCCGTGCCCCTGCTGCGGCGAGGACTGGACTCGACCGCCGAGGCGGTGGCGGCTCTGGGCATGGCCCTGACCGTGCTCGATGCCTACGCCCTGCACGAAGTGGCGTTCACCGGCAGTGGCGGTCTCGGGTACACGGCTGCCGCGTCGGCCGTCCTGGCCGGCGCCTGGGCCGCGTACGGTGCGGGAGTGGGCCTGCTGGTGCCGCAGTCGGCCGGCGACGTCGGGGCGGAGCAGGGCCCGGCGCGGGCGGCCACGCGCCTCGCCCTGCGGCTCCCGCTCCCCTTCGCCGCGGTCACCGCGCAACTGCCGCTGCTTCTGTGGGCGCTCGCCGTCGACGCGGGCCCGCACGCGCTCACCGCCGTGCTGCTGGTGACCGCCACGGCCGACACCGCCGTGTCGCTCCGGTCGGCACACGCGCCGGTGCGGGTCGTCACGCTCGTCGGCGCCTGCGGCACGGGTGCCGTCGGTGTGCTGTCGGCCGGATGGCTGTGCTGGAGCGCGCCCGGTCCGGGTGCGGCCGCGCGGGGCGCCGCGCTCCTGGTCCTCGCCGCGGCGATCGGCCTGGCCGCGGCCTGGTTCGCCCCGAAGCCGGACGTCGCCGCCTGTGCCGCCTTCTCCGCGGGGCTGTGCCTGGTCGCGGGGGCCGGAGGGGTACTGCGGGCCTCGGTGCCCGGTGAGTGGACGGTGCCGGGATGCCTGGCCTTCGGGACCGGTCTGCTCATGGCTGTCCGGATGCCGCTCTCCCGGCCGCTGCGGCGGGGGATGGCCGGGGCTTCGCTGGTCGTCCAGGGCCTCGCGGTGCTGTGGGCGCTCCCGTTGGTCGCTGGGACGGTCTTCGGCTCGGTGGCCTGGATCGAGCGGCCCTGGTCGGGCGTGCCGCTCGACTCGCGGGAAGCCGTGTTCGCGGACGCCGGCTGGCCTTCCTACGCGGCTGCCGCGCCGCTCGTCCTCGCCGTCGTGGCCGTTGTGCTGGCCGTGTGCGAGCGCCGCGCGGTGTGGCGCCCGGCGGCCGGGGCGGGTGCGCTCGTCCTCGGGTGGGCGGCGGCGGTCGTGACTCCGGTGGTGCTCGAACTGCCTTATGGGTCGGGGCTGGTGGTGCAGGGTGTCGTGGTCCTGGCCTCGCTGGGGGTCGCCGAGCGGGCCCGTCGCGTGGCGGGCGGGCCGTCAGCGCGGGCCGTGACGGCCGTGGTGCTGGCCCTCGTCACCTCCGTCGCTCTCGCCCTCCTCTCACTGGCCACCGAGTCCGGGACGATCGGTGTGCTCCTGACGCTGACGGCGCTGTTCGGCGTCGCGAGCACCCGTGCGGGGCTTGTCGTGTTCGCCGCGCCCGCCGCCCTGGGATACGCCGCGGCTCTGGCCTGCGCGGTCGGGGCGTCCGCCGGCCGGCCGCCGGAGCACACCGCGCTGCTGGTCCTGGTCGTGCCCGTCGTGGCGGCTCTGGTCGCGGCGCGGACGCGAGGCTCGGCCGCGACCGTGGCGGTCGAAGGGGCAGGTGCGGCCGCGGCGCTGCTGTCGCTCGCTCTCACGGTGCGGGATCTGCCGATGCTGGCCCTGGTCCTCTCGCTCTGCGGGGTCGTCACCGCCGGGACCGCGCTGCGGCCCATGCGGCGACGGGCCGGTCACGCGGCGGCCGCCCTGTTCCTGCTGGCCGCCTGGGTGCGGCTGGCGGCGTGGGACGTCACCACGCCCGAGGCCTACACGCTGCCGGTGACCGTCGCCGCGCTGGCCGTCGGGCACCTGACCCGGCGTCGTGATCCGGCGGTCTCCTCCTGGATGGCGTACGCGGCGGGGCCGGCCGCCACCCTGGTGCCGAGTCTGCTCGCGATGTGGGGTGATCCGCACTGGCTGCGACCCCTGCTGCTCGGCACCGCCGCGCTGGCCATGACCCTGGCGGGCGCACGGTTCCGGCTCCAGGCCCCGCTGGTCCTGGGCGGGTGCGCGCTCGCGCTGGTGGCGCTGCACGAGCTCGCCCCGTACGTCGCCCAGGCCGTCGGCGCGCTTCCCCGATGGGCACCTCCCGCACTCGCCGGTCTGGCCCTGCTCGCCCTGGGCGCCACCTACGAACAGCGACTGCGCGACGCACGGCGGCTGCGGGAAGCGCTGGGGCGGCTCCGGTAGGCGACGCCCCGGATGCGGACCGCCGACTGTCGGTCCCCGACGCCAAGTTCGCGCATGAAGCCCGAGCTGCTCGACAAGGTGAACCGGGTCCGCGAGTCGGCGCTCGCGCGCGGCGCCCCGCCCGACGAGGTGGAGAGGTGGCTGGAGGCCGCCCGTCCGGACGCCACGACCCTGCCACTGCCGCCCGACGGTGTGCTGCGCCTGCTCGCCCGGTCCGCCGACGACGGTTTCGACGCCGCCGGTGAAGCGGTGTACGTGCCTGCCGAGCACGCCCACGCCGCGGAACTGCGCGATGCCTGGCGGTCGGTGCGCGACCCGGACCGGTCACTCGGCAGGCCCCTGCTGCGGATCGACGGGTACGCCCCCGGCCCCTATGGCGAGTTCGACATGCTGCACGCGGCAGCGTCGCTGAGGGCTCAGAGAGAAGGGCGGCCGCCGGGCGAGCCCGCCGGCCCCCGGGCCCTGCCTCAGCCGGAGGACTGGGCCCTGCTCGCCCAGTGGTACGGGGGTGTCCACGTCCACGGTGACGTCTACTGGACGGTCAAGAGAAGGGACCTGGCGGAGCGCCGATTCGAGGCGGTGGACGTCCTGGGGTACATCGAAGGCCCGGCTTGACCGTCCCCCGCGCCGCCCGCGCCGACATCCCCCACTACCCGACGAAGCGCTCTCCGGCCTGCTCGGCCGCCAGCAGTCCGGCACCCCGAAGCCCCTGTCGTCCGGTTCTCGACCGCGGCCGACCGGGCCAAGCTCGGGCCCATACGGCGTGATCCACGTGTGGCGCTGCACGTACAGGGCGACGACGTGTGGTCGTTCGCCGTCGCGGAAGGCGAGGCCGAGGTCTCGGAGATCACGACGGTGCCCGGCGACGTGGCTGCCCGGCACCGGCCGTCCGGAGCAGCGGCATCAGCGGCGATGGACGCTGACCGCGTAACCTCCGCCGTCGTAGGGGTCGGCGTCCCAGGTGGCGAAGCGGTCGGTGAGCGTAAGACCGGCCGCGGCGCAGTGGGCGTCGTATTCCGCCAGCGTGATGCTGGGGGGCACGGGAAGGTGCTCCTCGTCCAGGCCGAAGCCGGCGACGAGCAGGCCGCCCGGGCGCAGCGCCCGGGCCAGGGCGGCGGCTACGGCGGCCTCGGTGCCCGGCGCGAGGAGCGGGAACACGTTGCCCGCGGCGACGACGAGGTCGAAGCCGGGGCCGAGGTCCGCGGCAGCCGGGTCGAACTCGGCCAGGTCGGCCTGCAGCCAGGTCAGCCGGGGCGCGTCCCGACGGGCCACGGCAAGCATGGAGGCGTCGCGGTCCACGCCCACCCCGTCGTAGCCGAGGTGGGCGAGTTGGATCAGGACCCGCCCGGTGCCGCAGCCGGCATCCAGCACCCGGGCCCCCGGCGGCACCAGCGTGGCGCACAGTCGCGCCTCGCCATGGACGTCCTGCCCGCGTTCGGCGAGTTCGGCGAAACGCGCGGCGTACTGTTCACCGGACGTGCCGCCGGTCAGCTGCTCCCATCGGCTCATGGCGGCAAGACTAACGGGCCGGTGGCCGGCCGTGCGGCACGGCGGCCCCGCCCACCACGCCGGGCCGGCCGCCACCGGCGTCGTCCGCCCGGCGAGGCAAATGCGTCGACAAC
Organism: Streptomyces sp. NPDC058796; assembly: GCF_042745235.1. Taxonomy (NCBI): domain Bacteria; kingdom Bacillati; phylum Actinomycetota; class Actinomycetes; order Kitasatosporales; family Streptomycetaceae; genus Streptomyces; species Streptomyces sp. NPDC058796. The sequence continues at coordinate 155,320 of NZ_JBHYOP010000008.1, forward strand.
ACCCCCCGCGCCCGGCAGAGTGGACGCCCGTGACGAGCAGTGAGCTGTGGACACGGGCGACCGCCGACCGCTACGACGCCGAGGAGACCGAGATGTCCTCGGCCGCCGTCCTCGGACCCACCCTCGACCTCCTCGCCGAGCTCGCCGGGGACGGCCGGGCTCTGGAGTTCGCCATCGGGACCGGACGGGTGGGCGTCCCCCTCCGCGAGCGCGGCGTACCGGTCGTCGGCATCGAACTGTCCGAGCACATGGCGGCGGTTCTGCGACGCAAGGCCGACGAGGACACGCTGCCGGTGACCCTCGGGGACATGGCCACCACCGTCGTTCCGGGTGAGTTCGCCGTGGTCTACCTCGTCTACAACACCATCAGCAACCTGCTGACCCAGGACGAACAGGTCGAGTGCTTCCGCAACGCGTCCCGTCACCTGAGGCCCGGGGGCAGGTTCGTCATCGAGCTGGGCGTGCCGCCCCTGCGGTCCCTGCCGCCCGGCCAGACCGCGGTACCGTTCGACGTCTCCGACCGGCACCTCGGATTCGACACCTTCGACCTGGTCGAGCAGATCCTGGTCTCCCACCATTTCACCCGCGACGGCGACCACTACCGCCGCGGGAGTTCCCGGCACCGGTACGCCTGGCCGGCGGAACTCGACCTGATGGCGCGCATCGCCGGTCTCGGCCTGGAACACCGCTACGCGGACTGGGACCGGACACCGTTCACCCAGGACTCGGCGAAGCACATCTCGGTGTGGCGCAAGCCGGCCTGACGACCGCCGCCGCGGGGGCGGGCGAGCCCTTCCAGTCCATGCGGGACCAGGGCAGTGCGAGGTCGTCCGTGCCATCCACCGGACGTGGTGCCAGGTCCTCCACCCGCGCCGCCTCCGCGTGCCGGGCGAACACGGTGTCGACGTACCGGTGGCCGGTGTCCGCGGCGATGAACACGGCCGTCCGGCCGGGCTGCGCACCGCGTTCCCAGCGGGCGGCGAGATAGGCGGCGCCGGTGGACAGACCGGCGAAGACGGCGTGCCGGCGCAGCAGGTCGACGCTCCCGGTGAGGGCGGCGTCGAAGGCGAGCCAGTGGACGGTGTCGTACAGGTCGTGACGCACGTTGGCGAACGGGATGGAACTGCCGATGCCGGCGATGATGATCTCCGGGTCCGAGACGTGGTCGCTGCCGAACGTGACGCTGCCGAACGGCTGGACGCCGACGAGCCGCACATCGACGGAGCGTTTTCCCAGGTAGTGGGCGAGGGCGCCGGTGGAGGCCCCCGATCCCACGCCGCCCACGAGCGACAGGGCGGCGGCGCCGGTCTCCTCCTGGATCCGTTCGGCCACGGCCTCGTAGCCGAGGTAGTGGACGTCGTCGTGGTACTGGCGCATCCAGTGGTAGTCGGGGTGGTCGCGCAGGATCTCCCGGACGCGGGCGACGCGGCGGCTCTGGTCGAGCTTGAGGTCGGTGCTGGGCCGCATCTGCTCCAAGGTGGCACCGAGGACGCCGAGTTGGGTGCGCAGCGTGTGGTCGACGGTGGTGGAGCCGACGATGTGGCAGCGCATGCCGTAGCGGTGGCAGGCCAGCGCCAGGGCGTACGCGTAGATGCCGCTGGAACTGTCGACGAGGGTGTCGCCGCGCCGCACGGTCTTGGTGTCGAGCAGGTGGCGTACGGCGGCCAGGGCGGAGACGACCTTCATCGTCTCAAACCGCAGGCAGACGAGTCCGTCGTCGAGACGTATCAGGTCCGGTCGGCCGATGGCCTCCGAGATGTGTTCGTCCACGGGGGAACTCCTCACTGGCGGGGGTCGCGAAGGTGGTGAAGGTCCGGGTCGACGGGATGCCTGCACGGTCCAGGGCGCGGGCGCAACGGCGCAGCCTGCGGTTCAGCCCGGGGACGCGGGGGTCGAAGAGGATGCCGGCGACGTTGCCGCTGTGGGCGATCTGCACCCCGGCGGCGCCCACGCTGTCGGCGATGCCGGTGAGGGCCGGGAACTCCTGGTGCCGCAGCACGCGTTGGCGCAGGCGGGCGCTGGCCGTGCTGACCCTGCCGAGCAGCGCGGTGTCGGCGTCGGTCACCGCCCTGCGCAGCATGCGGCGCAGGTGCTCGTACGCGGCGAGGTCGTCGTCCTGGACGAGGACCGGCAGGGCGAGGGTGTCGACCGGTTCGCTCCCGCCGAGCGCGCACCCGACCACCACCGCGGGTGGCAGTGCGGAGCCCAGGGTTTCGAGGACGCGGCCCTCCCGTTGCGCGAAGAGCAGCGGGCGACAGCCGTGCATCAGGGGGTCGCTGGCGCCCTCGGCGCGCACCGCGAGTCGGGCGATGGTCTCCGGCGGCAGGAGCAGGCCCCGGGAGTCGGCGACCGCACGCACCGTGGCGATGACGTCGCTGGTGGACGAGCCCATGCCGAGTCCGACGGGGAGATCGCCGGTGAGGGTCAGCTCGCCGCCGCACGGTTCCTCGCCGAGGCGCTCCGCGCACTCCCGCAGCGCGAGGACGGCCGCCGCCCGCGCCTTGGCCCGGCCGCCCGGCGTCACCGTCACCTCGTCGGGTGAACTGCCGGGCCGGTGGGTGAAGCGGGCCGTGCTGCCCCGTGCGGCCATGGGCAGGGTGACCAGCCCGTGGCGGGGGCGGCGCCGTTCGTCGAGGAAGACGCCTTGGAGGATCTCACCGTGATGGCAGGCGGCGTGCCCGGTGCCCGCCGTCTCACGGGCGGCGTCGTCCGGCGGCGCCGGCCGGCGGGTGGCGGACGTCATACGCCGGCCGCCCGGTAGCGGTACAGGGTCGTGGGTTCCGCGCTGAACTGGGAGAAGGGGAAGGGTTCGGCGGACAGGGCGGTCACGCCCGCTCCGAGGAACGCGCGGGCCACGGCGCTCCCGGTCTGGGCGTAGACCACCAGGGGCACGCCGCGCTCGCGGCAACGGGCCAGGACGGTGTCGAAGCTGCCGTTGCTCAGGGTCATGCCGGTGGCGACCACGGCGTCGGCGGTGCCGAGGAGCTCGTGCATGTCGTCGGTGACCGGGTCGCCCCACTGGGTGGTACGGAGGTTGAAGTCGCAGAGCAGGGGCACGCCGCCGCGTTCGCGGATGGCCGCGACGAGCGGGTTGACCACGCCGATCAGGCCGACCCGGGCGCCGGCCTCTATGTCCAGGAGGCCGGCGATGGCCGCGTCGCGGGCCTGCGCACGGGTCTCGGGTGTCCCGGCGGGCAGGGTGACCGGTTCCGCCTCGGCCACCTCCCGGTGCGGCCGGACCGCGTTCAGGTAGGCGTCGAGTGCGGCGATCCGCAGCGGGCGGGGCGCGTCGCGCAGCAGCGTGTCGAGGGGGGCGCCGGAGGCGTCGCGGCACAGTGACGGGTCGGCCTCGCCTGCCTCGAAAGCGCAGCCGCCGAACGAGGCGCCCACGCGGACGAGGACGTACTGGTTGAGGTAGGTGGTGTTCCCGCCGGCCAGCCGGGTGCCGTGGTGCGCCCAGAACACGCTGGTCGCCGTCATGCCGGCGGGAGGGCGACCGTGTTCGCCCGCCAGTACGCCGGCCAGCAGTTCCTCGGTGTTCTTCATCGCCGGCCTCCGGAGCGGGGCGTGTCGCGGGTGATACGGAACAGGAAGGTCAGCACGCCGTCCCGCCAGTCGTGGAGGTGGTCGACCCGAGGGGTCAGCCCGTGGTCCATGGCGTGCTGGACGAGGGCACGCAGGTCGGCGGTGTTGGAGGCGATGAGGTGGATCTCGCCGCCGGGCGCGAGGAGGTCCTTCTCCGCGATCTGGGCGAAGAACTTCGCGATCAGCGGTGCGCCCACGCAGACGTTGCGTACGACGTCGGGGTCGTCGCTGACGGTCTGGCTGACGGCGGGCGGGTTGAAGGTGACGACGTCCAGCTGGACGGCGTCCGGGAGGGCGTCGAAGACGTCGCTCACGGCGGGGAGGAACGCGGTGTCCGGGCGCTCGCCGACGAGCCGCCGGTAATGACGGGTGGCCGCGGCCACGCTCTGTGGATGGACGTCGAGCGCGTGGATCTCCCGGGCGCCCCGGGTGCCGGCTGCCACGGCCTCGACGCCGAGACCGACGCCCATGGCGGCGTAACGGCGACCGCGGGTCTCGATACGGCCGTCGAGCAGCCGCTCGTGGATCAGGCGGCTGGTCCAGCCGGGTATGAAGACGCCGGGCGGAACGTCGAAGGTCCATCCGTTCCACTCGTAGGAGCGGGTGGTGTGCAGATCGCCCTTGGGCTGGTTCAGGGCGATGATCCGGTCCGCGGGCAGCGGTGGGGGCAGCTGCTCCAGGAGCGCGGGGCCGGTGGTGTTCCGGTCCATTGGCGAGTCCTTCCTGGCGGGTGACGAGGCGTCGGGTGTGCGTGGCCGACGAGGCGCCGGCCTCCTCCGGCAGCACACTAATGGAAATGATTGTCATTGCGGTAGTCTGTTGCCGACGCAGCGCCATCCCGCTCGCCCGACCCACCTCCACGACGGGCGGCGTCGCCCCGTGTCTCAGGCCGGTCAAGGTCGTTGGGGCCGCGATGCGTCCGGCCCGCCGACCCCGTACACGACAGGAGCGCGTCATCGTGCCCACCCCCTCCGCCCCGCCCGGCGCTGTCGACGACCGAGCCGCGAAGCAGCGGACCGTTCTGCTCGACATCGCCTTCCTCCGCCTCTGGACGGGCGCCACGGCGTCGGGCCTGGCCACCTGGGCCCTGCCGTTCGTGCTCGGCCTCGCGGTCCTCGACCGGACGCTCACCGCCACGGACCTGGGACTGCTGCTCGCCGCCCGGACGGTGGGGTTCCTCACCGCGGTGCCCATGGCCGGGGTGCTGGCCGACCGGCACTCCCGCCGGGGCGTCGTCCTGTGGGCGGGGCTCGCCGCCGGAGCCGCGGCCCCCGTGCTCGCCGCCGGACTGGACCGCTCGGTGCCGCTGATGGCCACGGCCGCCGCGGTGGCCGGCGCCGGTCAGGGCGCCTGCCGGCCCGCCTACCAGGCACTGACCGCCGAAGTGGTGGACGCCGACCGCAGGCAGCAGGCCAACGCCGCCATGACCCTGGCGGTACGGGCCACCACGCTCGTGGGACCCTCGCTGGCCGCTCTGCTCGCCGTGTTCCTCAGCACCGGGGCGCTGCTGGTGGGCATCGGCCTGCTGTGGCTCGTCGCCGCGTGTGTTCCCGGCCGCGGCGCGCGGCCCGGCACCCTGAACGGCGCGACCCAGCCCTCGGCCGGTACGGACAGGGCATCGTTCCTCACCGAGTTCGCCGAGGGGGTCCGCGAGGCCCGCAGGCACCCGTGGTTCCTCGCCGGGCTGGGCGCGCTGACGGCCGTCATAGCCACCGGCTACTCCGCGACCGGCGTCGCTCTCCCCGTGGTCAGCAGGGACGAGTACGGCACCGAGGTCGTGCTCGCGGGTGCGATGACCGCCTACACCGCCGGAGCGCTGGCCGGTGCGCTGCTGATCGCCCGCTGGCGCCCCCGCTCCCCCGGCCGGACCGCCCTCGCCGGACTCGCCGCGTACGGATTCGCCCCGCTCAGCCTCGTGTTCCCCGTGCACCCGGTCGTCGTGATGGCCGCCTACGCCGTCGCGGGCATCGGCATCGAACTGTTCAACGTGCCGTGGTTCACCGCCGCCCAGCGCGAGGTGGCCCCGGACAAGCTGGCCCGGGTCTCCTCCCTGGACTTCCTGCTCTCCTACGGGCTCGCCCCGGTCGGACTCGCCGTCATCGCCCCCGCCATCGACGCCTTCGGTGCCAGGGCGGTGCTCGCGGGCTGCGCGGTCGTCTGCTTCGCGGCACCGGCGGCCGCCGCCCTCGTCCCCAGCACCCGGGCCTTCTCCCACGCGCCCACTGGTGCGGCCACCGACGCCCGGGGGACGGAACCCTCCGCCTGACGGGCGCCCGCGGCCATGCGCTCAGCCGTTCGCTCCCGCCGTCCGCAGTGGGCGGCGGGAGCGAACGGCACGTCCGGGGGCCGGGGGCCTGCGCCGCGGCGGGTGCGCCGGCGGTTCAGCTCTGGAGTTCGCGCAGGTACGCGGCGAACTTCTCCAGACCGTCGATGTTGCGGGGGCCGCTGATGCCCTCGTTGTAGTCGAGGACGAAGAAGTTGTCCTTCTTCACGGCGGGCAGCCCCCTGGTGTGGGGGGACTTCTTCAGGAAGTCGATCTTCTTCTGGGCGGGCATGTCGCCGTAGTCGAGGACGACGACGACCTCGGGCTCGGCCTCGGCGACGGATTCCCAGCTGACCTGGGTCCAGCGCTCGTCGAGGCCGTCGAAGACGTTCTTGCCGCCCGCGGTCTTGATGATGTCGTTGGGCGGCACCTGATTGCCCGCGGTGAACGGCTGGTCGGTGCCGGAGTCATAGAGGAAGACGGGCACGGGGTCGCCCTCCGGGGCCTTGGCCTCGACCTCCCTCACGCGCCCGCGCAACTCGTCGACCACCTGCGTGGCCTTGTCCTCGACCCGGAAGATCTTGCCGAGTCGTTCGAGGTCGGTGTAGAGAGCCTCGAAGGGGGTCACCTTCTCAGGAAACCCGGGGTAGTTGAAGCAGCTCTCGGTGTGCATGAAGCTCTGGATGCCGAGCGTGTCCAGGATCTCCGGTGTGATGCCCCGCTCGTCCTTGAAGCCGGAGTTCCATCCGGCCACCACGAAGTCGGACTTGGCCTCGACCACGACCTCCTTGTTGAGGAGGTCGTCGCTGAGCATCTTCACCTTCGCGTACTCGGACGCCCACGGGGACTCACTCACCGGCGGGTTGGCGGGCGGCATCACATAGCCGTACACGTGCTCGGTCAGGCCCAGCGCGAACAACTTGTCCGCGCTGCCGCCCTCGTAGGCGACGGCGCGCTCGGGGACCGTGTACTCCACCGGTTCACCGCAGCGCTTGACGGTGACCTTGCCGGAGGCCTTGGCGTCGTCCGACTCGATCTCGGCGCCGCAGCCGCCGAGCACCAGTGCCGTCGCGAGGGCGCATCCGACGGCGGCGCGGGATCTGCTTATGAGCATGTGTCACATACCTTTCCATGACGTGGGTTGAGCGAATACAGCAGTTGGGGATCGCCCGTCAGGGGATGCGGGACGACACTGGCCAGCACTCCGAAGACCTCGGCGACCAGGTGCGGCGTGAGCACTTCCGCAGGGGCGCCGGAAGCGACCAGGCGGCCCTGGGAGAGCACGCCGAGCCGGTCACAGGCCGCCGCGGCGAGATTGAGGTCGTGCAGGACGACCAGGACCGTGAGCCCCGACCCGCGCAGGAGCGAGAGCAGGTCGACCTGGTGGCGGACGTCGAGGTGGTTGGTCGGCTCGTCGAGGACGAGGACCTTCGGCTCCTGCACCAGCGCACGGGCCAGCAGGACGCGCTGGCGCTCTCCGCCCGACAGCGTCAGAACCCCCCGGTGCGCGAGGTGTCCGATGTCCAGCCGGTCCATCACCCGCTCGCACAGTTCGCGCTCGCGACCGCTGAGCGCCTGGTTCCCGCGCAGATGCGGCGCGCGTCCGAGTGCGACGACCTCCTCGACCGTGAAGTCGAAGTCGACGCCGCCGTCCTGGGTCATCGCCGCGACGGTCCGGGCGGTGCTGCGCAGCGGGAGCCGGGTCAGGTCCCGCTCGCCCAGCCAGACGGTTCCGGAGCTGGGGCGCAACGCCCGGTACACGCATCGCAGCGCGGTGGACTTGCCGCTTCCGTTCGGGCCGACCAGACCCACGACCTGCCCGTCGGCCACTTCCAGGGACAAGGCGCGTACGAGGGTCCTGCCGTCGGTCACGACGGAGAGCTCGTCGAGTCTCAGGTCCATGTCAGCGCCCCCCGAAGGTGTAGGCCCTGCGGCGCATCAGGCCGATGAAGACGGGCACTCCCACGAGCGCGGTGACCACCCCGAGCGGCAGTTCGCGCGGTGCGGCCACGGTGCGTGCCGCCAGGTCGACCCACACCATGAAGACCGCCCCGGCCAGTGGGGCCACGGCGAGCACGCGGGCGTGCGTGGCACCGACGAGCATCCGTACCACGTGCGGCATGACGAGCCCGACGAAAGCGATGGCGCCGCTGACCGCGACCATGACGCCCGTGACGAGCGACACGAGGAGCAACAGCCCCTTCCGGTACCGGTCCGGACCGACTCCCAGGCTCGCGGCGGTCTCGTCGCCGAGGGCCAGGACGTCCATCACCCTCCCGAACCGGTGGAGGACGGCGAGTCCGCCCAGCACCACCACGGACACGACGGGCAGCGCGCCCCAGGTCGCGGCGCCGAAGCTGCCCATCGTCCAGTACAGGACCATGCTCGTCGCCTCGCTGTCCGGCGCGAAGTAGACGATCAGGCTCATCACCGCCTGGAAGCCGAGGGACATGGCCACGCCCGTGAGGACGAGGCGCAACGGCGAGAGCGTGCCCCGGCTCGCGGCGGCGGCGTACACCAGGAGCGAGGCGGCGAGCGCACCGACGAAGGCTCCGGCGGACACCGCGTAGATGCCGAACGCGGCGAGTCCTCCGGTGACCGTGACGCCGACGGCGCCCACGGACGCGCCCGACGAGACGCCGAGGACGAAGGGGTCGGCCAGCGCGTTGCGCACCAGGGCCTGGACCGCCACGCCGATCGCGCTGAGCCCCGCCCCCACCAACGCGGCCAGCAGCACTCGGGGGGTACGGATCTGCCAGACGATCTGGTACGTCGTCACCTCGTCGGGGGCGATGCGCCCGCCGTGGAGAGCCGCCCACAGATGGCGCGCGGTCTCCCCGGGGGAGATGACCGCGGGTCCGAGCCCGATGGCGACGACGACGGAAACCAACAGGACCGCGGTCAACCCCGCGCAGCCGAGCAGCAGGGCCCTGCGGGAGGCGAACCGGCCTTTCACGGCCGCCGCCGGTGCGGACGCCTGCACCTCGGCCGGGCCGGCCGTGTCCGCGCTCGCCGACGGTATGGAGGTCGAAGGCGGAGGCACGTGGCCTACCTACACTTTCTCTCGATAATGGAAACCATGTTCAAGTCTGGGAATCTAGCATGTCCCGTCCGCCGACGGCGGGTCGCGCCCGGAAGGGTGACAGATCATCCGCGAGTGGTTACGATGCCCGCGATGATGACCTTCTCCTCGTACGGATTGGGGGAATCGTTCGCGTCAGGTGAGTGCTGATGACTCATCACCTCGCGAACGGTGTTCCACCCCACCAGTCGATGTGGCGGCGCGTACGTGAGTACGCCGTGCCACCGTCCATGATCGAGACCGCGACCGCACGACGTGCGGTCGGCGACTGGGCGGGGGCGTGTGCCGCCGCCCGGATCGACGTCGATCTCGATCTGCGCGCCGTGGCCAAGCACCACGGCACCGACCTCGTCGCCCGCCTCCGGGCGGATCTGCGCCGCCTGGCGCCGGATCTGCTGCGCTGGCACATGCCCAGAATCGCCCCCGACGGCAGGCTGCGGCCCGGCCTCACGCTGTCCCTCGCCCGCTACCGCACTCCCGGCACGCCGGTCGTGCACCTCGTCGTCCGGACGCCGCCGGCCTGGGCGGACGCCGGACAGCGCATGTCCCTGGCCCTGTGGGACGGGTCCCGCCTCGGCACGGCCGGACACCATCCGCACCCGCGCCCCGACCGGCGTTTCCGGCTCGACCTGCACCGCCACCTCTGGGACGCCGTACGCAGCGGCGACCTGTCCCGGCGGTGCGGCGCGGCCGGGCCGGCACGCGGTCCGACCGCCGGGCCCGCTCCGCACGATCACCCCGAGGGCCCTTGGGCGACGGGGCGCTGGGCCGCCGAGGCGGAACACCTGCTGCGGGCGGAAGGGCTCCCTCGCGGGGCCTTCACCGTGCGGCTCGGCGCCCGGAACCGCACCGTGTTCGAACTCGTCGCGCCCGACGACAGCCACGTTCCGACGTTGCGCCGGCTGCGCGGCCCGGTGCCGACGCAGGCGATCGCCGCGCTCCCGGTGCTGCCGGAGGCAGCGGTCCGCGTGCCGCCGGACCTGGAGCTGCTGCGGGCGGGGCTGATCACGGCGGAACGCTTGCATCCGCTCGTGGCCGCGGCCCTGCCGGCGCCCGGCGCACCACCCGTGCCGGGCGCTGCCCGTGGGGCGTTGCCGGAGGGCTCGGCAGCGGGATCAGGCGATCCGCACACGGTGGACTGCCGGGGCGAGGTCCACCGGATCGCCCTGCGCGACGGTGTGCTGACGGCGGTCGACCACGACGCCGGCCAACTGCGCCGGGAGGAACTGCTGGTGGCGCTCGGCGGCCCGCCGCTGCCCTGCCTTCGGGCCATCGACGCCGTGCACCGCAGCCCCGAGGCCCTGCCCGCGGTCCGGGAACGGCTGGCTCACGGGGACGTCGCCGGGGCGCTGACCGTGGTCGAGGCGCTCCTCGGGCCCGGCGCGCTCCTGCGCGACGGGCCACTGCGGGACGCGCTTCGCTCTGCCGCGAGCCGCCGCGTCGACCACGGGCTCTTCCGCTCGGGACTGGTCCCCGTTCACCCGGCGGCCCGGGCGGCGCGGTCGGAGGAGGGGCACCGCCCCCGGGCCGACCGGCGCATGCCGGAGACCATGCGCCACAAGCGCGACAGCAGGCAACGGCCCCGCACCGCCCTCACCGCCTGACCTTTCACGTAACCCGCCATTCCTGTCATTCCTCACACCCAGGTGATGCCCATGACCTCCAGTACGCTCATGTCCCGACCCGCCGACACCCACGACCCCGGACTCGGCGTCGCCGACACCCTCCTGGCCCTGTTGCGGACCACCACCAGCGAGCCGCGTCCCGACGAACAGCTCGAGGCGCTCACCCTCGCCGTCGCCGCCGACCTGCCCGTACTGCTCTGGGGCGAGCCCGGCATCGGCAAGACCGCGGCCCTGACTCAGCTCGCCGACTCGCTCGGCCTGCCGCTGACCACCGTCATCGCCAGTGTCCACGAACCGTCCGACTTCTCCGGGCTGCCCGTCGTGGGCGACGACCCCGCCGTGCAGGGGGTGCCGATGGCACCGCCGCAGTGGGCCGTTCAGCTGGTGCGGGCCGGGCGGGGCCTGCTCTTCCTGGACGAACTCTCCACCGCCACCCCGGCCGTCCAGGCCGCGCTCCTGCGGGTCGTTCTCGAACGGCGGGTCGGAGCGCTGCGACTGCCGCCCGGAGTACGGATCGTGGCCGCCGCCAACCCGAGGGCGTCCGCCGCCGACGGGTGGGAGCTGAGCCCCCCGCTGGCCAACCGCTTCGTCCACCTCCACTGGACACATGACCCGCAGGTGGTGGTACGCGGGCTGGGCGGAGTATGGCCCCGGGCGGAACTGCCCCGGCTCGAGGAGCAACGGCTGCCGGAGGCGGTCGCGACGGCCCGGCGGGCGGTCTGCGGGTTCCTCAATGCCCGGCCGACGCTGATCCACCGGCTGCCCAGCAGTGAGGCACGGCGCGGCGGCGCGTGGCCCTCACCCCGCAGCTGGGAGGCCGCGCTTACCCTGCTGGCCTTCGGCACGGCGGCCTCCGTCTCCCGGGAAGTACTGGCGCTGCTGGTCAGGGGTGCGGTGGGGGACGGTGCCGGCCTCGAACTCCTCGCCCACCTGGACCGGATGGACCTGCCGGACCCGGAGACGCTCCTCGCCGACCCGGCGGCCGCGGACCTGCCCGAACGGGGCGACCTTCGGCAGGCGACCCTGGAGGCGGTGGTCGCCGCCGTGGGGGCCCGGCCGCGACGGGAACGGTGGGAGGCCGCCTGGACGCTACTGGCCGGAGCGCTGGACTCCGGGGCCCCGGACCTGCTGGTCGCCCCGGCGACCGCTCTGGCCGCACTGCGGCGCGACGACTGGGAGGTGCCGGAAACCGTTGAGCGGCTGACCGGGGTCATCGGGCTGGCCCGGCAGGCGGAACGGTCGGTGGGACGGGCCACGGCAGCGAGCGCCGCCCGGCGGGCGTCCGAGGCGCGCCGGTGACGGGGGCCGCACGGCGACCCGAGCCGCGCCCGCACGCACGCCCCGTCCCCCGGCCGGCACGTCCGGTACCGCACCCCATGCCCCCGCCCGCGCCGCCGCGCCCGGTGCGGGCCACCCCGGCCGAACCGCCCCGCGCCGGGGAATCCGGCGCCCGGCCCCGACTCCGGCTCGACACCGGAAAACTGCTGGCCGCCCGGCTGCACGCGGTGAAGGTACGCCCCTACCTCGCCGACGCGCTCTTCGCGCTGCACGTGGTGGAGGACCCGTCGGTGCCGACGATGGCGGTGGACGCCCACTGGCGCTGCTACGTCTCCCCCGCCTTCGTGGCGCGCATGCCGGTGGAGGAACTCGCCGGCGTATGGGTCCACGAGGTCTCCCACCTCCTGCGCGACCACCACGGACGAGGCGAGCGGTACGCGAGACAGCACGAGGAACACGGGCCGGGCCAGCGGCTGCGGCGCAACATCGCGGCCGACTTCGAGATCAACGACGACATCTACGGTGACGGCCTGCCCCGCCCCCACGGCGCCGTGATGCCCTCACTCCTGCGGCTCCCCTCCGGGCTGCTGATGGAGGAGTACCTGCGCACCACGTCGATGTCCCCGCTCGCCGCTGACCTGGCCTGGCTGGACTGCGGCAGCGGAGCCGACGGGCAGGCACGCCCGTGGGAGCTCGGACCCGACGGCGCGCACGGACTGACCCGACAGCAGCGGGACGCGGTCCGCTTCCGGGTGGCGCAGGGAATCAAGGGACGTCCCGGCAACGCGCCCGAAGGCTGGCGCCGCTGGGCGGACGAGGCATTCCACCCGCCACAGCCGTGGCGGCAACTGCTGGGAGCGGCGGTCCGCTCCGCCGTCGGCGCGCCGGGAACGGGCGACAACCACAGCTACCGGCGCCCGTCCCGCCGCTCGGCGAGCGTGCCCGGCGTACTGCTGCCCAGCCTGCGCCGCACACCGCCCCGGGTCTGCGTCGTGATCGACACCTCCGCATCGGTGAGCGACGGCGAACTCGGCAGCGCGCTGCTGGAGGTCGCGGCCGTCACCCGCGCGGTCGGCGGCCGGCGCGACCTGGTCACGGTCATCTCCTGCGACGCCGCGGCCCGCACCGCCGTCCCCGTCTGCCAGGCCGAGAACATCGAGCTCCTCGGCGGCGGCGGGACCGACCTGCGTTCCGGCTTCACGCGGGCCCTGCGCGACCGGCACCGGCCCGACGTGATCGTCGCCCTGACGGACGGCCAGACACCCTGGCCTTCCGCACAACCTCCCTGCCGCACGGTGGTCGGACTCTTCCCCCGGCCGACCGACGCCGACACCGACAACCCCGACTACGTGCCCGACCTCCCGCCGCCCTGGGCGCGGGTCGTGACCATCGGCTGACGCACACTCCGCCGAACCGTCGCGGCGTCGTCGACCAAGACCTTCTCGGCGCCGATCCGCCGCATGCGCTCGGTGCCCCAGTGTCCCAGCGAGGCCAGCGCGGCGTTGAGCGAGACGCCGTGCTCCGTCAGGGAGTACTCCACCTTCGGCGGCACCTCGGCGTACACCTCACGGTGCACGAGACCGTCTTCCTCCATCTCACGCAGATGCTGGACCAGCATCTTCTCGCTGACTCCCGGCAGACCGCGCCGGAGCTCCGCGAACCGGCGGGTCCCGTGGTGGTGGAGCTCCCACAGGATCAGCGACTTCCACTTGCCGGCGACCACGTCCATCGCCGCGTCGATGCCGCAGAAATAGGGACCACGTCGTGCCGCTGTCGCCATTCGCCCCTCCAAGGCGTACTTACCCGAGAGTGAGTACCCCACTAATTGGTCCGTACTGGTCAACCCTACCGACGACGGAGAGGATCGAACCGAACCACGAACAGAGGGGAATCAGAGCTGTGACGACCAACAGCGAAGTGCGGGTGAGCGTTCTCGGGCTGGGGGCGATGGGAAGCGCCCTCGCGGGCGCCCTGGTCAAGGCCGGGCACGCGACGACGGTCTGGAACCGCTCACCGGGGAAGGAGAAGGACCTCGTCGCGCAGGGCGCGGAAGCCGCGGCCACGGCCGGTGACGCGGTCCGGGCCGGCTCCCTGGTGATCGCGTGTCTGCTGGACCACGCGTCGGTCCACGAAGTGCTCGATCCGCTCTCCGACGAGTTGGCCGGGCACACGCTGATCAACGTGACCACGACGTCCCCGGCTCAGTCACGGGAACTGGCCGACTGGGCCGCGCGGGCCGGCATCGCGTACCTGGACGGCGGCATCATGGCCGTACCCCACATGATCGGCGCACCCGGCTCGTCGATCCTCTACAGCGGATCCGCCGACGTCTTCCGTCAGCACAAGCCGCTGCTGGACGTCTGGGGAACCAGCACCTACTTCGGGGAGGACGCCGGGCTGGCGTCGCTGTACGACCTCGCCCTGCTCTCGGGGATGTACGTCATGTTCGCCGGCTTCATGCACGGTGCCGCGATGGTCGCCCCGGCCGGCGTGACGGCGGGCGAGTTCGCCGCCATGGCCGCGCCCTGGCTCACTGCCATGACCGGCGCGTTCGAAGGATTCGCCGAGGTGATCGACGGCGGCGACTACACCGTGGAGGGGCAGCAGAGCCTCGAGTTCTCCGACCTCGGCCACATCCTGGCGGCCGGCGCCGAGCAGGGCATCGACAACGAGGCGGTCGCCATGGTGCAGCGGCTGATCCGGCGTCAGACCGACGCGGGGCGCGGGGCCGAGGGGTTCGCCCGGATCTACGAGAGCATCAGGCGACCGGGCTGAGCCGTCGTCACGTGCCGGCGCGGTACGCGGGCGGACGTGTCTCCAGCACGAGTGCGGTACCGGCCACGGTCCGGTCCTCGTGCATGGTGATCCGCAGGCCGGCTTCGACGTGCCGCCAGTGGGACGGGGTGAGCGGAACGAGCCGGACGGTGGCCCGGCCGCCGGGCTCCAGGAGTGGGACGTCCTCGACCCAGAGCCCGGCGATGCTCACCGAGACGCCCCCGGTGGGTGAGAGGTTGCCGATGTCCCACATGGGCCGCAGCACACCGTGACCGGGGATCGGTGTGCTGCGTCCCGACTCAGCGGCGGGACGCAGGGTCAGTTCCGCCCGGACCATCCCGTTCCGTGTCTCGGCGGCCCGCCAGTGGCACCAGGCGGCGCTCCGCCCGAGGCGGAGCTGTTCGGCCGCCGCGGCGAGCTGCTCCCAGAACGTCGAGGGCAGCGGCCGTCCGTCCCCTCACTCCAGGAGGTGCAGAGCGGTCTGCCAGTCGTCGTGGGCCAGGCAGTCCCAGATGTCCCGCGCTGTCACGTCGTTCGCGGCGGCGGCTTCTTCCGGCACCAGAAGGGACGCCGCTTCGAGCAGTCCGACGATGTCCACGGGACAATGGTCGGCCACGGGGTCTCACGGCGGCCATGCCCGCTCGTCCACCGTCAGGAAGGGTTCGCCCACCACGGTCGCCGGTGTCGCGCCGGTGAACGCCATGATGTCCCGGTGCAGATGGGGCTGATCGAAGTAGCCGCCGTCCACCGCGACTCGGGCGGCGCCTTCTCCACCGACCAGGCGGTGCGCCGCGCGGTCGAAGCGGACCAGTCTCGCGGCACGCTTGGGCGGCACGCCGACGCGGGACTGGAACCGGGACCACAGACGCTTGCGGCTCCATCCGAGTTCGGCCGCCAGGTGCTCGAACCGTAGAGACCCCCGCCGGCCACGATCCGCTTCCAGGCCCAGGCCACCCCGGGGTCCGCCGGCGGACGCGTCCGGCAGCGGCGGGCGAGCAGCGCGTCCACGAGATCGAAGCGCTCCTGCCATGTGGGCGCCGCGCTCAGTCGCTCACGGACCCGTGACGCCTCCCGGCCCCACAGTTCGTCGAGCGTGACCGCGCCACTGCCCAGGTCGGCCGGGCAGGCTCCCAGAACGGCGCTCGCGACCGGCGGCGACAGGCGCACCTGCACGCACTCGACGTGCTCCCCCCAGGCACGGACCCCGCCCCCCGAGCCGAACCCGGGCCCGGCGACAAGGCTTCCCGCGAGCCGCCGTCCGGCACCGTCGTCCACGGTGGGCGGCCCCGCCCCGAACTCCAGGATCAGCATCACGGCCGGGTGGGGAACCATCCTCAGGTCGCCCACGAGCGGGCCCGGCACCCGGAACCCCGCCATGTCGACACCGGTCATCCGGCCGGGCCTTCGCGGACGCGCCACGTCCCACCCGGCGGAATCGTCACCTCTCCTCACGGCGAACCCCCTCCGTCGAATGCTACGCGGCCGCGGGGAACATTCGTCCAAGCCGCAGGCGAGCACCGGAAGCGACCGTGGGCCCATGACTCCTCTCGACAGGGAACCGCCGACGACCGGCGGCGACGGTGACACCCAGAGCTCGGTGCTGCACCTGGAGCGCGGCGACCTCCACGTCCGCCGGGACGGTCCTCGTGACGCCCCCGCTCTCCTGCTCATCCACGGTTCCGCCACCTCCAGCCGTTCGTGGGACGCACTCGTTCCCCTGCTGGCCGGCTCCCGTCAGGTCATCCGGATCGACCTGCCGGGCCACGGCCGCTCGGCCGAACCGGCCCGCCGTGACTACGACACCTCCGAGCAGGCACGCACGCTCGGCGCGGCGCTGGACCGGCTCGGCGTCGACCAGGTCCTGGCCGTCGGCCACTCCAGTGGCGGCTACGCCGTCACCGCTCTCGCCGAGCAGCGGCCCGGCCTGGTGACCGCGCTGGCGCTCATCAGCACCGGCCCCGGCATGGACGCCTTCGTCGCACTGGACGCCCCCGGGCTCGATCCCGCACGGTGGCCACCGACCGACGAGCAGATCCGCCGGTTCGCGAGCACCGGTTTCCGCGCGGGTCACCGGATCCCCCAAGAACTCGTCGACGACCTGCGCGGGATGACCCACCACGCGGTCACCGCCGCCATGCGGGCGTCCACCGCCTACGTGGACGAGCAGCCGCTCCCCGGCCGGCTGGCGGTCCTCGGCAAACCGCTTCTGGTGATCTTCGGGGACCAGGACCGCAGATGGCGCCCTTCCTCCGCCGCCGACTACCGCGCGGTGCCCGGGGCGGAGGTGGAGATGCTGCCGGGTGCCGGACACACGCCCATCCTGGAGGAACCGCGGCGGACCGCCGACCTGCTGCTGGCCTTCGCCGAGGCACACGCCACCAGCCGGGGCGCCCCCTGACGCCGCGCCCCGCACCCACTCAGGTGTCGCGTCACTCCGAAGGGCCGCTCAGCAGACCCTCACGCGGCAGCAGAGGGTAATGTCCCGATTTGCTCGGGTCCGGTCCGTCGCAGAGGAGAATCCACGGTGAGCGACCTGTACATCGACGGTGAGTGGACCCGGCCGGCGGCCGGCGGGCGGCGCGAGGTGCTCAACCCGTACGACGCCTCGGTGGTCACCACCGTCGACGAGGCGGACGCCTCCGACGCGGACCGCGCGGTACGGGCCGCCCGCCGGGCCTTCGACGAGGAGGAGTGGGCGGACGTCCCCACCCGCCGACGGGCCGACCTGCTGCTGCGCGTGCACTCCCTGCTGCTGCGCGACAAGGAGGACATCGCCCGTACCGAGACGCTGGACACCGGCAAGACGCTGACCGAGGCGCGTCTCGACGTGGAGGACGTGGCGAACGCCTTCCGCTACTACGGCGAACTGGCCGACAAGGACGGCGGGCGGATCGTGGACGTCGGCCCCGACGTCCTCAGCCGCGTCGTCCACCAGCCGGTCGGGGTGTGCGCACTCATCGCTCCCTGGAACTACCCGCTGCTCCAGGCGTCGTGGAAGGTGGCGCCGGCGCTGGCCGCCGGGAACACCGTCGTCCTCAAGCCGAGCGAGGTCACGCCGCTCACCACGATCACCATGGTCCGGCTCATCGAGGAGGCCGGGGCGCCACCCGGCGTCGTCAACCTGGTCCTGGGCGCCGGCGCGACCGTCGGCGCCGCCCTCACCAGCCACCCCGAGGTGGACCTGGTGTCCTTCACCGGCGGCCTCGCCACCGGACGCGGCATCATGGCGGCGGCCGCCGAGGGGCCGAAGAAGGTGGCTCTCGAACTGGGCGGCAAGAACCCCAACGTCGTGTTCGAGGACGCGGACTTCGCCGCCGCCGTGGACTACGCGCTGGACGCGGCCTTCCTCCACTCCGGCCAGGTCTGTTCCGCCGGTTCCCGCCTGCTGGTGCAGGACGGCCTGTACGACAGGTTCGTCGAGGCCCTCGCCGGCCGGGCCCGGGCGATCCGGCTCGGCAACGGCCTGGACGAGGGCACGGAGAGCGGACCGCTCAGCTCCGCCGAGCACCGTGACAAGGTCGAGCGGCACATCGCCGCCGCCCTGGAGGAGGGCGCCCGGCTCGTCACCGGGGGCACCCGTCCGGACGATCCCGCGCTGAGCCGCGGCTACTTCCTGCTGCCGACCGTGTTCGCGGACTGCGACAGGTCGATGCGCATCGTCCAGGAGGAGGTCTTCGGCCCGGTCGTCACCGTCGAGCGCTTCCGCACGGAGGACGAGGCGGTGGAACTGGCCAACGACACCCGCTACGGCCTGGCCGGCGGCGTGTGGACCTCCGACGCGAGCCGCGCCCAGCGCGTCGCCCAGCGGCTCCGGCACGGCACCGTGTGGATCAACGACTTCCATCCCTACGTGCCGCAGGCGGAGTGGGGCGGTTTCGGTCACTCGGGCGTGGGACGTGAGCTGGGACCCTCCGGGCTGAGGGAGTACCAGGAGGCCAAGCACATCTACCAGAACCTCTCCCCCGCACCCTCCGGCTGGTTCAAGGGCTGAACCCGCGAACGCGCTCCCTCGGACGGACGAAAGGCACCCGATGGCCACCCCCACCCCGCACGGTCCGGAGACCGCCTACGACTACGTCATCGTCGGCGGCGGCACCGCCGGATGCGTGCTCGCCGCGCGCCTGAGCGAGGACCCCGAGTGCCGCGTCTGCGTCGTGGAGGGCGGCCCCAGCGACGTCGGTGACGACCGGATCCTGCGCCTGCGCAACTGGATCAACCTGCTCGGCTCGGAGTTCGACTACGGCTACACCACCGTCGAGCAGCCACGCGGCAATTCCCACATCCTGCACTCGCGTGCCCGGGTGCTCGGCGGCTGCTCGTCCCACAACACACTGATCAGCTTCCTGCCCCTCCCCCAGGACCTCGACGACTGGGTGGCCCGGGGCTGCGCCGGCTGGGACCCGGGGACCGTCCTCCCCTACCGGGACCGGCTGCGCACCAGCATCGTGCCGGTGGCCGAGGCGGACCGCAATCCCATCGCGAAGGACTTCGTCACCGCCGCGGCGCGTGCCCTGGACGTTCCGGTCGTCGACGACTTCAACGCCGAACCCTTCGCCGACGGCGTCGGCTTCTTCTCCCTGGCCTACGAACCGGAGGGCAACCTGCGCTCCTCCGCCTCCGTCGCCTACCTGCACCCCGTGCTCGACCGCCCGAACCTCACCGTCCGCCTGGAGACCTGGGCCCACCGTCTGCTCACCGACGAAGCCGGGCGGACGACCCGCGTCGCCGTCCGCGGTCCCGACGGCCTCCCCGCCACCGTGCGCGCGGAACGCGAACTGCTCCTGTGCGCGGGAGCCATCGACACCCCGCGGCTGCTGATGCTCTCCGGCATCGGACCCGCCGACCAGTTGCGCGGCCTGGGCATCGACGTGCGGGCCGACCTGCCCGGGGTGGGCGAGAACCTGCTGGACCATCCCGAATCGGTGATCGTCTGGGAGACGGCCGGCCCGCTGCCGCCGAACTCCGCGATGGACTCCGACGCCGGTCTGTTCCTGCGGCGCGAGACGGGACAGCCGCGGCCGGACCTGATGTTCCACTTCTACCAGGTGCCGTTCACCGTCAACACCGAACGCCTCGGCTACCCCGCCCCGGAACACGGGGTGTGCATGACGCCGAACGTCCCGCGTGCCCGGTCCACCGGACGCATGTGGCTGCGCAGCAGCAACCCCGCCGAGCATCCCGCGCTCGACTTCCGCTACTTCACCGACCCCGAAGGACACGACGAGCGCACCATCGTCGACGGTCTGCGGGTCGCCCGCGAGGTCGCCGCAACCGACCCGCTGCGCGACTGGCTCGTGCGCGAGGTGGCACCCGGCCCGGAGGTGACCTCCTACGCCGATCTGTCGGAGTACGGGCGTCGTGCCGCGCACACCGTGTACCACCCGGCGGGCACCTGCCGGATGGGGGCGGCGGACGACCCGATGGCCGTCTGCGACCCGGAGCTGAGACTGCGCGGCGTGGACGGCGTACGCGTCGTGGACGCGTCGGTGTTCCCGACCATGCCCACCATCAATCCCATGGTGACCGTGCTGCTCGTCGCCGAACGCGCCGCCGACCTGCTCACCGGCCGCCCCGGTCCGCGGAGACAGTCGTGACCGGAGGCCCGCAGCACACCCCTCGGACACCGGAGGAGGCGGCCACGGAAGAAGCCGCCCCGGCGGGCACGGGCACGCTCAAGCCCGTGGTCTTCTTCGGCTCGGCCGCGCTGATCCTCGCGATCTCGACGTGGGCGATCGTCACGCCCTCCGGGGCGGAGAAGGCCATCGGCGTCGCCGTGGACAGGATCTCGTCCTGGTTCGGGTGGTACTACTTCCTCGCCGCGACGCTGTACCTGGTGTTCGTCATCTTCATCGGGGTGTCCAAGTACGGCACGGTCAAGCTGGGCCCGAAGCACTACAAGCCGGACTACGGCCTCTTCGCCTGGGCGGCGATGCTGTTCGCCGCGGGCATCGGCATCGACCTGATGTTCTTCTCCGTCGCCGGACCGGTCAGCCACTACCTCGCGCCGCCGCAGGGCTCCCCGGAGACCATCGAGGCGGCACGCCAGGCGGTGGTCTGGACGCTGTTCCACTACGGCATCACCGGCTGGGCCATGTACGCCCTCATGGGCATGGTGCTCGGCTACTTCGCCTTCCGCTACCGGCTGCCGCTGGCGATCCGCTCCGCGCTCTACCCGGTCATCGGCCGCCGCATCCACGGGCGGATCGGCGACGCCGTGGACCTGGCGGCCATCATCGGCACCGTGTTCGGCATCTCCGTGTCGCTCGGCATCGGCGTCGTACAGCTCAACTACGGGCTGAAGGTCCTGTTCGACGTACCCGAGGGTCTGCCCGCGCAGATCGGCCTGATCGTGGTGGCGGTGGTGATGGCGACGGTGTCCGCCGTGGCGGGCGTCGACAAGGGGATCCGGCGGTTGTCCCAGCTCAACGTCCTCCTCGCCGTCCTGCTCATGCTCTACATCCTGATCGTGGGGGAACCCTTCAGGCTGCTCAACGCGCTGGTGCAGAACGTCGGGGACTACGTCAGCGGCTTCCCCTCGATGACCCTGAACACGTTCGCCTACGACCAGCCCACCGAGTGGCTCAACGCGTGGACGCTCTTCTTCTGGGCCTGGTGGATCGCCTGGGCGCCGTTCGTGGGCCTGTTCCTGGCACGGATCTCCCGCGGCCGTACCCTGCGTCAGTTCGTGGCCGCGACGCTGATCATCCCGTTCCTGTTCACCGGTCTCTTCCTGGCGGTCTTCGGCAACAGCGCGCTGTTCGTCGTCCGGGACGGGGACACCGAGTTCGGCCGGACCGCGATGGCCCTGCCCGAGCAGGGCTTCTACGGGCTGCTGGAGCAGTATCCGGGCGCGTTGTTCAGCGCCGGCCTCGCTACCTTCGTCGGGCTGCTGCTGTACGTCACCTCCGCGGACTCCGGTGCGCTCGTCATGGGCAATCTCAGTTCCGAACTGCCGACTCCGGTGACGGACGCCGCTCCCTGGATGCGCATCTTCTGGGCCTTGACGACAGGCCTGCTCACCCTCGCCATGCTCCTCGTGGGAGGGGTGCAGGCGCTGACCGACGCCACCATCATCATGGGTCTGCCGTTCTCCGTCGTCATGTTTCTGATCATGATCGGGCTCTATCTGGCACTGCGTACCGAGCGCATGCGGGAAGAGGCACTCACCACCTCGCTCCCGGCGTCGCTGTCCGGGCGCACCACTCAGCAGGGCCCGCCGGGAACGCGGAACTGGCGGCAGCGCCTGGCGCGGGCCATGACGTTCCCCGGCCGGCGGGCGGCCCGCCGCTTCGTCGACGACGTGTGCCGTCCGGCGTTCCGCGACGTCGCCGAGGAGCTGCGGGAGCAGGGCGCGGAGGCTGCGCTCCTGGAAGGGGAGAGCGAGGAGAACGGTCTCTCGCACGTCGGTCTGCAAGTACCGATCGGGCCGAGTGACGTGTTCGTCTACCGGGTCTGGCCCGTCGAAATGCCGACCCCCGGCTTCGCGACCCGATCGGTCAGCACCCACGACACGTACGTGCGCTTCGAGGTCCAGCTGTCCGAAGGGAACCAGGGCTACGACGTGATGGGCTACACCAGGGAGCAGCTCATCGCCGACGTGCTCGACCAGTACGAGCGCCATCTGGAGTTCCTGCGGTTGCACCACGAGGCGGCCGCCCGGTCGGCCCTGCCCGACCACCGCCCCGACGACCCGGAGGCGCACCTTCCGGAGTAGCCCCACCGTTGGCTCTGCTCCGCGCCTGCCAGCCATTCTGCTGGAAAGTGCTAGAAATGGGGTATGCAGGGGCGTTCCGCTCGAAGGAACCGCGCAGACAGGCTCTCGGCCGACCTGTCCGGTGAGGAGAAGAGCCCGGGCCGGTGGTGGAGAGTGCGTGGGCGCAGTGTCGCCGGGCAGGTGCTCTTCCTGCAGGTCGTCGTCGCGGTGTTCCTCATCGTGGGGGCCGTCGCGGGGCTCACCCTCCAGGCGCGCAACGACGCCGAACAGGACGCGCAGGCGAGGTCACGCGCTGTAGCGGAGACTCTCGCGCACTCACCGGGCCTCACCGCGGCGCTGGAGTCCGACGATCCCACGGCCGGGTTGCAGCCGTACGTGGCCGCGGCCCACGGAGGCACGGGGGTCGATTTCATCGTCGTCATGGCGCCGGACGGCACACGTCTGGCGGACACCGACCCGGGGCTGATCGGCGAGCGGGCGGACGGCGTCGAGCGAGCGGCCAGGGGGGAGCCGTTCACCGAGATCTACGAAGGTGATCCGTCGGACGCGGCGCGCGCCGTCGTGCCGGTCACCGGTGCTGACGGATCGGTCATGGGACTGATCGCGGCAGGGGTGACCCTCGAGACGGTCGGGCAGTCCCTGCGGAGCCAGATCCCGGTGATCCTCGCCTCGGCGGGTGTCGCGCTGCTCCTCGCCGTCGGCAGTGCCGCCCTGGTCAGCCGACGGCTGCGGCGTCAGACGCGGGGCATCGGGCCGAGCGAGATGACCCGGATGTACGAACACCACGACGCGGTGCTGCACGCCGTGCGCGAGGGAGTGCTCATCACCGGCGACGACGGCCGGCTGGTCCTGGCCAACGACGAGGCACGACGGCTGCTGGACCTGCCGGAGGACTCCGACGGGCGGCACATCACGGAACTGGGCCTGGACCCCAACACGGTCGAACTGCTCTGCTCGGACCGTCCCGTGACGGACCAGGTGCACCTGGCCGGAGACCGTCTGGTGTCCGTCAACACCAGGCACACCGCCCCGTACGGCGGGCCTTCCGGGAACGTGACGACGCTGCGGGACACCACGGAGCTGCGCGCCCTGGCCGGCACGGCGGAGACGGCCCGTGAGCGGCTGAACATCCTCCATGAGGCGGGGGTGCGCGTCGGCACCACCCTGAACGTGGTCCGGACGGCAGAAGAGCTGGCGGACGTGGCCGTGCCGCGGTTCGCCGACTTCGTCACCGTGGACCTGCTGGGCGCCGTGACGCGCGGCGAGGAGCCGTCCGGCAGCCCTGGCCAGATGCGGCGCGCGGTCCTGCGCGGTGTCCGGGCAGACCATCCGTTCCGGCCCGTCGGCAGCGTTGTCCCGTTCGACGTCACGGACACGTCGGCGGCCGCGGCGCCGACCGGTGGTCACGCGGTGCTGGAGACCGATCCGGCGGGCGTCCGCGCGTACGGCATCCGCTCGCTGGTCACGGTGCCGTTGCAGGCCCGCGGCATCCCTCTGGGCCTGGCCCGTTTCTGGCGCACCGAGAACTCGGAGCCCTTCGGTCAGGAGGACCTGACGTTCGCCGAGGAGTTGACCGCCCGTGCCGCGGTCGCCATCGACAACGCCCGCCGCTTCACCCGCGAGCACACCATGGCGGAGACCCTCCAGCGCAGCCTCCTGCCGCACGCCCTGCCCCACCAGAGCGCCCTCGACGTCGCCTACCGCTACCTGCCCGCCCAGGCACGGGTCGGCGGCGACTGGTTCGACGTGATCCCCCTTCCGGGTGCCCGGGTGGCGCTCGTGGTCGGTGACGTCGTCGGGCACGGACTGCACGCGGCGGCGACCATGGGCCGACTGCGCACCGCCGTGCAGAACTTCTCGACGCTCGACCTCCCCCCGGACGAACTCCTGACCCACCTCGACGAATTGGTCAGCCGTCTCGACCAGGAGGACCCCGAGGGCCGAAGCGGGGAGGCGGTCACCGGCGCCACCTGCCTCTACGCGGTGCACGACCCGGTCTCCGGCCTGTGCAGCATCTCCCGGGCAGGGCACCTCGCCCCCATGCTGGTCCACCCCGACGGCACCGTGGAGACCCCCGACGTGCCGCTCGCCCCGCCCCTGGGACTGGGCGGCCTCCCCTTCGAGTCCGCCGAACTGCGGTTGCCCGAGGGCAGCACCCTCGTCCTCTACACCGACGGTCTGGTCGAGCGGCGCGACCGCGACATCGACACGGGGCTGGGGATACTGCGCGGCACGCTCGCGGGCGCGCAGCAGCGCACTCCGGAGCAGATCTGCGAGGCGGTGCTCGACGGCCTGCTGCCCGAGCACCGCCGCGACGACGTCGCACTGCTCGTCGCCCGCACCAGGCTCCTGGACCCCTCGCACGTCGCCGACTGGGACGTCCCCCGCGACCCGGCCGCCGTCGGCACGGTCCGCAACGCGTGCAGCCGTCAACTGGCCGTCTGGGGACTGGAGGACCTCGCGTTCACCACGGAACTCGTGCTCAGCGAACTGCTCACGAACGCGATCCGGCACGGTTCCGAACCGATCCACGTGCGGTTGCTCCACGAGCGTGCGCTGATCTGCGAGGTGTCCGACGGCAGCAGCACCTCCCCCCACCTGCGCCGGGCGGCCACGACCGACGAGGGCGGACGCGGACTGTTCCTCGTGGCGCAGCTCGCCCAGCGCTGGGGTACGCGCTACACCGCGACCGGCAAGGTCGTGTGGACGGAGCAGTCGCTGACGGACGCGCCCTCGGCCGAGGGGGCGCTTCCCGATCTCGCCGCGTTCCCGGACCTCGACGAACTGTGACCGCGGGGCTGCGGTTGTGCCCGCTCGGGGGACGGCGGATTCTGTAGGGGAGGAACGGGGCTGGTACCGGCTATGGCTGTATGGAACGCGGACGAGAACGCTGACCTCCGGGGTCCTCTCGACGTCTCCAGGGCAGCCACGATGGTCATCGACGCCCAGGACACGGTCGTCGGGTGGAGCCCGGCGGCGGAGCGGCTGCTCGGCTACCGGCCGGAGGAGGTCGTCGGCCGTCCCCTGTCCACCTTCCTGTCTCCCGGCCCGAGCGCCTCCGTCGCCCCGCTCTCCCACCGGCTCCGGGGGAACGAGACGCGCACCGCCCGGCGACGGGACGGGCTCGAACTGGTCCTCGCCACCGCGATTTCTCCCCTGTCCGGCTCCGGCACGGCGGAGCGCGTTCTCATCGCCACCGAACTGAAGGACTTCCGGCTGTGGGACTTCCGGCTGGCCCTGTTCGACGGACTGGCCACCCAGTCACCCGTCGGCCTGGCCGTCTACGACACCGATCTGCGTCTGATCTGGTGCAACACGGCGTACGAGCGGGAGATCGGACGTCCGTTCGCCGAGTTCCGGGGGCGCCGGGCCGACGAGCTGTACGCCGGTGGAAGATTCGTGACCAAGGGGCATCCGCCCACACTGGAAGCGGTCATGCGCCGGGTACTCGACACCGGGGAGCCCTTCCTCGACCTGCACTTCCGGGGCCGGCCGCCCAGCGATCCGGAGGCGGACCACCTCTGGTCCTGCGCCTACTACCGGCTCCAGGACGCCGACGGCCACGTCTTCGGGGTCTGCGAGGACGCGTTCGACATCTCCGACCGCCACCGGGCGCAGCAGCGGCTCGCCCTGCTCGTCGAGGCGGGCCGCGGCATCGGCACCGCCCTCGACGTGATGGTCACCGCCCGCAAGGTCACCGAGGTGGCGGTGCCGGATTTCGCGTCGACGGTCACGGTCGACCTGGCGAGCGAGGTGCTGGAGGGCGAGGTCCCAGCCGCCGGCGGCGGCACGCGGGCGCCCCTGGTCCGGGCCGCCCGCTGCTCGGCCGGGAACGACGGCACCGCAGGGCCGGGCGGGCCCTCCTGCCCTTCGCCCCCCGTCTCGGAGCGCTCACCCGTGGAGTACCCGTCCGGTTCGCCGCAGGACCGTTGCCTCTCCTCCGGTGGGCTCGTGCTCGACGACACGACTCTCGTCGTGCCGCTCCGGGCGGGCGACGGCATGCTGGGGCTGGTCACCTTCGTCCGCGGCGCCGAGGCGGCCGTCTTCGACGGCGGCGAGGTGGCGCTGGCCGACGAGCTGGTCGCCCGCACGGCCGTCTCCATCGACAACGCCCGGCGATTCACCCGTGAGCGCACCGCCGCACTGACCCTGCAGCGCCAGTTGCTGCCCCAGAAACTGCCCGAGGGGTCGGCGGGCGACCTGGCCTACCGGTACCTGCCCACGGACGACGTGACCGGCGTCGGCGGTGACTGGTTCGACGTCATCCCGCTGTCCGGGGCCCGGGTCGGACTCGTGGTCGGAGACGTGGTCGGCCACGGGTTGCAGGCGGCCGCCACCATGGGGCGGCTGCGTACGACCGTCCACGCGTTCGCCCAGATGGACATGGACCCGGTGGAGCTGCTGTCGCGGCTCGACGACCTGGTGGCCCAGTCGGCGGAGGAACAATGGGGTGAGATGGGCATGCCGGACGGCACCCACGCCGATGTGACCACCGGGGCGACCTGTCTCTACGCGGTCTACGACCCGGTCTCGCGGCGCTGTGTCATGGCCAGGGCCGGGCATCTGCCGCCGGCGGTGGTCGCCCCCGACGGCCGGGTGACCTTCCCGGACCTGCCGGCCGGTCCGCCCCTGGGCCTCGGTGGCCTGCCGTTCGAGTCCATGGAGGTCGAACTGCCGGTGGGCAGTCTGCTGGCCCTCTTCACGGACGGTCTGGTCGAGGCCCGCGACCGCGACATCGATCACGGACTAGCCGTCCTGGGGCGGGTACTGAGCGACCCGTGCGCCTCCCTGGACGAGCTGTGCGACCGGGTGGTGGCGGAACTCCTGCCGAGCGGGTCGACGGCCGACGACACCGCGCTGCTGCTCGTCCGCACCCGCGAACTCGACACCACGCAGGTGGCCGAATGGGAGCTCCCCGCCGATCCGGTCACCGCCGGCCGGTTCAGGGACCTGACCACGCGGCAACTGCACCGGTGGGGCCTGGAGGAACTGTCCTTCACGACCGAGCTGGTCGTCAGCGAGCTGGTGACCAACGCCGTCAGGTACGCCGAAGGACCGGTCCAGGTACGCCTCATCCGTGACCGCACCCTGTGGTGCGAGGTCGCCGACACCGGCCACACGTCACCGCACCTGCGGCACAGCGGCGAGGACGACGAGGGCGGGCGAGGGCTGTTCATCGTCGCGCAACTCGTCCAGCGCTGGGGCACACGCTACTCCGGCTCCGGCAAGACCATCTGGACCGAACAGGCCCTGCCCGAACCGGGCTGACGGGCCGCCTCGCGTGGGCTAGTCACCGGTGCCGGGGGGACCGTCGAGCACCGTGGGGGCGTACTCCAGCAGCTGGAGCCGGCCGTCGAACGTGCGGTGCCCGACCAGGTCCAGGGCGACGTCCGGATACTCGTCGAAGATGCGGTCCCTCCCGCTGGCGCCGGTGATGACCGGGAAGACGACCACCCGGAACCGGTCCACCACACCGGCCCGCAGCAGCGACCGGCACAGGCTGACGCTGCCGAGGGTGCGCAGGGGCCGGGAGCCGCGCCGCTTGAGGTCCCGCACCGTTTCGGCGGCGTCCCCGCGCACCAGTTCCGTGTTGGCCCAGGCCGGAGGGGACTCCAGGGTCGAGGAGAACACCAGCTTCGGCGTCGCCGTGAGCTTCACGAACACGGGGTTGTCGGCCATCTCGGCGGCGAAGCCGGACATCAGCCGGTACGTCGTCGCACCCATCAGCGTGGTGCGGTCGCCCGCGGAGTCCTCGTCGAGCCAGGCGAGGTACTCGGGCACGTCCATGCCCCACAGGCCCGGCCAGCCGTCCGCGGCCCCGTAGCCGTCGAGCGAGATGATGAAGTCCACCATGAGGTCCGGCATCGGCCCTGTCCTTCCCGCGGTACGTGCGCGTACCGGTTATGACCGACGCGGAGCCGGAAAGTCATCGTTGTGCCGGGACGGTCGCGACACGGAGGTGTGAACACCCTCGAAACGCCTGAGCGGGACCACGGCACCCCGCAGACTGGGCCGGAACCGGAGCCGCGCGATCATCGGCTCCCCGCACGGCTCACGAAACGAGGACTGACGTGCCGTCATCACCGCCTCGCCGCCTGACCGCGGTTGCCGCCCTGATCGCCGCCCTCGCCGGCGGGGTGGCCTCCTCCCCCGTGGCGTACGGCGCCCCCGCCTCTCCCGCCGCGGCGCGGGCCGCCGCCCCGTCCCCCGACATGGCGGGTGTGGCCGCTGCTCTGGACGCCGCCGTGGCCGAGGGAGCGCCGGGCGCGATGGCCAGGTTCACCGGCCCGGAGGGGGTCCGGGCCCGGACTGCCGGGGTCCGCGACCGCGCCTCGGGCGCGCCCATGGACGTCCGGGCGCGTTTCCGCGTCGGCAGTGTCAGCAAGACCTTCACCGCCGTCGTGGTGCTGCAGCTCGTCGACGAGGGCAGGCTGGCGCTCGACGCCGCGGTCAGCCACTACCTGCCCGGACTCCTGCCCGACGACCGGATCACGGTGCGACACCTGCTGACCCACCGCAGCGGACTGGCGGACTACACGGACCGGATGTTCCACGAGACCGTGCCCGGCTTCGAGGCCGTCCGCAACCGGGTGTTCAGCCAGCGGGAACTCGTGGACCTCTCCCTGGCTGAGCCGCGTACCACCGAGCCCGGTGCGGCGTACGAGTACTCCAACACCAACTTCGTGCTGGCCGGGATGCTCGTCGAGAAGGTCACCGGCCGGCCGGTGGCGCGCGCGTACGAGCAGCGGATCATCGGACCCCTCCGGCTGCGCGACACCTCGTACGTGCATCCCGACACCCGGATCGCGGGGCCGCGCGTGCGCGGGTACCTGCACCCCGACGAGGCCGGCGCCCCGCTGGTGGACTCCACGGAGCAGACGGTGTCCTGGGCCCAGTCGGCCGGCGCGGTCATCTCCGCCCCCGCCGACCTCAACACCTTCATGACCGCGCTGATGCGCGGCAGGCTGCTGTCGCCCCGCATGCTCGACGCCATGACCAGCGTCACCCCGACGGACACCACGAACTCCCGGTTCTACGGGCTCGGCCTGCGCCGCTACGACCTCAGCTGTGGCACGCGGGTGTACGGGCACACCGGCACCGTCCAGGGTTACTACACCTACGCGTTCGCCACCCGGGACGGCAGGCGCGGCCTCTCCGCGATGGCGAACACCTCGAACCGGGGCGAGGCGAACACGGCGCTCGGCGGCTCGCTGGAGGCGGCGTTCTGCGGTAAGAGGCCGTCCGCTTCCTGAGAGGTGGCCGAAGGTGGTCCGAAATGGTCCGTGTCAGCCTTCGCTCGGCTGGAGCACCACGAAGTCCGCGTTGGCCGGATCGAGGCAGACGGCCAGCCGGCCGACGCCTTCCGCGTCCTCCGGGCCCATCTGTACGCTGCCGCCGTTCCCGGTGACCGCGGCGACGGCGGCGTCGCAGTCGGTGACGGCGAAGACCGGGTGCCAGTACGGCCGGCCACCCGCGAGGGCGAGGTCCTGCTCCCTCAGCTGCATGAGCCCGCCGTGCATCCGCTCCTCGGGCTGCCCGGCGGGGGTGATGAGCGTGTAGGTGCCCCCGCCGCCCGGCATCTCCATGTCGCCGAACTGCCAGCCGAAGACCCCGCCGTAGAACTCCTTGGCCGCCGCGGCGTCGCTCGTGTACAGCTCCGTCCAGCACAGCGATCCCGGCTGGTCCACCAGCTCGACGCCCCTGGTCTTCCCCGGCTGCCAGACGGCGAACTGGCCGCCCAGCGGATCGCTGTACTGTGCCATCCGGCCCCAGTCCTCGAGGTCCATCGGCGCCACCCGCACGGTGCCGCCCGCGCCCTCCACCGCCCGGGTCGTGGCGTCGGCGTCGGCCACCGAGTAGTAGATCATCCAGGCCGGGCGGGCCCCCTCCTCCGTGAGGGTGCCGAGGCCGGCGACGATCTTGCCGTCCTTGCGGAACATCCCGCCTTCCGGGCCGTCTCCCCCGGCCATGGGCTCGTACTCCCAGCCCAGGACCGCGCGGTAGAACGCCGCGGAGGCCGGAACGTCCGGGACACCGAGGTCGAGCCAACAGGGCGAGCCGGAGGCGAAATCAGTGGTGATCACGGCGATTCCCTTTCGCAGTTCCTGTGTCTTCTCAGCGTGACACCCACCACTGACAATCGCCCCTCGGCCAGCGTGAAGGGGCGCCGGCCCGGAGGGTGCGCGAACGTACGCGGTTGCGAAGCGAGCATGATCCCTGATCTCCTGACCGGCGAACCTCCCCCGACCGGCGACAGGAACCATGACAGACAGTGCCCGCCCCGTGACAACCGACGACGAGCAGCCGCCGTCCGAGGACGACCGTGCCTTCTTCGGCCAGCCCAAGGGACTGCTGACGCTGTCCGCCCTGGAGGTCTGGGAGCGGTTCTCGTTCCTGGGCATGCAGGCGATCCTGGTCCTGTACTTCGCCGACTCGGTGGCGAACGAGGGCCTCGGCATGGACGCGGGCACCGCCGCGTCCGTGTCGGCGGCCTACGGCACCCTCGTCTACCTGGTCTCCGTCGGGGGCGGCTGGCTCGCCGACCGCATCCTCGGCTCCTACCGGGCGGTCCTGTGGGGCGGCGTCCTCATCGCGCTGGGCCACTACTCCATGGCCGTGCCGACCGCCACCATGACCTGGGTCGGCCTGGGCCTGATCAGCGCCGGCACCGGGCTGCTCAAGCCCAACGTGGCCGCCATGGTCGGCAAGCTGTACCGCACCGACGACGACCGCCGCGACGCGGGCTTCGCGCTGTACTACATGGGCATCAACATCGGCGCGTTCGCCGGCCCGCTGATCACCGGCTGGCTGGGCGAGCACCAGGGCTGGCACTGGGGCTTCTCGGCCGCCGCCTTCGGCATGACCCTCGGGCTGATCCAGTACATCGCCGGACGGCGGCACCTCGCCGGCCGCAAGCACGCCGCCGAGTTCGCGCTGGCCCCGGCGGCCATGCGGCGGGCCGTGTGGCTGATGGCCGCCGGGGCCGTGGCCTTCGCGGTGCTGTGCGGCGTCCTCGCGGGGGTCGGCTGGCTCACCATGGGGCGGTTCGTCGACGTACTCACGCTCGTCTCGGTCGTCGCGCCGGTCGTCTACTTCTGGGTCATGTTCACCAGTCCCAGGGTCACCGCGGAGGAGCGCGGGCGGCTGCGGCCCTACATCGTGCTCTTCCTGGCCTCGGTGGTGTTCAACTTCATCCTCTTCCAGGCGTACTCGACGATGATGCTGCTCGCCTCAACGAACGCGAACACCAGCATCCTCGGGTTCGACTTCCCCTCCAGCTGGTACGCCTCCGCGCTCGGCGCCTTCGAGGTGGCGCTGGCACCCGTGGTCGCCGCCGTCTGGGTGCGGATGGGCCGCCGGCAGCCGCACGCCTCGAACAAGATCGCGCTCGGTGTGATCCTCGGCGGCCTGTCGTTCCTGCTGATGGTGGTGCCGACCTCCGGGCACGAGGGCACCGACTACCGGATGGCCGCCTGGTGGATCGTCGGCTCCTACCTGCTGCTCGGCCTCGGCGACGTACTCCTGGAGACCTCGGGTCTGTCGGCCAGCAGCAAGCTGGCGCCGAAGGCCTTCTCCAGCCAGACCATGGCCCTGTGGTTCCTGTCGCTGGCCCTCGCCAACGGCATCCAGGCCCAGGTCGTGAAGATCTATGACGACGTGTCCCACCCCGCGTACTTCGGCGTCAACGGCGCGATCGCCGTCGTCCTCGGCCTGGTCGTCGTCGCGCTCGCACCGTGGCTGCGGCGCACGATGCACCCCGTCCACTGACCACCGGCCCCACCGACCACTGACTCACCCGGCCCGCCGGAAGGTGTACCTCCCCATGCGCATCCGCACCGACTTCCCCTACGAGACGACCCACGACGACGTCCGCATCCCCCTGCCGGACGGCACCCGCCTCTACGCACGCGTGTGGCGGCCGGTCACCGACGAGCCGGTCCCCGCCCTGCTGGAGTACCTGCCGTACCGGCTCAGCGACTGGACCGCGCCCCGGGACAGTCAGCGCCACCCCTGGTACGCGGGCCACGGCTACGCCTCAGTCCGCGTCGACGTGCGCGGGCACGGCAACAGCGAGGGCCTGCCCGGCGACGAGTACGACGCCACCGAGCTGGCCGACGGCGTCGCGGTCGTCGAGTGGCTGGCCGCGCAGCCCTGGTGCGACGGCAAGGTCGGCATGTTCGGCATCTCCTGGGGCGGCTTCAACTCGCTCCAGATCGCCGCGCTGGCACCCGAACCGCTCAAGGCCGTCGTCACCGTCTGCTCCGCGGACGACCGGTACGACAACGATGTGCACTACATGGGCGGCTCGGTGCTCGGCGTCGACATGCACGCCTGGGCCTCGACCATGCTCGCCTTCGTCTGCCGACCGCCGGACCCGGAGTACGCCGGGGAGGAGTGGCGGCGGATGTGGCTGCGGCGGCTGGAGGCGGTCGACCCGTTCATCCACACCTGGCTGTCCCACCAGCTCCGTGACGAGTACTGGAAGCACGGCAGCGTCTGCGAGGACTACTCCGCGATCGACGCCGCCGTCCTCGCGGTCGGCGGCTGGCACGACCCGTACCGCGACACCGTGCTCCGGCTCGTGGAGCACCTGCCCGGCGACCGGGTGCGCGGACTGATCGGCCCCTGGTCGCACCAGTACCCGGACCGCGGACTGCCGCCGGGCCCGGCGATCGGCTTCCTGCAGGAGACGCTGCGCTGGTGGGACCAGCACCTCAAGGGCCGGGACACCGGTGTGATGGAGGAGCCGCTGCTCCGTTCCTGGATCAGCGCGTCGCACCGCCCGGCCACCGTCTATCCCGAACTGCCGGGCCGCTGGGTCGGCGACCCCGCCTGGCCCTCCCCGTACACGACCCCCACGACCCACGCCCTCGGCGGTGACCCGGTCGTCGTGCGTTCGCCCCAGCACACCGGCATCGACGCGGGTCGCTTCTTCCCCTTCGGCAACGACGCCGACCTGCCGCCCGACCAGCGCGAGGAGGACGCCCGCTCGGCGTGCTTCGAGTTCCCCGTCACCGGCGGCCCGGTGGAGATCCTCGGCCGCCCCGAGGTGACCCTGCGGCTGCGGACGGACGTGCCGTACGGGCAGGCCGTCGCCCGGCTGTGCGACGTGGCGCCGGACGGCTCGTCGACCCTCGTGACCCGCGGCGCGCTCAACCTCGCCGCCCGCGAGGGCCGGGACCGCAACGTGCCCTGGCCGCCCGGAGCGACGGAGACGGTGACCTTCCAGCTCAACGGCATCGGCCACACCTTCCCCGCCGGGCACCGCATCCGCCTCGCCGTCTCCTCCGCCTACTGGCCGTGGATCTGGCCGCAGGCGGGCTCCGAGGACGGCTTCGTGCTCGAACCGGCCGGATCCGCACTCGTACTGCCCGTGCGGGACGGCGGAGCCCACCCGGAGGACGCCGGCATCCGTTTCGAGGCCCCCGAGCAGTCCGAGCCGCTGCGCGTCACCGTGCCGCCGGCCGAGCGGGAGGAACGCCCGGAGCGGCTGGTGGTGCGCGATGTGGCCAAGGGCGAATGGCGGCTGGAGGTCGATCCGCGTTACGGCGGCACCCGCGTGTACCCCGACGGCCTGGAGTTCACCGAGGACGCGCTGGAGACGTACACCATCCGGGAGGACGACCCGCTGTCGGCGCGGGCCGGGTCCGCGTGGACCGTGCGTCTGCGCCGTCCGGAGCGCGACTGGGACGTACGGGTCGAGACCAGGTCGGAGATCACCTGCGACGCCGAGGACTTCGTCACGTCGAACGAGGTGGTGTGCCGCGACGGCGAGGATGTCGTCTTCCGGCGCAGTTGGGAGAGGCGCGTCCCGCGGGTCGCCCGCTGACCTCTGTGAACCGGACACCCGTCGGCGGTCAGGTGAAGGTGTAGCGGGTGTGGCTGAACACCTGGCCGTCGTGCCCGAAGCCGTACGCCGTGCCGGGCGCCACCGCGAACAGCAGGTCGTTGCCTTCGCGGATGCTCTCGCCGAAGCCGTAGAAGGGGCCCTCCGGCGAGGCGACGCGGTCCCCGTACTGCTCCTCGAACGCGGCGATGACCTCGTCCTGCCGTGCCGGATCGGTCACCCGCTCCGCCGTGCCCTCGATCACGATGTCGAGACCTTCGGAGAACGTGTTGTTCCCGGTGGTGAGTACACAATGGGCGTTGCCCGCCAGGTTCTTGGCCTTCTGTTCCCCCGAGCCGGTGCTGAAGTGCAGCGCGCCGTCGTGCCAGGCGGCGATCAGCGGCGTGACGTGGAGGCGGCCGTCCGGCCGGACGGTGGTGATCCAGAAGATCTCGGCGGCGCGCAGTCGTCGCTCGGCCTCGGCCCATTCCGTGGCGGTGACGTCCTCCGCGCCCGGACGCGGGTTGAGCGCGGCGCTGTAACGGGCATCGAGCTCGGTCTTGGGATGCTTCGGTGTCATGCCGGAATCCTCTCCCCCTGGCCCCGGGGTGCGGGGCGAGGCTCGCCGGTGCGGCCGGTCTCGGGCGCCCAACGCCGGACCCCCGAAGGTGAATTCGCTGTCCGGGACCGCCGGCGTACGCGATCATGGCCGGCATGGACGCTCGTTTCGTCGGCACCGCCGACCTGGTCGAAGCCCCCACCGTGGCGGTCGTGGTCGACGTCATGCGCGCTTTCACCGTGGCCGCCTGGGCCTTTGCCCGGGGTGCGGAAGGGATCGTCCTCGCCGAGTCGCTGGACGAGGCATTGGCCCTGAAGGCTCGCCACCCGGACTGGGCGGCGGTCAAGGACGGTCCGCCCGAGTCCGGGTTCGACGCCGTCAACTCGCCGGGGCTGCTGCGGTCCGCCGACCTTGCCGGGCGGACCGTCGTGCAGAAGACCACGGCGGGGACGGTCGGCGCCCTCGCGGTCAAGGACGCGTCACTGGTGCTGTGCGCCGGCTTCGTGGTGGCGGAGGCGACGGCCCGGCTCCTGCGCACACGCGCGTGCGACCGCGTCACATTCGTGGTCACCGGCGAGGACGGGCACGCCGACGAAGACCTGGCGTGCGCCCAGTACATCGCGCGCCGGGCCGACGGGACTGCGACGGACGCCGCCGAGTTCCTGCGCCGGGCCGCCGCCTCCCGGGCCGCCGCGGAGCTGACGACGGGGGTGCGTCAGGGAACCCATCCCGATGACGTCGCGCTCTGCCTGGAGCTCGACCGCTTCCCCTTCGCCATGGTGGCGGCCCCGGAAGGCCCGCTCATGGTCCTGCGCCCGTGTGCGGACCCTCTCCTCACCGAGGTGACCGCCGGCTGATCGCGGCCCGGCTGCCCTGACGCAGCTCCTGCTCCACATGGGCGCGGAAGCCGCGCGGGGCCCGGCCGGTCACGCGCCGGACGGTGTCGGTGACGCGGTCCTCCGCCCCTTCGGCGATGGCCCGGTCCAGGCCGGCCAGCATGGCGGCGAACTCCGGCGGCACCACCGCGGTGAGGCGCTCGGTCATCTCCTCGTGGGTCAGCCGGTGGTGGACCACCGGGCGGCCCGTGACGTCGGTCATGATCGCGGCGATGTCGTCGTGGCTGAGCGCCTCCGGTCCGGTCAGGACGAGATCGGTGCAGGGTGCCCGCTCGTCGGTCAGGGCGTGGAAGGCGACGGCCGCGATGTCTTCGGCGTCCACGAAGCCGGTCCGGCCGGCTCCGGTCGCCGACCGGATGGCGCCGTCCTCACGGATGCTCCGGGCGTGCGCGTGCGTGCCGGTGAAGTTCTGCATGAACCACGACGGGCGCAACACCGCCCACTGGAGGAACAGTTCCCGCACCGCCCCGTAGACCTCCCCCACCGCGGGGCCGCCCTCGCCGATGGCCGAGGAGCCGAGGAGGACCGCACGGCGGACCCCTTCCGTCCCGGCCCGCCGGAGGAAGGGCAGCATGGTCGCCGCGGGGTCGGCGTCGCCGACGGGCGGCACGAGGTAGAGGCGGTCGACCGCGTCGAGGGCCGCGGGGTGGGTGGCGGAGTCGTACCAGTCGAAGGGGACCGGCTCGGCACCGGGGACCGGGGTGGCACGGCGGCTCGCCGCCTTGACGCGGTGTCCGGCGGCGGTCAGCCGCGCGACCGTGCGGCTGCCGGTGGTACCGGTGGCGCCGACGACCAAAGTGGTTCCGGTGGTGGTCATCGGCCGCTCCGGAAGTCCGCACCGGGTTCGAGGACGGCGAGAGGGTTCCAGTAGTCGCGGTACGAGGTGAAGCGCCCTCCCTCCACGGTCACGACGGCGATGTACGTCATGTCGAAGGGCGCGTCGGTCCGTACGAGGCGGCCGACGCCGCGCATCTCGACGACGAGGGTCTTCGGCTCGACGGTCCGGTGGATGCGCAGCTCCGGGAAGTCGCGCAGATCGATGTGGTCGGGATAGCCGCGCATGTAGGCGCCGATGGCCTCCTTCCCCTCCAGTCGCCCCGGCCATCCCTCGGGGGCGAACGGGAACTCCATGACTCCGTCGTCGGCCCACAGGCCGGTCCAGGCGGCGATGTCCTTGTCGAGCAGCAGGCGCAGGCTGCGGCGGTAGAGATCCGCCGGGGAAGTCGGTGCGGACATGGGTGTCCTCCTTCTCGTAGAATCCGGACCCGGAGTCCGTTTCATCGACGATACGGACCCCTGGTCCGCTTTGCAAACGAAGGAGCAGCACCATGGCCGAGCGCAGGCCCCGCAAGGACGCCGCCCGCAACCGGGAGGCCGTCCTCGCGGCGGCCGACGCCCTGTTCGCCGGACGCGACAGCCCGGAGGACGTCACCATGGCCGATGTCGCGGCCGCCGCCGGCGTCGGCAAGGGCACGCTCTTCAGGGCGTTCGGCGACCGGCTGGGGCTGCTCCGCGCCCTGTACGAGAGGCGGCTCGAACCGGTCAGGGAGGCCGTCGAATCCGGCCCGCCGCCACTGGGGCCCGCCACTGAGCCGGGGCAGCGGGTGGCCGCCCTGCTCGACGCCGTCCTGTGCTTCAAGTACGACAACCGTCGCCTGGCGCTGGCACTGGAGGACGGCGGGGCGGGCAGCCCGTACCGGGCGGAGCACTACGCGCGCTGGCACCTCCTGCTCCGGACGGTTCTGGAGCAGATCCCCGGCCTGCCCGACCGCGACTTCACCGCTCACGCCCTGCTCGCCGCGGTCCGGGCCGACCTCGTCGAGCAGCTCGCGGGTCAGGAGGGTGTACCGCGGGAGGTGCTGCGGAGGCAACTGGCGGAGTTCACCGGCAGGGTTCTGGCCGTCAGCGACGCCGACGGGCGTTGAGCCGGGCCGCCCGGCGCGTCAGGTGGTCGCGCTCGGCGAGGCTGGGCGCCTTGCGGGCCGCCTCGGCGTACAGCCGTGCCGCCGTCGCCGGGTCGCCGTCGCGTTCGTGGAGGTACGCCGCCACCGCGGCGTGGCGGGGCAGTGTGTCGTCCAGCTCCGCGAGCGCGGCCAGGCCGGCGCGCGGCCCGTCCGCCTCGCCGACGGCCACCGCGCGGTTGAGCCGGACGACCGGGCTGTCGGTGAGCCGCACGAGTTCGTCGTACCACTCGACGATCTGCACCCAGTCGGTCTCGCCGGCGGTGGGCGCGTCGGCGTGGAGTGCCGCGATCGCCGCCTGGGCCTGGAACTCGCCCAGCCGGTCGCGGGCGAGCGCCGCCTGGAGGATCTCGACGCCCTCGGCGATCGACGCCGTGTCCCACCGGCCGCGGTCCTGTTCGGCGAGCGGTACCAGGCTGCCGTCGGACGCGGTCCGGGTGGCGCGCCGGGCGTGATGGAGGAGCATGAGGGCGAGCAGCCCGGCGACCTCGGGGTGGTCGATCGCGGCCGCGAGCTGCCGGGTGAGCCGGATGGCCTCGGCGGCGAGGTCGACGTCGCCGGAGTAGCCCTCGTTGAAGACCAGGTAGAGGACCCGCAACACGGTGGCGACGTCACCGGGCCGGTCGAACCGGACGCCGGAGACGGTGCGCTTGGCCCGGCTGATGCGCTGAGCCATGGTCGCCTCGGGCACCAGGTAGGCCTGGGCGATCTGGCGGGTGGTCAGGCCGCCGACGGCGCGCAGGGTGAGCGCGACCGCGGACGACGGCGTCAGCGACGGGTGTGCGCACAGGAAGTAGAGCTGGAGCGTGTCGTCCGCCGAGGACGCGGGTCCCGCGGCCGGCTCCTGGTCGGCCAGGTCCTCCCGCCGGCGGCGGGCGGTGTCCGCCCTCGTCGCGTCGAGGAACTTGCGCCAGGCCGCGGTGATCAGCCAGCCCTTGGGATCGCGCGGCGGGTCGGCCGGCCACACCCGGACCGCCTCGACCAGCGCGTCCTGGACGGCGTCCTCGGCCGCCGCGAAGTCGGCTCCGCGGCGGACGAGGACGGTGAGGACGCTCGGCGTGAGGCTCCTGAGCAGGGCCTCGTCGATGGTCGGTGTCATTCGGTGACGGTGGGCGAGACGCCGTAGAACGGGCGCAGCTCAAGCCACTCGTGGATCGGCTTCCCGCCCGCCCCCGGGGCTGCCGACAGTTCACCGGCCAGCTCGACGGCTCGCTCGTAGCTGTCGACGTCGATCACCATCCAGCCGGCGATGAGGTCCTTGGTCTCGGCGAACGGCCCGTCCGTTACCGGCGGGCGCCCCTCACCGTCGTACCGCACCCACGTCCCCTCGGGGGCGAGCGCCTGACCGTCGACGAACTCGCCGGTCTTCTCGAGCCGGTCCGCGAAGTCCTGCATGTACCGCATGTGGGCCGAGATCTCCTCCGGCGTCCACTGGTCCATGGGCACGTCGTTGACCGCCGCCGGTGCGCCCCGGTAGTGCTTGAGCAACAGGTACTTGGCCATCGTGGTCTCCTCGGTGCGGGTGCGACCCATTGTGGTCGCGTTCACAGCGGGGACGGAGCCGGTGACGGATTCTCGACATCACCGCCGAGTTTTTTTCCGCGAGGCTCTCGGGAGGGGACGGTCCCCGCCTGCCCAGTACTGTGCCGTCTCATGACCGACTCCGCATTCGAGATCACCGCGGACCTGGTCCGCGATCTGCTGCACGAGCAGCACCCCGACCTCGCGAACCTGGCCATCCGTGAGGTGACGGGCGGATGGGACAACCAGCAGTGGCGCCTCGGGAGCGAACTGGCCGTACGCGTGCCCCGTACGGAGCGTGCCCCGGATCTCCAGCGCAAGGAGCGCCGGTGGCTGCCCGTCCTGGCCCCGCGCCTGCCGCTCCCCGTGCCGGAACCGGTGCGGACCGGTGAACCGTCCGCGCGCTTTCCCAAGCCGTGGACGGTCATGACGTGGGTCCCCGGCGAGCCGCTCGACCACACTCCGATCAGCCGGGGCGACGACTCGGCCGACAGGCTGGCTCGGTTCCTCGGGGCGCTCCACGTTCCGGCTCCCGCCGAGGCGCCGGCCGGTTCGGACCGCGGCGCTCACCCCGGAGACTGCGCGGACGGCTTCGACCACTTCTTCGAGGCCGTCGCCCCCTGCGACATCGCCGAGGACCTCCGGGCCGTATGGGACGACGCCGTCGCGGCACCCGAGTGGGAGGGCCCGCCGGTATGGGTGCACGGTGATCTCCATCCCGCGAACGTCGTCGTCTCGGACGGAACCCTCTCGGGCGTGATCGACTTCGGTGACCTGTTCGCCGGTGATCCGGCGTGGGACCTCGCGGCCGCGTGGGTGGTCCTTCCCGAGGGCGCCGCCGCACGCTTCTTCGACGTGTACGCGCACGCGGACGAGGGGACCGTCCGGCGCGCCCGCGGGCTGGCCGCCCTGAAGGGCCTCGTCCTCATGCTGATCGGCCGGAACGGGGACCGAGGGCTGCCCGGCGGCAAACCGACCTGGGGCCCCGCGGGCCGGGCGGCGCTCGACCGTGTTCTTCGGGGCGCCCCGGTGTAGACGCGCCCCCTGCGGCGGCGCGTCCTCGCCGGGCCCCGGTCAGGCCGGCAGCTTCTCGTCGACGACGAACGCGATCTCGACGACCTGGCCGGGGAAGGTCAGTTCGGTGACGCCGACGACCGTGCTGACCGGGCGGTGCTCACCGAAGTACGTCAGATTGCCCGCCGCCGCAGCCGCGGCGTGCTGCCGCAGGTTCACCACGTACAGGGTCTGCGAGACGATCTGGTTCCGGGTGACGCGGAAGTGGTCCAGAATCTTGTCGGCATTGGCGTACGTCTGCTCGAGCTGGGCGGTGAAGTCGTCCGCGTGGACGAACTCGCCCGCCCGGTCGAGCGACAGCTGCCCGGAGACGTGGATCAGATCGCGGGACTTGATCGCCTGCGCGTAGCCGAACTCGCTCTCGGCCGGCACCCGGTGGTTGAAGACATCCATGGCAGTCAACGTGCGCACCCTTCGTTCACTCTCTTGTGGTTACTGAAGAACTGTAGGAGAGTCAGCGCGGACCTGGAAGAACGCACTTTTCGGTAACTGAGGAACCAGATGGTGACCACACAGCTGCTCAAGGGCTTGCCCGAGGACGCGGACCTGCGGCGCGCGGACTCCCTGGCACGGGAGATCTTCTCGGACGTCGCCAACAAGTGGGCGCTCCTGATCATCGAGGCGCTCGGCGAGCGCACCCTGCGCTTCAGCGAGTTGCGCGACGAGGTGGAGGGCGTCAGCCACAAGATGCTCACGCAGAACCTGCGCATGCTGGAGCGCAACGGCCTGCTGGAGCGGAAGGTGTACCCCACGGTGCCGCCACGGGTCGAGTACACGCTCACCGAGCCGGGCCGGGCCCTGCGCACCACGGTCGACGCCATGTGCGGCTGGACCCACCAGTACCTCGGCCACATCGAGGACGCGCGCCGCACGTTCGGCGAGTGACGGGGCGGCGCCGACGGCGCGGCACTGCGTCACGGCTCGGCGCTCGGCGCCGTGAGCGCCGCAGCCGGGGTTGCTCGCTCACGGGGCCTCCGCGTTCCTCTTCACATGGCCGGTCACCGTTGTCCTGCCCGTTCGCCGCCCCGAGGGCGTCCCCGGCGGACTGACGCCCCTCGCGACGCCCGCGGGTCGGGGCCGGGGCCCGGCCGCGTCCGAGCCTAGGATCGGCGGCGTGGACATTCCCCAGGACCTGATCAGCCTTGAGCGGGCGGCGGAAGAACAGCGCGCGCGGCTCGCCGGACTCGACGGCGAGGAGTTCGAAGCGCAGCAACGGGCCTGGCAGGAGGCCGCCCAGGCGGCACGGGCGGCGATCGCCGATCACGCCGCGGCCGACGGCCGGTCGGTGGAGGCGGTCGAGAAGGCGGTCCATCGCGCCGTACGGCAGGCGGAGGAGGATCCGGCCGGATAGTCCGCGCCCCGCCGGACGCGCGGACAGCGTGTTCGCGCTCCGTCCGGGTCTCGTACCGGAGGTCCGCCCGCGGCGGAGGCGGGGCGCGCGAACGACGGGCTGTCGCGGGCGCCGCGGGACGGGCGGAGCGGGTCGCCGACGGGCGTGCGGGTACGCGTACTCGATCCGGCGATCCTGTGCAGTTTTCCGGTCGGCGTCATGGAACCCGGACGAGGCCGCACATCTTGCCCGGTCCGGCCCGCCCACGGCGTGGTAACACCGAGTGATCCGACTCGAAAGGGCCACGTCACATGGGTATCTTCAGCCGTCGCCAGACCGACGTCGCCGAGCCGCCGCCGGCCGCGGGCTCCGGTGGGCCCGGTGCGCGGGCCACGGCGGCCGGCGCCGC
The DNA here is from genome assembly GCF_042745235.1 of Streptomyces sp. NPDC058796. Lineage (NCBI taxonomy): Bacteria > Bacillati > Actinomycetota > Actinomycetes > Kitasatosporales > Streptomycetaceae > Streptomyces > Streptomyces sp. NPDC058796. Next base: position 197,219 of record NZ_JBHYOP010000008.1, read on the forward strand.
ACTCGACCCGGCGCTTCGCGCACTGACCGGACACTGGACCATCGACCGCCCGCACAGCCGGATCGGCTTCTCCGTGCGGCACGCCATGGTCACGACCGTCCGCGGGTCCTTCCCCGACTACGACAGCGCGCTCTACTTCGACGGAGCCCGTCCCGCCGAGTCCCGGGCGGAACTCGTCATCCGGGTCGGGAGCGTCGACACCGGCGTGGAGCAGCGGGACGGGCACCTGGTCGGCAAGGACTTCTTCGACGTGCGCCGGTACCCGGAGATGACCTTCCGCAGCACCTCGACCGTCCACGACGGCGGGGAGAGCTTCCGTATGACGGGCGACCTCACGATTCGCGGCACGACCAGGTCCGTCGAGATCCAACTGGACTACCTCGGCTCGGTCATGGATCCGTTCGGCTACGAGCGCGCGGGCTTCGACGGCACCACCACCATCGACCGCCGCGACTGGGGGCTCGTCTACAACCAGCGGCTGGAGGCCGGCGGCAGCATGGTCAGCGAGAAGGTCCGGCTCCAGTTCGACATCTCCGCGATCCGCTCCACCGCACCGGAGCCCTCACGGCCGGCATCCGGCATAGAGTTCCCTCGGCACTGACACGGCGTGTGGGGGGGGAGCACATGATGGCTGAGGCGGCCCCGAGGTGGGCGTCGACGCTCGACTCGGTGGTGGTGTACGCGCAGGGCGCCCTCTGCCGCCGGCTCGCCCGCGGCGGCATGCCCCGGGGCGGACGGGTGCGGGTGACCGGTCTCCCCCGTTCGATGGACCCGGGTTCCCTGCGGGTGCGGGTCGTCGGCGCCACCGGGGTACGGGTCACCGAGGCGAGAGTGACCGTCGAGGCCGAACCGCTCGACAGCCGCCCGGTCGGCGAGCTCCGGCGTGAGGTGGAACGGCTCTCCGATGCCCGGGAAGCCGCCCAGGCCCGCCACAACCGGCAGCAGGAGCTGATCGACGAGGTGGCGGCCCTGCGCCCGGTGCCGCCACCCCGCGGGGACGAGGCTTCCCACCGTCGCACCCCCGTCGACGCCTGGCTCGGCCTCGCCGCGTTCGTGGACGACCGGCTTGCCGTGCTGCACGCCCGGCTGCGCGAGACGGAGATGGAACTGGAGCACGCCGAGCACGCGTGGAAGGTCGCCGCCGACAGGCTCGCCCGGGCCTCCACCGACACCCCCGCATCGCGCTCCGGGACCACCGCGTGCGCGGACGTGACCCTCACGGGCGGCGCGGACACGGACGTCGAGGTCGAGGTGGAGTACGGGGTGCCCGGCGCCGTCTGGGTCCCGGCCTACCGCCTCACCCACCGTCAGGGCGGGAGCGACGGACGGCTGCTGCTGCGGGCGTCGATCGCCCAGCGCACCGGCGAGGACTGGACCGGTGTCCGGGTCTCGCTGGCCACGGCCGATCTGCGACGGCGCGCCGATGTGCCCCGGCTGCGATCGATCCGCATCGGACGCGAGCAGCCCGCTCCCGCGTCGTCGGGATGGCGTGAGCCCCCGCGCGGGCTGCTCGGCCTCTTCAGCGGCTACGACGCGGCAGGACCGCCTCCGGGCGCCGGCGACTCCGCCGTGACCGTCAGCGACGCGGTGGCGGTGGCGGCCGCACCCGCGCCCGGTCCGGTTCCGCCCCCCGCCCCGCCGAGGGCGGGTCACGGCTACGGTGCGCCTCCCGGCGCCCTTCCGCCACCGCCCGGCGGCGTGCCGGCGAGCGCCGGGGGCGCGATGCCGGGCGGCTCGGCGCCCGGCGCACCCCAGCCGCACGCCCGCCGCAGGAGCGGCGCGCCCCGTTCCGTGGCTCCCGCGGCGCCCGGCCGGGCCGCGGCACCGTCCGCAGCCGTTCCCCAGGCGGCGCCCGCCGCCCCGTCACCGGCCCCGGAGACCGGGCCCCCGCGGCCGAGCGGTGCCGAACTCGACTACGCGGCACTGGTGCTCACCGGCCCCGACGGCCGACCGGAGCGGCGCGGACGGCTGTTCCCCGACTCCGCCCCCGACCCGGTGGCGGCCGAACACCGGCGGCGCGCCGAGGCGGTCACCGCGCTGCCCCTGCCGGGGAACGCCGTGCGCCCCCGCGAGTCGGCCGGTTCCTTCGACCACCGCTACGACGCCGCGGCGCGCGCGGACGTCCCCTCGGACGGTACGTGGCACACGATCACCGTCGGTGAGGTGGCGGTCGGTCTGCGGACCGAGTACCTGTGCGTCCCGTCGGTGGAACAGGCGGTCTACACGACCCTGGTGCTGTCCAACGCGACGGACCAGGCGCTGTTGGCCGGGCCGCTGGAGGTCTCGGCCGACGGAGACTTCCTGCTGACCACCGCACTGCCCACGCTCGCCCCCGGCGGCGTGCGCCGCGTGGGCCTGGGCGCCGACGAGGCCATCGGGGTCACGCGCCGCACGAGTCTGCTCGAATCGGCCTCCGGGCTGCGCAACAACGTGACCGTCCTCGACCACCGCGTGCACGTGGAACTGGCCAACCGCCTCCCGGTCCCCGTCACCGTCGAGGTGCGCGAGCGGGTGCCGGTCACCTCCGACGCGGACATCAGGATCGAGGAGAAGGCCGACTGGAAGGCGCCCCCGGCCGGCACCGACGCCGAGCGGCACGCCCCCGGCACCCGCCTTTGGCGGGTCGAGGTCCCGGCCCACTCCACCTCCGCCCTCGACGGCGGCTACGTCATCCGCATCCCGGCCGGCAAGGCCCTGACCGGCGGCAATCGCAGGAGCTGACCCCGCATGGACACGAGCCCCGCTCCGATCGCCCTTCCCGTCACCGCCGTCACCTGTCTGGAGGACCGGGCGTACGTCGAGCGGACCGCCGTGGTCGGCCTCGCGGCCGGCACCCAGGTGCTGCGTCTCGGACCGGTCAGCGCCCTGACCGTCGACCACAGCCTGCACGCCGAACTGTCCGCCGACGGCCCGGCGGCCGTGCTCGACGCCCGGGTCGTACGCGAGTGGACACCGAGAGCGCCGGGCCCCGCCGACGACGACTCCGCCCTGCGGCACCGTGTGAGAGACCTCGAGGAGGAGCAGCGGGCGCTGGGCCGGCAGCGCGAGCGCCTGCACGCCCGCGTCGACCTCCTCGGCCGTCTCGCCACGGATCTGCTGCGGGAGATCAGCGAGGGAGCGGGGCTCGGTGAGTCCGACACGGCCCGGTGGACCCGCGAACTCGACCGGGTCGACGCGGAGCGCGACACCTGCGGGGAGCGGCTGCGCGCGGTCGGCTCCCGGCTGACGGCGCTCAGCACCGAACTCTGCGACGCCCGGCACGCCTTGGCGAACACGGAGTCGGAACCCCCCGAACTGGCCGGCCACATCGAACTGACCGTACGGGCGAGCGACGCCGGTCCGGCCGCGCTGCGCGTGGCCCACCTCGTCCCATGCGCCCTGTGGCGGCCCGCCTACCGCGCCGTGCTCGACGGTGACTCCCTCGCCCTGGACACGGAGGCGATGGTCTGGCAGCGCACCGGCGAGGACTGGTCGGACGTACGGCTGACCCTGTCCACGGCCCGCAGTACGCTCGCCACCGAGCCGCCGCGTCTCACGGAGGACCGGCTGACCCTCCGGGACCGATCGGCGGCGGAACGCCGCACGGTCCGAGTCGAATGGCGCGAGGAGGAGATCGCAGACCCGGGTCCGGCGCCCGTGCAAGGCCTGCCGGGGGTCGACGACGGCGGCGAGGTCCGGGTCCTGCGCTGTGACGCCTCGGTCTCGGTACCGTCCGACGGCCGGGCCCACCGGGTGCCGCTGTCCTCCTTCGAGACGCCCGCGACCACGGAGTACGCCTGCTCGCCCGAGCTGTCCCCGCTGGTTGGGCGACTGGTCCGGTTCGACAACCGCTCGGGGCACGCGCTGCTCGCCGGGCCCGTGGACCTCGTCAGCGGCGGCGGCTTCCTCGGTCGCGGCACGCTGGACTTCACCGCTCCCGGTGCCCCGGCCGCCCTCGCCTTCGGCAGTCTCGACGACCACCGGGTCGTGAGGCAGACCGAGGAGAGCCGTGACACCGCCGGTCTCACCCAGCGGACCGTGCTCACCCGGACCGTCCGCCTGCACCTGTCACGGTTCTCGGGGCCCGGCGAGCGCCATCAGCACATGGTCGTCGTCCGGGAACGCGTCCCGGTCTCCGAGACGTCGGCGGTGGAGGTGAGCCTGCGCCGGGGTGCCTGCGCTCCCCCGCCCGACGACGTCGACGCGGACGGCGTCGTCCGCTGGGACGTCCTCCTGCCTCCCGGGGGCCGGCGCACTCTCGAACTGGTCTACGAGATCTCGACGAACGCCAAGGTGCAGGGGCTCTAGGGGATTCCGGCTCTCAGCGGTCAGTGCTCCCGCCCGTGCTGCTCCGTGTAGTGGGCGCGGAGCAGATCGGCGCCCCAGTCGTGGCGGACGTGCCGCCAGACGGAGTGGGCGTGGTTGCCGTCGTCCTGGGTGTTGTCGTACTCGATGAGCAGATCCGGGGCGCGGACGCAGTAGTAGTGCCGGTCGCCGGGAGCGCGGCCGCCGGCCCAGGCGAACGCCAGGGTGTCCAGTCCGCGCGCCGCCAGGTCGGACCAGCACTGGTCGGCGTACGCCGCGGGAGCCCGGTCGAGGTAGCGGCGCACCAGGCGGGCGAGCAGCCGCTGCTGACCCGGAGTCATGTCGCCGTGCGGCAGACCGGCCGGCAGCAGGTCCGGGTCGGCGAACGGGTCGTCCCGGGTCAGGATGTCGTCCGGTGGGGCGGCGGCGAAGACCGCCCTCGCGCGCCGGCCGGCGTCCAGGTCCGTGACCAGTTCCCGGGCCAGGTCCTCCTCCGGGCCCAGCGGCCGGAGCCCGGCCTGTGGGCCGGACGCGATGCGGGCCGGCTCCGCCCCGACGAAGTGGGGTGTCACGCGGATTCCGGCGGCCGTGACCACCACGTGCACGGCGAGGTGGTGGCCGTTCATCCGCCAGCCCCAGGGGCCGTCCCCGTCCGGGTCCCCCAGCAGCCGCACCCAGTAGCGGTCGGCGCCCGTGGCACCGGCCGTGGCGCGGCGGTGCCGCTCGACCTCGATCGCCCCGCGCGCCAGCGCCGATCCGGGTGTGCTGTGCGCCGCGGCCAGCAGCGCGTCGACCGCCTCTCGCTGCCGGCCGTCGAGGCACTCGGTGGACAGTCCGGGGCGCGGACCGGGAAGGTAGGTCCACTGCCGCAGCTCTGGAGCGTCGAGCCGGCCGGGTCCCGCGCGCAGTTCGCGCACCTGCGCCGGCTCCAGTACGGACAGCAGTCCGCGCGCCGCCTCCCGCATCTCCGCGGCCGTCGCCTCCGCTGGATGAACGCCCACCGTTTCCCCTTACGCGCGGTGCCCCGTACGGCTGCGCACCCTACCCGTACCGACACCTGTTCACGTGCCGACGAAGCCGGCGACACGGGGTGAGAGCGTCGACTGAGCGTCGGCTCGGTCTGCTCGCCCCGCGGCTGCTGGATGTACGGGGCCGCCGGTTCGGGGTCAGTCGTCCCGGCGGTCCCCGGCCCACACCGTGGGGGTGCGGGCCGACCAGGGGCTGGCCTGTTCAAGTTGTCCGGCGAGGCGGAAAAGGCTGTCCTCCAGGCCGTATCCGGCGGCGAACTGCATGCCGATCGGCAGCCCCGACGCCGCGTCGGCCGTCACCGGTACGGACATGGCGGGCGTGCCCGCCACGTTGAACACGGCGGTGAACGGCGAGATGTCGAAGAGCCGGCGCAGCCAGCCGAGGCCGTCCAGCCTCCCGGCGCCCTCGGCATGCGTGCCGAGGGGCACGGGAAGCTCGGGCAGCGTCGGGGTGAGCAGCATGTCGTGCCCGGTGAAGTAGCGGGCCAGGGATCGGGCGACCCTGTTGCGGGTCGCCAGCGCGGTGACGAACTCGGCGGCGGTGACCTCCTGTCCGTAGCGGTAGCTCGCGAGTATGGGCTCCTCCAGGGTCGACGCGTTCACGGACCGGCCCGACGCGGCGGCCAGCTCGTCGACCGACGCCGTCAGGTTGGCGGTCCACTGACGGGCGTTGGCCAGGAGGAAGTCCTCCCAGTCGACCCCCAGGCCGACCTCGACCTCCTCCACCTCGTGGCCCAGCGCGTCGAGCAGACGCATGGTGCGGGAGAGGGCGTCGGCCACCGGCGCGGTGGTGCGGTGTCCGCCCCACGCCTGGGTGAGGACACCTATCCGCAGCGGCCCCGGGTCACGGGTGACTTCCTCCGCGTACGGCCTGGACGGCTCCTGGGCGAAGTAGGGGTCGCCCGGTTCCGGACCGCGGATCTGGTCGAGCAGGACCGCGCTGTCGCGTACCGTGCGGCTGACACTGCCGTGCACGGCCAGGCCGTTGAAGATCTCGTCGAAGTGAGGTCCCACGGAGACGCGGCCGCGGGTCGGCTTGAGGCCGAAGAGGCCGTTGCAGGCGGCGGGAACGCGGATCGAGCCGGCCGCGTCGGTGGCGTGCGCCATCGGGACCACCCCGGCGGCGACGGCCGCGCCCGCGCCACCACTGGACCCGCCCGCGCTCCGCCCCGGGTTCCACGGGTTGCGGGTGGCGCCGTACAGCACTGGTTCCGTCGTGTTGCTGTAGGCCATCTCCGGTGTCGCGGTGCGCCCGAACGTCCTGAGGCCGGCGCGGCGGAAGCGCAGCATCAGGGCCGAGTCGGAACGGGCCACGTGGCCGGCCGCCAGGCGGCTGCCCATCTCCATGCGCCGGCCCGCCACGGCGACCCCGATGTCCTTGATCAGGAAAGGGACGCCGGACAGCGGGGCGCTGCCCGGCTCCGGCAGGGTCTCCGCCGGCCACGTCTCGACCACGGCGTTGATCTCCGGATTGACCGCCTGCGCCGCGTCACGTGCGGCCGCTTCCAGTTCGGCGGCGGTGACCTCGCCCTTCGCCACCAGTTCCGCGAGCCCTACGGCGTCGAAGCGTGCGTACTCGTCGATTCTCACTGTCCACTCCAAGACAAGGGGCGGTGTACCGCGGGCAACCGCGATACCGGAAGGTCCCGAACGATACCGAGCGGTATCGATCGGGACGGACTGGTACCGTAGCAGGCGACGAGGGGCCCGACGCCCCCGCGGGACCGGACGTCAGGGAGCAGCCATGGCAACGACCGCCGCAAGGCCGGGCAGGGTGGCGAAACTGCCGCCGCGCGAGCGCATCCTGGACGCGGCGGAGGAGCTCTTCCAGAGCGAGGGGATCCGACGGGTGGGCGTCCAGGCGATCGCCGAGAAGGCGGAGACCACCAAGATGGCGATCTACCGGCACTTCGAGACCAAGGACGCCCTCGTCGCGGAGTGGCTGCGCATCGTCGCCGCCGAGTACCGGGCGGCCTTCGACCGGGTGGAGGCCGAACATCCCGGGCGCCCCAGGGAGCAGATCCTGGGCCTCGCCCGCTTCATCGCCGAGGGGCTGCCCGCGGTCTCGCACCGAGGGTGTCCGTTCATCAATTCCCTCGCCGAGCTTCCCGACCGCTCTCATCCAGCACGACAGGTCATCGAGGAGCACAAGGCCGACCAGACCCGCAGAATGGTCGGCATGTGCGCCGACGCGGGACTGCCCGACCCCGAGCAGGCCGCGGCCGAGATCACCTTCGTACTCGAAGGCGCACAGGTCAGCACGCAGAACGGCAGCATCGACCGGGCGGGCGAACGCTTGCTGCGCATCGTCGAGCGCATCGTGGACCGGCACCACTCCCCGGCCACCTGAGCGGTCGCCGCTCCCGCCGGGACGCTACTCCGGTACGGGTCGTCGGTCCGGTCGGCGTGTGCGGCTCAGGCACGAGACGGCGACGACGAACGGCCACAGCGACTGAAGGAACGTCACGACGCGTTCGGCGGCACCGGCGTTGCCGTGTCGGTGCATCTCGAACAGGAACCATGCTCCGCCCGCGGCCATCAGCGCGCACACCGCCACCGCCGGCGCGATCCGCAGAGCCCAGGGGGCGGCCGCCGTGCCGTCGACGGCCAGCAGCGGCCACACCGCCAGAAGAGTGAAGCCGACTACCGCGATCGCGCCGTGCCGCAGGGAACCCCCGCTGCTCGGCGCGGGAAGCAGGGCCACGGCCAGCGCGGCCACACCCCCGCCGCCCAGCGCCACGCGGCCGGCTGTCGCGGCCGCCCGCAGACCCCAGGCGGTCAGCAGATGACAGACGCCCAGAGCGAGGAACGCCGTCGTCATCACCCAGTAGCCCGCGGCCCCATGGGCGCCCAGAACGCTGATCGTCTGGGTGGCGGGGTCGTACGCGGGCCCTTCGAACAGTGCCGCGCCCGACCAGCCCCCGATCAGCAGGACGGGCGCACACCCGGAGGAGACCAGGACCCATCTGGGGACAACACGCATCAAGTAACCATAAAGCGGCCGTCAGGCGGCTCGGCAGAGCCCCGCCGGAGCGGCCGGGACCGAGGCGTGGCCGACGGGACGGGTGACGGGGCCGGCCTCCCCGGCGGCCTGCGACCGGGTTCGCGCGAAGACGACCAGGCGCAGCACCGCGAACCGCGCGACACCGGCGAACGCGGAAGCGGTGAGGTACACCGCCTGCTCGAGCACCGCGTCGGGCGTCGTCACGAGCTGGTACAGGGCCAGCATCGCCATGCTGGTCACCGCGTAGGCGGCCGCGGCGGAACCGGCCGACTGGGCGTGCTGGCGCCGGGTCGCGCACCGGCCCGCACCGAAGGTGAAGCGTGCGTGCAGTTCCGTGGCGAGCAGCGTGGAGACCACGGTGATCAGGGCGTTGGCCAGGATCCAGGGGATCCACGACGCGAGAGCCGCCACGGCGAAGCTCGATGCGAGCCCCACTCCACCACCACAGAGCACGAAACGAGCGAAGGCGGTGAAGGCGCCGGGTGCGGCCTGCTTCCGATTCTGCGCTGCGTCCATGATCCACCCCCCTCGATCCTTTCCGACGAGGGAAACGCTACGTTGCGTTCATGAAGTGGGCAACCAATTTATTGCAGAGACGGGCTATCTGCGCAGGTAATCGGCTCGGAATCATTGCAATGCGTACCGATTAACGCAACAGTCCACTACAGCCCGTTGCAATGTCGGCAGGGCGTCCCCTCACAGTGCACGCAGCCCTCGATCGGCGAAGTCGATCAGCCATTCGAAGCTCTCGTCGACGTCGGCGCTCCACTGGAAGCCGTCCGCGGCCTGCAACGTGGCGAAGCCGTGGCACAGGCTGCGGAGCATGCGCAGAGCGTGGTCCACGTCGGCCGGGCCGATCTCGTAACCCCGCAGGACCGCCATGAAGGCGTCGAGAAGCCGCCGTGCGGCGGCGGCCAGCGGGTCGTCGGGGCCGGACGGCTCCTGTCCGATCGTGGCCGCGTACCGGCCGGGGTGCTCCAGCACGAAGGCACGGAACGCCCGGGCCGCCGCCGCCAGCGCGTCGCGGCCCGCGTACCCCTGGACCGCGCCGCCGACCGCGTCGGCGGCCTCCCCCATCGCCAGGACGGCGATGCGCCGGAGGAGATCCTCCTGTCCGCCCACGTGTTTGTACAGGGACGGGGCCCGCACACCGACCCGCTCCGCCAGCGAACCCATCGTCAGGTTGGCCAGACCCACCTCGTCGGCGAGGGCGGCACCGGCCGCGACCACCGCCGCCGGATCCAGGCCCGCCCTAGGCACGGGCGGGGTCCGTGCGCAGGAAGCCGAGCACGAGCGAGACCACCTGGTCGGGATACTGGTCGTGCGGGTAGTGCCCGGCGCCCTCGATCATTTCCAGGCGGCCGAGGCCGGACGGGAGCGCCTCGACGACCGCCGAGCCCTCGGCGTGCGGGTCGGCCCAGTCGGGGTCGAGGGTTCCCATGACGACCAGGACCGGGCAGCGGACGTTGCCGAGCTGGGCTCCGGCGTCCGTCGGGGCGCTGCGCCCCATGGCCCGCATGGCCTTCATCCGGCCCGGCTCGCGCAGCAGGGAGTCGATGCGCCCGAGCCGCTGCGCCCAGTCAGCCGGCTTCACGCCCGGGTAGGCGAGGTCGAGGTACGAGCGCCACAGCGGCAGGCTGCCGAGCAGACCCGCGCCGAGCAGCCGCAGCATGCCCTGGCGGAAACGCCTCACCCTCAGGTCACCGAGGCCGACCGACTGCTTGCGGGTGAACGGCGCAAGTTCGACGACCGCGGTGACCAGCGAGGGCTCTCGCGCCGCGGCGATGGTGGCGGCACCGCCGGAGACCGAGTGGCCGACGAGCACGGCCGGGCCGCCGAGGTGGCGGATCACGGCGAGCAGGTCACCGGCGATGTCGGTGCGACTCCAGGCCGGCCAGTCGACGCTGGACTCGCCGCAGCCGCGCAGGTCAACCGAGGCCACCCGGTATCCGGCCGCGACCAGCTGCGGGACGACGGCACGGTAGGCGGCGCGGCTGTCACCCATGCCGTGGGCCAGGACGATCAGGGGGCCGGAGCCCGCCGCCTCGTACGCGATCGTCCCGCCGTCGACGGGGAGGTACTCGGTCACGGACGCCTCCGGGGAGCATTGGCTAATGGTATTAGCCTCAAGCTATTGCCATTAGCCTGACCTGTCAATGCCACCCCTCACCGCGGTACGGAGACCGCCCACTACCCCTGAGTGGCGATCTGGATCAGGTTGCCGCAGCCGTCCTCGAAGACGGCCGCGGTGACGGGGCCCATCTCCACCGGCTCCTGGGTGAAGCGGACACCGTGGCCCCGCAGCCGCTCGTGCTCCGCCTTGACGTCGTCGACGGCGAACTGGGCGAGCGGGATGCCGTCCGCGACCAGGGCGTCGCGGTAGGTCCGCGCGGCCGGGTGGCCGAGGGGCTCCAGGAGGAGCTCCGGGCCTTCGGGGTCCTCGGGCGAGACCACGGTCAGCCACCGGTCCGTCTCCCCCACCGGGACGTCGTGCTTCTTCACGAAGCCCAGGACCTCGGTGTAGAAGCGCAGTGCCGCCGCCTGGTCGTCGACGAAGACGCTGGTCAGATGGATCTTCATGGGGTGCTCTCTTCCGGTTCGGGTGCGTCGGGGTCGGACGCGGGCCAGCGCTCGGCTATCTGCCGGAGCGGGGCCACGTTCAGGTCGTGGAACTTGTAGCGCCCCTCCCGCCTGGCCTCGACGAGCCCGGCGCCTTCCAGCACGGCGAGGTGCTGGGAGACCGCCTGACGGGAGATGCCGAGGTGATGCTTCATGCTCAGCCGCGAGCAGATCTCGAACAGGGTCTGCCCGGACTTCTCCGTGAGCTCGTCGAGGATGATGCGGCGCGTGGGGTCGGCCAGCGCTTTGAACAGGTCGTCGGCCACCACTCCAGGATAGGCAAGCTTTCACTTGCCTATCAAGTCGGGGCGGCACCCGGACACAGGTCGCCACACTCTTGACACGCTCACGTCGACCGCTTGTATGGTCTAGTCCAACAGAACTCGCCGCTCCGCTTTCGGAGTTGAGCCCCGCGCGGGCTCACCACTCCACGCGCGGGGCGGCGGGTGCGCGTCACCTTCGCGTCTCTCGACCCCCACTCAGAGAGGCCGTTCCCGACGTGCGGTCGCCCCCACACAAGACCGCGCGCCCCCCGGGACGGCCCGAGGTGAAGGAGCTTCACATGCACGCCAGCAGGAAGACCGCTGCCCTGATCGGCGCGGCTCTCGCCCCCGTCATCGCCGTCAGCCTCCCCGCCTCGTCGGCGAGCGCGCACGGCTACATCTCCGATCCGCCCAGCCGCCAGGCCCAGTGCGCGGCGGGCACGGTGTCCTGCGGGGACATCAAGTACGAGCCCCAGAGCGTCGAGGGCCCCAAGGGCCTGACCAGCTGCAGCGGCGGCAACAGCCGCTTCGCCGAGCTGGACGACGACGGCAAGGGCTGGACCGTCACCCCGGTGCCGAAGAACGCGACGTTCTCGTGGCGGCTCACCGCGCAGCACGCCACCAGCACCTGGGAGTACTACGCGGGCGGGCAGCGGATCGCCGTGTTCGACGACGGCGGCGCCAAGCCCGACGCCGTCGTGAACCACCAGGTCGACTTCGGCGGCCTGTCCGGTCCGCAGAAGGTGCTCGCCGTGTGGAACGTGGCCGACACCGACAACGCCTTCTACGCCTGCATCGACGTCAACGTCGGCGGCTGAGCGCGACCGCTTTCGCCCGGTGAAGAGGGGGAAGGCACCCGCCGCGAGCGGGTGCCTTCCCCCTCGCCGGGGGACGGACATGTGCGTAATAGGCTACGAATCGTCGGCCCATCCGAGCGCCGAGGCGAGGAGTTGGCTATGGGCGCACAGGACGCGCAGGACACGGCGGAGCGGCTCCGGTCCATCGGTGACGAACTGTCGGACCGCTTCTACGAGCGAGCCGACGTCGTGCGGACGCTGCTGGTGACGCTGCTCGCCGGACAGCACTCACTGGTGCTCGGACCGCCCGGAACGGCCAAGTCGGAACTGGCCCGGGAGCTGACGAGCCGGGTCGACGGTGCCTCCTACTGGGAGATCCTGCTGTCGAAGTTCACCGCGCCGACGAGGATGTTCGGTCCCATCGACGTCGCCGCCCTGGCCCGGGGCGAGTACCGCCAGGTCTACGACGGCCGCGCCACGACCGCGCACATCGCGTTCATCGACGAGATCTTCAAGTGCTCCACGGCGGCGCTCAACGAGACGCTCGGTTTCCTCAACGAACGGATCTACCATCCCGAGAACGGCGGCGAACCGATCCGCTGTCCCCTGATAGGAGCGATCACCGCGAGCAACGAGCTGCCCACCGGAGAGGACTCGGCCGCGATCTACGACCGGCTGCTCGTACGCCTAGAGGTCGGCTACCTGACGGACCCCTCCAACTTCGCCGCGCTGGTCCGCTCCGCCGTCGGCACCACCGAGGCACCGCCGCGGACCACGATCGAGCTGGACTCGCTGCAGTACGCCGTGGCCGAGGCCGTCCCGGCCGTCGAGGTCCCCGACGCCGTCGTGGACGCCGTGTGCACGCTGCGGGCCGCGCTGCGCCGCAAGGAACTCGTCGCCTCGGACCGCCGCTGGCGGCAGGCCGTCCGCCTACTCCAGGCCTCCGCCTACCTCGACGGCCGCCCCGCGGTCACCGACACCGACCTGTCGGTGCTGACACACGTGCTGTGGGACTCCCCGGCCCAGCGTCCGGTCGTCGAGCGGGAGGTGCTGCACCTGGTCAATCCCGACGCCAAGGAGGCCCTCGACCTGGCGGACACCGTCGAGGAACTGGAGGCCCAGCTCGACGCCATGGCCGGCCAGTCCCGCGAGGCGCTGAGCGAGTGGGTCATCAAGAAGGCCCACCACCAGCTCGCCACGACGGGTAAGCGGCTGGAGAAGCTGCGCGCGGAGGCCGCGAGCGCGGGACGCAGCACCGCCGCCATCGACCGGGTCGCCCGTCGCCAACGCGCGGTACGAGCCCGCGTCCTGACCGAGGCCCTCGGCGTGGACGCGAGCACGGTGCAGGCCCAGCTCTGAGCGCCGGGACGGTCGCAAGCATGGACGGGACACCGGACGCGACGGACGCTCACGGCGAGCCGGCGAGCCGGGCCGGGAAGTGGCTGAGCCTTTCGAGCGCCACGGCCGAGCGGCACACCGCCGCCGTGGTCGCGGACCGGTTCGACCTCATGACCTGGCGCGACATGCACGGACAGTCGGACGGACTGCGCGAGCTGACCCGGGAACTGGGCGAACGCCACGCCCACGCCGCCGATCTCCTGGCCGACACCTTCCTGGCCGCCTACAAGGCACGGCCACGGCTGCGGCGGCCGGCGGAGATGGACCCGTCCCGGCTGGTCAACCACCAGATCATCACGTCCCTGACGGACTCCCCGGAGTTCACCGCGCTGCACCGGGAGACGGCCGGTGACGCGTATGCCGCCGCCATGGCCGTACTCGCCCAGGCCGGCGCGCTGCGCCGGATGCTGGAGCACTCCGGGCGCGCCCAGGAACTGGCCGAGCGGGCGAAGCGACGCCTGCGGGACGCCGAGGAGGCGGCCGCCGCCGTGGCCGACGCCCTCCGGCGGGCCGCCCACGAGACCCACGAGGACGACACCGACGCCGTGGGACGGGCCGCCGAGGCGGCCGAGAACGCCGAGGACGCCGCGCGTGAGGCCTCCGTCGGCGCCGCACAGGCGCTCGGGGTGGCCGCCCCCGGAATCCGGGCCACCGCGCAGAGTGCCGTGACCCAGGCCGCCGAGGCCGCGCGCAGCGAGACCGCGTTGATGCGGGCGTGGGGCGTCGGCCCCGGAGCACTGGAGCGGATGCCCTTCGAGCAGCGGGCCCGGCTCGCCGAGCGGCTGCGGACCGGCCGGCTGGCCCGGTGGGCCGAACTGATCGGACGTTTCCGGCAGATGGCCGACGGTGAGCGGGCCCGCAGGGTGGAGAACGCCACCGGGGAACTGGTCGGAGTCACGCTCGGCGACGACCTCTCCCGCGTCCTCCCCTCCGAGCTGGCGACCCTGGGACTGCCCGAACTGCGGGCGGTGTTCGCCGCCCGCTACGCCGCCGGCGAGCTGATGCTCTACGACAGCCAGGGTGAGCAGGCCACCGGCCGGGGCGCGATCATCGCCTGCGTGGACACCTCGCATTCGATGTACGAGGCGGGGCCCGGCGGCATCACCCGGGAGGCGTGGGCCAAGGCGTGCGCCCTCGCGCTGCTGGACCAGGCCCGCGACGCCGGGCGCGACTTCGTGGGCGTCCTGTTCGCCGCCGCCGACAAGCTCCGGGTCTTCCGCTTCCCGGCCGGCCGGCCCGCCCCCGTCACCGAGGTGCTCGACTTCGCGGAGTCCTTCCTCGGCGGCGGCACCAGCTACCAGCGGCCGCTCACGGCGGCCGCCGGGCTGCTGGAGGAGGAGTTCAACGACACGGGCCGCGCCCGCGGCGACATCGTGATGCTGACCGACGACGACTGCGGCGTCACCGAGAAGTGGATGCGCGACTGGAACGCCGCCAAGCAGCGGCTCGGTTTCCGTGTCTTCGGCATCGCCGTCGGCACCCCGCGCGTCGCCGAGGCCGACTCGGTCCTCGACGCCCTGTGCGACAACCTCCGCGCCGTCGAGGACCTCACCGACGTCCACTCCGCCGCGGACCTCTTCCGCGTCATCTGACCGGACACGGTGGAGGTTTCCCGCGCCGTGCCGGGGTACCCCGCCGAACCTGGGAGGAGAGAGGAGAGCCGTGTCTGACGACAAGGTCAAGAACGTTTTCGTGGTCGGTCTCGACGAGGCCAACCTTCCGACGCTCGAAGCGGCGCCTGGTGCCGATTCACTTCGTTTCCACGGACTGCTGACGGTCCAGGAGCTGCAGGACGGCGAGGTGCACCTGCCGACGGTGCTGGAGAAGGCGCAGGCGGTGCTGGACGCGTTCGACGGCAGCATCGACGCGATCGTCGGCTACTGGGACTTCCCGGTCAGCACCCTCGTCCCGATCCTCGGCGAGAGGTACGGCACCCGGACCACGAGCCTCGAGTCGGTGGTCAAGTGCGAGCACAAGTACTGGAGCCGGCTCGAGCAGCGTGAGGTGACGGACCGGCATCCGCGCTTCGGCCGTGTCGACCTGACGGCGGACCCGCCGCGTCCACCGGACGGCGTGCGGTTCCCGATGTGGCTCAAGCCCGCTTTGTCCTATTCGTCCGAACTTGCCTTCGGGGTCGGGGACGAGGAGGAGTTCCGCAAGGCCGTCGCGGAGATACGTGAGGGCATCTCCCGCATCGGCCGCCCCTTCGAGCACGTCCTCGACCGGGTGGACCTGCCGACCGAGATGGACGGTGTCGGTGGCCGGGTGTGTCTCGCCGAGGAGGCGCTGTCGGGCGTGCAGGTCGCGGTGGAGGGCTATGTGCACGACGGCGAGGTGATCGTCTACGGCACACTCGACTCCATCGACTATCCGGACTCACCGTGCTTCCTGCGCCACCAGTACCCCTCCATGCTGCCCCCCGACGTCGTCGCCCGGCTGCGCGACGTGACCGAGCGGGTGATGCGCCGGATCGGCTTCGACAACGCGACGTTCAGCGTGGAGTACTTCTACGACCCGGGCAGCCAGGACATCAGCCTGCTGGAGATCAACCCGCGCCACTCCCAGTCCCACGCCGAGCTGTTCCAGTACGTGGACGGCGTACCCAACCACCACGCGATGCTCGCCCTCGCCCTCGGGCAGGACCCGCGCATGCCGCACCGCGAGGGCCCGTACGCGATGGCGGCGAAGTGGTACTACCGGTGGTTCACGGACGGTGTGGTGCGGCACGTGCCCTCCGCCGAGGACATCGCCCGCGTCGAACGCGAGATACCGGGCGTGCGGATCGAGGTCCTGCCCGAGCCGGGCCGGCGGCTCTCCGACCTCTCCCAGCAGGACAGTTACAGCTACGAACTCGCGCACATCTTCACCGGCGGCGACGACGAGGACGACCTGCGCAGGAAGTACGACCAGTGCGTCGCTGCCCTGGGCCTCACCTTCGACGGGCCGCCGGAAGGAGCGCGGGGTTAAGGAGCGCCGACCATGCGTCATGTGACCCATCTGCCGTACACGACGAAGGAAGAGGAACACGTCGTCATCCCCATGTCGGACGGCGTCCGCCTGTCGGCGCGGATCTGGCGGCCCACGTCGTCGGACCACGAACCCGTGCCGGCGGTGCTGGAGTACATCCCGTACCGCAAGCGGGACCTCACCGCCGAACGCGATTCGATCCACCACCCCTACATCGCCGGGCACGGTTACGCCTGTGTCCGCGTCGACCTGCGGGGCACCGGCGAGTCGGAGGGGGTGCTGCGCGACGAGTACCTGGAGATCGAGCAGCGCGACGCCGAGGAGGTGCTGGCCTGGCTCGCCGACCAGCCCTGGTGCGACGGCAGCACGGGGATGATGGGGCTGTCGTGGGGGGCGTTCGCGGCCCTCCAGGTGGCGGCCCGGCGGCCACCGAGTCTGAAGGCCGTCGTGATCGCGTCCTTCACCGACGACCGCCACGCCGACGACATGCACTACATGGGCGGCGCCATGCTGTCGGACAACCTGGCCGAGGCGGGCACCATGTTCGCCTACGCCACCTGTCCCCCCGACCCGGCCGTGGTCGGCGACAGCTGGCGCGACATGTGGCGCGAACGCCTCGAGCACGCGCGCCCCTGGGTCGTGGAGTGGCTGCGCCACCAGCGGCTCGACGACTACTGGCGGCACGCCTCGGTCGCCGAGAACTACGCGGACGTGCGCTGTCCGGTGCTCGCGTCCAGCGGCTGGGCGGACGGCTACTCCAACGCCGTGACCCGGCTGCTCGCCCACCTGGACGTGCCCCGCAAGGGGCTCATCGGCCCTTGGTCGCACAAGTTCCCCCACCTCGGCGAACCGGGGCCCGCCATCGGCTACCTCCAGGAGGTCGTGCGCTGGTGGGACCACTGGCTCAAGGGCGTCGACAACGGCGTGATGGACGGCCCGATGCTGCAGACGTGGATGCAGGACAGCGTCCCGCCGTCCACGTCGTACGAGGAGCGGCCGGGACGCTGGGTGGCGGAGCCCCAGTGGCCGTCACCGCACGTCCGTCCGGTCACGCACCCGCTCACCGGGCGGCGGATCGGGCCGGCCCTCGCAGCGGACGCGGAGGCGGATCCCGGTGACGGAGGGGGGGTGCTGACCGTGCGGTCCCCGCTGTCCGTCGGTCAGTTCGCGGGCAAGTGGGCCTCCTACAACGCGCCGCCCGACCTGCCGTACGACCAGCGCGAGGAGGACGGCGGTTCCCTCGTCTTCGAGACCGAGCCGCTGACCGAGCGGGTGGAGATTCTCGGCTCGCCGGCCGTCGACCTCGACCTGACGGTCGACCAGCCCGTCGCCATGGTGGCCGCGCGCCTGTCGGACGTCCACCCGGACGGAGCCGCCACCCGGGTCACCTACGGCCTGCTCAACCTCACCCGCCTGGCCAGCGCCGAACAGCCCGAGCCACTGGTGCCCGGCCGCCGCTACCGGGCCAGGGTCCACCTCAACGGAGTGGCGCAGAGTTTCCCGCCCGGTCACCGCGTCCGGCTCTCGCTGTCCACCTCCTACTGGCCGCTCGCCTGGCCGCCGCCGAAACCGGCGACGCTCGGCCTCCGCGAGGGCTCCAGCACGATCACCCTCCCGGTCCGTCCCCCGGAGAAGGCCGACGACAGCCTGTCGGTGCCGTTCGGCGAGCCCGAGGGCACCCCGCCCATCGCCACCACGACGATCACGCCCCCGGAGGAACGGTGGGACGTGAAGCGGGACCTGGTCGGCTACCGGGCCGAGCTGGAGACGGTGAAGGACCGGGGCACGGTCCGCTTCGAGGAGATCGGCCTCGACGTCGGCCGCCGCGCGCACGAACGCTACTCCTCCGTAGCCGACGACTTCACGTCCGTGAGCGGTGAGTCCACGTGGACGATGGACTTCAGGCGCGCCGACTGGGACGTGCGCGTGGTCACGCACACCCGTCTCACCTGCGACGAGAACCGGTTCTTCGTCGACGCCACGCTGGACGGCTACGAGGGCGGCCGACGGGTGTTCTCGCGCACCTGGAACGAGACGGTGCCGCGCGACCTGCTGTAGGGCCGGTGGTTCCGGACGGTCTCGACGGTGTGAAATGGCCGGGTGAACTCTCGTACTCCCGGCGCCGAACGCCCCGAACGCGCCCACCCCTCACCCCACAGTCTCACCGGTGTCGGCCTCGCCGTCCTCGATCCCTCCGGCCGGGTCCTGCTCGGCCTCGGCCACGACGGCCGCTGGGAACTCCCGGGCGGCAAGGTCGACGCCGGTGAGGACTTCGAGACGGCCGCCGCCCGGGAACTGGCGGAGGAGACCGGGCTCGTGGCGGACCCGGCGGACGTACGGGTCCTGGCCGTTCTCGTCGACGGCCTGGGCGGCCTGACCCGCGTGACGGCGGCGGCCGTCACCGAGGGCGCTGCCGGGACGCCCCGGGTCACCGAGCCGGACAAGATCGTGCGCTGGGAGTGGTTCGCCCGCCCGGCGGTGCCCTCCGTGCTCTTCGCGCCGTCCGCCTGCGTGCTGGACTGCCTGTGGCCCGAGGCGACGCCGCGGGGGCCCGCCGGAGTACGGCACTACGGGCTGCTCTGCGGCGGGGGCACCCGGACCGGCTGATCCGGCCGCTCAGCGCGTCGGGTCCGCCGGGCCGGTCGAGCGGAGCACTTCCCTCAGCCGGTCGCACACACGCTCCACCTCCACCGCGTCCGGGAAGCACCCGGCCTGCCCCATCGCCACCTGCAGCGCCGGCCCGAAGGCGTCGAAGCGGGCCATGTCCGCGCCGCCGACGGGCTGCACGACGAAGTGGATGTGGCCGGGCACTCCCCCGGCGTGCGACCACAGGCACACGTAGACCTGCTCCGGGGTCGTCACCTCGGTGACGGCGGCGCCGACCTTCCGCAGCAGCGGCCCCAGTTCGCCGGACTCCTCCGCGGTCAGGCCGGCGACGTGCACCACGTGCCGGACGGGCTTGACCACGAGGGTGCCCGGACCGAACGGTCCGACGCAGTGCTCCACCACCCATGTTCCGGTGCGCAGTACGGTGCCGCCCGGCAACGGCGCCTTCCCCGTCATCAGGTCGCACGCCAGGCAGTCGTCGTCCGCACCGGAACCCGTGACCACGCCACTCTCCTCCCGCACCACCGGACAGGTCCCGCCACCCTATCCACGCATTGACATGGACGCGTCCCGGCGAGACTCTGAGAGCGCTCTCACGTTCGGTACGGACCAATCCCTCCACACCCGCACGGAGGTCGAGGGTGCTCACCAGCCTCAAACACCGTCTGCTCGCCGTGGTCTCGGCCGCGGGCCTGGCCGGCGTCCTGCTCACGCTCGGCGGCTCGCCACCCGCGGACGCGGCGGTTCCCGCCACCATCCCGTTGAAGATCACCAACAACTCCGACCGCGGCGAGCCGGTCCACATCTACAACCTGGGCACCTCGCTGACGACGGGTCAGCAGGGCTGGGCCGACGCGAACGGCACCTTCCACGCCTGGCCCGCCGGCGGCAGTCCCCCCACCCCCGCACCGGACGCGTCCATCCCCGGACCCGCCGCCGGACAGACCAAGACGATCCGCATCCCCAAGGTGTCGGGACGCATCTACTTCTCGTACGGCCGGAAGCTCGACTTCCGGCTCACCACGGGCGGCCTGGTGCAACCGGCGGTCCAGAACCCGAACGACCCCAACCGCGACATCCTGTTCAACTGGTCCGAGTACACGCTCAACGACTCCGGACTGTGGCTGAACAGCACGCAGGTCGACATGTTCTCCGCGCCCTACACCGTCGGCGTGCAGCGCGCCGACGGCGGCGTGAGCAGCGCGGGCCGGCTCGAGGCCGGCGGCTACCACGGCGTGTTCAGCGCGCTGCGGGCACAGCCCGGCTGGGGCGGGCTGATCCAGACCCGGCCCGACGGCACCGTCCTGCGGGCGCTGGCGCCGCTGTACGGCGTGGAGACCGGGGCCCTGCCGGCGTCGGTCATGGACGACTACATCAACCGGGTCTGGCAGAAGTACACGACGAGCACCCTCACCGTCTCCCCGTTCGCGGACCGGCCCGGCACGAAGTACTACGGACGTGTCTCGGGCGGCGTCATGAACTTCACCGACGGCTCCGGTGCGGTCGTGACGAGCTTCCAGAAGCCCGACGCCTCGAGTGTCTTCGGCTGCCACAAGCTCCTGGACGCCCCGAACGACCAGGTGCGCGGGCCGGTCTCCCGCACCCTGTGCGCCGGCTTCAACCGCTCGACGCTGCTGAGCAACCCGAACCAGCCCGACCCCTCGGCGGCCGGCTTCTACCAGGACTCCGTGACCAACCACTACGCGCGGATCGTCCACGACCACATGGCCGACGGGAAGGCGTACGCCTTCGCCTTCGACGACGTCGGCCACCACGAGTCGCTGGTGCACGACGGCAACCCGGTCGAGGCGCGGCTGACGCTCGACCCGCTGGACTGACCCGGTCGGAAGGTGCCCCGCCCCCGGCCCCGCGCATCGGCGGGGGGCCGGGGGCGGGCTCTGGGTGCGGCACCGCGCGGGGCGGTGGACGGCGATGCCGCACCGGGTCGGTCAGGCGCCGCGCAGGACGCCGGTGCGGGCGACCTCGGAGTACCAGCGGGCGCTCGCCTTGGGAATGCGGGTGCCGGTGGGGTAGTCCACGTAGACGGCGCCGAAGCGCTTGCCGTAGCCGTGCGCCCACTCGAAGTTGTCCAGCAGCGACCACAGGAAGTAGCCGCGCACGTCCGCGCCGTCCACGATGGCCCGGTGCACGGCGGCCAGGTGGTCGCGCACGTAGGCGATCCGGGCGGGGTCGTTGACCTGGCCCGCCGGGTCGGCGTAGTCGTCGAAGGCGGCACCGTTCTCGGTGATGACCAGCGGCAGCCTCGGGAAGTCGGACGTCAGCCTGCGCAGCAGGTCGTACAGGCCGGTCGGATCGACGGCCCAGCCCATGGCCGTGGTGGTGCCCGGCGGCTGGTGGAAGGCGACCCGGTCGGCTCCCGGCCAGGGGCTGTGCGGGCTGTTGCCGTGCC
This sequence comes from Streptomyces sp. NPDC058796, assembly GCF_042745235.1. NCBI lineage: Bacteria > Bacillati > Actinomycetota > Actinomycetes > Kitasatosporales > Streptomycetaceae > Streptomyces > Streptomyces sp. NPDC058796. The sequence goes on from NZ_JBHYOP010000008.1 coordinate 218,596, forward strand.
CGTCGGAGGTGTGCGCGCCGCTGCCGTCGGCCTCGGAGACGACGGTGGGCGTGTAGTAGTTGACGCCGAGGAAGTCCAGCGGCTGCCGGATGTGCTGGAGGTCGCCGTCGCGCACGAAGGACCAGTCGGTGAGCGCGGCGGTGTCCTTGAGCAGGTCCTCCGGGTAGGCGCCCTGGAGCATCGGTCCGGTGAAGACCCGGTTGGCGAGCCCGTCGATCCGGCGGACCGCGTCGGCGTCGCCGTCACTGCCGGTCAGCGGGCGGACGTGGTGGATGTTGAGGGTGACCGAGCACTGGGCGTCCGCGCGGAGGCGCTCGCGCAGGGCCTGGACGGCCAGGCCGTGGGCCAGGTTGAGGTGGTGGGCGGCGCGCAGGGCGGCGACCGGGTCGGTGCGGCCGGGGGCGTGCACGCCGGAGCCGTAGCCGAGGAAGGCGCTGCACCAGGGCTCGTTGAGGGTGGTCCAGGTCTTCACCCGGTCGCCGAGGGCGTCCGCGGCGAGGGCCGCGTACTCGGCGAACCGCTCGGCCGTGGCGCGCTCGGGCCAGCCCCCGGCATCCTCCAGTTCCTGCGGCAGGTCCCAGTGGTAGAGGGTGGCGACGGGCTGGATGCCCTTGTCCAGCAGTTCGTCGACGAGGCGCCGGTAGAAGTCCAGGCCCTTCTGTACGGCGGGTCCGCGGCCGGTGGGCTGGACGCGGGGCCAGGCCAGGGAGAAGCGGTAGGCGCCGAGGCCGAGTTCGGCCATGAGGGCGACGTCCTCGCGCCAGCGGTGGTAGTGGTCGGTGGCGGTGTCGCCGGTGTCGCCGTTGCGGACCCGGCCGGGGGTGCGGGCGTACGTGTCCCAGATGGACGGGGTGCGGCCGTCCTCGGTGGCGGCCCCCTCGATCTGGTAGGAGGCGGTCGCGGAGCCCCAGAGGAAGCCCTTGGGGAAGGTCAGGGGGGCGTCCTGGGCGGCGGACGCGGCCTGCTGTGCGGCGGTGACCACGTGAGTCCTTTCGGGTGAAGGGTGCGGTGAGGGGGTGCGCGGGCTCGTGCCCGGCGGGAAGGCGGCGCGGAGGAGCAGGAGGGCGGCCGGTCAGCCCTTGACGGCACCCGCCATGATGCCGCTGACGATCTGCCGGCCGAAGACGATGAACATCACCAGCAGGGGCAGCGTGCCGAGCAGCGCGCCGGCCATGATCAGCGACTGGTCGCGGACGTAGCCCGCGCTGAGCTGAGTGAGGGCGACGGGGACCGTCGGGTTGGTCATGTCGAGCACCACGAACGGCCAGAAGAAGTCGTTCCACGCGTGCACGAACGTGATCATGAACAGGACCGCCATGGCGGGCCTCGCGACGGGCAGCACGATGCTCCAGAAGATGCGCAGCGAGTGCGCGCCGTCCACACGTCCGGCCTCGACGAGTTCGTCCGGCAGCGCCTCCGAGAGGTACTGGCGCATGAAGAAGACGCCGACCGCGCTGACCAGGGTGGGAAAGATGACGGCGGGCAGCTGCTGCGACCAGCCCAGCTCGGACATCATCATGAACAGGGGCACGACGGCGAGCTGCGGCGGCACCATCATGGTGCCGATCACCAGCATCAGCAGGAGGTTGCGGCCCTTGAAGCGCAGCTTGGCGAAGGCGAATCCGGCCAGGGTCGCGAACAGCACCGTGGACAGGGCGATCACCCCGGCCACGATGAGGCTGTTGATCATGGCCTTGCCCATCGCGGCCTCGTCCCAGGCCCGGGCGAGGTTGCTGAACAGGTTCGGTCCGGGCAGGAACGGCGGAGGCGTCTGGCTGACCCGGGTGTTGTCGGTGGAGGCGGCCACCATGGTCCAGTACAGCGGAAAGATCGACAGTACCGCCATGACGGCGAGCAGGACGTAGGCGAGCGGGCCCGCGTGGTGCTGGCGGCCGGCGCGCTGGCGCAGCAGCCGGCGGCCGCCGCGGCCGGCCGGCTGCCCGACGGAGGTCCGGGCCGGCGCGTCCGTCCGGGCCGGGAGACTTTGAGTGGTCATGGCGACTCCAGGTCAGGACGTGCGGGAGCGCAGGCGCTTGATCAGACGCTGCGCCACGAAGGCGAGGACGAGCAGCATGAACATCGCCCAGGCGACGGTCGCCGAGCGGCCCATCTGGTAGTTCTTCCAGCCCTCCTCGTACAGGAGCAGGCCGAGCGTCTGGTACTGGTTGTCCGCGCCGCCGGTGATGCCGTTGGGGCCTTGGCCGAAGATCAGCGGCTCGCCGAACAGCTGGGTGGCGCCGATCGTGGAGAGCACGATGGTGAAGACGATGGTGGAGCGGATGCCGGGGACGGTCACGTGGGTGAACTGCTGCCACCGGGAGGCGCCGTCGAGGGAGGCGGCCTCGTAGCGGTCGGCGGGGATGGCCTGCATGGCGGCCAGGTAGAGCAGCGCGTTGTAGCCGGTCCAGCGCCAGATGACGATGGTGGAGATCGCGACCTGGGCGGGCCACTTGTCGGCCTCCCAGTTCACCGGGTCGATCCCGACCGCCCCCAGCGCCCAGTTGATCATGCCGAAGTCGCGTTCGAAGATCATGGTGAACACGAGGGCGGCGGCGGCGACCGATGTGGCGTAGGGAACGAGCGAGGCTACGCGGAAGAACAGGGAGGCGCGCATCCGGTAGTTGAGCAGGTGGGCGAGGCCCAGCGCCATCATCAGCTGGGGCACCGTGGAGATGATGCCGATGGTAATGGTGTTCTGCAGCGCGTTCCAGAACCGTGAGTCGCCCCAGAGCTCGACGTAGTTGTCGAACGCCACCCACTCCATGACGTCGAGGGTGGCCAGTTCCACGTCGTGCAGGGAGATCCACGAGGTGTAGACGAGGGGGTAGAAGCTGAACGCCGCGAAGACGACGAAGAACGGCGCGACGAAGGCGTACGGGGCGCCCTTGACGTCGAGCCGGTGCATCAGTGCGCCGCGCCGCCGGGCGGTGCCCTCGGCGCCCGTCCTGCCGGGCGGCTCCTCGCCGGTCAGGGCCTTGGTGGTGGAGGTGGCCACCGGACTTCCTTCCTGAGAGCGGAAAGCGGATGTGCGGGCCGGGGCACGGGCCCGCCGCTCGACTGGCGGCGGGCCCGGACGGCCACGGGAGCGAGCGGCCCGCGGGTCAGCCGACCGCCTTCTCGATGCGCTCCGCGGTGGTCTTCCACGCCTCGTCACGCGAGTCGCCCTGCTCGACCAGGGTCAGGCCCTGGGAGAAGAGGTCCTTGATCGTGCCGTCCTTGCGGCCGAGGACCTGCTTGTCCGGTATCTCCTGGGCGGCGGCGCCGAAGATCTGGCCGATCGGCGCGTCGCTGAAGTACTCCGACTTGGCGTTCTTGACGTCGGCGGACTGCAGCGCCTGCTCCGAGGAGGGGATGTTGCCGATCTCCTTGAAGATGTGGGCCTGCTGCTCGGGCGCGGTCAGCCAGGCGACGAGCTTCTTGGCCTCCTCCTTGACCGGGCTCTGCTCCACCACGCCGAGGAAGGAGCCGCCCCAGTTGGCGCCCTTCGGGGCCCGGGCGACGTCCCACTTGCCCTTGTTCGCCTCACCGGCCTTCTCGCTGATGTGGCTGAGCATCCACGCCGGGCACACGGCCGTGGCGAACGTGCCGTTGGCCAGGCCCGGGTCCCAGCCCGGCTGGAACTGGCGGAGCTTGGCGGTCAGCCCGCCCTCACCGGCGTCGGCGGCGAGGTTCCACGCCTCCTTGACGGCCGGGTTCGTCTCGTGGATCAGGTCGCCCTGCTCGTTGTAGTACTGCTCGGGATAGCCGTAGACCATGGCGTTGAACAGGCCGCTGGCCGCGTCCATGTAGGCCACGTCGTCGCTCCTGAAGTCCTTCTTGAAGGTGCGGCCGACCTCGACGTACTTCTTCCAGTCGTCCGCCCACAGCCTGGCGACCTCCTCGCGGTCGGTGGGCAGGCCGGCCTGCTCGAAGTAGTCCTTGCGGTAGCAGACGGCCATCGGGCCGATGTCGGTGCCCAGACCCAGCACCTTGCCGTCCTCGGTGCTGATCTGCGACTCCTTCCAGGGCAGGAAGTGGTCGGTGCCCGCCATCTTGGAGAAGTCGGCGAACTTGTCCGCCTGCGTCTCGGTGATCTCCTTGGCGCGGCCGATCTCGATGCCCTGGATGTCCTTCAGGCCCTTGCCGGCGGCGAGCCTGGTCTGCAGCGCGGTGTAGTACGTCTGCTCGTCACCGGCGATCTCGGCCTGGATGTCGACGTCCGGGTTCTCCTTCTCGTACTTCTCGAGGAGGCCCGTCTCCTTGATGCCCATCACCCCGTACAGGCCCATGGTGATGACGGTCTTGCCGTCCTTCTTGCCGCCGCCGGTGACGGAGTCGTCACCGCTGCTGCAGCCGACCACGAGTGTCAGCGCTCCGACGGCCGCGACCGCCGCCACCGCCCTCGTGCGCAACGAACCGAGACTGCCCATGGATCTCCTCCTAGCGACGGCGCTCACACATGAGGTGGGAACGTGCCCAATTTGGTGGGCACGTGCCCACCCGGCGCAGTGAAGACTCGTGGGAGCGCGCCCATCTGTCAATGACTTGAACGCAAGTCACCCGTAAGTCCGGGGCCCCGCATTCGTTGCCCGGTCCCCGAAGTCACTCTGCCCGGGGCGGCGTCTGCAAGAATTGCCGCAGGTCACCTCCGCGGCAGGCATCGCCGCCGCGGCCGCCGAGGGGGGAGTACATGACCGGAGACCGCCGTCCCACGATCAAAACGGTCGCCGCCCGTGCCGGCGTGGGCCGCACCACCGTCTCCCGGGTCGTCAACGGCTCGGATCTCGTCAGTGCCGACGCACGGGCCCGCGTCCTCGCGGCCATCAAGGAGCTCAACTACGTTCCCAACTCGGTCGCGCGCGGCCTGGTCACCAACCGGACCGACGCCGTGGCCCTGGTGATCCCGGAATCGGAGAGCAGGCTCGGTTCGGAGCCGTTCTTCGCCGCGCTGATCCGCGGCGTCAGCGGCGCGCTCGCCGACAGCCGGACCCAGTTGCAGCTGATGCTCGTCCGTGACCAGGCGGAGCGGGACCAGCTGACCGAGTCGGTGGCGACCCGCCGCGTGGACGGCGTCCTCCTGGTCTCCGTGCACTCCGAGGACCGGTTGCCGGGCATGCTGGAGGAGATGGGCCTGCCCACCGTGCTGGCCGGCCGCCGGGACGCGGGCGAGCGGCTGAGCTACGTAAACTCCGACAACGCCGGGGGTGCCGCCGCGGCGGTCCGGCACCTGATCGGCAGGGGCCGGAGGCGGATCGCCACGATCGCCGGGCCGCTGGACATGGACGTCGGCCGCAGCCGGCTGGCGGGCTGGCGGACCGCGCACGAGGAGGCGGGGCTGCCCGCCGGGGAACTCCTGGTCGAGGCGGGTGACTTCACCGAGGAGGGCGGTCGGCGGGCCATGCGTTTGCTTCTTGAACGCGTCCCCGATCTGGACGCGGTTTTCGCCGCCTCCGACCTCATGGCGGTCGGTGCTCTGGCCGAACTCCGCGGGCGGGGCAGGCGGGTGCCCGGGGACGTCGCCGTCGTCGGGTTCGAGGACTCCGTCCTCGCCCGCCACACCGATCCGCCGCTCACGACGGTGCGTCAGCCGGTGGAGGAACTGGGCCGGACCATGGCCCGTATCCTCACCGACATCACGCGGCACGGGGCGCCACGTCAGCAGACGACGCTTCCGACGGAGCTGGTGGTGCGCGAGTCGTCCTGACGTTCAGCCGAGCCGGCCGGCCAGATCCGCCAGGCCGTCGGCGTGCAGGTCGAAGCGGTCCGCCGGGGCCGGCGGGTCGCCGACGGGACGGGCGACGTAGGCGGTGCGCAGGCCGAGGGCCTGTGCGGCACGCAGGTCCCAGGCGTGGGCGGCGACCATGAGGAGCCGGGCCGGCGGCCGGCCGGAGACGGTGACGGCCAACCGGTACACCGCCGGATCCGGTTTGTAGCTACGGGCGTCCTCGGCGGACAGTGCCTGGTGCCAGCGCAGTCCGGCGTGGGCGTTGAGCTGCAGCAGTGCCGTCCGGCCGGCGTTGGAGAGACCGATCAGCGGGAACCGCTCGGCGAGGCGGGCGAGCCCCGGCACGGTGTCGGGCCAGGGCGGGAGCCTGCGGCCCGACCTGGCCAGTTCCTCGACGGCGGCCGAGTCGCGGACTCCGACGGCGTCGGCGACGAGCCGGGCGGCCTCCAGATCGAGGACGTCGCTGGTCACGTAAGGCCGGGCATCGTCGAGGACACGGCGCTGCTCCCGTTCGACATGCCGCTGCCACAGTGCGAGCAGTTCCTCGACCTCGCCTTCGCCGGCGGACGGGGCCAGCGCACGGAGGCCGGCGCGGATGCCGGCGGGTTCGTCGACGAGCGTGCCGAGCACGTCGAAGACGAGGGCGTCGATCTCCAGTGGTTTCATGGCGGAGGGCTCCCGGAGGACTACGAGGGCGGCAGTGGCAGTAGTTTCAACATCGCCGGGAGCCGACCGGATTCCTGTGCATGCTGCAACCGCCCCGACCGGAGCCGTGGGACGGTTCACCCCGCGTCGGGAAGCGCTCCCGGGTATTCGCCGTCCTCGGCCTGCCGCGCGGCGCGGCGCGCGTTCTCCTCGCGTACGGCGGCCAGCCAGCGCCACGGCTTGAGCTCGTCCAAGGCAAGGCCGGGGCAGGCGAGTTGGTGAGGGATGCGGCAGGTGGAGCCCGGCGGGGGTTCGCTCAGCCCTCCGTTCCAGGCCTGCCCGCCCGGGTCGATGTGCCACCGGTGCCCTGCGGGGACCAGGTGGGCCGGGACGGTGAGCCCGGGTTCGAGCAGCACGTGCTGACCGGTGTAGGTGAGGCGGCGTTCACCGGTCAGACCACAGTGCGGGCAGACGGGCCGGGCAGGAGGTTCCGGCCCGGTGGCTCCGTCGTGTGCGGCCTGCCTCCGGTCGGCGCTCTCCCAGGAACGAGGGGCGTCGGCGGGTGGCTGCCGGCTGCTGTCGGGGCCGGGTAACGGGACGAGTCGCGGTTCGTGTGTATCCGCCATGAAGGTGAGGGTGCGACGCAGGCCGGAGGCCGGGTAGGGCGCAAAGCGGGCGCAACGGCAGCATGGGGTGGGCCGGACGGGGCTCACGGATCCCCCAAATGCCTGAACAGCTTGCGTTTCACGTGAAACCGGACAGCGCTCGCCGGGAGCGGCAACACCTTCGCTCCCGGCTCGCCCCGGCCTACGTGTGCGCCCTCAGGCTCGGAGCGGTGAACGCGGCTCGCGCCGCATGGCCCACAGCACCGGCCCGCCTCCCGGGAGCGAGAACTCCTCGCGCACGGTGAAGCCGAAGTGCTCGTAGAACCCGAGGTTCGACGACTTGGAGGACTCCAGACACACGGGCAGGCCCGCCGCGTCCGCCCTGGCCAGTCCCGAGCGCAGCAGGGCGGCCCCGTGTCCACCGCCCTGTGCGGCGGGGTCGGCACCGATCACCGCCAGGTACCAGTGCGGTTCCTGAGGAGTGTGCCGGCCCGCGGTCTCAACGGCTTCGCGGAACAGCCCGGCCCGGTCGCCGAGGATGCTGACCAGCTCCTGGATCGTCTCCGCGTCGGGAACGGCCTGCGCCTGGCCCTCGGGCGGCACCCAGAAGGCCGCCGCGGCACCCGTGCGCTCGCACACGCCATGGCGGACGTACTGCCGGGTGAAGATCGTGGTGAAGTAGCGGCCCAGCGCCTCCTGGCGCGAGGAGTCGTCGCGGAAGAACCAGCGCATCATGGGGTCGTCGTCGAAGGCGCGGGCCAGGGTTCCGCTGACCGCTGCGGCGTCGTCCGGCGTCGCAGTCTCCGGAGTGCTCGTTGTCGGCATGAGGCCATTCTGCACGGCAGTTGATCTTCAATGGCCGGCAGGTACCCGAGTGACGCGTGTGCGCCTGGCAGACTGGCCGGCGTGACAGCGCACGAGACGGTACACGCACCCGCGTTCGCCCAGCTGATGCGGGATCAGGACGCCACCGAGGCCGTACGACGGGACCTCGGGGAGTGCTGGGCGGCGGTCATCAACGCCGGGGGCGCGGTCGTGCCCACGGGCTGCCCGCTTCCGCCGGTCTCTCCTCGACAGCTGGAACCGGCGGTGGACGCGATCCTCCGCGGGCTCTCTCCCCAGCGAGGCCGGCTGCTCCTGGCCTCCGTCGGGGACGCTCTCGCGGGCTGGGTGCTACTGCGTCGCCAGGCGCACGCCCTGGAGGCGCACTGCGGAACGGTGAACCACCTTCAGACGCACGTCCGTTTCCGCGGTACGGGCGTCGGAGCCGCCCTGATGCGACGGCTCCCCGCGATCGCCCGCGACGAGATGGGCCTGGAGCGGCTGCGGCTTTCGGTGCGGGACGGTCTGGGCCTGGACGACTTCTACCGCGGGGTGGGCTGGTCCGAGGTCGGCCGGTGGCCGGGCGCGCTGCGCGTGGCGCCCGGTGACGACCGCGACGAGATCCTGATGAGCCTCACGCTCTGACCCGGCGCCCGGGGCGCTCCCTCTCCCGGATCAGTCACCCACGACCGCCACCAGCACCGCGCTGTCGCCGAACCTCCAGACCGGCGCGACATGACGGAAGCCGGCCCCGACCAGCAACTCGGCGTGCCGCTCCAGCGCGAGGTCCTCGCCGGTCCCCTTCCCGCCGTGGGCCTCGTGGCGCCGCGCACGCTCGGCGTACAGGTCGGCCAGTTCGGGGTCCCGTGCGGCCGCGCCCCACCACGCGTGCCAGTCTTCGTGGGCGTGGCCGCCGGTCCGCTCGGCACGGCGCCGCCCCACGTGCGCGGTGATGCCGGCGCAGGAGGCGTCGCCGGGCGGGAAGTGGTCGCCGTTGACGAGTACCCCGCCCGGGCGCAGCATGGCGGCGAGCCTTCGGTAGGTGTCCAGCAGGACCGGTTCGGGGAGATAGTGCAGGGCCGTGGTCGAGACGGCGGCGTCCAGCGGGCGGTCCAGCCCGAGGGTGTCGGTCCAGCCGTCGGCGCCGATCACGGTGTCCACGTAGCGGGCGGCGTCGGCGTGGTGGGTCCGCCCCAGCTCCAGGAGCAGGGGGTCCATGTCGGCGGCGACGATCTCCGCGTCGGGCAGACGGCCGACGAGCCTGGCGGCCAGGGAGCCCGGGCCGCATCCGAGGTCGAGCAGGAGCGGACGGGGGCGGCCGGCGGTGACGTACTCGACGACATCCGTGATCACCGTGAACCGTTCCTCGCGGTCCACGGCGTAACGCTGCTGCTGCCGCTCCCAGCGCTCCACCCACCTCCCGGCCACCGCCATGCTGATGCCCATCTGGTCGCGCCACCTCTTCCGATTCGCACCCGTCGTGGTCGGGACCGAATCTACAGGTGGAAACGGTTATCAGTTGCCTCATCGGTCGCCGGTTCACGCCAACGAGGCGAGTACACCGTGCAGGCGGTCGATCTCCTCCCCCGTGTTGTACGCGTGCACGCTCACCCGCACCGAACCCTTCCCGTCTTCCACGCCCGCCTGGCAGAGGCTGTCGGCGCGCACCATGAAGCCGTGGCTGTAGAGGATGAAGCCGAGGTCGTCGGACGGGATGTCCCGGTGCCGGAAGGTGACGATGCCGTGGCGCCGCTGGTCCCCGGGAAGCACGGAGTCGGCGGCCAGGCTCGTGGGGCAGCCGAGGATCTCGTACGCGTCGAGGTGCCGCAGCCGGTCGGTGAGCCGGGTCGTGAGGCCGGCCGTCCAGCGGGCGATCCGGTCCACTCCGGCCCGGTCGAGCCAGTCGAGCGCGGCCCCCAGCGAGACGATGCCCACCGTGTTGGGCGTGCCCTGCCAGCCGCCCGGCCGGAACACGGGCCCACGCGTGTTGCGCGCCCACACGGCCCCCGAACCGGGCAGGGCCATCGCCTTGTGCCCCGAGAAGACCACGAAGTCGACGTCCAGCGAGGGATCGGCCAGGTCGACGGGCAGGTGGCCGACGCTCTGGGCCGCGTCCAGGCAGATCGGCACGTCCGGGCCGACCGCCGCACGGATGCGGTGCACGTTCATGTCACCGCCGTAGACGTGGTGGACGTGGGTCGCGGCCACGAAACGGGTCCGTGGGCCGACGAGGTCGCCGAGGGCACGGTGGTCGTAGTCGCCCGACACCGCCTGGTACGGCAGGGCGCGGACGTGCACCTCCACGCCGCGTTCGGCCAGCAACTGCCGGGCTTCGAGCCACGGGTCCAGGTTGGCGCGGTGGTCGGCGAACGGCACGAGGATCTCGTCGCCGTCGGAGAGGTGCGGCGCCAGCCAGTCGCGGGCGACGGTGCGCAGTCCCTCGGTGGTGCCGCTGGTGAAGTGCACGGTGGAGCGGTCCGGTTCCGGATCGCGAAGGAACGCCTTGACCCGCTCCCTGGTGTCCTCCACGAGCCGGGTGGTCTCGTTGGCCCAGGGGTAGGTGCCCCGCCCTGCGTTCGCGTTCGACGTCGTGAGATAGGTCTGGGCGGCCTCCAGTACGGCACGCGGCTTCTGGGCGGTCGCCGCGCTGTCCAGGTAGGCCGACTCCGGGTGGGCGGCGACGATGGGGAACTGTCCCCTCAGCTCCCGCTGCCACAGCTGGTCCTGCGCCTCCTCGGCGTACCCGCCGGCCGGGAGCGGGCGGCCCGCGCTCACTCGCGCACCAGCGGCGCGCCCGCGTCCCGCCAGGCGACGATTCCGCCGGCCAGGCTCCGCACGTCGGGGTGGCCCATGCGGGTCAGCAGCGCCGCGTGGCGCAGCGACTTCTCGCCCACCGGGCAGGCCAGCAGCACCGGCGTTCGTTTGCTGAAGGGAAGTCCCCCGCGGACGAGCTCCTCGAACAGCTCGTCGACGATGTTGACCGAGCCCTCGATGTGCAGGGCCGCGTAGGCGTGCGGGCTGCGCAGGTCGACGACGAGCGGCCGGGGATCGCTCTCGTCGATCCAGCGGCGGGCGTCGTCCACGCCGACGGAGCGGGCGTCCGCCCGCACGTCGTCCTCGGTGAGCGTGGCCAGGGTGGGCACCCGGCTCGTCCTGCCCAGCAGTTCGGGTCGTCGCGCGCGCACGTAGCTGAGGTAGCTTTCGGCCCGGTCGCACACGATGAACACCGCGGTCTCCCGGCGTCCCGTCCCCTCCAGTGCCTCGTCGGCGTCCCGCAGGTGCCGCACGGCACCCTGGTAGGCGGCGCCCCCGGTCGGCCCCGACAGCAGTCCGCAGCGGCGGATCAGGGTGAGCATCCCGTCGATGGCCTGGCCGGATGTGACCGACTCGATCGTGTCGTACGTCGCGGGGTCGAACAGGCCCACCTGGTGGACCTCGTCGATGGTGCGGATGCCGGGGACGAAGTCGGACTTGTGGGCGACCAGACCGAGGACCCGCACGTCCGGGTCGTGCTCGCGCAGCACCCTGGCGACGCCGGTCGAGGAACCCGCCGTGCCGACACACGCGACGAACCAGTCCGGAGCCCGCCCGTCCAGGTCCTTGACTATCTCCGGTCCGGTGCCTGCGGCGTGGGCCTCGACGTTGCGCGGGTTGAAGTACTGGTCGGTGTGCAGATAGGTGCTGCCCGGCTCGGTGAGGGCCCGGTGGAAGTGGGTCAGCGGATCGTCCGTGTCGGTCGGGTCCAGGCATTCGCTGCGCCCGGGCAGCTCCTCGATCTCGGCGCCCAGGAGCAGGAGCAGCTCCTTGATCTCCGGTACGCGCATGCGGTTGGTGACGCTCTTGAACTTCAGGCCGTGCATGCCGGCCAGCAGGGCCAGCGCCTTGGCGGTGTTGCCGCTGGAGAGCTCGACGACCGTCCCCTCGCCGTCGCCCGCGCCCTCCAGATGGGGGCGGGCCATGTGCCAGGCGGGACGGTCCTTGACGGAGCCGAACGGGTTGAGCATCTCCAGCTTCGCGTACAGGTCGATGTTGCGCAGCCCGTGCACGGCGGGGTCGATGCGGACCAACGGTGTGTTGCCGATGGCGTCCGTGATGCTGTCGTACCTCATGCGGGCGTTCCCCCCGGGTGTGTGATCGGCCAGTAGTCCTCGTCCGGGCACCAGCGCCAGGAGTCGCCCACCCTTTCCACGGCCACCGTCCGCGCCGACGGCTGCCGCTGCGCGTGGTGGGCGTGGAAGTCCATCGCGTAGCCCGCGGTGTTGGCGAAGGCCAGCACGTCACCGGGGCGCGGCAGTCGCGGGAGGAACACGAGCCGACGGGTGATCAGGTCGGCCTCCAGACACAGGTTGCCGACGAGGTGGACGCCGACCGGGGCCTCCGTCTCCGGGCCGCCGCCCCGTCCGTCCCCCGGCGGGTCACCGCGGGACAGCAGCACGGGGTCCATCAGCACTCCGTGCTCCTCCAGGCTCACGTCTCCCGCGTTCATGCCGAGACGCACCAGGTACGGGTCCGGGCCCGCGCCGGTGCCCCGGACGTCCAGCACCCGCGCCAGCGACAGCCCGCACTGGTCGACGAGGGAACGGCCGGGTTCGATGTGCAGGTCGTGCAGGTGCTCGAGGAGGAGCGTGCCCGGCTCCCGGCCCAGGACCGGCGCCGGGAGCGAGAGGAGTTCGTCGAGGTATCCGGGGCCGGCGTCGGGGCGGTGACCGGGGTACAGGGCGACGGACCCGCGCACCGTACCGCCCTCGTTGCGCAGCCCGTAGCCGTGGCCGCGCCAGGTCAGGGGCGGGCGGCCGCCGAGGACCGCCTCACTGAGCGCGGTGGTCCAGCGCTGCCACTCCCCCGCGTCGGCGACGTAACCGACGCCGAAGCCGCCGCCGATGTCGACGGCACGCGGGGCGAGGCCCCGCTCGCGGCAGGCGTCCATGAGCAGCACGCACTGTTCCAGGGCACGGGCCTTCTCCTCCAGGCCGGTGGTGTCCAAGTGGTAGGCGAGCCCGGTGAGTTCGACGGCGTCCGAATGCCGCTCCAGGGCCGTCCAGAGCGCCTCCGCGTCCCGCACGGGCGTGCCGAAGCGGCTGCGCCGGGACAGCAGGCGGGTACCCGCTCCGTTCTGACCGGCGGTCGACTCGAAGCCGGACAGGCGCGCCAGCACACGGACCCGGCCGAGCCCGTGGCCACGTACGAGAGCGGCCAGTTGCTCCAGCTCACGCGGCGAGTCCAGGTTCACCGTGGCGCCGACCCGGGCCGCCAGCCAGAGGAACTCCGGGTCCTTGGGACCGGTGGCCATGACGCGGCCCCCGGTGAATCCGCAGCTCAAGGCGTGCCGCAGCTCTTCGAGCGACGCGACGTCGATTCCCACGGCCGCCGGGTCCTCGGCCGCCAGTCTGCGCACCAGGGCGCTGGAGCGGTTCGCCTTGTGTGCGAAGTAGAGGCGGCCGGTGAGACGGTGGCGGCGGTAGACGGCCCGGAAGCGCGCCGCGTTCTCGGCGATCGTCTCGGGCAGCAGTACGTTGAGCGGAGATCCGAGGGCGTCGACGAGTGAGTGCAGGAACGGTGCGGCGCCCAGCAGTGAGGCGAGCGGCGGTTCCACCCGCGGCCTCAGATATAAGGGCACGTCCACGAAAGACCCCTCCCCGTGTCGGCCGACCGTCGTTTCGACGACCGTTCGGGAGTAGTCGTTTCCAGGTACACGCTCCGCTAAGCCTCGGTTCCCGTCGGTGAGCACGCCTCGGCGATCGAAAGGCTGTTCTCGTACAGGTGGTGCCGGGTGATCCTGCCGTCCTCGACGGTGAGGCGCAGCGCGAACGGGCCCTCGAAGGACTTTCCCGTGGCACGTACCGTTCCCGAGACATGACCCGTGAGGACTGCGTCGGTGCCGTCGACGAGGAAGGCGTCGACGCTGGCGCGCGCGTCCTCGGGCACGGTGTGGGCCATCAGCTCCTCGGACTGTGCGGCGCATTCGGCGGCCGTGGAGCGCGGACGGATCCACGGGACGGTGGGGTTGTCGGCCAGCAGCCAGTCGACCTCGTCGGCGAAGAGGCCGGCGAGCCGATCGGTGTCGCCGGCGAGCCGGGCGGCGAGGAAGGCCCGCACGACGGCGCGGGTCGCCTCGGTGGTCGAACTCACCAGGTCTGAGGTGGACTCGGGGGACACCGGCATCGTCCTCTCCTCTTCGAATCGCGGCGGTTCCCGGCGGCTGTCCGTCGGGTCCGTGCCGATGCCCCGATCCTGCCGGGCCGCGGGACGGTGGTCGATTACCCCGGAGGTAGGGTCGCGGGCGGCGGGGGCCGGCGGTCAGGGTTCGAGCGGCGGGAGGCCGTCCAGTCCGGTCTCGCGCATGATCCGGTCGACGGTCTCGGCGAGCGTGCTGTCTGCGCCGATGACGGTCTCGACGCCTGAGGAGAGCAGGTCGCCCGGCCGGTACCACGCACGCAGCTGTGCCTCGCCGACCTCGTCCGCGATCGGCTTGGTGGCGTGCCGCGCCACGGTCTCGTCGAGCGGTACGTCCAGGTAGTAGCCGTGGGTGGGGCCGCGGTGGTCGGCGCGCAGGCGGGCCAGCATGTCACCGTAGTGGTCGGCGTACAGGATGCCCTCCACCACGACGTGGTACCCGGCGTCCAGGGCGTAACGTGCTGTCAGCTCGATGAGGCCGATGTTCGCCGCTCCGGGCCGGTCGCGTTCCCGGAGCACGATCCGGCGGAGGTTGTCCTGGGCGACCAGGGCGAGGCCGCGCCCGAATCTGCCGCGGACACCGGCCGCGACGGACGACTTGCCCGAGGCGCTGTTGCCGCGCAGCACGACCAGCCGGGTCCCCTCCGTGCCCACCTTCATCCGCGGCACGCTACCGGCAACCGTCCCTGACCCGGCCGCCGTTGCCCGGGGTGACGAAGCCTCGGCCGCATGCACCCGAGTGGAGCAGCCGGGGCACGGGAGGCGTTTCCGCGCGGGCCGCCGCTCGTTGAGGTCGGCATGATCAAGAAGCTCGCCTGTGCCTCCGTCATGGCCATCGCCCTCCTCGCGGCCGCGCCCGCCGCCGAGGCGGCCCCCGATCCCGCCCCCTCGTCCGGCATCCCCGGCGGACCGCTCCTGAACGGTCTGCTCGGTTCCCTCGAGATCGGCCATCCGGCCACCTCCCCCCAGTCGCTGCTGCCCGAGGGGCTCGTCGGCAGGTGACGGGGTACCGCGCCGAGCGTGATGGTGGGTGATCACCCCTTCGGCCCGGGATCAGCCGGTTCACCGTTCCGGTCCACCGGCTGATCCCGGCGCCGCCAGACCGCGGCAGGCCTCCCGTAACCGGCGCCGGACAGCCTCCGGGGAGCCGTTCGATCCGGGAGGCCGAAGTGAAACATGTGAGCAGGAGGCGCGCGAGCCTGGTCGTGGCCGTGCTGACCGGACTGGCCCTGGAGTCCGCCGCGACCTCCGCACACGCCGAGGCGCACACCTTTGGGGCTCCGGACGTCAGCGCGCCGGCTTCGGGACAAGCCCCGTTACGTCCGCCGCGCACTCGACCGCGACCAGCTCGCCGTCCAGTCCTTCCAGACCGACGACGCCCGGGAGTTCCACGCCCTCCTGCCGGACGTCCCCATCGGCATCCTGGACGCCGACCGCCCCACGGACACCGAACTCGTCCGGCTCAGCCGGTGGGCCGACCAGGCCGACCCGCAGTACACGGTGACCGACCAGGACCTCGTCGACCGCGTCCGCGCACTCGGCATGGACATCAACGTCTGGACGGTCGACGAACCCGGCGCCATGCGCACGATGCCCGGTCTGGGCGTGGACGGCATCATCACCGACTTCCCCCAGTCGCTCACCCAGCGCCAGGGAGGCTAGGCACTCCTGGGTCCGCGGGCCGCCGCCGTCTTCTTCGCGGTCTTCTTCCCGGCCGTCGGCTCCTTCGCCGCGGCCTTCTTCCCGGCCGGCTCCTTCGCCGCGGCCTTCGCGGTCTTGGCGGACTTGGCGGCGGGTGTCTTCTTCGCGGCTGCCTTCTTCTTCCGCCCGGGCAGCTCCCGCACCTCCGCGTGATCGCCCTCGCCCCGGGACTCCTTCGCCTTGGACACGGACTCCTGAAGGGCGGCCATCAGGTCCAGCACCTGCCCCGGCCGCTCCTCCGGTTCCGGCGCCGCCTCCGGCTCCCTGTGTTCACGCTTCGCCTCGATGAGTTCCGCGACGGCCTCCGTGTAGGTGTCGCGGAACTCGTCGCCCTCCAGATCCTCACGGGTCATCGTGTCCATCAGCGCGAGCGCCCCGTCGATCTCCTCCTCGGACACCTCGACCGGAGGCGGGGTGAGGGACGAGGGGTCGCGGATCTCGTCAGGCCAGCGCATGGCGTGCAGCACGATCGCCTCGCCGCGCACCCGCAGCAGGCCCAGGCGCTCCCGGCCGGACCACGCGTACCTCGCCACGGCCACCTTCGCCGACCGGGCGAGCGCCTGCCGCAGCAGCTTGTACGGCTTGGCCGCCACCTGCCCGTCCGGCTGCAGGTAGTAGCCGTCGCCGATCCGGATGGGGTCCACGGACGCGAGCGGCACGAACGCCACGATCTCGATGGCCTTGGCCGTCGGCAGCGGCAGCTCCCGCAGGTCCTCGTCCGTGATGGGCACCACCTGGGTGCTGCTGAGCTCGTATCCCTTGCCGATCTCGTCGGGGCGAACCTCCCGGTCCTCGAGTTCGCAGACCTTCCGGGTCCGGATCCTGCCCTGGTCCGCCAAGTGGTAGCGGTGGAACCGGATGCTGTGGTCCTCGGTCGCGCCGACCACATGGATCGGCACGGTGACCAGGCCGAACGAGATGGCACCGCTCCAGATCGACCGGGGCATGGACAGGCCTCTCCACGTGACGTCCCCGAGCGGTACCAGCCTATGAGCGGCACACCGCCTCCGCACACGCGCCGCCCCACCCACGCCGCCCACCCGGCATGCGTGCCACCGGTTCCGGCCGCACGCTGGTGCCATGACGACCGCACCGCCCGTGATCGTGTACCCGCCCGACGAGGAAGGGGGACGCCGGGTGCGCGTGGACGGCGAGGTCCTGGGCCGGGCCTACGGCGTGCGGGACGTCGCCCGCTTCCTTCAGGAGGCCGGCCTGCAGGACTGGGACGAGATGGACGTGGTCCGGTCGGCCATCGTCGAGTGGCGCGGGGGTGGCCCGGACGTGTGGGACCACTGACGGAGTACCGACGGTCACGCCCTCGCATGCCGCCGGGGGAAAGCGGGCGTAGTGTCCTCATATGGGTGATGTTCGGTGTGGCCGGCGTCGGGCCGTCCCGCCGGATCCCGTGGGACTCGGCCGTCGGCGGGCGGACATCTGATGCACACCACTCTGGACACCGCGATGGACACCGCGATGACCGCCGTGGTGCGCGACAGCGGTGCCTACGGAGGGCTGTTGTACGTGCTGCCCCCGCGCGACGACGCCTTGTGGCT
This sequence comes from Streptomyces sp. NPDC058796, assembly GCF_042745235.1. NCBI lineage: Bacteria > Bacillati > Actinomycetota > Actinomycetes > Kitasatosporales > Streptomycetaceae > Streptomyces > Streptomyces sp. NPDC058796. The sequence continues at coordinate 235,800 of NZ_JBHYOP010000008.1, forward strand.
GGTCATGACGGCGGGAGTGCCCCAGGACATCGCCCTGCCGTGGCGCCGTGTCGCGCCGACCGATCCGATGCCCGTGGCGGACGCCGTGCGAGAGGAGCGCCTGGTGTGGGTGGGCGGCCGGGAGGAGATGGCGCGCCAGTACCCCCGGCCGGCGCTGGTGCTGCCGTACGACTTCGCGCTGGGGGCGGCGCCGGTCGTTTCGGGCGGCGCCGTACGGGGCGGGCTGGTGCTGCTGTGGCCCGGCACCCATGCGTCGCGGCTCAGCCGCGAGGAGCGGGACGTCGTCGAGACGGGCTGCCGTCGCCTGGCCGGGCTGCTGCGTCAGGCGGCGGACAGTGGCGCCCCGCTGCTGCCCGCTGAGCGGCCGCGCACCCTGCGGCCCCCGGCCGGTCGCGTTCCCGCACCCGCCGAGGCCTCCGCGCTCTCGGCCTTCGTCGACCGTCTGCCGGGCGGGTCGTGCGGGCTGGACCCGAACGGACGCATCACCTTCATCACCCCCGGGGCGGCCGAACTGGTGGGTGCCGACCAGGCCGCGCTGGTGGGTGCGCTGCCCTGGGAGGCGCTGCCGTGGATGGACGTCCCCCAGGTCGAGGACCGCTACCGGGCCGCCCTGGTCAGCCGTCTGCCGCAGGCCTTCACCGTGCTGCGCCCGCCACGGACCTGGCTGTCCTTCGAGCTGTACCCGGACTCCACCGGCATCAGTGTCCGCATCACTCGCGGTGACCCGGCCGACGGTGCTCCGGCGCGGGCGCTGCCGACCGCAGGGCCCAGCCGCGCCACCGTGCTGTACCACCTGATGCACCTGGCCTCGACCCTCACCGAGGCCATCGGCGTGCAGGAGGTGGTCGAGCAGACCGCCGACCAGTTGCTGCCGGCGCTGGGCGCGCAGGCCATGGTGCTGATGACCGCCGAGGACGGCCGTCTGCGGATCGCGGGCCACCGCGGCTACCGGACCGAGCTCATGGACCGTTTCGACGGCATTCCGCTCAGTTCCGAGGTGCCCGGCGCCGACGTCATGGCCACGGGCGTCGCTGGGTTCTTCGCGACCTTCGCCGAGATGGCCGACGCCTATCCGGCCATGGTGCACGAGGACGGGATGGCCGCGTGGGCGGTGCTGCCGCTGATCGCGTCCGGCCGCCCCATCGGCTCCCTCCTCCTCTCGTACGAGCGGCCCCACACCTTCCCGCCGGGCGAGCGCGCCGCTCTGACGTCACTGGCCGGTCTGGTCGGCCAGGCCCTGGACCGGGCCCGGCTCTACGACGCCAAGCACCACCTCGCCCACCGTCTGCAGTCCGCCCTGCTGCCGCACACCCTCCCCCGCGTGCCCGGTCTGCGGGTCGCCGCCCGGTACCTGCCGGCGGCCCACGGCCTGGGCGTAGGCGGCGACTTCTACGACCTCATCCGTCTCGACGAGCACACCGTCGGCGCCACCATCGGCGACGTCCAGGGCCACAACGTGGACGCGGCCGCGCTCATGGGCCAGGTCCGGACCGCCGTCCACGCCCACGCCACGGTGGGCGCCTCCCCCGACGACGTCCTGGCCCGCACCAACCGCCTGCTCACCGATCTGGACCCCGGCCTCTTCACGAGCTGTGTCTACGTGCACCTCGACCTCGCGACGCACCGCGCCTGCCTGGCCACCGCCGGCCACCCGCCGCCCCTGCTGCGGCATGCCGACGGACGCACCGAACTGGTCCGTGTGCCGCCCGGTCTGCTGCTCGGCATCGAGCCGGACACCCGTTACCCGGCGCTGGAGTTCTCGCTGCCGCCCGGCAGTGTCCTCGCCCTGTACACCGACGGGCTCGTCGAGGCGCCCGGTGTCGACCTGGACGACGCGATCGCGGCCCTCGCCGGACTTCTGGAACACGCGGACCCCGGTGGCCTCGACGCCATGGCCGACGCCCTGATCCGGCATGCGCCCGCTCCCGGCGACGACGTCGCCCTGCTCCTCGTCAGCCCGAGCGCGTGAGGCGTGGGGCACTCACCGGGCCGACGGACCGTTTCACATGACAAGAAGGACGAACGCCGGCCCATCCCGGCCGGCAGCGGAGGAGAGACCCTCGATGAAGCACCAGAAGGTGAGCGATCTGATGAGCGACGCCGTGGTCCGGGCCCAGCCCGGAACGCCGTTCAAGGAGATCGCCCACCTGCTGCAGGAGTACGACATCACCGCGGTGCCCGTCGTCGACGAGGAGGACCGGCCGGTGGGGGTGGTGTCGGAGGCGGACCTCCTGCAGAAGATGTGGGGCGGGGAGCCGGACGCCCCTCCCGGTGGCGGGGAATTGCCCCGGCCGGCCGACGCCAAGGCGTCCGCCACGGACGCGGCCGGGCTGATGACGTCGCCCGCCGTCTGCGCGCGCGAGGACTGGAGCGTCGTCGAGGCCGCCCGCGTGATGGCCCGGCACGGCATCAAGCGGCTTCTCGTCGTCGACGAGGCGGGCCGGCTGATCGGGGTCGTCAGCAGGAGCGATCTGCTGCGGGTCTTCCTGCGCACGGACCGGGCGATCCGGACCGAGATCATCGAGGAGGCCCTGGTCAAGTCGCTCGGTCTGGCTCCGTCCTCGATGCAGGTGGACGTGGCCCACGGCCATGTCGTCCTCAGCGGCCGGCTCCCGGGCGACGTGTCCGTCTCCGTGCTGGAGGAGCTCTGCCGGCGCGTCGACGGCGTGGTCGCCGTGGAGTTCAGGACCGCCGGGGAGGCCGACGCCGAGGACCCGGCCGCCGTCGGTCACTGACCAGACGCCCGCGCCGCGGGGCCGCCTCCGGACCGGCGGCGGAGGCGGCACCCGGCGGCACGGTCGGGCCGCGGTCAGACTCCGTCGAATTCTTGACCTGGGGCGGCCGCGCCGCCGCCGCGGGCGCGGGCAGCGGACCGGCCGAGCAGCCGCATCGCCGCAGGGAGGAGCACACCCGTACGGCCACGGTCTCGATCAGGACGGCCGGCCCGCCGCCCAGGCCGAACATCCGCACGGGGCCGATCTCGGCGGTCCCGAAGACCAAGAAGCCCACCGTGAGCAGACAGGCCGCCGCGGTGACGACGCGTCCCGCGTGCCCGAAGCCACCCCGGCGGACTCGGTATCTGCGGACCCCGATGCGGATCATGGTGGAGGACGTCCACCGCCGGTTTCCGGCTGTCCGATCACGGGCGCGGGTGGGTGCTCCTCGCCTGCCGTGTGCCGGCCGGGGGCGGCCAGGGCCGGGAGGTCCGGGTGGTCGCGCAGCGCGGCGATCACCGCGTTCACCGCGGCGCGCTGCGTGGTGCCGCGCCGCACGAGGACGGCGATGTTGCGGCGCACCTGCGGGGTGAGCTCGCGGGTGACGACGGCATGGTCCGGGGTGACGGCCAGGGCGGGCAGCAGGGCGACCGAGCCGGTCGTCTCGACGTGCCGCAGCAGCATCAGGTAGTTGCTGAACCGGCAGGCCACGCGGGGCTCGAAGCCCGACTCACGGCACAGCCGCAGGGTCAGGTCCGCCATGTACGACTGCGGCCGGTCGCAGGCCCAGGTCTCGTCCTTGCAGGCGGCGAGGCTCACCGCGGTCCGCGAGGCGAGCGGGTGGGCGCGCGGCAGAACCAGTACGACCGAGTCGGTGCCGAGGGACATGACCTCGAGGTCCGCGCCCCAGGACAGGCCGGTGTAGTCGGTGGTGGTCACGATGACGTCCGCCTCGCCGGAGCGCAGGGCGGGCCCGCTCTCGTGCGGCTCCATCTCGGTCAGTTCCACGCGCAGGTGCGGGTGGCTGGCCGCGAGGCGGGTGGCCGCCGGCACCGCGAGGGTGTAGATGGCGCTCTGGAACACGCCGAGACGCACGGTGCCGATGGGTTCGTCGTTCAGCGCACGCAGCTCGGCCTCGGTCTCGGCCATGCGGTCCAGGATCTCCCTGCCCCGCCGGGCCAGCAGGAGCCCGGCCGGGGTCAGCCGGACGCGCCGGCCCGTCCGCTCCAGCAGCGGGCACCGGGTCTCGGTCTCGAGCACCGCCAGTTGCTGCGAGACCGTCGACGCGCTCAGGTGCAGCGTGTCGGCGACCGCGCGGACGGTCCCGAGGGTGTCCAGCAGGCTGAGCAGTTGCAGACGTCCCGAATTGAGCATGTGGCGCATTGTAGGCGCGCCTGTACGGTTTTCATGAACAGCGCAGTCGAAAGCGTGCGATGGACACGCGCAGTACGGCGTCCTTAACGTCGACCGCATGCCTTCCGAGACTGCATTCACCGATCCCGAGCGCCACCTCGTCCGCTATTCCGGTCACGGCGCCTTCTCACCGGAGCTGGTCGTGCGCGCCGCTGGGACGTCGGTGTTCACCGAGGGCGGCCGTGAGCTGCTCGACTTCACCTCCGGTCAGATGAGCGCGATCCTCGGGCATTCCCATCCGGCGATCGTCTCGACGGTGCGCGAGCAGGTCGCACGCCTCGACCACCTGCACAGCGGCATGCTGAGCCCGCCGGTGGTCGAGCTGGCGCGCCGGCTCGCCGGCACCCTGCCCGACCCGCTGGACAAGGCGCTGCTGCTGACCACCGGGGCGGAGGCGAACGAGGCCGCGGTGCGGATGGCGAAGCTCGTCACCGGCCGCCACGAGATCGTCTCTTTCGCCCGGTCCTGGCACGGCATGACCCAGGCCGCCGCGAACGCGACGTACAGCGCGGGCCGCAAGGGCTACGGGCCCGCCGCCCCGGGCAACTTCGCGCTGCCGGTGCCCGACCGGTACCGGCCCGCCGTCGTCGACGCCGACGGCGGCCTCGACTGGCGCCGCCAGCTCGACCTGGGTTTCGAGATGATCGACGCCCAGTCGGTCGGCTCCCTGGCCGCGTGCCTGGTCGAGCCGATCCTCAGCTCCGGCGGCGTCGTCGAGCTGCCGCCGGGCTATCTCGCCGCGCTGGCCGAGAAGTGCCGGGAGCGCGGCATGCTGCTGATCCTGGACGAGGCCCAGACCGGGCTGTGCCGCACCGGTGACTGGTACGCCTTCCAGCACGAGGGCGTCGTCCCGGACATCCTCACCGTGTCCAAGACGCTCGGCGCGGGACTCCCGCTGGCCGCCGTGCTGACCAGCCCGGAGATCGAGCAGCGCGCCCACGACCGGGGGTTCCTGTTCTTCACCACCCACGTCAGCGACCCGCTGCCGGCCGCGGTGGGCAACACCGTCCTGGACGTCCTGGTCCGCGACCGCCTCGACGAACGCGCGCGGGTGCTCGGCACGGCATTGCGCGACCGGCTCGACAAGCTCGCCGCACGCCACGAGGTGGTGGGCGACGTCCGCGGCCGGGGGCTGCTCCTGGGCATGGAGCTGGTCGGCGACGACGTACTGGGGCCGGGCGGCGCGGACCGGCTCGGCGCGGCGGTCACCCGGCGCTGTTTCGAGCTCGGGCTGCACATGAACATCGTCCAGCTGCCGGGGATGGGGGGCATCTTCCGGATCGCGCCCCCGCTGACCGCGGGCGACGACGAGATCGCCCGGGGCGTCGACATCCTGGACGAGGCACTGACCGACGCCTCCGGGGACCTGTGACGGACGCGGCGCCGCCCGGCCCGGTGGTCCAGGCCGGGCGGCGCCGCGGGGGTGTGGGTGTCAGACTCCGGCCGTCTCGGGCGCGCGGCTGGGCTGCGCGGGTCCGGAGGTGTCGCCGAGTTCCTTGTGGAGCTTCTCGCCCTCCACGTCGACGTTCGGCAGGATGCGGTCCAGCCACTTGGGCAGCCACCACGCCTTGGTGCCGAGCAGGGCGAGCACGGCGGGCACGATGGCCATGCGGACGACGAAGGCGTCGAAGAGGACCGCGATGGCGAGACCGAAGCCCATCATCTTGATCATGTCGTCGTTCTCCATGATGAAGCCGGAGAAGACGCTGATCATGATGATCGCGGCGGCCGCGACGACCCGGCCGCCGTGGGTGAATCCGGTGGTGACGGAGTCGGCGGCGGACGAGCCGTGGACGTAGGCCTCGCGCATCCGGGTCACGAGGAAGACCTCGTAGTCCATCGCCAGACCGAAGACCACGCCGATCATGAAGATGGGCATCATCGACATGATCGGACCCGGCTGGTCCACGCCGAACACGTCCGCGAGCCACCCCCACTGGAAGACCGCGACCACCGCGCCGAGCGCCGCCGCCACGGAGAGCAGGAAGCCCAGGGCCGCCTTCAGCGGGACGAGGACCGAGCGGAACACCAGCATCAGGAGCAGGAAGGCGAGGCCGACGACCAGGGCCAGGTACGGGACGAGCGCGTCGTCCAGGGTCTGCGAGAAGTCGATCGTCATCGCGGTCATGCCGGTGACCAGCATGGTCGCGCCGGTCTCGGACTTGACGTCCCCGGACAGCGAGCGGATGTCCTTGACCAGCTCCTCGGTGGCCGCGTCGCTGGGCCCGGTCTTGGGCACCACGGTGAGGACGGCCGTGTCGCCCTGCTCGTTGAAGTTGGCCGGGGTGACGGCCGCGGCCTCGCCCAGGCCGGTGATCTCCTTGCCGACGGTGGCCGCGGCGGCCTTGGCGTCGTCCGCGCCCCGGGTGTCGACGGTGACCATCAGCGGGCCGTTGAACCCGGCGCCGAAGGACTCGGACAGCATGTCGTAGGCCTTGCGCTGCGTGGTGTCCGGTGCGGAGCTGCCCTCGTCCGGCAGACCCAGTTCCATGCTCGCGGCCGGTACGGCGACGGCGCCGAGGCCGATCACCGCGGTGAGCAGCACGGTCACCGGGCGGCGCAGGACGAAGCGGGCCCAGCGGGTGCCGAGCTTCGGCTTGTCGGACACCGCGCGCTGTCCGGCGGCCGCCTTGCGGTCCTTGCGGCTGAGCGCCTTCTTGCCGGCGAAGCCGAGCAGCGCCGGGGTCATGGTGAGCGCGATCAGCACGGCGATGCCGACGGTGGCGGCGGCGGCCAGGCCCATCTTGGTGAGGATCGGGATGTTGACCACCGCGAGCCCGGCCAGGGCCACGATGACGGTGAGTCCGGCGAAGACGACGGCGGAGCCGGCCGTGCCGACGGCGCGTCCCGCGGCGTCCTCGGGGGCGCGGCCCTCGGCGATCTCGGCGCGGTAGCGCGAGACGATGAAGAGCGCGTAGTCGATGGCGACCGCGAGGCCGATCATCATGGCGAGGGTGGAGGTCGTCGCGGAGAGTTCGAGGGTGCTGCCGAGCGCCCCGATGGCGGAGATGCCGATGCCGACGCCGATGATCGCCGAGAGCAGCGGCATGCCGGCCGCGACCAGTGAACCGAAGGTCAGCAGGAGCACGACGGCCGCGACACCGATCCCGATCAGCTCGGCGGTGCCGCCCATCTCCTGCTCGGCCATGACCGCGTCGCCGCCGGTCTCCACGGTGAAGCCGTCACCGCGCGCGTCGTCGGTGGCCGCGGTGAGGGACTCGCGGGCCTGGTCGGTCAGCTCCATGGCATTGACCTTGTACGTCACCGAGGCGTACGCGGTGGTCCCGTCCTGGCTCACGGCGTTCGCCTCGAACGGGTCGTCCACCGATGCGACCTGCGGGCCGTTCCCGAGGGCGGTGACCAGTTCCTCGACCTTGGACTTGCCGGCCGGGTCGGAGATCTTGTCGCCCTCGGGGGCGCGGATCACGACTCGCGCCGTGGCGCCTTCGGCACTGGCGGCCGGGAAGCGCTCGTCGAGCAGGTCGAACGCCTTCTGGGACTCGGTGCCGGGCATGGAGAAGGAGTCTTCGGGCGGGGCGGGCGCGGTGGACGCGGCGACGCCGGCGCCCACGAGTATGGCCACCCAGAGCAGGGCGACGAGACCGCGGCGCCGGAACGCGCGTCGGCCGAGTCGGTAAAGGAACGTAGCCACCTGGGACCAATCCGTCGGATACGGGCAGGACGAGACCCGGCAGATGGGAACGCAGGCGTTCTCTCCGGGATACCCACCCATACTCACCCGGCTTCTGTTTCATTTGATCCGCCCCTGGGGCTGGACCGGCGTACTGCATTGGGTGTAGCGCCTGCCCGTTGCCCTCTCCCCGGGGTGTAGATCCCGAGGATGGGTGTACGCCGCATTTGTTCCATCGTGGAACCAGTGTCCGTCAGCCGGTCACCGGCATCGCGTCTCCACCGCCCTCACTCGTCGAGGGGCGCGGTGACCCGCACCCGGTCGCTGTCCTGGTCGGAGAGGAAGGACGCCAGGGCCCTCCCTTCCTCGGCGACGGCCGTGCGGTCGGCCCGGGAGAGGCGGCGCAGGGGGGTGACGGTCACCGTGTCCGCCTCGACGTTCCAGGTCGCGGCGACCCGGCCGTCGACCAGGACCACGCGGGCGCCGGCGACCGACAGTCCGCGGTGGACGTCGTCGATGATCCTGCCCCGCTCGTGGTAGCCGAGGACCGCGTTGTCGAACGCCGGCAGGAACCGCACGGGTGCGGGGGTGCAGGGATCGGGTCGCGGCGCGTCGGGCAGGTCCAGCAGTTCCCGGCCCCGCTCGTCGCGGAAGGCGACCAGCTCCCCGCGGACGGCGGCGACGGCCGCGGGCAGTCCGGCGAGGCCGCACCAGGCGCGCAGGTCCGCCGAGGCGGCGGGTCCGAACGCCGCGAGGTAGCGCCGCACCAGTGCCTGGCCGACCGGGTCGGAGCCGTGCGGCGACGGCGGGTCGATCTCCCGGCCCAGCCAGCGGGAGAGCGGCAGGTAGCGTACGCCCGCCCTGGTGCGCCACAAACCGCGCGGCGGCAGCTGCGCCATCGGGATCAGGGCGGCGGCCAGCATCTCCCCCAGGGCCCGTGGCCCCGGAGCCGGCCAGCGTCCGGCGAGCGCCCGCGCCAGCTCGCCCATCGAGCGGGGCTCGCCGTCGGCCATCACCTCCCGTCCTGCCGCGGCGAGTTCGCCGAGGTCCACTCCTCGCAGCTCGCGGCGGTAGGTGCCGAGCACCTTCTGGCGCAGCATCGCGTCGTGCCGGGAGCGCCAGGCCAGGACGTCGGCGGCGGTGACGAGGTGGACGGTCCGGCGCATCAGGTGGGTCCGCACCAGCTGACGGCCCGTCAGCTGGTTTGAGAGCGCGGCCGGTTCGAAGGCACGCAGCCTCGACCAGAGCCCGACGAACGGTTCCTGCGGCTCCTGTGCCTGCATGCCGCCGAGGTGGGCGACGGCGTCCGGGACCGGGAGGTCGGCCCGGTCGAGCAGCAGTTGCCGGGCCAGCGTGGCGCGGTTCAGCGCGCGGGCGTCGAGAACATGGAGGTGGCGGCTCACTGATCGCGTCCTGTCTTCCTCGGTGGGGCCCGGCAGCGGGCCCCGCTCGGTGCGGCGGTCCCCACCGTGGCAGGGACAGCGGTCAGACGGTGACCGCCATGCGCGGCAAGTGGCGACCGCTGTACGCCGGGACACGCGCCGGCACCCGCGCTTGGCGCCCGCCTACCCGCGGGAGGTCAGACGGGCCGGCCGGACTCCACGCCCGCCGGCTCGGCGGCCATGGCTCCCATCACGATCCGGGACCGGCTGTGCAGCCGCAGCGACACCGCGACGAGGACGATCGCGGCCAGGGTCATGCCGGCTCCCGCCCAGGCGGTGGCGGCGTAGCCGAGGCCCGCGTCGATCACCGTGCCGCCGAGCCAGGGGCCGCCGGTGTTGCCCAGATTGAACGCCGCGGTCGTCGTCGCGCCCGCGAGGGTGGGCGCGGCACCCGCGACGTTGAACATGCGGGCGTTGAGGGCCGGCGCCGTGTAGAAGGCGGAGACCCCGAGCAGCAGGGACAGGGCGATCACGACGGCGGGGCTCGACGCGAACAGCGCCAGTGCGGCCAGGAACACGGTGGACGCGGCGATGCCGGAGAGCAGCACGCCGAACAGGTGGGCGTCGGCGACCCGGCCGCCGATCGTCGTGCCGATCAGCGCGCCGAGACCGAACAGCGCCAGCACGGTCGGCACCCAGCCGTCGGCCAGCCCGGCCACATCGGTGAGCAGCGGGGCGAGGTAGGAGAAGGCACAGAACACGCCGCCGGCCGCGAGCGCGGTCAAGCCGACGGACAGCCAGACCTGGCGGTCGCGGTAGATCGCCAGCTCGCCCTTCAGCCGGGACCGCCGCTCGGGCAGCGGGATGCGCGGGATCAGGGTCACCACACCGACGAGTGCGACGGCGGACGCCGCGCCCACCGCCCAGAACGCGGACCGCCATCCGAGGTGCTCACCGAGGAACGCGCCCGCCGGGACGCCGAGGACGTTGGCGATGGACAGTCCGCCGATCATCACGGCCATCGCCCGGGCCCGCGAGGTCTTCGGCACCATCGCGATGGCGACGGCGGCGCCGACCGCCCAGAAACCGGCGCACGCGAGGGCGCTGACGACCCGTGAGACGAACAGGACCTCGTACGTCGTCGCCAGGGCGCCCGCGACCTGGCCGAGGCCGAACACCGAGATCAGCGCGATCAGTGTGGTCTTGCGCGGCAGCCGCAGCGTCGCGACCGCGAGCAGCGGCGCGCCGACCACCATGCCGATCGCGAACGCCGATATCAGCAACCCGGCCTGCGGGATGGACACGTCCATGTCGTCGGCGATGGGCGGCAACAGACCGGAGAGCATGAACTCGCTGGTACCGAGCGCGAAGACGGAGAGGCCGAGGATGTATACGGCGAGCGGCATGCGGGGGGTCGCGGGCCGTGGGGAAGAAGCGGGCATGACAGGTGTCAACGAAGATCCGTTCCCCGCCATTCCCGCCGTGGTGCGCGTCTCACCATGCGGCCGCGGGACGGTGGCGGACGAGTGTACGTTCGTACGCTTGCGGTTGTAGGCTCCGGCGCATGACTGTTGACGTACTGCGCCGGCCGGCCCTGGGCGAGCGGCGGGCCCGCGTGGCCGTCGCCGTGCTGTTCTTCACCAACGGAGCCCTGTTCGCCAACCTCCTGCCGAGGTACCCCCAGATCAAGGCGGACCTCGGCATCGGCAACGCCGCGTACGGGCTGGCCGTGGCGGCGTTCCCGGCGGGCGCCATCGCGGCCGGGCTCGCGGCCGGCGCCCTCTCCCGCCGTTTCGGCTCGGCTCGGGTGGCGGTCGGCGGCACGCTGGTGACCGGCGCGGGGATCCTCGCCGCCGGCCTCGGCGGCTCGGTGGCGCTGTTCGCGGGCGCGCTGCTCCTGGCCGGAGCCGCCGACGCGGTCACCGACGTGGCGCAGAACGCCCATGCGCTGCGGGTGCAGCGCCGCTACGGACGTTCCATCATCAACTCCTTCCACGCCATCTGGTCCGTCGGTGCCGTCACCGGAGGGTCCATGGCCGCCGGCGCGATCGCACTGGACATCCCCCGCGGTCCGCACCTGCTGTTGTCGGCCGTGCTGTTCGCCGTCGCGGCCTGCGTCGCCCTGCGGTTCTGCCTGCCCGGTCCCGACAACGAGACGCCCGCGGAGGACACGGCGGAGGACCGCGCGCAGCCGGCCCGGCGCGAACTCGCGGTGCCGGGTGCGCGGACGGGCTACGTGCTCGCCGCGCTCGTGCTGATCGCCACGGCCGGCACGCTCGTCGAGGACGCGGGCAGCTCCTGGGCGACGCTCTACCTCTCCGATTCGCTGCACGCGACGGTGGCGCTGGCCGCCTCCGGCTACGTCGCCCTGGTCGGGGCCCAGTTCGTCGGCCGACTCATCGGTGACCGGCTCGTGGACCGGTTCGGGCAGCGCGCGGTGGCCCGCTCCGGCGCCCTGATCGCCGCCGTGGGCATGGGCCTGGCGCTGGCGGTGCCCACGGTGCCCGGGACGATCCTCGGGTTCGCCGCGGCCGGGTTCGGGGTGGCGACCCTGGTGCCGGCGGCGATGCACGAGGCGGACGAGCTGCCCGGCCTCAAGCCCGGTTCGGGGCTGACCATCGTCTCGTGGCTCATGCGGCTGGGCTTCCTGCTCTCCCCGCCGGTGGTGGGCCTGGTCGCCGACGCGACGAGCCTGCGGGCGGGACTGCTGGTGGTGCCGCTCGCCGGGGTCACCGTGCTGCTGCTCGCCGGCGTGCTGCGACTCCGCCGCGGCTGAGACGCGCGGCACAGCGGAACAGCGACACAGCGACACAGCGGGCGGAGAGTGTACGGTCGTACGCTCCGGCGGGTAGGATCGTACGCATGCCGACCGACCACTTCGCGGACGACCCCCGCTCGAACCTCGAACGCATGCGGGCGGGCGACCTCTACATCGCCGACGATCCCGAGATCACCCGCAGGCAGCAGCGGGCCGTGCGACTGGCCGCCCGTTACCAGGCCGCCTACGCGGAGGACGCCGGTGCCGCACGGCCGGTCCTCGCGGAACTGCTCGGCTCCCTCGGCGTCGACGCCCATGTGCGGCCACCGCTGTACGTCGACTACGGCAGCAACATCACGATCGGTGCGCGCACCTTCGTCAACTACAACCTGACGGCGCTGGACGTCGCGGCCGTCGCGATCGGCGAGGACTGCCAGATCGGGCCGAACGTCCAGCTGCTCACGCCCACCCACCCCCTGGAGCCCGGGCCCCGGCGCGACAAGCTGGAGGCGGCCCGGCCCATCACCATCGGCGACAACGTCTGGCTGGGCGGCGGCGCCATCGTCCTGCCCGGCGTGACGATCGGTGACGACTCCGTCATCGGCGCCGGCGCGGTCGTCACGAAGGACGTCCCCGCGGGCGTCGTCGCCGTCGGCAACCCCGCCCGGCCGGTGCGGAAGGTGTGAGCAGGCTCCCATGGCGACAGGACACACGGATCCGCGGCGGCGCGAGCGCATCCTCGACGCCACGCTCGACCTGATCGCGGAAGAGGGCATCGCGCGCGTCTCCCACCGGCGGATCGCCGCGCGCGCCGGCGTCCCCCTCGGCTCCATGACCTACCACTTCAGCGGCATGGACCAGCTGCTGCGGGAGGCGTTCGGCCGTTTCACCGACCACATCGTCGCCGTGTTCGACGCCCGTCTGGGCGCCGCGGCCGACCGCGACCAGGCCCGGACAGCGGTGGCCGACCTCGTGCACTCCCTGTCCGAGGAGAGCCAGCGGGACCTGGTGCTCACGCAGGAGCTCTACACCCTCGCCGCGCGGCAGCCGGCCTACCGGGAGCTCACGCACGAGTGGATGCGCCGCAGCCGCGTCCACCTGGAGAAGCACTTCGACCCGGAGACGGCCCGCCAGCTCGACGCCCTCATCGAGGGCCTGACGCTGCACCGCGCGCTCGCGCGGGAACCGCACAGCCGGGCGCTCACCGTGGAGGCCATCGCACGCGTCACCACCACGGACCGGGGCGCCGAGGCGGACCGGAGAACCCCGGGCGCGGGCACCCCCTAGCCGCCCGTGCGGCACAGGCCTGACCCCTGTGCCGCACGGGCGTCCCCACTCAGCAGACGCCGTCGCCGGGCTTCGGGTTGCCCAGGCCGAACAGGGGCCGCAGCTTGAGGCCGGCCCAGGTGCCGGCCAGCGCGAAGGCCCCCCACAGCCAGCCGCTGAGGCTGCCCGAGGCGATGCCGGCGAGGTAGGCGCCGATGTTGCAGCCGCCGGCCAGCCGGGCGCCGATGCCCATCAGGACGCCGCCGAGCACCGCCGCCACCGCCGTCCGCCAGGCGATGCCCCGGTGCAGGGCCCAGGTGCCGCCGAGCGCCGCGGCGAGAGCGGCACCGATCATGATGCCGATGTCGGTGAGGCTGGTCTTGTCGGCGAGGACCGGGCCGGCCAGCATCTCGGCGTTGCCGGGCCGCTGCCACCACGTCCAGTTCTCCGGGTGGCCGCCGAGCGCGCCCACCAGTTCCGAACCCCAGAGACTGAAGGCGCTCGTCACGCCCCAGGCCCCGCCGGACACCAGCAGGACTCCCGCGCCGAGCAGAGCGAGCACCAGGGCGCCGACGGCCAGCGGCCAGGAGCCGCGCAGGGCGCGGACGGCCGCACCGCGCGCGGAGGGCACCGCGCCGAGCGGCGGCGGGTTGCGGCGCGCCTGGACGCGTCGTGAGACGAGGACCACCAGCGCCAGCGCCGCGATGGTCACGGCCCACGAGCCGAACCAGCCGACGTGGTCGGACAGGACCACCGGCTCCCAGGCCGGAAGGTCTTTCCACAGGTCGAACTGCCAGGCCGCGAGGGTGGCGCCCGCGATGAATCCGCCGAGGGTCAGCACGATCGACGTCTGTCCCGAGCCGACGGCGAAGAGGGTGCCCGACGCGCAGGCGCCGCCGAGCTGCATGCCGATCGCGAAGAGCGCCGAACCGGCGAACAGACCGACGCCGACGGCCCCGGCGGAGGGTGCCGGCTGGGCTCCGAACAACCCGGTCTCCGTGCCGATGACCAGCGCGAACAAGGTGGCCGTCGTGCCGAGCAGCAGAGCGTGGGCGCGCACCCCGGTGCCGTTGCCGACGGCGACCAGCTGCCGCCACGCGGAGGTGAAGCCGAACCGGGAGTGGAAGAGGGCGACGCCCAGGCCGAGGCCGAGCAGGAGGAGCACGCCCGGCTCGGCGCCGTGCGCCGCCCACACGTACGCGGTCAGGGCGGCGGCGAGCAGGGCGGACACCACGAGCGGCGCCCGCCGTACCGGGGGCAGGGGCGGTGCCGGGGGCCGGGGCGAGGACGTGGGAGAGGGGGCGAGCAGGGCCGCGGGCACGCGCGGCGGCGCGGCCGGGGGTGCGGCCGGGGGTGCGGTGGTCACGGAAGATCTCCGGTGGGGTGCACGGGGACGGCGGCGGGCTGGGCGGACCGGCGGCGCGGGTGACGCGCGGCCGGTGCGGGTTCAGCGGCGACAGAGACCGTCGTCGACGCACCACGCCGAGTTCGCGAAGAGCGCGAGGCACAGCAGCGGAGCCGATGCATACATGCGTGCGAATATACGGAGTGGAAGGCTCCGCATGCCATGCCGTCTCGCCATGCGGATGGTCAAACGGGCAGGCGCGTGCCGCGCGGCTTCCCCGCCGCGGCACGCGCCCGGTCACCCAGCCCGGCCAAGTCGCCCCGGACGACCGGTCAGAGCGTGCGCTCCAGGCGGTCCGCCACCAGCTTCACGAACCGGGCCGGCTCCTTGGGCCGGCCGCCCTCGGCGAGTACCGCCAGGGCGTGCAGCAGGTCGGCGGTCTCGGTGAGCTCCGCCCGGTCCCGCTGCTCGGTGTAGGCGCGGTTCAGCGCCTTCACCAGCTGGTGCTCGGGGTTGAGTTCGAGGATGCGCTTGGCGTGCGGAACCTCCTGGCCCATGGCCCGGTACATGTTCTCCAGGGCGGGCGTCAGCTCGTTCGCGTCGGAGACGACACAGGCCGGCGAGACCGTGAGGCGGGAGGAGAGACGGACCTCCTTGACGTCCTCGGACAGGTGCTCCGTCATCCAGCCGAGCAGGCCCGCGTACTCCTCGCCCTGCTGCTCCTTCTCGGCGTCGGACTTCTCCTCCCGGTCGTCGTCGAGGTCGATCTCGCCCTTGGCCACCGAGCGCAGCGCCTTGCCCTCGTACTCCCCCACCGCGTCGACCCAGACCTCGTCGACGGCGTCGGTGAGCAGCAGGACCTCGACGCCCTTGGCACGGAAGGCCTCCATGTGCGGGGAGTCCTCGATGGCGCGACGGGACTCGCCCGTCATGAAGTAGATGTCCTTCTGGCCTTCCTTCATCCGCTCCACGTAGGCCTGAAGCGTGGTCGGCTCGTCGGCGTCGTGCGTGGTCGCGAAGGAGGAGGCGGCGAGGATCGCGTCGCGGTTCTCGGAGTCGGTGACCAGGCCTTCCTTGAGCACCGGACCGAACTCCCGCCAGAACGTGGCGTAGCGCTCCGGCGCGGACGTCCTCAGGTCCTTGACCGTGGCCAGGACCTTCTTGGTCAGTCGGCGCTGGATCATGCGGATGTGGCGGTCCTGCTGGAGGATCTCGCGGGAGACGTTGAGCGAGAGGTCCTGGGCGTCGACGACGCCCTTGACGAAGCGCAGGTACGGCGGGAGCAGTTCCTCGCAGTCGTCCATGATGAAGACGCGCTTCACGTAGAGCTGGACGCCGCGCCGGTAGCCCTGGGTGAACAGGTCGTGCGGGGCGTGCGAGGGCACGAAGAGGAGGGCCTGGTACTCGAAGGTGCCCTCCGCCTGCAGCCGGATCGTCTCCAGCGGTTCGCGCCAGTCGTGGGCGATGTGCTTGTACAGCTCGTGGTACTCGTCGTCGGACACCTCGTCGCGGGGGCGAGCCCACAGGGCCTTCATCGAGTTGAGCGTCTCGGGCTCGCCCGCCTCGGCTCCGTCCCCGCCCGGCTCGGGCAGCAGCCGGACCGGCCAGGTGATGAAGTCCGAGTAGCGCTTGACGATCTCCCTGATCTTCCAGGCGGAGGTGTAGTCGTGGAGCTGGTTCTCGGAGTCCGCCGGCTTGAGGTGGAGGGTGACGGATGTGCCCTGCGGTGCCTCCTCGACCGTCTCCAGGGTGTACGTACCCTCGCCCCGTGACGTCCAGCGGGTGCCCTGGGTCTCGCCGGCGCGCCGGGTCACCAGGGTCACCTCGTCCGCCACCATGAAGCCGGAGTAGAAGCCCACACCGAACTGGCCGATGAGCCCGTCCGCCCCGGCCGGGTCCTCGGCCTCCCGCAGCTCCTGCAGGAACTTGGCCGTACCCGAGTTGGCGATGGTGCCGATGAGCCGGGTGACCTCGTCGTAGGACATCCCGATGCCGTTGTCCCGCACGGTGAGGGTGCGGGCCTCCTTGTCGACCTCCAGCTCGATGTGGAGGTCGGACACGTCGGCGTCGGGCAGGTCGTCCCGCAGGGCGGCGAGGCGCAGCTTGTCGAGCGCGTCGGAGGCGTTGGAGACGAGCTCGCGCAGGAACACGTCCTTGTTCGAGTAGACGGAGTGAATCATCAGCTGCAGCAGCTGACGCGCCTCTACCTGGAACTCAAACGTTTCGGTCGGCATGGCTGGTGAGTACCTCACAGGTCCACGGTCGTCTGCACTGGCGGGACAACTTTAGAACAGCGCGGGCCGCCGTCGGCGCCCCTCGGGCGCCGGCCGGCGCCGCCGCTTCCGCCGGACAGTCGGTCGGGGCCTCGGGCGGGTGGTGCGGGGCTCGGCGAGCACGGCGACGGGCAACGACACGGGACCGGGCGCACCGCACGGCGCTCCTTGCCCCTCAGCGACCCGGGCCCCGGCGCATGCACCAGGTCCGGGGGCCGCCGTCCGGAAGGGTCACCTCAGCCGTCACCTCGAAGCCGAGGCGGGCGTAGAACCGTACGTTGCCCTCGTCCGACGTCTCCAGGAAGGCGGGAAACCCCGCGCGCTCGGCCGCCTCCAGGCCGGGACGGAGCACGGCGGTGCCGAGACCCGCGCCCTGGGCGTCCGGGTCGACCCCCACCGTGGCGAGGAACCACACCGGGCCGGCGGGGCGGTGCGGCGCCAGCGCCTGCCCGGCGGACTCGAGGGCCGCCGCCCGGTCGCCCGCGAGGTCGCCGACCAGCGGCGCCACTTCGGCGAAGCCGGGCCCCGGGTCCCGCTCCGGGGTGGTCCAGGCGGCGACGGCTCGGCCGTCGTCGGTGACCCAGGCACGGCCGTACTCCATCGCGACCCGGGTCAGGAACAGCTCCTGGAACCGGCGGACCCGCTCCGGATGGTCGTCGGCCGCGACCACGTGGCGGGTGAAGGGGTAGTCCGCGAAGGCGCGGGCCAGGGTCCGCACGGCGGCGGGTACGTCCTCGGGTGTCGCGGGGCGCACAGGGGAAGGGGGGGCTGGCATGGGCTCATCCTGATCACACGTGACGACGGTGGGGCAATGCCATTTCCGCCCGACCGGCCTCAGACGGAGACTCCGTAAGAAGTTCCGTCAACAACGTTGACTACAAGTCAGCGCACCCGCACATTACTTAAAAGTAGAACCGCTCAGTAACCCCGCCCCACACCTCACGGGAAGCGAGAGCCCATGCCCAAGCATGCCCTCAGACGTGTCATGACCGCGACAGTCGCAGCGGTCGGCACCCTGGCCCTCGGTCTCACCGGCGCCACCGCCCACGCCACCCCTTCCCTGGACTACGTCGCCCTCGGCGACAGTTACAGCGCCGGCTCGGGCGTCCTGCCCGTCGACCCCACCAACCTGCTCTGCCTGCGCTCCACGGCGAACTATCCCCACGTCATCGCCGCCAGGACGGGCGCCGACCTGAAGGACGTGACCTGCGGGGCCGCACAGACCTCCCACTTCACCCAGTCGCAGTACCCCGGCGTCGCCCCCCAGGTGGACGCGCTGAGCACCGGCACGGACCTGGTCACCCTCACCATCGGCGGCAACGACAACAACACGTTCATCAACGCCATCACGGCCTGCGGCACCGCCGGACTCCTCAGCGGGGGCAAGGGCAGCCCCTGCAAGGACAGGCACGGCACGGCCTTCGAGGACGAGATCCAGTCCAGCACCTACCCCGCGCTCAAGGCCGCGCTGCGCACCGTCCGCGCCGAGGCGCCGAACGCCCGGGTGGCGGCCCTGGGTTACCCGTGGATCATGCCGGCCACCGCCGACCCGTCCTGCTTCCTGAAGCTGCCGGTCGCCGCCGGCGACGTCCCCTACCTGCGCGACATCCAGGCGAGCCTCAACGACGCCGTCGAACGCGCCGCCGAGGAGACCGGCGTGACCTTCGTGGACTTCTCCGAGGTGTCCGAGGGCCATGACGCCTGCCAGTCCGCCGGCACCCGCTGGATCGAACCGCTCCTGTTCGGTCACAGCCTCGTCCCCGTCCACCCCAACGCCCTCGGGGAGCGGCGCATGGCCGAGCACACCATGGAGGTGCTCGACCTGAGCTGACGCCGCGTCACCGCGTACGCTCGTGCCGTGCCGTCCTCCCGCCTGCGCCGCGTCGCCGTCCTCGTGCTCGAGGGTGCCAAGCCGCTCGACGTCGGCATCCCGGCGCAGGTGTTCACGACGCGCGCGAGCATGCCGTACGAGGTGCGGGTGTGCGGGGCGGCGCCCGGCCTGGTGACCGGCGGTGACGGCCTCTCGTACCACGTCGCCCACGGCCTGGACGCGCTGGCATGGGCCGACGTGGTCTTCCTCCCCGGATACCGGGCGCCGGACGTCGAGGACCCGCCACGGACCGTCGTCGACGCGCTGACGGCGGCCCACGACCGGGGCGCGCGACTGGCCGCCATCTCCACGGGCGCGTTCGCGCTCGCCGCCACCGGTCTGCTCGACGGCAGGCGGGCCACCACGCACTGGCACTACACCCGGGCGCTCGCGCGCAAGCACCCCCGCGTCCGGGTCGACGAGAACGTGCTGTTCGTGGACGAGGGCAGCGTGCTGACCTCCGCCGGTGCCGCCTCCGGCATCGACCTGTGCCTGCACATCCTGCGCGGCGACCTCGGGGTGGCCGCCTCCAATCACGCGGCCCGGCGCCTGGTCGCCGCGCCCTACCGCAGCGGCGGTCAGGCGCAGTACGTGCCGCGCAGCGTGCCCGAGCCGCTGGGCGAGCGGTTCGCCGCGACCCGGGAGTGGGCCCTGCGCCGGCTGGACGAGCCGCTGACGCTGGAGGCGCTCGCCCGGCACGCGGCGGTGTCGGCGCGCACCTTCTCCCGGCGCTTCGTCGAGGACACCGGCTACACGCCGATGCAGTGGGTCATGCGCGCCCGCGTCGACATGGCGCGTGAGCTGCTCGAACGCTCGGAACGCGGCGTCGAGCAGATCGCCGCCGACGTCGGCCTCGGCACCGGCGCGAATCTGCGGCTGCACTTCCAGCGCATCCTGGGCACCACTCCGAGCGAGTACCGGCGCACCTTCACCCAGGGGGAGTAGCCAGGCCCCTTGGCGCGATCCTTGCGAACCATGGCACTCACGCCGCTGCCCCGGACGGCCCCCGCGCGCCAACCTGGGAATCGCACCGCACGGCGAACCGGAAGGGCACTCTCATGACTCGCATCGGCATCAACGGCTTCGGACGCATCGGACGCAACGTGCTGCGCGCGCTGCTCGAACGCGACACCAAGCTCGAGGTCGTCGCCGTCAACGACCTCACCGAACCCGCCACCCTCGCCCGGCTGCTCGCCTTCGACACCACGGCCGGACGGCTGGGACGCCCGGTGACCGTCGACGGGGACACCCTCGTCGTCGACGGGCGTCGCATCCGGGTGCTCGCCGAGCGCGAGCCGGCCCGGCTGCCCTGGGCCGAGCTGGGCGTGGACCTCGTACTGGAGGCGACCGGTCGCTTCACCTCGGCCGGGGCCGCCCGCGCCCACCTCACCGCCGGCGCAAAGAAGGTCCTGGTCAGCGCGCCCTCCGCGGGTGCCGACGTCACCCTCGCCTACGGCGTGAACACCGACGCCTACGACCCCGCCGCGCACACGGTCGTCTCCAACGCGTCCTGCACCACCAACGCCCTCGCGCCGCTGGCCTCCGTGCTCGACGAACTCGCCGGCATCGAGCACGGCTTCATGACGACGGTGCACGCGTACACCCAGGAGCAGAACCTCCAGGACGGCCCGCACCGCGACCCGCGCCGCGCCCGAGCCGCCGGGGTCAACATCGTGCCGACCACGACGGGTGCCGCCAAGGCCATCGGCCTGGTGCTGCCCAACCTCGACGGCAAGCTGTCGGGCGACTCGATCCGCGTGCCGGTGCCGGTGGGCTCCATCGTCGAGCTGAACACCACCGTCGCCCGCGACGTGACCCGCGAGGACGTGCTGGCCGCCTACCGGACCGCCGCCGAGGGACCGCTCGCCGGTGTCCTGGAGTACTCGGAGGACCCCCTCGTCTCCTCGGACATCACCGGCAACCCGGCCTCGTCGATCTTCGACTCGGCGCTCACCCGCGTCGACGGCCGGCACGTCAAGGTGGTCGCCTGGTACGACAACGAGTGGGGCTTCTCGAACCGCGTGATCGACACCCTGGAACTGCTCGCCACACGCTGAACGGGAAGCCGGTTCGGCATCGCCGGGGCCCTCAGGTCACAATGGGGGGATGAGCAATTCCAAGGTTTACTTCGACATCGACATCAACGGCCAGGATGCGGGCCGCATCGTCTTCGAGCTCTTCGAGGACGTCACCCCCAAGACCGCCAGGAACTTCATCGAGCTGGCCACCGGCGAGCACGGCTTCGGCTACGCGGGTTCCCCGTTCCACCGCGTGATCCCGCAGTTCATGCTCCAGGGCGGTGACTTCACCGAGGGCAACGGCACCGGGGGCAAGAGCATCTACGGCGAGAAGTTCGCGGACGAGAACTTCGAGCTGAAGCACACCGGCCCGTACCTGCTCTCCATGGCGAACGCGGGTCCGAACACCAACGGCTCGCAGTTCTTCATCACCACGGTCCCCACCCCGTGGCTGGACGGCAAGCACGTCGTCTTCGGCAAGGTCGTCGAGGGCACCGACGTGGTCGACAAGATCGAGGGCTACGGCTCCTCTCCGACGGGCAAGACCTCCGCGAAGATCACGGTCCGGGAGTCCGGCAAGCTCTGAGGACCGGCCGGTCCTGACGGGTACCCGATCCCCACGGGGCTCACCGCACACGTTGCGGTGAGCCCCGTTCCCGTTCCGTCTGGTGGGGTGCGCCGGGTGGTGCGACGCTGGGGTGGAGAGGCGTCCGAGCAAGGCAACCCGGGAGGGCCGATGGGACGGGACGTCCCGGCGCTGGTCTTCACCCGTGAGGACCGCCGCCGGTACCGGATCAAGATGCAGGAGTGCCTCGAGGCCTTCGCGCAGATGCTGCGCGAGTCCCGGTTCGAGACCGAGCGCCCCCAGGTGGGCCTCGAGATCGAGCTGAACCTGGTCGACGACGGGGCCGAGCCCGCGATGCGCAACAGCGACGCGCTGGAGGCGATCGCGGACCCCGCCTGGTCGACCGAGCTGGGCCGCTTCAACCTGGAGATCAACATTCCGCCGCGTGCGCTGACGGCGGGCGGCCCCGACGCCTGGGAGACCGAGATCCGCGCGGCGCTGAACCACGCGGAGGACCGCGCGCAGTCGGTCGGCGCCCACCTGATCATGGTCGGCATCCTGCCCACGCTGCGCCAGTCGGACGTCGGCGAGGCCGCCCTCTCGGAGAACCCGCGCTACCGGCTGCTCAACGACCAGGTGTTCGCGGCCCGGGGCGAGGACCTGCACATCGAGGTCGACGGCGTCGACCGGCTGCGGACCTACGCGGACACGATCACACCCGAGGCCGCCTGCACCAGCACCCAGTTCCACCTCCAGGTGGCCCCCGAGGAGTTCCCCGGCTACTGGAACGCGGCCCAGGCCATCGCCGGTGTCCAGGTCGCCCTCGCGGCCAACTCGCCCTTCCTGCTCGGCAAGGAACTGTGGCACGAAAGCCGTATTCCGCTGTTCGAGCAGGCCACCGACACCCGCCCGCAGGAGATCAAGGCGCAGGGAGTACGGCCCCGGGTCTGGTTCGGGGAGCGGTGGATCAACAGCGTCTTCGACCTCTTCGAGGAGAACCTGCGCTACTTCCCCGCCCTGCTGCCCCTGTGCGACGAGCAGGACCCCGCGGAGACCCTGGACCGGGGAGACATCCCCGAACTGGGCGAACTCACCCTCCACAACGGCACCATCTACCGCTGGAACCGTCCCGTCTACGCCGTCGCCCACGACAAACCCCACGTGCGGGTGGAGAACCGCGTGCTGCCCGCCGGCCCGACCGTCGCCGACACCCTCGCCAACGGCGCCTTCTACTACGGGCTCACCCGCGCGCTGGTGGAGGAGGAGCGGCCGGTGTGGTCGCGGATGTCCTTCTCGGTCGCCGAGGACAACCTGCACACCGCGGCCCGGCACGGCATCGAGGCCCGGCTGTACTGGCCGGGCATGGGCGAGGTGACCGTGCCCGAACTCGTGCTCCGGCGGCTGCTGCCGCTGGCGCACCGTGGACTGGAGCTGTCCGGCATGGACTCGGCCTGGCGGGAGCCGCTGCTGGGCATCATCGAGCAGCGGTGCGTCACCGGCCGCAACGGCGCGGTCTGGCAGAAGGAGATGTTCCACCACATCGACGCCACCGCCCGTCCCGGCCGCCACGAGGCGCTGCGCCGGATGACGCGGCAGTACATGGACTACATGCACCTGAACGCCCCGGTCCACACCTGGCCGGTCGACTGACGTCCCAAGACCAGGGAGGCTGCGGACGATGTGCCGATGGCTCGCCTACTCGGGAACGCCCGTGCTGCTGGAGACGCTCCTCTACCAGCCCGAGCACTCGCTCATCGACCAGAGTCTGCACGCCCGCATGGGTGTCGAGACGACGAACGGGGACGGGTTCGGGGTGGGCTGGTTCGGGCCGGAGATGACCACGCCCGCGATCGTGCGGGAGGTCGGACCGGCGTGGAGCAACCGCAATCTGCGGGAGATCGCGAGCCACGTCCGCTCGCCCTTGTTCTTCGCGCACATCCGGGCCTCGACGGGCAGCCCCGTGCAGCAGACCAACTGCCATCCCTTCCGCCACGGCCGCTGGATGTGGATGCACAACGGCGCCATCGCCGAGTTCCACCGGCTGCGCCGGGACCTCGCCCTGGCCGTCGATCCGCGGCTCTTCCTGGACATCGAGGGCTCGACGGACTCGGAGATGATGTTCTACCTGGCACTCACCCTCGGCCTGGAGGACGACCCTCCGACGGCCGTGGCGCGGATGGCGGGACTGGTGGAGGAGATCGGCCACGAGCACGACGTGGAGTTCCCGCTGCAGATGACGGTCGCCGTGACCGACGGACTGCGGTTGTGGGCCTTCCGCTACTCCAGCCAGGCCCGGACCCGGTCGCTCTACTACAGCAGCCGGGTGGAGAGCCTGCGGGCGCTGCACCCCGGGCTGCCGTTCCTCCAGGAGGCGTCCGAGGACACCCGGCTGATCGTGTCGGAGCCCCTGGGTGACCTGCCGGGTGTCTGGAACAAGGTGCCGGAGGGCAGTTACGGGGTCGTGCAGCCCGAGGGGGACGCCCTGCGGCCCTTCACTCCGGTACCGGCGTGACCACCGCCCCGTTGACAGCGGCGGGTGACGATCACACAATCAGTGCCATGACCACATACCGGTTCGGCACCACGGCGGAGTGTCTTCGCGTGCCCGAGCGCACCGGATGTGAGCGTTCCGGCCGATAACCGGCCGTCCACGGACCGAGGGCTCGGCGCGCACTGCGCGTAGAGCGTGTCGCGCGTAGCGCGCAAGGTTCCCACCCTCCGGCGAACAGCCCGGAGCACCTTCATTTCTTCCCGGCGATCGCGCCTCGACGCGGTGCCGCCATGGCCCGTACCCGTACCACCACACGTACCCGTAGCACCACGAATGGAAAGGATTCCCATGACCGTCATGTCTGCCGGACCCACCGTCGAACTGCGCGAAGCGCGTATCCCGGCCGACGGCCTGTACGAGGGGCGGCGCGTGCTGCGCCGACTGCCCGAGGGGTGGGAGGAGCGGCCCTACGAACGCTTCGAGGTCGTTCCGCAGGCCCGCACGATCGGTGCCGAGATCAGGGGCGTCGACCTGTCGCGTCCCCTCACTCCCGAGCTGCGCGAGGAGCTGAACCGCGCCCTGCTGGAGTGGAAGGTGCTGTTCTTCCGCTCCCAGCACCTCACCTCCGGGCAGCAGCGCGCGTTCGCGGGCAACTGGGGCGAGCTGGAGACCAATCCCCTGCTCGCCGCCGGTTCCAGTGAGGACGTCGTGCGGTTCGACAAGCGCGACGGCGCCGTCCCGACGTACGAGAACGTCTGGCACGCCGATGTCACCTTCCGCGAGCGGCCCGCGCTCGGCGCGGTGCTGCAGTTGCGCGAGGTGCCGCCGTTCGGCGGTGACACGATGTGGGCGGACATGGCCGCCGCCTACGACAACCTCCCCCAGGAGGTGAAGGAGCGCATCGACGGCGCCCGCGCCGTGCACGACTTCATCCCCGGCTTCGCGAGGTTCTACGGGCCCGAGCGGCTCGTCCCGCACCAGGACCTCTTCCCGCCCGTGGAGCACCCCGTCGTGCGCACCCACCCGGAGACCGGGCGGCGCATGCTCTTCGTCAACACGTCCTTCACCACCCACATCACCGGCATGGACCGGGACGAGAGCGACCGGCTGCTGCGCTTCCTGTTCCAGCAGGCGCACGTGCCGGAGTACCAGGTCCGCTTCCGCTGGCAGCCCGGCGACGTCGCCTTCTGGGACAACCGGGCCACGCAGCACTACGCCGTGGGTGACTACGGCTCCGAGCGGCGGGTCGCGGAACGCGTCGCCATCGAGGGCGACCGCCCCTTCTGATCCGCCGCCCCTCCCGAGGCCGGAGGCGGCGGTTCGCCTCCGGCCCGGGGGCGGGGCCCTACGCGGAGTCCTGCTCCCCCTCGATGGCGGCCGGGCGCAACTGTGCGGCGCGGATGCGCTCGACGTCGAGTTTGACGCCGCGGTCGAAGCGGTAGATGCCGTTCTGCTCCTGGAAGACGTCGGTCAGCTGCGTGTAGCAGTAGCCGAACATGTCGCGGTCCGACAGCAGTACTCCGGTGAGTCCGGCGAACCGCTCGTGGAACTCCTCCTCGTTGCGGACGCGTTCGCCGTAGCCCCAGGAGACGGTGCGGTCCTCGCCGGACCGGTCGGCGGCCGCCTCGGGGTCCCACCAGATGCCGCCGAACTCGCTGACGAAGTAGGGCTGGCCGCGGTAGGGCTGGGAGTAGGGGGCGCCGTTGTCGTAGGCGTTGACGAAGGGGGCGTCCTTGGCGAGGCCGGACATCAGCTGCCGGAAGGCGGCCGGGTCCTGCTCGTAGTTGTGGGCGTCGTAGATGTCGGTCTCGGGGACCCGGTGGGCGTAGCCGGAGGCGTCGACGACCGGGCGGGTGGTGTCCATGGCCTTGGTGGCGAGGAACATGGCGCGGGTCACGTCGTCCAGGGTCGTGATGCGGTCGTGGAGCTTCTGGTAGGTCTCGTTGAGCGGGCACCAGCCGATGATCGAGGGGTGCGAGTAGTCGCGTTCGAGGGCTTCCAGCCACTGGGCGACGTAGGAGGCGTCGGGCCGCTGGTTGTCGCCGGAGGAGCCGCCGGTCTCGCAGCCCCAGTCGCCGAACTCGCCCCAGACCAGGTAACCGAGACGGTCGGCGTGGTACAGGAAGCGCTCCTCGAAGACCTTCTGGTGCAGCCGTGCCCCGTTGAAGCCGGCGGCCATGGCCAGCTCGATGTCCCGCACCAGTGCCTCGTCGGTGGGGGCGGTCATCAGCCCGTCCGGGTACCAGCCCTGGTCGAGGACGAGGCGCTGGAAGACCGGGCGGCCGTTGAGGAGGACGGCCTTGCCGCGCAGGCCGACGGCGCGCAGCCCGGCGTAGCTCTCGGCGCTGTCGACGACCTGCCCGGCGGCGTCGGTCAGTTCGAGGCGCAGGTCGTACAGGTGCGGGTCCTCGGGGCACCACTCGCGGCGCCGGCCACCGGGCACCGGCAGGTGCAGGCGCGGGGCGAGGTCCAGGTCGGCGCGTGCCTCGGCGCGGCTCACCTCGCCGTCGGCGTCGCTGAGCACGGCGCGCACCCGGTGGCCGGGGCGGTTGCCGGACAGGGGCAGCTCCACGTGGAAGGCGGAGCCGGCCAGGTCGGGGGTGATGCGGGGGCGGCGCAGGTGCAGGTCGGGGACGGGCTCCAGCCAGACGGTCTGCCAGATGCCGGTGACCCGGGTGTAGTTGCAGTCGTGGTTGGCGTACTGGACGGCCTGCTTGCCGCGGGCCTGCGGGCCGGACTTGGGGTCGCGGGCGCGGACGGTGATGACGACCTCCTCCCCCGCCCCGGCGACGTCCCCGAGGTCGGCGGTGAAGGGGGTGAAGCCGCCGCGGTGCCGGGCGACCTCCCTGCCGTCGGCCCACACGGTGGTGTCGTGGTCGACGGCGCCGAAGTGCAGCAGCACCCGGCGCCCGGACCACGAGGCCGGCAGCGTGAGGGCGCGCCGGTACCAGACGGCCTCCAGGAAGTCGGTGTCGCCGATGCCGGACAGCTCGGACTCGGGCGGGAAGGGCACCAGGATCTCGCCGGTCAGTTCGCGCTCCAGGAGGCCGCGTTCGAGTCCGCTGTCGCCTCGGTCGGTCTCGAACTGCCAGGCGCCGTTCAGGTTGAGCCAGTCGCGGCGCACGAACTGCGGTCGCGGGTACTCCGGGCGCGGGGCGGAGTGAGTGGGCACACATGCTCCAGTCGATCGGTGGGCCGGCGCGGGACGCGCCGGACCCGTGGGTACAGCCGGGGTGAGGGTCAGGAGCCGCCGAGGCCGGTGGTGGCCACGGAGTTGACGATGCGGCGCTGAAAGAGGAGGAAGACCACGATCAGCGGCAGGGCGGCGAGCAGGGCGGAGGCCATGGACTGCGCGTACTGGATGCCGTAGGCGTCCTTGACGGTGGCCAGGCCCACCGGGAGGGTCATCAGGTCGGGGTCGTTGGTGACGATGAAGGGCCACATAAAATTGTTCCAGGCGCCGATGAAGACGAAGATGGCCACGGCCGCCACGATCGGCCGGGACAGCGGCAGCACGATCGACCGGAAGACCCGGAACTCGGAGGCGCCGTCGATCCGGGCCGCCTCTTCCAGTTCCCTGGGGACGGCGTCGAAGAATCGCTTGAGGATGAAGACCATCATCGGCGCGACGACTTGGGGCAGGATGACCGCCGCGTAGGTGTCGACCATGTTGAACAGGGTCATCTGGTCGAACAGCGGCACGACGAGCAGCTGCGGCGGGACCATGATGGCGGCGACGGTGGCGCCGAGCAGCACCCGGCGGCCGCGGAAGGCGCCGCGCGAGAAACCGTACGCGGCGAGGGTGGAGACCGCGACGGTGATCAGCGTCACCAGGGCGGAGATCAGGAAGCTGTTGAAGGCCCAGACGGTGACGTTCCCGCGTTCCAGTATCCGCTGGTAGGCGTCCAGGGTGAAGGCGCCCTTGAACGGAGAGAGCCCGGTGGTGTTGATGTCCTCCTCGCTCTGCACCGAGGTGATGACCGCCCACACGAACGGCAGCAGCCAGACGACGGCGAGGACGACGAGTGCCGTCCCGGCCAGGGCGCGCGGCAGCCGGCCGTGACCGAGGAGCAGGGGCGAGCCGGCCGCTTCGCGGTGGGGACGGCGCCGGGCACGGAGGGTGGTGGCGGTTGCGGACACGGTCAGTCCTCCCGGCGGAAGAGACGGAGCTGCACGAGCGAGACGACGACGATCAGGGCGAAGAAGAGGTACGAGATGGCGGAGGCGTAGCCGAGGCGGTAGCCGGTGAAGCCGACGTCGTAGACGTACTCGAGGACCGGACGGGTGGAGCCGTTGGGTCCGCCCTTGGTGAGGATGTAGATCTGGTCGAAGACCTTGAGGGAGGCCAGGACCTGGAGCATGGCCACCAGGCCGGTGGTCCTGCGCAGTTGGGGCAGGGTGATGGACCACAGCCGGCGCCAGGCGCCGGCCCCGTCGAGAGCGGCGGCCTCGTCGAAGGTCGTGGGCAGGGACTGGAGCGCCGCGAGGTACAGGAGGAAGTTGAAGCCGACCGTCCACCAGACGGTGAGGGCGGCGACGGACCACATGGCGACGGACTCGTCGGACAGCCAGCCGACCGGTGCCATGCCGAAAGTGTCCAGGAGCTGGTTGGCGAGGCCGAGTTCCGGCTGGTAGAGCCAGGTCCAGATCATGGTCACGACGGTCACGGGCAGCAGGTAGGGGGCGAAGAACGACAGGCGCCACGCCCACTGCCCGGCGAGTCCGCTGTGCACCAGCAGGGCCATCGCGAGCGCGACCAGCACCAGCGGGACGCTGGAGACGACGGTGAAGAAGACGGTGTTGCCGAGGCTGCTCCAGACGTCCGGATCGCCGAGCGCCTCGGTGTAGTTGTCGAAGCCGACGAAGTCCGTGTCGCGCAGGGCGAGGGAGCTGTCGGTGAGGCTCATCCAGAGCCCCTGGACGATCGGCCACACCATGAAGAGGCCGAACACCAGCAGGAACGGCAGGACGAACACGAGCCCGTTGCCGGAGCGCGGGCGGCGCCGGGCGGTGCGGCGTCCGCCCGCGGGGCCGGCGGGCGAGCCGGTCCGCTCCCCGGCGCCGGGCGGTGCGGTGGTGGTCACGTCGGTCACACTCCTTCTGCTGGTCAGGCCACCGGGTTGGGCTGCCGCAGCAGCGTGTCCGCCTCGCGGATCATCTGCCGCACCGCCTTCTCGGCGGTCGTGTTGCCCAGCAGCGCCGACTGGAGCGGCTGGCACATGCGGTTCTGGAAGTTCGAACCCGCGCCGGCGAACCAGTTGGGCGGATCGAGCACGGCCACCTTCGCGGCGCCCGCGTAGGAGGACTGCGGGTCCAGTGCCGCGTACTCCGGTTCCGCGATGACGGGCTGGTAGGCGGGGATGTGCCCGGCGCTCGCCCAGGTGAGGCTCTGCTTGAGTGTCTCGGCCACGTAGCGGTGGGCCTCGCGGCGCCGGTCCGGGTCGGGGCTGTCCTGGTGCGGGAGGACGAAGCTGTGGCTGTCGGTGTAGACGGCCGGCTCGTCGAAGACCTGCGGGAAGGGTGCCGCGCCCAGGTCGATGCCGGACTTCTTCAGGGTCGGCAGCTCCCACTCGCCGAGCATCGCCATGCCGCCGCGGCCGCTGGTGAAGGCGGCCAGCGCGCCGTTGTAGTCCAGGTTGTTGGGGTTGGTCCTCCCGTCGAAGAGCCGCGTCATGAGGGTCACGACGCGTACGGCGGCGTCCACGTCGATCTCCGGGGGACCGCCGTCCGGCAGGGCGAACTCGGCGCCGGTCTGCGCGTAGAGGCCGGCGAACAGGCGCCAGTTCTGTGCCGTGTCGGTGACGTGCCCGAACAGGATGCCCGCCTCCCCGGTCGCCTCGGCGAGGGCCTTGCCCGCCTCCAGCAGGGCCTCGGGAGAACCCATGGGGGCCAGCTCACCGCCGGTGGTCAGGAGCCCGGCCCGCGCCGCGGCCTTCTTGTCGTAGAACACGATGAAGGGGTGGACGTCCAGCGGGATCGCGTAGACGGTCCCCTCGTGCCGGGTGCGCGACCACACGGCCGGCGTGAAGTCCTCGCTCGTGACGCCGAACTCGGCGAGCAGGTCCAGGTCGAAGGGGTCCACCAGGCCGCCGGGCGCGTACCCCGCGAGCCGGGAGAGGTGCATGGCGGCCACGTCGGAGGCCCGGCCGCCGGCGGCGGACATGGCGAGTTTGGTGTAGTACGACGGTCCCCAGTCGAGGATCGTGCGGTCCACCTCGAATCCCCCGGCGCCCCCGGCGCCCTGGGACACGGCCTCGATCATCTCGTCCATCAGCATGCCGTCGCCGCCCTGGAACAGGTCCCAGACGCTCAGCGAGGAGGCTCCGGAGGCGGAGGCCGGTGAGGCGCAGCCGGACAGCGGGCCGGCGGCGAGCAGGCCTCCCGCCGCGGCCATGGTGTGACGCAGCAGCCGACGGCGGCTGAGGCGGCGTGCGGAATCGGACGCGGCCGCCCCCTGGGCAGGCAAACGGGAACTCATCACGGACCTTTCGACGGCCGGACGCTCATGCGGTGGCTAGTTTTTACATCGATGTACATTGGCTGTAAAGAGGCGGCGCCCGGGTTGGGGGTGATCGGCTGCCGGGACATAGACTCGGGCAGCGCGAGGAGGCAGGGAGGTCTCGGTGGCACGGCCCAGGATCAAGGACGTCGCACGTCACGCGGGCGTGTCGGAGAAGACGGTGTCCAATGTCATCAACGACTACGCCCATGTCTCCGACCGGACCCGACGCGTGGTGCGGGAGGCCATAGAAGAGCTCGGCTACCGGGTGAACCTGGCCGGACGTCACCTGCGCAAGGGCCGTACCGGCATCATCGCCCTGGTCGTGCCCGAGCTGGACATCCCGTACTTCGCGGAGCTGGCCCGGCACGTCGTCCGGGAGGCCGAGGAGTGCTCCCTGACCGTCCTGATCCACCAGTCCGGCGCGGACCGGGCCCACGAGCTGGCGGCGCTGGCCGGTTTCGGCTCCACGTTCGTGGACGGGATCATCCTGAGCCCGCTCGCCCTGACCGCCGACGATCTGCGGGGCCGCGCGGGCGCCCCGCCCACGGTGCTGCTCGGTGAGCTGCTGGAGGAGGGCGCCGACCACGTGGCGATCGACAACGAGCGGGCCGCGCGCGAGGCCACGGGCCACCTGATCGCGCTCGGCCGGCGCACCATCCTGGCGGTGGGCGGGCGCGACGACCCTGGCCTCGGCACGGCCCAGGCCCGCACCCGCGGCTACCGTGCGGCCCTGGCCGAGGCGGGCATCGCCTACGACCCGGCCGCCCTGCTGCCGGTCGAGTCGTTCCGGATGCCCGACGGCGCCGAGGCGGTGGCTCGGGCGCTCGGGACGGGCCTGCGGCCGGACGCGCTGCTCTGCCTCAACGACCAGCTGGCGCTCGGGGCGTTGCGCGCCCTGCACGAGCACGGGGTCAGGGTGCCCGAGGACGTCGCGGTCATCGGCTTCGACGACGTGGAGGGCGGGCGGTACTCGGTGCCGACGCTGAGCACGGTGGCGCCCGACAAGGCGGCGGTGGCCAAGGTCGCGGTGCAGTTGCTCCAGCACCGCATCGAGGAGGCGACGGGGCCGGAGGAGGCCAACGAGGGCGCGGAGCCCGGTGTGCCGCCCCAGGAGCGCGTCGTGGCCCACCGGCTCGTCCTGCGGGAGAGCACGGAGGGCCACGACCGGCACTGACGGTCGTCGCCGGACGCGTCAGTTCACATAGACCTCGGCGCGGTCGACGCTCACGAAGGACGCCCCGGACTGGGAGTTGCGCTCCCCCGTCACGCGGACACGCAGGGTGTGCTCCCCGTACGGCAACCTGGGGCTGACGTACTGCACCGCCTCGCCGACGCGGATGGGGCCGTGGAAGTCCACCCGCCGCTCCGGGCCGTCGTCGACGCTGATGCCGGCGTAGCCGTTGCCGGTGTCCTTGACGGAGAGCAGGGCGATGCGGGTGCCGGTGAAGGTGAAGGTCGCCGTGGCCCCGGCCCGGTCGCTCCAGTGGTCGTCGCTCCAGAAGCACTGCGTGGCGCAGCCCGTGCCCGAGTTCCAGGCGCCGGTGCGGACGACGCCCCCGGGGCCGCTCGAACGGCCGTCGTCGTTGATCCAGTAGTTGCCCGGCCCGGGGTCGCCGGAGGGCAGCTCCTGGGTGGCACCCAGGGCGAGCGGACGGCCGAAGTCGGGGCTGCCGTCGGCCCGCCAGGTGAACTTCTGGGCCCGCGTCGTGCGGTTGCCGTAGGTGTTCACCGACGTGGTCTTCGCGTGGTAGACGATCCAGTCCTCGGTGCCGTCCGGAGACTTGAAGAAGGCGTGGTGGCCCGGCCCGAACACACCCCGGTCGTCGGCCCGGGAGAACACCGGGCCCTGGTGCTGGTGCCAGTTGCCCGGCGCCAGCGGGTCGGCGCCCAGCGGCATCGACATCATCCAGACCTGGTAGTCGGGCTTGCCCGTGTCACAGGTGGAGTACGTCATCCAGACGCGCCCGTTGCGGTAGAGGAACTCCGGCCCTTCGCGCACCTCGGGGCAGCCGCCGGCGGCGTCGATCGCGACGGCGTCGCCGGAGACGGTGTAAGGGTTGGACATCGGGGCGATGTTGATGCCGTTGTGCTGGTACTGGTTGATGCCGCTGTAGGCGAGGTAGAGGCGGCCGCCGAGCTGGAGGATTCCCGCGTCGATGGCGAAGTCGTCCGCGTGGTTGGGCGGGGCGAGCTTCGCCTTGAAGTGGTACGGGCCGGCCGGGTCGTCGCCCTCCGACTCCAGGACGTACAGGCGGTGGTGCTCGTCGACGCCGTCGTCGGCCGTGTAGTAGAGGTACCAGCGGTCACCGAAGCGGTAGAACTCCGGCGCCCAGATGTTGCGGTTGCGGGACGGGTCGGAGTCGGTCCACACGGTGACCGGGTCGGCGGTCAGCAGGGTGCCCAGCGACGGGGAGCGCCACACGCGGATGCTGTCGCCCTGGGTGGCGGTGAGGTAGTAGTTCCCCTTCCAGTGCGTCATGAACGGGTCGGGTCCGGTGTTGAGCGGGTTGCGGAACGTGCCGGCCGCGGTGGGGCGTGGGGCGGACGAGGGGCCGTCCGCGGCGGCCGGGGCGGTGAACGCGGGCAGCAGGCCGACGAGGAGCCCGAGGAGGGCGGCGGCCAGCAGGCCGGGGTGCGCGCGGGGGCGGCGGGAGGGGCTGGGAAGCACGAGGGGTCCTTTCCGCAGCTTTACATCGATGTAACGACGGGGCGTCACGGTAGGGACGGGCCACACCCCTGTCAACAGGCCGAAAAATGGTATTCCATTTGGCGCAGACCCCTTGACGGTGTCGTTTGGCGAAAACTACGTTCTGTTCACCGGAACGCCACTTCCGCTTTGTGGAACTCTCCAACTCCCCAACCGCCCCGCTCCCTGAGCCCAGGAGTCCCGTATGACTGCCCTGGAAGACCGCCGCTCGCCCGCCGAGACCGACGGCACCGCCACCAGCTCCGGCCTCTACACCTACGACCTGGCCCCGACGAAGCGGGAAGGGCGCCGCTGGGGCGCCTACAACGTCTTCACGCTCTGGGCCAACGACGTGCACAGCCTGGGCAACTACGCGTTCGCCATCGGACTGTTCGCCCTCGGGCTGAACGTGTGGGGCATCCTCGCCGCCTTCGCGCTCGCCTCGGTCCTGCTCTTCCTGCTGTTGACTTTGTCCGGGTTCATGGGGCACAAGACGGGGGTGCCGTTCCCGGTCATGAGCCGCATCGCGTTCGGCGTCAAGGGCGCGCAGATACCGGCCGCCGTCCGAGGAGCCGTGGCCATCGCCTGGTTTGGTATCCAGACCTACCTCGCCTCGGCCGTGCTGAGCACCCTCCTGGTGGCCATGTTCCCGGACCTGGCCCGCCTGGACACGAACTCCCTGCTCGGCCAGTCGACGCTCGGCTGGATCACCTTCCTGGTCCTGTGGGCGGTGCAGGTCGTCATCGTCAGCTACGGGATGCAGATGATCCGCCGGTACATGGCGTTCGCGGCGCCCACCACGCTGCTCACCATGTGCGCCCTGGCCGCGTGGATGTTCGTCCGCGCGGACGGCTCGGTCTCGCTGTCCGTCGACGACCCGCTCACCGGCGGCGCGATGTGGCTGCAGGTGCTCCAGGCGGCCGCCCTGTGGGTCGTGATCTACGGGACGTTCGTGCTGAACTTCTGCGACTTCACCCGGTCGGCGAGGAGCCGCGGCTCCATCGTCCGCGGGAACGTCATCGGCATCCCGGTGAACATGCTGTTCTTCGCCGTCATCGTGGCGGTCCTCAGCGGGGCCCAGTTCAGCCTCGACGGGCGCGTCATCACCAGCCCGACGGACATCGTGCGCAGCGTGCCCAACATGTTCCTGCTCGCCGTCGCCTCACTGGCCCTCATCGCCCTGACCGTGGCGGTGAACCTGCTGGCCAACTTCGTCGCCCCGATCTACGCCCTGGTCAACCTCTTCCCCCGCCGGCTCGACTTCCGCCGCGCGGGACTGGTGAGCGCGGTGCTGGGCCTGGTCATCACGCCCTGGAACCTGTACAACAGCCCGGTCGTCGTCAACTACTTCCTCGGCGGGCTCGGCGCGCTGCTCGGCCCCCTGTTCGGCGTGATCATGGCGGACTACTGGCTGCTGCGGAAGGGCCGCGTGAACGTGCCGGCCCTCTACACCGAGGACGCGGAGGCGGAGTACCACTACCGCCGCGGCTACAACCCGCGGGCCGTCGCCGCCTTCGTGCCGAGCGCCGCGATCGCCGTCGTCGTCGCGCTGGTGCCCTGGTTCCACGCCGCGGCCGGCTTCTCGTGGTTCATCGGGGCGATCCTCGCCGCCGCGCTGTACGCGGTCGTCGCCGACCGTTCCTCCCCGATCCGCGACGTGGACGGCGAGTCCATCGCCGTCGCCGCGGAATAGCTCCGGCACCGTCGCGCGCCGTACCCCCTTTCGAGCAGAAGGCCCCTTCATGCGCATTCTCGTGGTCAACGTCAACACCACGCGGTCCATCACCGACGCGATCGGCAAGCAGGCGGCCGGCGCCGCCTCGCCGGGCACCGAGATCGTCCCGTTGACCCCCTCCTTCGGCGCGGAGTCCGTCGAGGGCAACTACGAGAGCTACCTGGCCGCGGTCGCCGTCATGGAGACCGTGCGGGCCCATCCGGAGCCCTTCGACGCGGTGATCCAGGCCGGATACGGCGAACACGGCCGGGAAGGGCTGCAGGAACTGCTCGACGTCCCCGTCGTCGACATCACGGAGGCCGCGGCGAGCACGGCGCAGTTCCTGGGCCGCCGGTACTCCGTCGTCACCACCCTGGACCGGACGGTCCCGCTGATCGAGGAGCGGCTGGAGGTGGCGGGTCTGAGTGCCCGGTGCGCCTCGGTGCGGGCGAGCGGGCTGGCCGTGCTCGAACTGGAGCGGGACGAGCAGGCGGCCGTGGACGCCATCACCGAGCAGGCCGCCCGCGCGGTCGAGGACGACCGGGCCGAGGTGATCTGCCTCGGCTGCGGCGGCATGGCCGGCCTCGCCGAACGCGTGGTGGAGCGGACCGGTGTCCCCGTGGTCGACGGGGTCGCCGCCGCCGTGACGATCGCCGAGTCGCTGGTCCGCCTGGGCCTGTCCACGTCCAAGGTCCGCACCTACGCACGTCCGCGCCCCAAGCAGATCGTCAACTGGCCCCCGGAGACCGGCTGACCCGTCCCCGCCCGTCCCCCGCTCCACGGGCCGCGACCGGCCCCGGGGTATTCTGACGGGCCGCCCGACCGACGCACCGCACCGCCCGGTCGGCGTGGCTCGGAACGGGAAGACGGACGAAGGACGGCGATGGCTGCGTCAGGGGGCTTCACGCCCGAGTCCGAGCGGGTCACACGGCAGTTGCGCGACGAGATCATCGACGGTACCCGGCGACCGGGCAGCCGTCTGGTCGAGCGTGAGCTGGCCGAGGCGCTCGGAGTGAGCCGGCTGCCGGTGCGGGAAGCCCTCAAGACCCTGGTGTCCGAGGGGCTGGTGACGCCGAGGCCGCGGACCTGGGCGGTGGTGCGGGAGTTCACCACCAGCGACATCGCGGACCTGGACGAGGTGCGTTCGGGCCTGGAGACCCTGGGTTTCCGGCTCGCCGCGCAACGGCACACGCGCGAGGGGCTGGAGAGGCTGCGCGCGACGGTGGACGCGGAACTGGAGGCGGCGCGCGCGGGTGACGCGGTGCGGGCGCGGCGGGCGGCGGCCGACTTCCACGAGACGGTCGTCTCCCTGGCCGCCAACGAACTGCTCAACGAACTCGAACGCGTACTGCGCAGCCGGCTGCGCTGGCTCCTGGGCCAGCACGACGACCTGCTGGCCGTGGCGCTGGAACACGAGGCCCTGTACCAGGCCATCGCCGAGCGGGACGTCGAACGGGTGCAGGAACTCGTCCTGCACCACTTGGCGGCCAGCCGCAGCGCGGCCCTGGGCCACCACGCACAGGAGCGGGCCACGAGCCGGGAACGGGACGCGTCCTAACGCTGCCCCCGACCGCGCGCCGTGAAGCGCGAGGGCGGAGCGCCGAAGGCCCGGGTGAAGGCGGCGGTGAACGCGGCGGGAGAGGCGTAACCGAGGCGGCCCGAGACCGCGCTCACCGACCCCGTACGCAGCATCGGCACGGCCGCGAGGAGCCGCGCGCGGGCCCGCCAGACGGCGGGGCTCTCGCCCGTCTCCGCACGGAAGCGCCGGGTGAAGGCGCGTTCGCTCATCGCGGCCCTCGTGGCCCACTCGGCGTTGGTCACCCCTGCGTCCGGAGCGGCCAGGTAGGCGCGGCAGAGCTCCGCCAGGCCGCCGGAGGCCGGGATGCGGACGTGGAACGGCAGCGGAGCGCGGGCCGCGATCTCGTGCAGCAGAAGGTCGGCGATGCTCCCCTCCCGGCCGGAGAGGCTGTACTCGGCCTCGAAGTCGACCGCCGCGAGGAGCAGTTCGCGCAGCAGGGGCGGAACGTCGACGACCGTGCAGGTGCCGGGCCACCACGGCACGGCGGCCGGCTCGACGTACAGGCTGCGGGTGCTCACGCCGAGCATGCGGACCCGGTGCCGGGTGGCGGCCGGAATGAGCACGGCACGCTCGGGCGGCACGGTCCAGGTGCCGTCGGCGGTGTCCACGACCATGACCCCGGTGGCCCCGTACAGGAACTGCGCGCGCCGGTGTTCGTGCCAGTCCAGGAGGTGGCCGGGCAGGTAGTCGGTGCCGATCGGGACGACGGCACGGTCCACGTGGTCGACGTCGGCCAGGGGGACGTTCCTCACCCGGCCACCTTACGGGCCGGGACGCGAAGGAACGGGGCCGGGCATCGAATGCGGGCCCGGTGGACGGGCTGGTGGAGTGGTCCTCGTGACTCTTCTGGCTCTGCTCGGCATCGGGCTTCTCACCGGCCTGACGACCGTGCTGTTCGGGTTCGGCGGCGGTTTCGTCGCCGTCCCGGTCGTGGTGTGGGCGGACGCCGCCCTCGGCGCGGACGCGATGCGGGTGGCGACGGCCACCTCGGCACTGGTCATGGTGGTGAACGCGGCCTTCGCCACGGCCGTCACGCCCCGGCGGGTGCTCGCCGCCCTGCGCGGCAGCGTCCCGCTGCTCCTCCTGCTGGCGGCCGGTGCCTCGGCCGGCGCCCTCGCCACCCGGCACGCCCCGCCCGGCCTGGTCCGCTGGGCGTTCGTCCTCTACGTCGTCCTCACCGTCGTCGACCTGCTGCTGCGCCCCGGCTTCCTGCGCCCGCACACCCCGTCCGGACCGTCCCGCGAGGCACCGCGTCCCTTGCCGGCCGCCGTCGGCGCGCCCGTCGGCGCGGTGGCCGCCTTCCTCGGAGTGGGTGGCAGCGTCATGACGGTCCCCGCGATGCGCAGGGCCGGGCACCCGATGCGAGTGGCCACCGCGCTGGCCAATCCGCTGACCGTCGCCATCGCGCTCCCGGCGGCGCTGGTCTTCCTGGGCGGCACCGAGGGCCCCGCCGCGGCAGACGGTGGCGCGCGCCTGGTGGGACTCGTCGACGTCGGGGCGGCCGCCGCGCTGCTCCTGGGCGCCCTGCCCGTGATCGCGGTGCTGCGACG
This sequence comes from Streptomyces sp. NPDC058796, assembly GCF_042745235.1. Classification (NCBI taxonomy): domain Bacteria; kingdom Bacillati; phylum Actinomycetota; class Actinomycetes; order Kitasatosporales; family Streptomycetaceae; genus Streptomyces; species Streptomyces sp. NPDC058796. The sequence continues at coordinate 273,557 of NZ_JBHYOP010000008.1, forward strand.
CCGCCCGCCGCGCATCCCCGACCGGGTCCACGCCTGGACGTACATCGCGCTGCTCGGCGTCGTCGCGGTGGCCATGGTGCTGTGAGCGCCACCGCCCGGGCCCGGCGTCAGACGAGCACGGCCTCCCAGGTGTCGACCGCGTAGTGGACCGACATGCCGCCTCGGCCGTAGAGCCGCGGGGCGCCCGTTGCGTTGGCGGTGTCGACACCGAGCCCCACCGTGTCCCTGCCCCGCGCCGCGAAGTGGGCGAAGGCGTGCCGCAGCAGGAATCCGCCGAGGCCGCGGCCGCGGGCCTCGTCCAGGACACCGATGGAGCGGATCCAGCCCATGGCCTCGCGGTCGTCGCGGGCCAGCAGGAACCCGGCGTCCCCGAGGTCGTCGGTCTCGGCGATCCACACGAGGGACCAGTCCAGGCGCTCGGCGTCGATGTCGCTGAGCCACAGTGCGTACTCGCGCGGCTGGAAGTCGAAGTGGTCCGCGAACGCCCGCTGGTAGAGCTCGTGCACCCGCAGGCGGTCGGCCTCCGTGGCGCAGGCCCGCACCCGCACTCCCGCCGGCGGCTCGGGCGGGAGGTCGCTCGCCGGGTCCACCGCACGCCTCAGCACGTGGTAGCGCCGTACGACGCTCCAGCCGCGGTCGGTGAGGAGCCCGGTGTCGGTCGTGGGCCGGGTGTTGAGGTGGAGGTGGACGACGGCCCGCTCCGCCCCGTTGTCCCGTGCCTTGGCCAGGGCACGGGCCTCCATGGCCGCCAGGACCCGGAGCCCGGTCGCCTGGTGCTCGGGCAGCACGTAGTGGTCGATGTCGACGCGTTCGCCGCCCGACTCGTCCCACAGCAGCCCGTAGGCCACGAGCCGCCCGTCGTCGAAGGCCAGCCACGAGTCGCGCGTCAGGTCGGTCTCCGGGTGTTTCAGGTCGGCCTCGACGGTGTGCTGGTCGGTCTCGGGGCGGCCGATCTCGATCCGGTCGATCTCGTTGAGCAGGCCGGTGATGGCGGGGGCGTCGGCGAGGGTGGCCGGCCGCACGGAAGCAGGGGACATGAGTGCAGGGTTGGGGTTGACGGTGGGTGACCGCAACGGATTTTCCGGCGGCCGCCGCGCCCGAGGGCTGCGCTGACGGCCCCACCGGGGGTACGTAGACCGGCGAACCGGGGGCATACGGAAGTCCCGAGCCCCTCTCCGACGCCGACCGACGGGAGTTCCCGTGACGCCGAGTCTGCGCACCGCCCGCGCGTGCCGCGCCGCCGCCGTCCTGCTGCTCGCCGCCGCCGGATACGCGGCCACCCATCACCCCTGGCTCGCCCTGCCCGGCCTGTACGCCGCCGCCGTGTTCGCGTGGTGCGCCGCCCGTGCGCGGACGGAGCACCGGCAGCGGCTCCTACGGGCACAGCGTGCCGAGCGCCTGGCCCGCCCCCGGTCACGGCGGCCCCTCGTCGCGCTCGCACCGTGCTGCGCGTTCTGGCGGAACTCCTACGGCGCGGTGCACGGCCCCGAGTGCACCCGGCCGGCCGCCGCCCGCACGACCCGGCGCGGCGGCTGCTGCGAGCGGTGGTGGACCTCGCTGGGCACGGGCCACGACGCGGACTGCCGCCACCGCACCGGCAGTCCGGAACCGGGCCGGGCCCGTACCGGGCCGTGAGGTACTCGCCGGGCCGTCGCGTCAGCGGGCGGCCCGTGCCAGCGCCGTCCGCAGGACGAGGGGGTCGCGGCCGCCCAGGCCTGCGGCGAGCAGGAGTGCGGGTACGGCACCGGTCCGGCGGTCGCCGAGCGGTCGTACCCGGCGAGGACCTCGGGCAGCCGGTGGCCGTGGTGGGCCGCCGCCGCGACCAGTGACTCGGTGACGGTGCGCACCTCGGCCGCGAGGCCGTGGCGGGCCAACCCCAGGGCGATGACCGCGTTGTCGTGCGGCCAGGCGCTGCCACGGTGGTACGACAGCGGGTGGTACGGGCGTTGGCCGGCGGCGAGGGTGCGGATCGCCCAGCCGGAGAAGAAGTCCGGCCCCAGCAGCCGCCGCCCGACCCGCCGGGAGCGCCCGGTGTCGAGGATGCCCGACCACAGCAGGTGCCCGGCGTCCGAGGCCAGCGCGTCGACCCGGCGTCCGGCGCCGTCCAGGGCGAGGGCCGGGTAGTCCGCCTCCGGCATTTAGAAGTCCGCCGTGAAGCGGTCGCGGAGGCGGGCGGCGGTGTCGCGGAGCCCGCGCGCGTACGGTTCGTCACGCCAGACCTCGTCGGCGAGCCGAGCGGTACGGACGAGTGCGTCGTGGGCGTAGCCCTGCGCCTACGACACCGCGACGGGCCCCTCGGCCCGGGTCCCGTCGGCGAAGCAGACGGCGCCCGCGGAGTACCTCCAGTTCTGGCTGACCAGACCGCCCGGGTCCGGGGAGCAGACGAGGTAGCCGTGCTCGTCCGGGCCGCCGTCGGTGAGCACCCACTCCACGGCACGCCGCGCGTGCCGCTCCGGGCGCAGGGCCGGGGACGGGTCACCGGTGGTCTCGTGGTGGGCGTGGAGCAGCACCAGGAAGAGCGGCGTGGCGTCGACGGCGCCGTAGTAGGTACAGGCGGGCGGTCCCGGGTGCCCTCGGGGGTGAGCACGCAGGTAGCCGTGGAGCCGGTCTCCGGCGTGACGGGCACCGGGGCGGCGGGGGCGGTGCCGCCGCCGGTGAGGTGCCAGCGGCTGACTGCGCCACGACTCCGCGACGGCCGTCCGCACCGGAGTTCCCGGTCCGCTCGACGCGGGGCGCGGCCTGTACCTGCGGCGGCTGTTGGAGCGGGCCGCGCACGGCTGACCGGCCGGACCGCGGGCGGGTGCCTCAGCGCGTGTCCGTCAGGCCGCCCGTCACGGCGACGACCTCACCGACGGTGAAGCTGGAGTCCGCGTCGGACGCCAGGTACACGTACGCGGGCGCCACCTCCTCCGGCTGGGCGACGCGTCCCATGGGGGCCGAACCACCGAGGTTGGTCAGGTAGTCGTCCGTGAACCGCTGCCCCGACAGGTTGAGCACCGTCCAGGTGGGTCCCGGGGAGACGATGTTCGCGCGGACACCGCGCTGGGCGAGGTGGGGGGCGATGGACTTGGTGAAGACCACCAGGGCGGCTTTCGAGGCGGCGTAGTCCATCATGATCTCGCTGCCCTTGAGGGCCTCCTCGGAGGCGGTGGCGATCACCGCGTCGCCGTGGGAGAGATGCGGCAGGGCCGCCATGACCAGGTGGAAGTAGGCGTAGACGTTGGTCTTGAAGACCCGGTCGAAGTCCTCCGCCGTCAGATCGGACAAGCTGTTCTGGCTGTTGAGGTAGGCGGCGTTGCTCACCAGGATGTTGAGACCGCCCAGCCCCGCCACGGTGCGCTCGACGACGTCCGCGCAGAACGCCGGGTCGCACAGGTCGCCCGGCAGCAGCAGGCACGTGCGGCCCTCCTTCTCGACCGCCGCGCGGGTCTCGTCGGCGTCGCCGTGCTCCTCGGGCAGGTGGACGACGGCGACGTCGGCCCCCTCGCGGGCGTAGAGCACGGCGACCGCGCGGCCGATGCCGGAGTCGCCCCCGGTGATCAGCGCGACCTTCCCGGCGAGCTTTCCGGAGCCCCGGTAGTTCGGGGCGAGGTAGCGCGGGCGCACCTCCATCAGCTCTTCCAGGCCGGGCCGCTGCTGGCGCTCGAAGCGGTAGGGCGGGGTGATCTCCGCCTCCTCCTGGGGCATCGCCGGACGGTCGAGCGGTCCGCCGCCCGTGCCGTTCCTCTCCGCCATCACTGGCCTCCGATCGCGTGCACGGTCGGCGCCGTCGGCCGACGGCGCCCAGAGCTCGCGTGTCCCGAGCTCAGAGCCTCAAACGACCCACCGCTTCAGTCGACGACCGCGGTGGCCTCGACCTCGATCAGGTGCTCGGGCACGTCCAGGGCCGCGACGCCGGTGAGCGTGGCGGGCGGCACCGGGGTCGTTCCCAGCACGGCGGACGCGCGGGCGATGCCCTCCAGCAGCTGGGGCATCTTGTCGGGGGTCCAGTCGACGACCTGGACGTTCAGTTTCGCCACGTCCGCGAAGGAGGCGCCCGCCGCGGCGAGGGCGGTGGCGACGTTGAGGTAACACCGCTCGGTCTGCGCGGCGAGGTCGCCCGCACCGACCGTCCTGCCGTCGGCGTCCCACGCGACCTGGCCGGCGACGAAGACCAGTTTCGATCCGGCGGCGATCGACACCTGCCGGTAGACGTCGATCTCCGGCAGTCCTTCGGGGTTCATCAGGGCGATGGCCATGTTTCGTCTCCTTCGGTTACTCGGAAACCGTAGGAGAGTGGCCCCTGACATGGAAGAACGCACTTTTCGGTGACTGAGGAACCTTTTGGTGACCGAGAAGTCCCGATGGCCGTGCCACCGGCGTGAGACACTTTGCCTCGCCTTTGCCTTCCGGGAACCCCGTGGCTCCCAGGGGCGTTCAGGCTGGTGAGAGTCAAGACGCATACACAGCAACAGAAGCCGAGGTGGCACGAGTGGCGATGTGGGACAAGATCAAGGACCAGGCCAAGACCTTCCAGCAGTCCCAGGGCACTCGGGGAGCAAGCGGACACGGACAGCAGGGGCACGGGCAGCAGGGGTACGGGCAGCAGGGCGTCGGCGGCGGGTCGGGGTCGTCGTCGTCGGGCGGTTCCAAGGCACAGCTGATCGGGCTGTTCAAGTCCCAGCTGGCGTCGGTCAAGACCGAACTCAAGAGCGGTGCCTACCGGGACGCCAGCATGGCCATGTGCGCGCTGGTCGCCGCGGCCGACGGCCAGGTGGAGCCGGCGGAGCGGCAGCGCGTGGAGGAGCTGATCGTCTCCAACGAGGTGCTGCAGAACTTCCCGGCCGACCAGCTCCGCCAGCGTTTCAACCAGCACGTGGACAAGCTCCTCGCCAACTTCGAGCTGGGCAGGAGCGAGGCCCTTCAGGTGATCGCCAAGGCCGCCAAGAAGCCCGCGGAGGCCCGGGCCGTCATCCAGACCGGCATGGTCATCGCCGGTGCCGACGGGGTCTTCGAGCCGTCCGAGCAGTACGCGATCCGCGAGGCCTGCACCGCTCTCGGCGTGCCGCCGTCGGAGTTCGGCGTCTGATCCACCGGAAAGCGTTTGACGGTGCCGCCGTCGGGGGGTCGGATGACGTCCATGAGTTCAGGGCGGACAGAGCCGGCCGCGTACCCCCTCGACACCGGTCTCGTGCGGCGGTTGGTCGCCGGGCAGTTCCCTCAATGGAGGGGCCTGCCCGTCGAGCGCTTCCCCTCTGGCGGCACGGTCAACGCGATGTACCGGCTGGGCGACGACATGGTCGTACGACTGCCTCTGGTGGCGGGCGGAGCCGGGGACGTGACGGCGGAGCGCGAGTGGCTGCCCCGCCTCGCGCCCCTGCTGCCCACCACGATCCCCGAGGTGCTCGGCGCCGGTGAGCCGGCCGGGGGCTACCCGTGGCCGTGGTCGGTCTGCCGGTGGCTGCCCGGCGACATCCCGGAGGCCGGGGCGCTGACCGCACCGGAGCCGCTGGCCCGCGACCTGGCCCGCTTCGTCGCCGCCATGCGCGACGTCGCCCTGCCGGGCGCGCCGGCCGCCCATCGCGGCGGCCCGCTCGCCACGCTCGACGCGGAGACCCGGGCCGCCCTCGACGCGTTGCGCGCCCTTCCCGAGGAGGGCATCGACTGCGGGGCCCTGGCCGCCGTGTGGGAGGACGCGCTGCGGGCGCCGGGCTGGGACGGGCCGCCGGTCTGGCTGCACGCCGACCTGATGCCGGGGAACCTGCTGGTCGACGGGGGCAGGCTGGCCGCGGTGATCGACTTCGGTTGCATGGGGGCGGGCGATCCGGCCTGTGACCTCTTCCCGGCGTGGAATCTGCTTCCGGCCACCGCCCGTGAGGTCTTCCTCGAAGCACTGGACGTGGACGACGCGACCTGGCGCCGCGGCCGGGGCCGGACGCTCTCCCAGGCACTGATCGCGCTGCCGTACTACCGGAGGACCAACTCCGCGATGGCGGCCAACGCTCGCCATGTCATCCGGGCGGTACTGGCGGAGACCGGCTGAACCTTCGCCCCGACCGCTCCGTTACGGCGCGATCCCGACCCCGTCGATCCTGCTCCACGCCCGCTCCTGTGCGGCCGTCATGGCGGGCCAGTCCAGCCCGCCCGGCCGGGGCCGCACCCGGGAGGCGTAGGACGCCGGGTGGTACCCGGGTTCGTAGTGGCAGCCGCCGCCGTACACCGCGTCGAAGGCGGCGCAGGACGCGGCGACCGAGCGGGGGGTCGGTTTGCGGCCGGAGCGCGCCCAGTCGTCCAGCGCCGCGAGGGAGTTGGCGTACTCGGCATCGCTCAGTGAGCTGTGCTCGTGCTCGTCGGTGAACGTCTGGACCAGGTTCCCGCCCCGGCCCGCGCCCCGGAGGGTGGCACGGTAGGCCGCCTCGTGCTCCACGAAGGCCGTGGGGTCGTTGATCGCGTGCAGGGTGAGGACCGGCAGGGAGACCTTGCCGGTGAGGTCGCTGTCGTAGGAGAGGTCCCGGCGGGCGGTGGGGTCGGCCGAGAAGCGCGCGACGCCCGCGTTGAGCGCCTTGTCGTCGTGGGAACCCGAGTAGCGCACGCCCCGGTTGGAGAACGGGTTGCGGCCGCCGAGCCGGTTCGCGACGATGTCCCGGAACGTGAAGGTCGCGAAGCGCAGGTGGGACTCCAGGGTGCGCTCCGGGACGCCGGTCACCGCGAGGATGTCGTCGAGGTTGCTCTGCTGGCGGGCGGTGCGGTCCGCCGGGTCGGAGGCGTAGCCGGTGCACTCCTGGAGACGGGCGCGCAGCCCCGCGGTGGTCATGGTGGAGTCCGGGCGCAGTCCCTGCCACAGCGGGTACTGCGGCTCGCTCGGGCGCGGGTGGTTGCGGCAGTAGTACTGGTAGACGACTCGCAGGTCGACCCGGTAGTCGTAGCCGCGCGAACCGCCGCCGAGGACGCCGTTGGTCAGCAGCACCCCGTCGTAGGCGCCCGGTCGCCCGCCGTAGGTCTCGGCGGCCTTGGCGGCGACGTTGCCGCCCCAGGACTGTCCGTGCAGGTACGTCCGCTCCGGCCGGCCGAAGTGCTCGGTGAACAGCCGGCGTACGTTCTCGGTGTCGGCGGCCGCCACCCTGGCTCCGTAGCCGCCCCGGCGGTAGGCGGAGCCGGCCCACGCGTACCCCTCCTCGACCATCACCGCCCACCGCTGGAGGTCTTCGGTGCTGCGGGCCGGGTCGGAGGCGTCGCCGAGGTCGGGGCCGCCGTGGGCGTGCACGACGAGGGAGCCGTTCCAGCGGGTCGGCACGGCCATCGTGTAGTGGGCGCCGCTCGCGTCCTGACCGGTGTAGCAGCGCGCCCTGCCCGCCAGTTCGGCCGGGCAGTCGGCGGCGGCCGGGCCCGTGCCCGGCCGGGCGGCCTGCGCGGGGGCGGCGGACACATTGCCGAGGGTGCCGAGGAGGACGGCGGTGAGGGCAGCGGCCAGGACCGCCGGGCGGCGTCGACGGGGCGCGGCCCAGGGGAGACGGGCGGGTGCGTGGGGGGTGGTCACGGGCGGCTCCTGTAGGTGCTGCGCGCGAAGTTGCGCTGCGAGCCGCGATGTTAGGAACCCGCGGGAACCGGAGCCACCCCTTCGATCATTGCGTTCATACTGTTCCCGCGACCACCGGACCCCACGGGTGCCTCAGCTGTCGTAGTCCACGGTCAGCTTCTCGGAGACCGGGTACGACTGGCAGGTCAGGACGTACCCGGCCGCCACCTCGGCGTCCTCCAGGGCGAAGTTGCGGCGCATGTCGGCCCGGCCGTCGGTGACCAGGGCGCGGCAGGTGCCGCAGACACCGCCCTTGCAGGCGAAGGGCAGGTCGGGGCGGGTCTGCTGGGCGCCGTCGAGGATGGTCCGCTCCCGGGACAGGGAGGAGGTGGTGGAGCGGCCGTCCAGGGTGATGACGACCTCGCTGACGGGGCCCTGGGGACCGGTCTCCTCGTGCCGGACCTCCCGCACGGGCTCGTCCTCGGCGAAGAACAGCTCCCGGTGGACCCGGTCCGGCGGCACGCCGAGGCCGGCCAGGACCCGCTGGGCGTCGGCGACCATGCCCTGCGGGCCGCACAGCCACCAGTGGTCCGCCCGCTCCACGTCGACCAGGGAGTCGACGAGCGCCGCCAGCCGCTCGGCGTCCAGGCGGCCGGAGAGCACCTCGGCCTCACGGGGTTCGCGGGAGAGCACGTGGGCGAGGTGGAAGCGGGTGGGGTACAGGTCCTTCAGGTCCGCCAGTTCGTCGGCGAACATCACCGTGCCGGTGCGGCGGTTGCCGTAGAAGAGGGTGACCGTCGAGCGGTCGTCGGCGGCCAGCACCGACTCGGCGATGGACATCATGGGCGTGACGCCCGAGCCGGCCGCGACCAGCACGTGGTGGCCGGGGGTGGACAGGTCGGGCGTGAAGACGCCGGTGGGGGCCATCACCTCCACGGTGTCGCCCGGCCGCACCTCGTTCACCAGCCACGACGAGAACAGGCCGCCGGGGACCACCCGGACGCCGATGCGCGGGACGGAACCGGCGGGCGAGCAGATCGAGTACGAGCGGCGCTCGTCCCGGCCGTCGGCCTGGCGGCGCAGGGTCAGCGACTGGCCGGGCGCGAAGGCGAACTCCTCGGCCAGCCCGTCCGGGACCTCGAAGCTCACGGCCGCCGCGTCCGCGCACAGCCGCTCGACCGCGGCGACGCGCAGGCGGTGGAAGGCGGGACGGCGTCGCGTGCGTACCGCCGGTGCGGCGGCGGACGCCGAGGCGGGGGCGGTCGGGGCCATCAGATCTCCTTGACGTGCTCGAACGGCTCGCGGCAGGCCCGGCAGCGCCACAGCGCCTTGCAGGACGTGGCGGCGAAGCGGGAGGTCTCCTCGGTGTCCCGCGAGCCGCACCGGGGGCAGGGCACCGCGGGCCGGGTGGGCGACACGACGAGGGGGACGGGGCCGCGCGGTGCGGCACCGGGCGGGGCGATACCGTGCTCGGCGAGCTTGCGGCGGCCGGACTCGGTGATCCAGTCGCTGGTCCAGGGCGGGTCGAGAACCGTGCGGATCTCCACCCGGTCGTACCCCGCCGCCCGCAGCCGGGCGGCGACGTCCGCCCGCATCTCGGCCATCGCCGGGCACCCCGAGTAGGTGGGGGTGAGGCTCGCGACGACCGCGCCCTCCCCGGTCACCTCGACGTCCCGCAGCACGCCGAGGTCGGCCAGGGTCAGCATGGGCAGCTCGGGGTCGGGGACCTGCTCGGCGATGTGCCGGGCGCGGCGGGCGTCGAGGAGCGCGGTCACCATGTCGCCTCCGGGTGGGCGCGGGCGATGCCCTGCAGCTCGGTGAGGAGCGGCACCAGGTGCTCGGTGTGCTCGCCGGCGCGGCCGGAGCCGGGCAGCGGGCGGTACACGGGCAGGGGCAGCCCGGCCGCCTCGGTGACCTGCCTGAGCACGTCGGCGACCTCCTCGCGCGCGTCGTGGGTCGCGTGCAGCTCCTCGACGTACGGGGCGACCTCCTCCAGCGCCGCGCGCATCCTGCGGTGCGACTCGTCGGTGCCGTCGCCCAGGCGCACGGCCCACTCGGCGGCGTACTGCCGGTGGTAGGTCAGTTCCTTGACGCCCTTGGCCGCGACCGCCGAGAGGACCGGGTCCGGGTGGGCCGCCAGCCGCTGGAAGTGGGCCAGGCGCCAGCTGGAGAGCACCAGCAGCCGCACGATCGCGAAGGCGAAGTCGCCGCCGGGCAGTTCGGCGAGGCGTACGTTGCGGAAGTCGCCGGCGTCCCTGAAGTAGGCGTAGGCGTCCTCGTCCCGGCCGGTGCCGTCCACCTGGCCGGCGCGGGAGTAGAGCAGGCGGGCCTGGCCGAGGAGGTCGAGGCCGATGTTGGCCAGCGCCACCTCCTCCTCCAGCTCGGGCGCGCGCGTGACCCACTCGGCGAGCCGCTGGGCGCTCACCAGGGCGTCGTCGGCGAGCGCCACGCACTCGGCGGCCAGTTCGGCGGCGTCGACTCCCTCGGGCACGGTGGTGTCCACCCCGTGCAGCGGGTCCTCGAAGCCGGTGCCGTAGGCCCAGCGGGTGTCGTCCTCGTGTCCCTCGGCCAGGGTCAGGTAGACGTGGTCGTCACTCATGCCCTGCTCCTAGATGTGCGGGACGTCGTCGGGGATGTCGTAGAAGGTCGGGTGGCGGTAGACCTTGTCGGCGCTGGGGGCGAAGAACGGGTCCTTCTCGTCGCGCGTGGAGGCGGCGATGTGCTCGGAGCGCACGACCCAGATGCTCACGCCCTCGTTCCGCCGCGTGTAGAGGTCGCGGGCGTGGGTGAGGGCCATCGCGTCGTCGGCGGCGTGCAGCGAGCCGACGTGGACGTGGTTGAGGCCGCGCTTGCCGCGCACGAACACCTCGTACAACGGCCAGCCCTGCCTGCCCGGCTTCTCGGCGCTCATGCCGCCGCTCCCTTCTCCGCGCGGGCGGCCCGCTTGCGGGCGTGGGCGGTGGCCGCCGCGCGCACCCAGGCGCCCTCTTCGTGGGCGGTCCGACGCCGCTCCATCCGCTGCGCGTTGCACGGGCCGTCGCCCTTGATGACGCGCATCAGTTCGTCCCAGTCGGGGGTGCCGAAGTCGTGGTGCCCGCGCTCCTCGTTCCAGCGCAGCCGAGGGTCGGGCAGGGTGACGCCGAGCTTCTCGGCCTGCGGGACGGTCATGTCGACGAAGCGCTGCCGCAGCTCGTCGTTGCTGTGCCGCTTGATCTTCCAGGCCATCGAACGCGCCGAGTTGGGCGAGGCGTCGTCGGGCGGTCCGAACATCATCAGGGACGGCCACCACCAGCGGTCCACCGCGTCCTGGACCATCTCGCGCTGAGCGCCGGTGCCGCGCATCATCGTCATCAGCAGCTCGTATCCCTGGCGCTGGTGGAAGGACTCCTCCTTGCAGATGCGCACCATCGCGCGCGCGTACGGCCCGTAGGAACTGCGGCACAGCGGCACCTGGTTGCAGATCGCGGCGCCGTCCACGAACCAGCCGATGACGCCGACGTCGGCGAAGCTGAGCGTCGGGTAGTTGAAGATCGACGAGTACTTCTGGCGTCCGTCGATCAGTCGCTCGGTGAGGTCCGCGCGGTCCGCGCCGAGGGTCTCGGCGGCCGAGTACAGGTAGAGCCCGTGGCCGGCCTCGTCCTGGACCTTGGCGAACAGGATCGCCTTGCGGCGCAGCGACGGCGCGCGGGTGATCCACTCGCCCTCCGGCTGCATGCCGATGATCTCCGAGTGCGCGTGCTGGGCGATCTGCCGGATCAGCGTCTTCCGGTAGCCCTCCGGCATCCAGTCGCGCGGCTCGACACGCTGGTCGCGCGCGATCGTCGCGTCGAAGTGCTCCTGCAACGGCTGCGGGGGCGGCGCCTCGGCGGCGTCTGTCGTGGTCATCGTCACCAGCTTCCCAACCGACCATTCGTTCGGTACCAGTGTGACGTCTTTCCGTGCGCCGGGCAAGACCCCGGAGCCCTGCCGGTCACACTCTTGACAGGGCGACCCGACGACTGGATTACTGGGCCGGGCCACGCGCGAACCGAATGGTCGGTCGGGAGACTCGGGAGACAAGGTGGTGGGTCAGGTGTCGCAGGCCACGGAGCAGACGCCCACGGAGGTGATGTTCTCCGCGGACGAGGCGTCCCGGCGGCTGGGCATCGAGCTGATCGAGCACGGCGAGGGCACCGCGTCCCTCCGCATGACCGTGACCCCGTCGATGGTGAACGGGCACCGGATCGCCCACGGCGGCTATCTGTTCCTGCTCGCCGACACGGCCTTCGCCTGCGCCTGCAACAGCCACGGTCCCGTGACCGTCGCCGCGGGTGCCGACATCGTCTTCGTGGCGCCCGCCCGCGAGGGAGACGTGCTCGTGGCGAGGGCCGAGGAACGCGCCCGGTTCGGCCGCAGCGGCGTCTACGACGTGACCGTGCGGCGCGGCGAAGAGGTGATCGCCGAGTTCCGCGGACGCAGCCGCAGCGTGCGGGACACCACCGCGCGCAGGACGCAGGGCACGACGACGAGGGAGTCGCGATGAGCAGCGAGCCGACGACCGGGACGGCCCCGGCACCGCGCCGGGGCGAGCCCCTCCCCCACGACCTCCTGGACGACGCCGAGCGGCTGTCCCGGGAGCAGCTCGCCGAGCTCCAGCTCGACCGGCTGCGCGCTACCCTGCGGCACGCCTACGACAACGTCGAGCTGTACCGCAAGAAGTTCGACGCCGCCGGGGTCACGCCCGACGACTGCCGCGGCCTGGCGGACCTCTCCCGGTTCCCCTTCACCACCAAGGCCGACCTGCGGGACACCTATCCCTTCGGCATGTTCGCCGTCCCGATGTCCGAGGTACGGCGCGTGCACGCCTCCAGCGGCACCACCGGCCGGGCCACCGTCGTCGGTTACACGGACGACGACCTGTCCATGTGGGCGGACGTGATCGCCCGCTCCATCCGTGCCGCGGGCGGCCGCCCCGGCCACAAGGTGCACATCTCCTACGGCTACGGCCTGTTCACCGGCGGACTGGGCGCGCACTACGGCGCCGAACGCGCCGGGTGCACGGTGATCCCGGCCTCCGGCGGCATGACGGCCCGGCAGGTCCAGATCATCCAGGACTTCCGGCCCGAGATCATCATGGTCACGCCGTCCTACATGCTCACCCTGCTCGACGAGTTCGAACGCCAGGGCGTCGATCCGCGCGGCACCTCCCTCGAGGTCGGCATCTTCGGCGCCGAGCCGTGGACCGAGGAGATGCGCCGCGAGATCGAGGAGCGGATGGACATCCACGCGGTCGACATATACGGGCTGTCCGAGGTGATCGGCCCCGGTGTGGCCCAGGAGTGCGTCGAGACCAAGGACGGGCTGCACGTGTGGGAGGACCACTTCTACCCCGAGGTGGTGGACCCGCTCACGGACGCGGTCCTGACCGAGGGCGAGGAGGGCGAGATCGTCTTCACCTCCCTCACCAAGCAGGCGCTCCCGGTCATCCGCTACCGCACCCGCGACCTGTCCCGGCTGCTGCCGGGCACCGCGCGGCCCGCATTCCGCCGGATGCAGAAGGTCACCGGCCGCTGCGACGACATGATCATCCTGCGTGGGGTGAACGTCTTCCCCACTCAGATCGAGGAGATCGTGCTGCGCACGCCCGGCGTCGCTCCGCACTTCCAGATCCGGCTCACCGAGCGCGGCCGCATGGACCACATGACCGTGCGGGTGGAGGCCCGCCCCGGCGCCGGCCCCGAGCAGCGCGAGGCCGCCGCTCGGGCGATCGGCCAGGGCGTCAAGGACGGTGTGGGCGTGACCGTGGAGGTGGAGATCGTCGAGCCGGAGACCCTGGAGCGCTCGCTCGGCAAGATCCGCCGGGTGAGCGATCAGCGCGGGGTCTGAGCGCCCGGCGGGGAGAAACGTGAGGACGGACACGCCCCGTTCCACTTCCGTACTGGTGTGCGGCGAGGTGCGAATGGGCAGTGAGTGCATGATCGGGGGAGGTCGAGTCCGTCCTGGGGGGAAATCCCGTGCGTGTGTGTGTGATCGGTGCAGGTCTGTCGGGGCTGGCGGTGGGCCATGCCCTGAGGCAGCGGGGCATCGGCTTCGTCTGCCTGGAGAAGGCGGACGACGTAGGCGGCATCTGGCGACAGCCGGAGGCCGGCGAGCGGGGCCCCGGATATCTGTCCCTGCACCTCAACACCGCCAAGCAGCTGACGGGTTACGCGGACTTCCCGATGCCCGAGGCGTACCCGCTCTATCCCCGGCACAGCCAGTTCGCCGCCTATCTTCGGTCCTTCGCCGAGTGGTCCGGCGTACGGGAGCACGTCGAGCTGCGGACCGAGGTGACGTCCGTGAGCCAGGACGCGGACGGCATGTGGACCGTGGTCAGCCGGGACGCCGAGGGCGCGGTGGCGTCGCGCCGGTTCGAGCAGGTGGTCGTCGCCTCGGGCCACCACACCGAGCCCGCGCTGCCCGATCCCCTTCCCCCGGGGGCCGAGTCCTTCGCCGGAACGATTCTTCACTCCCTCGACTACCGCACCGGCGCCGACTTCGCCGGCCGGCGCGTCGTCGTGGTCGGGCTGGGCGCGTCCGCGGTCGACATCGCGGCGGACCTCTCCCGGCACGCCGCCGAGACCCACCTCTCGGTGCGCCGGGGACTGCACATCGTGCCCAAACAGCTCTACGGCATGTCGGTCGACGTGATCGCCGAAGCGCCCTGGTTCAACGAGATGTCCTTCGCCGAGCGGATCCAGTGGGCGGAACAGGCCCTGCTGGTCGCCCGCGGCAAGCTGTCGGACTACGGCCTGCCCGAGCCCGACCACCCGGTCTTCTCCTCGGCCACGACCCTCTCGGACGAGATCCTCAGCCGCATCCGGCACGGCGCGGTCACGCCCAGGCCCGCCATCGACTCCTTCGACGGCGACCGGGTCCTCTTCACCGACGGCACGTCCGCGGCGGCGGACGCGGTCGTCTACTGCACCGGCTTCCACATGACCTGGCCCTTCCTCCCCGCCGGCTGCCCGGTGGCGGCGGACGGCTCGGTCGAGCTGTACCGGCGGGTCGTGCCGACCGACCGGCCGGGACTGTTCTTCGTGGGACTGGTCCGGCCCGTGGGCGCCATCACACGGCTGGTGGAGGCCCAGGCGCGGTGGGTGGCCGGGATCGTCGGCGGGGACGCCACACTGCCCGCGGCCCAGGAGATGCGGGAGGAGATCGACTCCTACCTCGCCTCCATCGTGCAGCGGTACGGGCGGACGCAGGGCGCCTCGATCCAGGTGGACGTGGGCCCGTACCTGGCGGAGTTCCGCGAGTCGCTGCCCGTGTGACCGTCCCCGGACACCCTTACCCGCGCCCGGTCGCCGTCTCCGTCCGCGGGGCTCCCGGTGGGTCGCACCGTGAGCCCCGCGGTGGGTCCGGACGTCCGCTCAGCCCACCGCCACCGGCTCCCGCGGGGCGTCCACGGCCGGCGGCCTGACCGCGTACGCCTCCGAGGAGAGGTACGCCGTCACCCTCGGCGGGCGGCCCTGCTGGTGGGCGAGCGCGAGGTAGGCGATCAGCCCCACCCCGTCCTCGGGCCGACGCTCGGTGAGGGCCGCCAGGGCGCGGACGAGCACGGAGTCGTCCATGCCGTGGTGGCGCAGCACCCTCGACGCCCGCGCCAGGACCTCGCCGTCGTGCCGGGCGTAGTCCCTGACCGGGATGTGCAGGGTGAACCCGGTCGGCCGTGCGGAGGCGGTGTCGGTGAAGGCGTGACAGGACAGGCCGGGCCGCCGGCCGAGTCCCGTCACGTCCGGGCCGATCCCCGCGGCGGTGCGGAAGAAGCCCTCGACGGCCGCGGGGCCGGGCCCCGGCGACATGCGGGAGAGCCGCCCGGCCTGGCCGGCCGTGAGGCTCTCGTGGCGGACGTAGACCTTCGCCCGGGGCTCCTCCCAGTCGCCCAGGTCGAGGGCGAGGAACGGGTAGCCGCTGCCGGCGGGCAGACTCGCGAAGGCCCGCCGGAGGCCCAGCCGGTCCAGCGCCTCGCGCACCGTCGCGGCGGAACGTTCCGCCCCGCGCGCGGCCGGGTTCAGGTAGACCTTGACCTTGGGCACCCCGCCGGGCTCGAGCTCCAGGGCGATCCACAGGGCCATGGGCCCCTGCGGGGACGGTGGCAGGAACAGGTCCCGGAGCCCGTCGAGCGCGGCGGTGGAGAAGTCCCAGCGCCGAGCCATCGCCCGGACCGCCTCCAGCCCCGCGCGGCCTTCCCGAGCCAGGCTGTCTGCGCCGCAGCCCGGCTCCAGGAGCACCCGCAGGGAGGGTGCCGCGTCCGGCTGGAACGAGAGGGAGAACTCCACCGGGGTGTGGTCGTCGGACAGGAAGGTGCGGTTGGGCGGCGGCAGGCTCAGGGACCGATCGGCCACCGGGCCCAGGACGTCGGTCAGCACGTCGGCGTAGGCGTCGGCGTCGGACGCGGAGAGTCCGGCGACCGCGCCGAGTCTTCGCAGCTGGCCGCCGGTGAGGGCGCCGAGGGTCGGTGCGCCCGCGAGGTCCGCGCCCGTCGGTGCGGCGCTCATCGGCCCGTCCCCCGCCGGGGCCGCACAGAGAGATACCCGCCTGGCGAGGCGGGTATCGGGGGGTTCGGCGGCGGGATAGCGGCGTTCGTGGATATGTGCTCCACGAAACCTCCTTTTACTCGTAAGCAACTTGAATGCCGCGTTGCTCACTACCCGTGCCGTCGAACCTTCATGCGGAAGGGGCTGGTTGGGAGGGTGTTGCGCTTGTCACCTGGTGAGCCAGTTGAGGAACTGGCTCCACATGCCTCCCCGTTCGGCCGGACGGGCGGAGCCGGCCGCCGTCTGCCGCTCGGCGGTCACGGTGCCCGGCTGCGCCTCCGCGGCCCGGCCGGAGCGCACCGGGGTGAAACGGGCGGGCAGGGTGGCGAGGGCCCGGTTGAAGGGGCCCGGACGCCATGTCAGGCTGTCCTCGGGCACCGCGAGTTCGACGTCCGGCAGCTCGTTGAAGAGGTGCTCGATGGCGGTGACCGTGATGTGCCGGGCCGGTTCCTTGGACGGGCAGGCGTGCGGGCCCGCGCTCCAGGCCAGGTGGGCACGGTTGCTGCCGGCCTGGCGCGCGGCCTTGAGGGCCGGTCCGGTGTTGGCGGCCGCGAAACTGACCAGGACCAGGTCGCCCGCCTGCAGCCGCTGCCCGGCGAGTTCCGTGTCGGCCGCCGGGTAGTGCGGCGCGTAGTTCGACATCGGCGGGTTCTCCCACAGGGTGTCGTCGAGGGCCTCGTCGATCAGGCCGCCCTCGCGCGCGTACCGCTCGTGGGTGAGGAGCCGGTGCAGGGTGTTGCCGATGAGGTTGCGCAGCGGCTCGGCGCCGGCGCCCAGCAGCAGCGCGAGCTGGTGGACCATCTCCTCGTCGCTGAGCCGCGCCTCGTGCCGCATCAGCCAGGAGGTGACGTCCTCGCCGGGCTTGCTCCGCTTGAGCGCGACCAGCTCCTCCACCGCCTGGAACAGCACGGCGGTGGCCTTCTCGGCGTTGACGCCGTCGAACATGCCGGAGATGCCGAACAGCACCCGGTCACCGATGTCGGCGGGGCAGCCGAAGAGTTCGTTGAACACGAACAGCGGGAGCTGCTTGGCGTAGTCGCCGAGCAGGTCGGCGGAGCCGCGGGAGCCGAACTGCGAGATGAGGTAGCCGGAGATCTGCTCGGTGCTGCGGCTGAGCCGCCGGGTGTCCACCCGCGCCATGCTGTCGGTGACCGCCTGCCGCAGCCGGATGTGGTCGGCGCCGTCGGCGAACATGCAGTTGGGCCGGTAGGCGAGCAGCGGGGCGACCGGGCTGTCCGGACCGACCTTGCCCTCGTTGAAGGCCCGCCAGCGGCGCGCGTCCTTGCGGAAGGAGCCGGAGTCCTGCAACAGCTGGAGCGCCGCCGCGTAGTCGGTGACCAGCGTGGCCTCGACGCCCGGGGCCAGTTCGACGGGCGCGGCGGCCCCGTAGTGGCGCAGGTACTCGTAGTACGCCTGGGGGTGGGCGGCGAACTCCGGTCCGTGCAGGGGCACTCGGGCGCCGGAGCCGTGCGCCGGGCACCCCGGGGGCGGCACCGGGGCGGTGTCGTGGGCGTTCATGTCTGCTCCCAGCTCCTAGCGGGTGCGGTCCAGCAAGTAGCGGACGAGGGTGGTCAGTGCGGCGGCCGAGGACTTCTCGTCGCGGGCGTCGCAGGTGACGACGGGGGTGTCGTCGAGCAGGTCCAGTGCCTCGCGCAGGGCCCGCTCGTCGCGCGGCGGGGCGCCGTCGAAGTGGTTGACGGCGATGGCGTAGTCGAGGCCGTAGTGCTCGATGAGGTCGATGACCGGGAAGGAGTCGGCCAGCCGCTCGGGGTCGACGAGCACCAGGGCGCCGAGCGCGCCGCGCGCCATGTCCTCCCACATCTGCACGAAGCGCTGCTGCCCGGGGGTGCCGAACAGGTACAGCACGACGCGGTCGCTGATGGTCAGACGCCCGAAGTCCATGGCGACCGTGGTCGTGGTCTTGCCCTGGACTCCCTTGAGGTCGTCGACCGACTCGGCGGCCTGCGTCATCGTCTCCTCGGTGGACAGCGGCTCGATCTCGGAGATGGAGCCGATGAGGGTGGTCTTGCCCACCGCGAAGTGACCGACGACGAGGATCTTCACCGCGGTCTGGGTCGCCCCGCCGCGCACGTAGTCCCGCTCATCCAAACTTGGCGCGGAGCCCATTGAGCACCTCCTCCAGGATCTCCTTGTCGGCCAGGCGGGCGCGGGCCACCGGGGGACGGGTCATGAGGTGGCCGCCCTCCATCAGGGAGGCCAGCAGGATGCGCACCACGCCCAGCGGGAAGTGGGTGTGCCCGGCGATCTCGGCGACCGACAGGTAGCCGGCGGAGCACAGGTCCAGCAGGCTCTGCTCCTCGGGGGAGAGCCGCAGGGGCCGCCGCGCGTGCCCGTCGGCGGCCGTGACGAGGGTGATGAGGGAGAGGTGCTCCTCGTCGGGCAGGCCGCGGCCCTTGGTGATGACGTACGGCCGCACTAATTCGGGCGCCTCGGGCTCCCAGCCGTCGTGGCCGGTCATGAGCGGGAACCGAGGTTCTCGCGCGGCGGCGTCGTCAGCCGCTTGCCGAGCTGGGCGACGAGCTGCTGCATCCGGAAGGTGATGTCCGCCATGTCGACGTCCGGGGAGGCGGAGACGCCGAGATAGGCACCCTCGCCGGCGGAGATCAGGAACACCCAGCCGCCGTCGAACTCGACCAGGGTCTGCCGCCAGGACTGGCTGGGGTCCTCACAGAAGAAGGCGAGCGTCCGGCTGAGCGACTGCACGCCGCTCATCGCGGCCGCGACCCGGTCGGCGTCGTCCTTGTCGAAGTCCTGCGTCCGGGCCATCAGCAGCCCGTCGGCCGAGATCAGGACCGCGTGCAGGGCCCCGGGAATCTCGAGGGCGCTGTCGAGCATCCATGACAGATCGTCGTTCACGAGTCCTCATGTCCTTCTCTGCTTGCACCAGATGTTCTGCGTGTCCGGTCGGCGTCCTGGGGACCGGTGACGCGGCCGGTCTGCGTGCCCCGTTGGAAAGCGGCCATGACCTGTGCCTGCTCGGCGTCGGATCGGCCGGCGGGACGCGGGCCGGCCGCGCTGCCGGGCACGATGGCCATCGGACGCTTGCGGCGCCGCCGGGGCAGGCCGTCGCTGGTCTCGGAGGGGGCGAGCGCGGCCTCCGGTCCGCCGTCCGCCTCGGGCCGGGCGGTGCCGCGGACGGCCGGGGCGGCGGGTGCCTTCCTCTCCGGCATGGCGGTGAGCAGGTCGTGCGGGAGCAGGACCACGGCGCGCACACCTCCGTAGGGGGAGGAGGAGTCCACCGACACCTCGAAGCCGAAGCGTTCGCAGAGCAGGCCGATGACCGCGAAGCCGAACTGCGGCGGGTTGCCGAGACCCGCCACGCCCGAGGCGCGCTCGGTGGCGAGGAGCTTGTCGGCGCGGACGCGCTCCTCGTCGCTCATGCCGACGCCCGCGTCGTCGACGACGACGCAGATGCCCTTGGGCACGGTACGGATGTTGATCTCGACGACGGTGTCCGGGCTGGAGTAGCTGGTGGCGTTGTCGAGCAGCTCGGCGAGGGCCAGGGCGACGGGTTCGACGGCGCGGCTGGTGATGCCGAAGTCGACCTGGGAGAGGATCTCCACCCGGCGGAAGTGCCGGATGCGGCCCTGGGCGCTGCGCACCACGTCGTACACCGAGGCGGTGTCGCGGCGGCCGCCGAGCCAGCCGTCGCACAGCACCGCGATGGACTGGGCGCGCCGGCCGAACTGCGAGTTGGTGTGGTCGATCTCCAGCAGGTCCTGGAGCAGGGCCGAGTCCCCGTACTTGGTCTGCAGCCGGGAGAGCACCAGCTGCTGTTCGGCGGCGAGGCCCTGCAGGGTCCGCATGGCCGACTTCAGCACGGTCTTGGTCTCGTCCTCGGCCCGCTCCTGGGCCGCCCGCACGGACTTGCCGTAGTCGTTCTCCAGCTCCGTGTAGTGCTGCTTGAGCCCTTGGACCTCCTGCCGCAGAGCTCGTGCCGCCCCGCGCTGCCGGCCGATGAGCACGGCGGCGGCGACGAGGGCGACGAGAAGGACCCAGAGCAATGGGTTCCCTGTGTATTCCGTCATAAGACTCTCTTCAGGCGACTGAAGGCCGGTTCGCTGAGTTCCCGTCCACGCGGGCGGTCCGGTGGACCGCCCGGCACCGGGGGGTGCTGCCCGGGCTGTCCCTGAAGTCGGGGATGCCGTCTTTCACCCATCCGCCCGCTCCGCAAACGCGGTGATCGTATCACCGCATGATCAGGTGAATTCACGTCAAGAAGTGTTCATCCAGGACCGGTTGGAACCGGCGCTTCCCGTCACTTCGGTGGTGGGTACAGTCGGGCCCGTGAAAGATGCACACGACACCTTCCGGCCGCACGCGCAGCCGGCCCCGGACGGACCGCCGTGACGCCCGAGGCGATGGCCGCGGTGTTCGCGGCGGGCGTGGGAGCCGGCGCCATCAACAGCGTGGTCGGCTCCGGAACCCTGATCACCTTTCCGGCGCTGCTGGCCACGGGACTGTCCCCCGTCACCGCGACGGTGTCCAACGCGCTCGGACTCATTCCCGGCTCCATCAGCGGCGCCATCGGGTACCGGAAGGAACTGGGCGGCCAGCGCCGGCGCGTGCTGAAGCTCAGCGCGGGTGCGCTGGCCGGCGGCCTGGCGGGTGCCACGCTGCTGCTCGCCCTGCCCGCGGACGCGTTCGAGACGATCGTGCCGGTACTGGTGGGCCTCGCCCTGGTACTGGTGGCGCTCCAGCCCCAGATCGGCAGGTGGGTGCAGCGCCGCCGCGAGCGCACCGGTGCCTCGCCGCGCCGCGACGGCGGCCCGCTGCTGTTCACCGGGCTGACGCTGGCGAGCGTCTACGGCGGCTACTTCACCGCCGCGCAGGGGATCATCTACCTGTCCCTGATGGGCATGCTGCTCGACGAGCCGCTGCAGCGGCTCAACGGCGTCAAGAACGTCCTCTCCGCCGTCGTGAACACCGTCGCCGCGCTCTTCTTCCTCTTCGCCGCGGACTTCGACTGGACGGCCGTCGCGCTGCTGGCGGTCGGCTCGGCCCTCGGCGGGTACACCGGCGCCAGGGTGGGCCGCCGCTTCAGCCCCTTGGCGCTGCGGATCATCGTCGTGACGGTCGGCACCGTGGCCCTCGTACAGCTGCTGCTGCGCTGAGCCGTCGAGGCGGCCAGGAAGCGGCCAAAAGTGGAAGCTTCCCCGCCGCTTGTCGCCGCACTCCACGTCCGGGCCAACCGGGCACGTGGCATGGACCACGTTCCCGCACGGATTGATCCCGCGAGCGATCAGGGAAGCCATTCAGGCGCCCGAGATCGAATCGAAGGGACACCCCCGTGACGCTCGTAGCGCCTCCCCCCATACCCAGGGCAGCGGGTTCGCTGCCGTTCCTGGGTCACGCGATACAGCTCATGCGCGACAACCTCGGCTTCACCGCCGCACTGCGCACCGCCTACGGGCCGGTCGTCGAGATCACCCTCCAGCCCGGCACCCGCACCCTCGTCGTCCAGGACCCCGACCTCATCCGCACCATGCTGACCGACCTCGGCCCGAGCCTCGACAAGGGCCGCTTCTTCGAGAAGATGGGCCAGCTGCTGGGCGACTCCGTCGTCACCGCCGCCGGACAGACCCACGTCCGCAAACGCCGACAGCTCCAGCCCGCCTTCGCCCGCGAACGGATCGCCCGCTACGTCGACACCATGCGCGGCGAGACCGAGGCGGCCGTCGACGGCTGGGCCGTGGGCCGGGCCCTGGACGTCCGTGAGGCGATGGTGGGGCTCAGCCTGGACATGCTGGCCAAGACGGTGTTCTCGGGCAGCCTTGACGAGAGCGCCTTCCGCCGCCTGCGCGCGGACCTGTCCGTCGTGATGAACGGCGTCGGCGCCCGCGTCATGCTCCCCGACTGGGTCGAGCGGCTGCCGCTGCCCGCCAACCGCCGCTTCACCAAGGCGCGGGACGCCGTACGGGCCACCATCGACCGGGCCGTCACCGGCCTGCGGGCCTCCGGGCACGACACCGGCGACATGCTGTCCCTGCTGCTGCGCACCACGGACGAGGAGACCGGCCGGCCGCTGACCGGCCACCAGATCTCCTCCGAGATCCTCACCCTGGCCGTGGCCGGCACCGAGACCACCGCCTCGGTGCTCTCCTGGATGCTGTACGAACTGGCCCGCAATCCGGATGTCGAGGCCGAGGTCCTCGCGGAACTCGACGACGTGCTCGGCGACCGGCCGGTGGCCTTCGACGACCTGGGCCGGCTCCCCTACCTGAGACGGGTCGTCGACGAGACCCTGCGACTGCACCACACCGGCTGGCTCGTCACCCGCCGCACCGTCACCGAGACCCGCCTCGGTCCCTGGACCGTGCCCGCCGGGACCGAACTCGCCTACTGCCAGCACGCCCTCCACCGCGATCCCGCGCTCTTCCCGGACCCGCTGCGGTTCGACCCCGACCGCCGGCCGGACGGCGACCGTCCCGGGCCCTCGCCCGCGTTCCTGCCCTTCGGCGCGGGCAAGCACAAGTGCATCGGCGACCGCTTCGCCCTCACCGAGCTCCTCACCGCCGTCGCCACGATCGTCCGGCGGGTACGCCTGGAACTCGCACCGGGACAGACCGTACGGCCCGTCGCCGCGGCGACCGTGCGGCCCCGGACCCTGTCGATGACCGTGCGCGACCGGCGGATTTCCCCGGCCCCCGCGACCGGTTGAGACGAGGAACAGGACCCGGAACCCGCGGGCTCCGGGTCCGTTCCATAACGGCGTGTTATGGGAAACCGGGATTGGTGGCCCCTGGCCCCCAGCCGAGATGCTGAGCGCCCCCACCCACCACACGCGACCCCACGCGTGTCGTCGGAATCGAGGAGCCTTGCGCATCACCAGACTCGTCCCCACCCTGCTGGCCGCGCTCATGGCCGCACTTCTGTCCGCCGTCGCGCTCGCGCCGAACGCCTCCGCGGCCGAGCCCAAGCCCGGTGAGGGCGGCCCCCAGCCGATCATCGGCGGCGGCTATGCCCAGAACGCCCCCTGGGCGGCCCGGCTGTTCTCCAACGGCACCCAGACCTGCAGCGCCACCATCATCTCCCCCACCTGGATACTCACCGCCAAGCACTGCGTGAGCGGCGGCGGGCTCTCCTTCCGCATCGGCAGCCTCGACCAGAGCTCCGGCGGCACCGTGGCGAACGGCGTGCAGACCGTCACCCACTCCTCGTCGGACCTCGCGCTGGTGCGCCTCGACCGCTCCGTCTCCGCCTCCTACGCGCAGCTCGGCCAGCCCGGCACGGTGCGCGTCGGCCAGAACGTACAGGTCTACGGCTGGGGCGCCACCTCCCGGTGCGGTTCGGAGATCAACTGCCAGTCCCGGTACCTGAAGGTCGCCAACCTGACCGTCACCCGCGGCTGCTACGACGCCTACTACGGCCAGGCCATCTGCGCCCGCCCCGGTGACGGCATCACCGCGGGCGGCGACTCCGGCGGTCCCATGATGGCCGGCGGCGTCCAGGTCGGCGTCGCCTCGACCAGCGACCGCCAGACCACCACGGCGTACACGAACGTGACGGCGTACCGCTCCTGGATCCAGTCGGTCGCGGGCGTCTGACCCGCCCACGGCAGCGGGCCGGGCCGTCCAGCAGCCGGACGGCCCGGCAGACGCATGGCGCATGCATCTATCCTTCGGCGCGAACGACCGCCCTCCCGCGCGAAGGAGCTCCGCCATGACAGGGCAGACGACCGGCTCCCCCGTGCCCGAGTACGACGCGGCCGTCCTCCGGCTCGAGGGCGTCGGCGTCCGCCGCCACACCACCGACCAGCTCATCCTCGACGGCGTCGACTGGACGGTCCGGCCGGGCGAGCACTGGGCCCTGCTGGGAGCCAACGGCGCCGGCAAGACGACCCTGCTGCGGCTGCTGGGCGCGCTGACGCACCCGACGACCGGGGCGGTGGAGGTCCTCGGCAGCCGACTGGGCCGGGTGGACGTCCGTGAACTGCGGGCCCGCATCGGCCACGTCAACTCCGCCCAGCGGGTACCCCAGGACCTCACCGCCCACGCGGTCGTCCTCACCGGGCACAGCGGCACCGTGCAGCCCCTGTGGCGGACGTACGACGACGAGGTCCGCCTCCGCGCCCGCGACCTGCTCGCCGAACTCGGCGTCAAGGAGCTGGCCGACCGGCCGTACGGCGTGTGCTCGGGCGGACAGCGGGCGCGGATCCTCATCGCCAGGGCGCTGATGGCCGACCCGGCCCTGCTCCTCCTGGACGAGCCCTTCAACGCGCTGGACCTGCCCTCCCGGGAGGACCTCGTCGAGGCCATGCACCAGCTGGCCGGGGGACGCCCCCGGCTGGCCACCGTGACGGTGACGCACCATCTGGAGGAGCTGTTCCCCGCCGTCAGCCACGCCCTGCTGCTGCGCGACGGCCGGATCCTGACCCGCGGGCCCGTGGACGACGTCCTCACCGACTCCCTGCTGACCGCGTGCTTCGGCCGGGACATCACGGTGGCCAGGCGGGACGGCCGCTGGTCGGCCTATTCGGGGCGCCGTTCCTGAGACCCGGGTGAGCGAGGGCGGCCCCGGAGGTATCGGCGTACGGAACGTCCGGGACCGCCCCTCGGCTCCCCCGCCAGGGGACTGCCCAGCCGCCGCCCGGGGGAAACAGGCGGCGGCGACGGCCCGGGCACGTGCACACCCATGGGTTACCCCGGTCAACTCCTGACACCGCCACCCGATCGGCCCCGGCCGGTCGTCCGGTGCGTGCTGCCCGGCTCGTTCACGGGCATGCGCATGGGTGGAGGCCCGCGCCTTCGCCCGCCCCGACCCGAGGAGCAGCCGCACCGTGGGAACCGCCGTACACGTCCCGCAGACCCGCGACATGCTCGGAGAAGAACTCTCCGGCGACGAAGCCCTGACCGCCCTGCGCCGGTACGGAGGCCTGCGGCTCCTGACCGACTCCTTCGCCCGGTTCCGCTACGCGGACGGCTTCACCAACGCACGGGCCCTCGCCTTCCAGGTGGTCCTCGGACTGGTCCCGTTCACCATCGTGCTCGTCGGCCTCGCCACCTCGGTCCACACCGAGGGTGTGGGCCGCGTCGTCGAGCTCACGCTCGGGCGGATCGTGCCGGGGGCCAGCGCCGACGTCGTGGAGAAGGCGTTCGAGGGCACCCGGCGCAGCGCCGGGAGCGACGCGTGGAGCGCTCTGGCGCTCTGGCTGGGGCTGGCGTTCGCCCTGCTGAACCTCGCCTCGGCCATGGGCCAGATCGAGCGGGGCGCCAACCGCATCTACGGCATCGAGCGCGACCGCCCCTCCCTCCGCAAGTACGGCAGGGCGCTGGTGCTCGCGCTCACCGCGGGCCTGCCGATGGTCCTGGGGTTCCTGGTGCTCGTCGCGGGCGAGGCCGTGGGGGACGCCGTGGCCCGCTCCGCCGGCGACCGTGCCGGCGCCCCCGGGTGGTGGACCGCGCTGGAGGTACCGGCGGGGCTGCTGTCGGCCTGGATCGCCTCGGCTGTGATCCTGCGCTGGTCGCCCCGCCGCGACCAGCCCGGCTACACCTGGCTGGCCTTCGGTTCCGCGGTCCACCTGGTGCTGTGGGTGTCGGCGACCTGGCTGCTGGCGCTGTACGTCGGTCACAGCGGTGCCTTCGGCGCGGTGTACGGACCGCTCACCGCCTTCATCGCGCTGCTGCTGTGGGCGAACCTCACGGCGGTGGCACTCTTCCTCGGCATCGCCTTCGCGGCCCAGCTGGAGGCGGCCCGGGCCGGCATCCGTACGCCGGTACGGCCGGACCCGGGTCCGGGTGACTGACGCCCGTTCCGTACCGCTCGCGCGTCAGGCGCAGCCCCAGGCCGACATGCCCTGGATGCGGGCGAGGCGCTTGGCGACGGCGATCTGCTCCCCACGGGTGGCGAGGTCGGCGCGCGGCGCGTACGCGAGGCCGCCCGCGGCGGCCCAGCTCGACGGAGCGAACTGCAGACCGCCGTAGTAGCCGTTGCCGGTGTTCGCGTTCCAGTCGCCGCCGGACTCGCAGGCGGCGATGGCGTCCCAGTCGGTACGCAGGGGGACTGTGGCCGCGGCCGCCGCCTCGCTGGTCGCGCCCAGGGCGGCCGCGGCGAGGAGGGCCACCGCCGCGGTCCGGACCGTGCGGACGCGCGAGGCACCCTGATGAACATCTCGTCTACAGATCATATCGAGACTGTTACACCGGGTGACGGCGCGGCGCCTCGCCGGCCACCGTTCCGTTGCGCCGGTCGGGGCACCCGGACCACCCGACGGCACCCGCCGCGTCCGTCACCCTCTCGGGGGCCAGGTAGTCCGGCACGGCCCGCGGGTCCACGAGCCGGTTGAGACGGCTCGGCACGTCGAAGCCGGTCAGCACGATCACGACGAGGGTGAGGAAGAACGTCAGGACCGCGAGCGGCCGCCCCAGCGACATCGTCGACGCCGGCTCTGCCCCGAGCACCGGGGCGACGGCACCGCCGAGCGCTCCGGCGTTACAGGTGAGGCCCAGGGACGCGGCCCGGGTCTCGGTCGGGAAGTGCCCGGCGGTGAACTTGGGCAGCAGCCCCGAGATGCTTGCGTGCAGGCGAGCACCAGGAAGAGCAGGACGCCCAGCCGGAACCGACTGTCCCGGACAGCGAAGACCGGAGGCCGGCGGCCGAGCGGCCTCTCGAAGCACTGAGCGCGTGCCCCTCGTTCGTGTGAAGAACCACGACGGGCTCGGCCAGTCGAGTGAGCGGCGGGCGAATGGGGCACGGCGCGCCCTTACGGTTTCGCGGTGACCTCGATCTCAACTGACACACGCCCCCTGCGAACCGCCGACCTCGGCACGCTCGTCATCATGTCCTGGAGCCGGGAGACCCCCGACGGCGACGTCCCCTTCCTCCTCGCCTGTTCCCTCGGCGACGGCGAGGGCGGCCCGGAGGCGACCGGGGCCGCCGTCGAGCGGCTGCTGGGCCACGCCGGGCTGTCCGTCGGCGACGGTGTCGTCGACGCCGCGCGGCTGCCGAACCTGCCGGTGACGCTGCTGGTGGTGCCCGGCGCGGCGGCCCTCACGATGCCGGGGATCAACGCCCAGTTCGTCCCCACGGCGCAGTGGCGCCGCGCGGTCGACGAGCGCGGGTACGCCTGCCTGATCTTCGCCACCCGCCCGTGGGGCGACGGGGAGCCCGGCGACGGCGAGGCGGTCGCCGCCTTCGCGAACGACGAGCGGACACTGGCGTCGGCGGCCCAGGTGATCCTGCCCGTGCGCACGCTGCGCAGCTGACGCCGGGCGGCGTCCGCGTGCGCCGGCGCGGCGGCTCGTGTCACGTCCACAACTCGCCGCTGTCGCACACCCGGGCGCCCATGTTGCGCTCCATCATGCGCAGCGCGGCGTCCGCGAGGTCGGAGTGGATGTGGGCGACCGCGTCGCGCGCCACGATGACCTGCAGATGGCGGATGTGGGCGTCGAGCGCCGAGTAGAGCACACACTGCTCGGTCACCTGCCCGCACAGCACGAGCCGGTCGATCCCCTGCTCGTACAGCAGGTACGTCAACGGGGTCTCGAAGAAGATGGAGTGGCGTGCCTTGACCACGAAGAGGGACGAACCGTCGGGCCGCAGCGGCTCGACGAGGCGGGCGTGCGGTCCCGCGAGGGCCTGGTCGAGGATCTCGCCGTGGTGCGACCGCCACTCGCCGAAGTTGTCGTTGACGTAGATCACGGGGACGCCCTGCCGCCGCGCCCGCTCCAGCAGCCCGGTCACGGCGGGGAGTACGGATTCCACCGAGGGAATCAGCGAGTCGGCGTCCTCGTGGTCATAGGTGTTGATCATGTCGATGACGATCAGCGCTGTTTTGCCCATGCGGCACAGGTTGCCACTGTGCGCCGGGGAAACCGTGCGGCCGCGCGGGAGCGAGCGCCCAGGGCGCCGGTCCGGCGCCCCCGCTCCAGTCCCGCAGCCCGCGTTCGTCCACGCAGACTATTCCGCACTGTTCGGCGTACTCGACGGCCGGGCGGGTGAAGTCGCTGGTGGTGACGACGACCGCGATGTCGGCGTCGTGGACGGTGAAACACGTGCCGCCGAAGCGCTGCAGGTCCTCCGAGCCGACCTTGTTGCCGTCGGCGTAGCACTTGCACTGGATGACCAGGCGCCGGCCGTCGGGGGCCACCGCCGTCACGTCGGCGCCGAGGTCGCCCGCGCCGCCGACGACCTCCACCTCGGCGCAGCCGTCACGCAGGCAGAGGTCGGCTATCGCCTGCTCGAACTCGTCGGCGGTCAGGGTCTCGTGGAGGTCGGCCGTCGCGGTCGAGGGCTCCCGCAGGTGGTACGTCTGCCCGGGTGGCGCCTCCTGCGGCGGCACCGCGGCCGTCCGCGTCTCCTCCAGCGCCTCCAGGGCCGTCTCCGTGCCCGCCGCCAGCGCGCGCGTGGTGCGCCGCGCCAGGCCGGAAGCGGAGAGTCCCGAGCGCCTCCGCCGGCCGGCGAGACAGGCCAGAACTCCGCCGAGGACCAGGACCAGCGCCCAGGCCGGGCGCCGCTCGGCGACGTCGAACGCCATCCGCACCGCCCACCCCGCGACGCACAGGCCGACGGCGGCGAGTCCGAAGAACAGGGCCGTCGCACGGAGGTCGAAGCGGCGCCCGGAGCGCCTTCGGCGGGGGCGTCGTGCGGGAGCGGTCACGAGGGTGCTTCCTTCCTGGCCGACGACATGAAGATCACTCACGCCCCGTCTGCCCAAGAACCGGGCGTTCACCGTCCGTTCATGACACGCCGTCGGATGGCTCATCCGACCGGCGCGAGAATCCTTCGGGCATAACGTGCGGAATATGAAGAAATGCCATGTCGTGTACCTGGTGTGCACCGCAGCGATGATCGGAACGGGGCTCGGTGCGGCTCCGGCGTCCGCCGGCCACATGACCCACGTGGTCCACCCCGGCGAATCGATCCAGAAGGCGGTCGACGCCGCCGAGCCGGGCGACACCGTGCTCCTCACCCCCGGCACCTACCACGAGAGCGTCAAGGTGAGCACGCCCGGACTCACCCTGCGCGGCATGGGCCGCAGCACGGTCATCAAGCCGGGCACGGAGAAGGCCGCCGAGGACAACACCTGCGCCGAGGGCGGCAACGGCATCTGCGTGATCGGAACGAAGGACGAGAACGTCAAGGGCATCACCGTCGCCAACCTGACGGTGACCGGCTTCAAGCGCACCGGCCTGTTCTCCATGGCCACCGACGGCCTGACCGTGCGCAACGTCACGGCCGTGAAGAACGGGGTCTGGGGCATCGCCCAGGAACGGTCGATCCACGGCATCTTCCGGGACAACACCGCCCGCGCCAACGGCGACGCGGGCATCTTCCTCGCCAACACCATCAAGGCCGAGGAAGGCGCCGTGGACACCCAGGGCACCGAGGTCGCGCACAACCGGCTCGAGGGCAACCGGATCGGCATCACCGTCCGGCGGCTGCGCAACCTCGCCGTCGCGGACAACCACGTCACCGGCAACTGCGCGGGCGTGTTCGTCGTCGGCGACGAGAACAAGCCCATGGCCGGCGACCTGGTCGTGCGCGACAACTACGTCGTGCGCAACAACAAGTCCTGCCCGAAGACCGACCGGCTGGAGGCCCTCCAGGGTTCCGGCATCGTCCTGACCGGCGTCGAGAAGGTCCTGGTCGCCGACAACACGGTCGAGGGCAACTCCGGCAAGTCGTCGATGTCGGGCGGCATCGTCCTGGCCACGAGCATGGTGGGCGCCGCCAACTCGAAGAACGAGGTCAACGGCAACCGGCTGCGCGGCAACTCCCCCGCCGACCTCGTCAACGCCACGACCGGCGACACCGCCAAGAGCAACACCTTCACCGGCAACACCTGCGGCGCCTCCAAGCCCGCGGGACTGTGCTGACCGGCCGGCCGTAGTCACCCGAGGAACCCGGAAGAACGCAGAAGAAGGAAGGACGCGGCACATGACCGCACAGACCGCCCCGCCCCCGCCCATGCGGCTGCGGGAGCTCGTGTTCGGGGCGGCATGTGCCGCCGCCCTCCGCGCGGCCGCCCGGCTCGGCGTCGCCGACGCGCTCGGCGACGCACCGATGGCCGTGGAGGACCTGGCGGCCGCGGTGAAGACCGAGCCGAGGCCGCTGCGCCGGCTGCTGCGCGCCCTGACCTGCTACGGGGTCTTCGCCGAGCACAAGGACGGGACGTTCACGCACACCGACATGTCCCTGCTGCTGCGCGAGGACGACCCGCACAGCCTGCGCCACATCACCCTGTGGTGCACCGAACCGTGGACCTGGGACGCCTGGCCCCTGCTCGACGAGGCGGTCCGCACCGGCGGCAACGTCGTCGAGGGCCTGTACGGCAAGGAGTTCTTCACCTACCTCAACGAGGACGCCCCCGAGTCGGCCGAGGTCTTCAACCGTGCCATGACCACGTCCAGCCGCCAGTCGGCCCAGGACGTCGCCGCGCTCCTCGACCTGTCCGCGAGCACGTCGGTGGCCGACATCGGCGGCGGCCAGGGGCACGTGGTGGCGAGCCTGCTGGAGAAGTACCCGTCGATGCACGGCACCCTCCTCGACCTGCCCCGCGTGGTGGAGAACGCCGACCCCCGGCTGCGCGAGGGCGGTCCGCTCGCGGACCGGGTGCGGATCGTGCCGGGCGACTGCCGGGAGGCCATCCCGGTCCGGGCCGACGTCTACGTCATCAAGAACATCCTGGAGTGGGACGACGACAGCACCGCCCGCGCCCTGCGCAACGTCATGGCGGCGGGCGGCCCCGGGGCACGCGTCGTGGTCATCGAGAACCTCGTCGACGACACGCCCTCCATGCGGTTCAGCACCGCCATGGACCTGCTGCTGCTCCTCAACGTCGGCGGCGCCAAGCACACCACCGACAGCATGGTCGGCCGGCTGACCGACGCGGGCCTCGTCATCGACGACATCCGCCCGGTCAACCCCTACCTGCACGCGTTCGACTGCACCGTGCCCGAGTGAGCTGACGGGCGGGCCGCACCTCGGCCGCCGCTCCGCGACGTGCGCGGGCCGGCGGCCGAGGCGCGTGCGGGCCGGGCGGCCGGGTCAGACGCCGGGCGCGCGGCGGTCGGTGACGAGGTCCATGCGGGCTCCGTCGAGCGCGCGGGCGAGCCCGCCGCCCGCGGGCGCGGGGCCGTCCAGAAGGGTCGTCAGTTCGGCCACCCTGGCCGGGTCCGGGAGACCGAGGGCCACCGCGGGGTCTCCGTCACCGAGCTCACCCCGTACGTCGACCAGCCGCACGACGACGTCGTCGCGCTGGAAGATCGTGCTGCACAGGACTTGGCTGCGCGGGTCGTCCGCCGCCGCCTCGTCGGCCTCGGCCAGCAACTGGGCCAGCCGCATGCCGCAGCCCGGCCGGGCCGGGTACGACAACGCGTGCCGGCGTGCCGCCGGGTCCTCCTCGTCCGCCGTCACATGGTGCACGGCGGGCAGGGCCGCCCGGGTGTAGAAGACCCGGGCGGACTCCGGGTCACCGAGGTCACGGTCCTGCTCCAGATACGGGTTGAGCGCCTCCTCGACCGCGCGCACCTCGGGCTGTTCCGCGACGTGCCGCAGTGCCGCGAGCAGGTCGCCGCGGACCTCGATGGCCCGCACCACCCGGTTGCCGTGCAGGAACAGGGAGGTGCGGCACAGGCGCGTGCTGTCGTCGACCCGCGGCTCGGGCGAGGCGTAGTCGGCGAGGAGCTTGGCGACCGCCTCCTCGCTGCCAGGCTTCACGGTGAAGGTGAGGGCGTGCCGGATGACTCCGTCACCGATCCGCGGAGACGTCTGGAGGCCGCCGCGGGCGGCGGACTCGGCTCCCGCGGCCGCGTGCCCCGTCTCGCGGACCACGTGGAAGCGGAGCGACCGGGTGTCCCGGACGCAGCTGTGCAGCGGCTTCACCATCCGCACGTGCTCCTCGCTGCTCACCCAGTTCAGGAACGGCGGGGCGCTCTCCCACTCGCTGGTGATGAGCCACTGCGAGGGGTTCTCGATGGACTGGCACAGTTGTTCGCCGAGGTGCCCGGGCACGGACTCGACGTGGCTGCGCAGCTGTTCGTACGTCTCGAGGAACTGCTGCTGGGCTCCGTCGTAGACCTCGACCAGCAGGACGACCCGGAGTCTGGAGCCGTCGAACACGGACTGGGAGACATGGTGCGACACCTGTCGCGTCAGCGGTTCGGAAGCAGGGGCGGGCGTGGTGGTCATCCTGCGCACATCTCCTTCGCGGGTCCTGCACGGGTCCTTCGCGGGGGCGGAACGGGGCGTCGGCCGTGGTGGTGCGACGCCGGCGTGCCTCGATCCTGTGCCCGCCCCTGGTGGCGCGCGACCCGTGTGCACTGCGCGGGTGACCGGGGGGCCCGGGCGAGGCGGGCTCAGGTGAGGTGGGCGAAGACGACGAGGTTGTCCGTGTAGTCCTTGGCCTTGCGGTCGTAGTCGCCCGCGCAGGTGATGAGCCGTACCTCGGCCCGGTCGGTGTCGCCGTACACGCGCTTGCTGGGGAAGTCGTCCTTGTCGAAGGTCTCCAGGGCGTCGACGGTGAAGGACGCCGTGCGTCCGTCGGCCCGCTCCACGCGGAAGACGTCACCCTCGTCGAGTTCGGAGAGCCGGGCGAAGACGGCCGCGGACGTCCTGGTGTCCACGTGCCCGGCGATGATCGAGGTGCCCGTCTCCCCCGGGGAGGCGCCCTTGGCGTACCAGCCGACGAGGTTGGTGTCGTCGGGCGGCGGTGCTTCGAGCTGTCCGTTCTTGCCGATGGCGAGGTCGGTGAAGGGGGCGTCGACGGAGATCTCCGGGATCAGCAGCCGCACCGGCTTCGACCGGGGCAGCTCCGTCCCGGTGTCGTCCGCGGCGGACGGGGCCGAGGGGGCCGACGCGCCGGGCTGCGGGGCGAGGGGCGGGCGCGAGGAGTCGGCCGACGTGTCGTTGCCGCCGATCAGGCTCACCGCCAGGACCAGGAGGGCCACGGCGCACAGCACCGTCATGCCCGGGCGGGTTCCCTGTCCGGCGGGCACCTGCGTGTCGTCGGCGGGTGGAGTAGGGGGGACTGCCATCAAGGACCACCTCACTTGGGCACGGCAGCAGGGCGGGCGGTGGAGGGGGCGAGGGGTGGCAGGGCGAGGGGGAAGCGAGCCGGGCCGCCACGTGCTTCCCTGGTGGCGGCCCGGCTGCTATCGCGCCCGGCACGGCTCACGCCACTCCGTCGGCCGACTTCCTGCGTCGGACCGCGTACAGACCGGTCGCGGCGACGGCCAGGACGGCCAGCCCGCCCGCGGTCGTGGCCGGCGTGTCCAGCCCGCCGCCTCCGGTGTGCATGCCGCCGCGCGGCTTCTCCTGCTCGCCGCCGCCCCAGGACTTCTCACCCTCGTCCTGCTTGTGGGTCTCCGAGCCCTCCTTTGAGCCGCCGCCCTCCCAGTCGCCCTCGTTCACCACGGCCAGGGCGCCGCCGCCCGTGTGCATTCCGCCGCGCGGTTCGTCGTGCTTGCCTCCGTTGTCGTGCTCCTTGCTGTAGGAAGAATCGTCGTGCTCCCAGTCGCCGGCGGCCGCCGCGTAGGCGCCGGGTGCGCCGAGGACGAGGACGGCCGAGGCCGCCGCAGTGGTCAGGAGCATGCGAGCAGAACGCATCTGAGGTTCCTTCCGTCACGACCGGGCAGCTGGTGCTTCGTCAGCTGTGGTGACCCGGCCCCGATGTGAATCACCGTCAGCCCGCGGCCCGGGTCGCACCACTCAAGGCGCTCAGGCGGGTGAAGGCGTGGGGCATCCGTGGGCGGGCCTCGCCCCGTCGGCCGAACCCGCTACTCCTCCGGGTCGGCGTGGGTCGGGTCGAGGACCTCCGGCTCCTGACGGCGCGAGCCCGGCGCGGCCCGGTCGGGGGTGGCCTCGCTGTGCGGGGACTGGGGCGGGGGCGGGGGTGAGGCGTCGCCGGGGGCACCGACACCCGCGGCGGGCAGGCGCAGGGCCAGCAGGGCGGCATCGTCGCCGCGCGGCTCGATCCGGGCGAGCAGTTCGTCGCAGAACACGTCGATGCTCTCCTCCTCCAGCCGGCGCGCAAGGACGCCGGCGTGGTGGCGGAGCTTGGCCATACCGGCGTCGATCGGACGGTCCCGGCTCTCCACCAGACCGTCGGTGTAGAGCAGCAGGATGCTCTCCGGCGGGAGCTCCTCGCTGGCGTCGGGCCAGTCCAGGCCGAGGCGCAGGGTGGCGCTCATGCCGATGAGCGGACCGTGCCCCGCCTCCAGGAAGCGGGTGGCACCGTCCGGGGCGATCACCAGGGGCGGCGGGTGGCCGGCGTTGACCCAGTGGAACTGCCAGGGGCCGCCCTCGGGGCCTTCGATGCGGGCGAAGACGAGCGTGGCCATGGGGGCGTCGCTGGTGTTGGTCACCGCCTCGTCCAGACGCCGCATGATGACGCTGGGCGGCTCCCGGTGGTCCCAGGCCAGGGCGCGCAGCATGTTGCGGACCTCGGCCATGTGGGCGGCGGCCTGCAGATCGTGGCCGACCACGTCCCCGATGACCAGGGCCATCACGCCGTCGGAGAGCAGGAACGCGTCGTACCAGTCGCCGCCGACCTCCATCGCGCTCTCGGCGGGCCGGTAGCGGGCCGCCATGCGCACGTGGTCGACCTGCGGGAGAGGGGTCAGCAGCTGGCGCTGCATGGTCACGGCGACGTTCTGCTGCTCCCGGTAGAGCCGGGCGTTGTCCAGTACCAGTCCGATGCGTCGGCCGATGTCGGCCAGCAGGGCGATCTCGGCCTCGGAGTGGGCCGGGTGGTCCCCCTCACGTGCCACGGTCAGTGTCCCGTACGACCGCTGCCGGGTGCGGAGCGGGACGACGACGGCGGAGTGTCCGCCGAGTCGTTCGAACAGGACGCGGTGCGTGGCGGCGAGGGGGTGGTGCGGGTCGCCGAGCACCTCGTCGGCGCTCAGCGGGACGGGGCGGTCGCCGTTGACCAGCCGGTTCAGCGCGGCGCGGGCGGGGCCCGGCAGCGAGGTGACGGGCCCTCTCAGCCGACCCGTCCGGTGCGGGTGTGTGCTGCTGCGGACGGCGACCCGTTCCAGGACTTCCGACCGGTCCTGGTGGAGGTCGGCCGCGGCCCACTGTCCCAGTTCGGGCACCAGCAGCCGCAGGAGACGGCGCAGGGTGACGGAGGTGCGCTCGGTGGGGACGAGGACCGTCGAGATCTCGGCCACCAGGTGCAGCTGAGTGGTGAAGGCCTCCAGGGCGGCGGTGCGCGCCTCGATCTCCTCGGTGGCGCTGCGGTGCAGGCTGAAGTCGTGGAAGACGAGCACCAGCCCGTCCTGCCGGCCTTCCCGGACCAGCGGGGTGCTGGCCCAGATGATCGGCACGGTGGTGCCGTCCGCCCGTCCGAAGTACTCCTCGCTGCCCTCCTCGGCCGGCGTCCCGGACAGGGGATTGCGCAGGGCGCACCGTTCGCGCGGTACGGGGCTGCCGTCCGCGTGCCTGTGCAGCAGGTCGTGCGCGTCGTGTCCGACCATGTCCCGCGCCGGCCGGCCCAGCAGTTGCTCGGCCCACGGGTTCACCGACGTGATCCGGCCGGCCGAGTCGAGGGTGAGGACGCCGGCGCCCAGAGCCCGCAGCACGGCGAGGGCGAAGGCGGGCTCCGGCACGCCGTCCGCGTACTCCGGCGCCGGTCCGTCGCCCTCCCGGTGGCCCGCCCAGCGTGACGCCACGACCCTCACAGCCTTCCGATGCCGTCCGTCCCGCCAGGTTCCCCCACCGGGCACGGGCGAACCGCTCCGGAGGGCCGAAGGAGGGAGATCGGGTAGGCTCGCGGTGCCGATCTTGTACCTCGGAGGGGTGTGTGCGGACCAGGACCACGACCGCGGCGACGGCCGTGCTGAGCTGTCTGCTGGCGGGGGCCCTCACGGCGGGGTGCGGCGCCGGCGACGCCCGGGGGACGAAGTCCGCCGACGAGCTGCTCGACGACGCCAACGCCACGATGCGGGCACTGGAGTCCGTACGGATCGACTCCACCAGCACCGCCGCCGGAGGCGGTACGGTGACCAGCCGGCTCGTGACCGACCTCGACAGCCGGTGCTCCGGGAGGACCGCGTTCTCCGAGGGCGGCAGCCTGGAGCAGATACGGATGGGCGAGACCGACTACGTCCGTCCCGATCGCGCCTATCTGGAGAAGTGGAAGCCCGGCGGTGTCACGGGCGAGCAGCGGATGTGGATCAAGGTGCCCGCCGACGCGGCGCAGCCCGGCGACGGCCTCTCCTCCTGCACGCGGCCCTTCACGTCGTTCGGCGAGGCGAAGAAGGGGAAGAGCGGCCCCGTCGCGGGCCGGGCGGCCGTCGAGCTGACCGTGACCGAGGACGGGGGTGACGGGGGCACCGGCGGGACGTACACCTTCCACGTCGCCACCGAGGGCGAGCCCCATCTGCTCAAGGTGGACTACAAGGGCGCCGACTACGAAACGACCACGTCCTTCACCGGCTTCGACGAGCCGCTGGACATCAAGGCGCCGGACCCGGCGGAGGTCATCGACGCGGAGGCGGCGACGAGGTGAGGCTCCTGGCCGCCGGGTAGTGCGGGACCGGCGTGGTCACGACGCGTGGCCGAGGGCCGTGCCCTCCCGGTCGTCGGCGAGCCGCACCGCGGCCCTCATGCGCTTGCCGACGGGCTCGCGGTGCACCTCGAAGCTCTGGCAGACGGCCATGACGATCTCCAGTCCGTGCCGCCCGACCCGGTCGGGGTCGGCGCCCTCGGCCACCGGCAGCACCGGATCGCTGTCCCACACCGTGACCTCCACCCGGTCCTCGGCCAGTTCCAGGTCGACGAGTGACGGACCGGGCGCGTACTTGCAGGCGTTCGTCAGCAGCTCGCTGACCACGAGCTGCACCAGGTCCACGGCGCGGTCGGGCACCGGACGGTCCCGCGTGGTCCGCACCCGGGTCAGGAAGGCACGGGCGAGCTCCCGGCCCCGGGCGATGTCGCCGGGCCTGCCCTCGTACTCCGCCGACACCCTGACCGGCGCTTCCCTCGGCAGGTTCCCGTTCTGGGCAGCCCCGTTCATTCGATCCGCCCTCTTCCTGAGCCTTGACCGTCACGCCAGCCCGTCTACCCCCGGATCCGGGAAACATCAGCCCACGGCCACGAGTCGTGCGGGCCTCTTAGGATGGCGGGCGTGGATCTCCTCGCCGTGCGCACCTTCGTCACCGCCGCGGAGACGGGGCAGCTGCAGATCGCCGCCGACCGGCTGGCGGTGACCCAGCAGGCGGTGTCCAAGCGCGTCGCCGCCCTGGAGAAGAGCCTGGGCGTGCCCTTGTTCACCCGCACCGCACGGGGAGTGCGGCTCACCGTCGACGGACAGGCGTTCCTCCCGCACGCGCGTGCGCTGCTCGACGCCGAGGAGCGGGCCCTGTCCTCGGTACGGCCCGGACGCCGCCCGCTGCGGGTCGACGTGATCGGCAGACGGGCCGCCACCGCCGGCGTGCTGCGCGACTTCCACCGCGCCCGTCCCGGTGTCGCCCTCGACGTCGTCACCCTCCCCGACGTGCGCGCGGCCGTCACCGCCATCCGGTCCGGGTCGGTCGACGCGTCCTTCCGCTGCGTCACCATGCCGGGGTTCGACCTGCCGGACGGCATCGAGGCCACGCCCTTGTTCGACGAGCCGCTCCATCTGGTCACCGGGCCCGCCCACGCGTTCGCGGCGGCACGGGGGATCACCCCCGCTCGGCTCGCCGGTCATCGTGTCTGGATGCCGGGGAACGTGCCCGGCACCGAGTGGACGGCCTACTACGACGCCCTCGCCGCCGCGTTCGGGCTCACCATCGACGCCGTGGGACCGAACTTCGGCGTCGAGGACATGCTCGACACGGTCGCCGGGTCCTCGTCGTTGGCGACCTTCCTCAGCGACCGGACACCGCTCGTCAGGCCCGCCGTGCACGGTCTGCGGCGCATCCCCCTGCGCCACCCGACGCCCGTGTACCCGCACTCCCTGCTCTGGCACGCCGACAATCCGCACCCCGCGCTGGCGGCGCTGCGGTCCCACCTCGCCTCCCGGCCGGCCGGCCACCCGGAGGGAGAGGTCTGGGCGCCGCCGTGGGCGCTGCGCTCCCGGCCGCCGGGCTCAGGGCCCGTCCCGGCCGGTTCGGCGGATTCCGGGGGTGTTCAGGGACCAGGTGCCTGACTGATCCTGTCAGCACGCCGGCCGGCCGCGCGGTCGGAGGGACCGCGCCGGGCCGGGACGGGGAGGGGATCCTGGTGCAGGGCGGACACGAAGCGGCGTGGTCCTCGCGGAAGGCCGACCGGGGACGGCCCCGGCCCACCTGCCCGGTCAGCCGCGCTGCGGACGGGACATGGCAGGTGCACGATTACGAGGTCGCGCGTGCGCTGCTGCGGGGACCCGGCACCGTACAGGCCGGGCTCGGCGTCGAGACGGTGGAGAAGCTCCCGCCGCGCGTGCGCCGGCCGGTGCTCTACCGGGACGGCCCCGAACACCGGGAGCACCGCCGGCAGACCGCGCGCTTCTTCACTCCCCGCCGGGCCGACGAGCACTACCGCGACCTCATGGTCCGCATAGCCGGGGAACAGCTGGACGTGCTGCGCGCGGCGGGCGAGGCCCCGCTCACCGACCTGGCCTTCGAACTGGCCATCGGCGTGGTGGGCGAGGTCGTCGGGCTGCGGTACGGCCGGCCCGGCATCCGCCGCAGGCTGGAACGGTTCTTCCCTCAGGAGTTCGGCGAGCCCGGTCTGAGCAGTGCGCGGGGCCTGTACTGGCTGATGCGGCAGAACGCCGACTGGCTCCGTATCCACCTGGCCGACGTCCGCCCCGCCATCCGCGCGCACCGTCGCCGGGAGCACGACGACCTGATCTCCCACCTGATCGCGGAGGGCTGCTCGGACGCGGAGATCCTCGGTGAGTGCCTGACGTTCGCCGCGGCCGGCATGGTCACCACACGTGAGTTCGTCTGCCTGGCCGCCTGGCACCTGTTCTCCGACGCCGCACTGCTCGCCCACTACCGCGCGGCGGACGAAGCGGGGCGCCTGGCCGTCCTGCGGGAGCTGCTGCGGCTGGAGCCGGTGATCGGGCGGTTGCGCCGGCGGGCCACCGAGACCGTCGAGCTGCCCTGTCGGGGCGGGCCGGTGACCGTGCGCCCCGGCGAGCACGTCGCCCTCCTGCTGGACGACGCCAACACCGACCCGGCGGCCGTGGGCGAGGAGCCGCTGCGGGTCCGGCCCGACCGCGCCGGCGGGGTCGGCGCGGGGCTGGCCTTCGGCGACGGGCCGCACCGGTGCCCGGGGGCGCACATCGCCCTGCTGGAGACGGACGTCTTCCTCAGCCGCCTTTTCGCCCTGGAGGGCGTCCGCATGAGCGGGGAGCCGCGCGTCGCCTTCCAGGAGGCGATCGGGGGCTACGAGATCCGCGGGCTGACCGTGGCGCTCCCCCGGGCCGGTCACCACTGACCGGCCCGGGGCCGGGGGACGACGTCAGTCGCCCAGCGCCCCGAGGACGACGAGCTTGGCCTCGTCCTGCACCTGACGGAGGTGGTCCGCCCCGAGGAACGACTCCCCGTAGATCTTGTAGACGTCCTCGGTGCCGGAGGGCCGGGCCGCGAACCAGGCGTTCTCGGTGGTCACCTTGATGCCGCCGATGGACGCCCCGTTGCCCGGTGCCTCGGTGAGCACCGCCGTGACCGGCTCGCCGGCGAGTGTGCCGGCGGTGACCTCGGCCGGGGCCAGCTTGGCCAGGCGCGCCTTCTCCTCGCGGGTGGCCGGGGCGTCGATGCGGGCGTAGGCGGGTTCGCCGAAGCGGGCGGTGAGGGCCGCGTAGTGCTCGGACGGTGTCTTCCCGGTGACGGCGGTGATCTCGGAGGCGAGGAGGGCCAGGATGATGCCGTCCTTGTCCGTCGTCCAGACCGAGCCGTCCCGGCGCAGGAAGGAGGCGCCGGCGGACTCCTCGCCACCGAAGCCGAGCGAGCCGTCGACCAGTCCGTCCACGAACCACTTGAAGCCGACGGGCACCTCCACGAGTGGGCGTCCGAGGTCGGCGGCGACCCGGTCGATCATGCCGGAGGAGACCAGCGTCTTGCCCACACCGGCGTCGGCGGGCCATGCGCCGCGGTGGGCGTAGAGGTAGGCGATGGCCGTGGCGAGGTAGTGGTTCGGGTTCATCAGCCCGGCGTCCGGGGTGACGATGCCGTGCCGGTCGGCGTCCGCGTCGTTGCCGGTGGCGATGGTGAAGCGGTCGCGCTGTTCGATGAGCGAGGCCATCGCGTGCGGCGACGAGCAGTCCATGCGGATCTTGCCGTCCCAGTCCAGCGTCATGAACCGCCAGGTGGGATCGGTGAGGGGATTGACCACCGTCAGGTCGAGGCGGTGCTGCTCGGCGATGCGGCCCCAGTACGCGACGGAGGCTCCGCCCAGCGGGTCGGCACCGATCCGCACGCCCGCCGACCGGATCGCGTCGAGGTCGAGGACGCTCGGCAGGTCACCGACGTAGGCGCCGAGGAAGTCGTGGCGGCCGGTGCCGGGCGCGGCGAGGGCCCGGGCGTACGGGACGCGTCGTACGTCCTTGAGCCCGGCGGCGATGATCTCGTTGGCGCGGTCCTGGATCCAGGAGGTGGCGTCGGAGCCGGCCGGGCCGCCGTTCGGGGGGTTGTACTTGAAGCCGCCGTCGGAGGGCGGGTTGTGCGAGGGGGTGACGACCACGCCGTCGGCGAGGCCGGAGGCGCGGCCCCGGTTGTGGGTGAGGATGGCGTGGGAGACGGCGGGGGTGGGGGTGTAGCCGTCCGCGGTGTCGATCAGGACGGTCACGTCGTTGGCCGCGAAGACCTCCAGCGCGGTGATCCTGGCCGGCTCGGACAGGGCGTGGGTGTCGGCGCCCAGGAAGAGCGGACCGTCGGTGCCCTGTGCGGCGCGGTACTCGCAGATGGCCTGGCTGGTGGCCGCGATGTGGTCCTCGTTGAACGCGGCCGCCAGGGACGACCCCCGGTGGCCGGAGGTGCCGAAGGCCACGCGCTGGCCGGGCTCCGCCGGGTCCGGCTGCACGGCGTAGTACGCCGTCACCAGCCTGGCGACGTCGATCAGGTCCTCGGGGCCGGCCGGCTTCCCGGCTCGGTCATGCTGCATGCGCCCACTCCTCCGCATCGTCGGGCAATCGCTCGCGGACCCATCTTCCCCTGTCCGGGGAGCGGCACCCGAGGTGAGGGCCGGGGTTACGGTGAACGCGTGACCGAGGCGGGGGCGCGACGGCCGCCGGTCGGGGTGCGGAGGAAGGGCCGGGGGCCGGGCGCGCGGCGGCCCGGCGCGCCCGGACCGGCGCGACCGTCGGCGACGGGGGCCGTCCGGCGAACGTCAGATCCGGCCGCCGGTGAGCCGGGTGAGGGGTCCGTGGGTGTGGCGTCCCGCGCGGCGGCCCACCGCGTACGAGGCGGCGCTGAGCGCGGTGACGCCGGCGCCCACGCCCGCGGCGACCAGCTTTCGGTGGGCGATGACCGCCCATGCCGTCTTGGCCTTGGTCGCCACCTGGCCCGAGGTGGTGACGACCGCCTGCCGGCCGGCTGCGACGCCCTTGGCCGCCGTCTGCACGGCACCGCTCGCGGCCTCGGCCGAACGCCGGGCGCCCGCCCTGGCCGCTGACGCCGTGTCACCGGCCTTGTCCGCGGCGGCCTTCCCGGCTCGCGAGGTGGAGGCGGCCGCCTCCTCCGCGACGCCGCGGGCCTTGACCTCGGCGGTCCGTGTGGTGGTGCGCTTCTGGCTCGTGTCCTTGTTCGGATCGCTCATGGACTCCGCTTTGCCTCTCGCCGCCGCGGCAAACCCGTACGTGTTCCGGCGGGCGTCAACTCGGCGGGCTACGTTTGTCGTTGAGTGATCATCCAGCCGCACCGGAGGACTTCCCATGCCCGAGTCGCCCGCCGTGAACGAAGCGCGCAGCCGGATCAGGACGGACCAGCCGCACACGGCCCGCATATGGAACTACTGGCTGGGCGGGAAGGACAACTACCCGGTCGACCGGCAGGCGGGCGACCAGATACGCCGGCTGCACCCCGGGATCGGGGACTACGCCCTCGCCGACCGCCTCTTCCTGGGGCGCGCGGTGGGTCATCTGGCCGGTGAGTGCGGCATCCGGCAGTTCCTCGACATCGGTACGGGGCTGCCCTCGGCGGACAACACCCACGAGGTCGCCCAGCGCGTCGCGCCCGAGTCCCGCATCGTCTACGTCGACAACGACCCGATCGTCCTGGCCCACGCCGAGGCGCTGCTCACCAGCGCACCCGAGGGCCGCACCGACTACCTCGACGAGGACCTGCGCAACGTCGACACGATTCTCGAGCACGCCTCGCGCACGCTGGACCTGAGCCGGCCCGTGGCGCTGGTGCTGCTGGGCGTGGTCATCTTCGTCGAGGACGACGAGGAGGCGTACGGAATCGTGCGGCGGCTGGTCGACGCCCTGCCCGAGGGCAGTCATCTGGTGCTGTCGCACACCGTCACCCGGCCGGACATGCCCGACGTCGACGCGGCCGTGGCCTTCTGGAACGAGAACGGCACGCCCAAGCTCACGCAGCGCACCCCGGACGCCGTGGCCCGGTTCTTCGACGGGCTGGAGCTGCTGGAGCCCGGCGTGGTCTCCTGCAACCGCTGGCGCCCGGAGTCCGGTGACGGCGAACTCCCCGCCGAGGTCGCCATGTTCGGCGGGGTGGGCCGCAAGGGGTGACGTCCGGACGGTGACCGCTACGTCGCCGCCGCGGTCGGCGGGAGCTGGGCCGGGCTCACCTGCTCGCCCAGCACCTGGGCCATGAACTGGACCAGCCACCGCTGCGCCGGGCTGCGCGAGGACTCGTGCCGTGCGTACAGGGCGATCTCGATCGGCTCGGCCTCGAAGGGCAGCCGCACCAGGCGCACCCGGTGGGAGGCGGTGAAGACCTCCCCGACGTACTCGGGGACGATGGCGATCAGGTCGGTCTGCTCCAGCAGGTAGGGCAGCATCGAGAAGCGGGTGGCGTCCACGGCCACCCGCTCCAGGAGTCCGTGCGCCGCCAGCACCGCCCGGGGCGCGACGTGTCCGCTCGGCCCGAAGACCGTCGCGTGGTGCTCGGCCGCGAGGTCCGGCAGCGTGACCGCGTCGCCCCGGATCCGGGGATGGTCGGCGGCGACCATGAGGACGTAGCGCTCCCGGAAGAGCGGGACGCGCACCGTCAGGTGCGAGGTGATCACCGGGGTGGCCACGAACACGTCGAGGTCGCCGCGGCGCAGCTGGCTCTCGGCGTCCTCCACGTCGAACGGGCGGACCGTGAACGACACCCCCGGCGCCCGCTCGCGTGCGGCGGCGAGGAGCCGCGGCAACAGGGTCGCCTCCCCGAGGTCGGAGAGGGCGATGGTGAAGCGGCCCGACATGGTGGCGGGGTCGAAGGCGTCGCCCTGCCGGACCGTCCCGTCGATCTCCGCCAGGGCGCGCTGGAGCGGCTCGTACAGCCGCCGGGCGCCGGCCGTGGGCGTCAGTCCGCGTCCGTTGCGGCGGAAGAGTTCGTCGTCGAAGTGGCGCCGCAGCTTGCCCAGGCTGTAGCTGACGGTGGGCTGGGTGACGTGGAGCGTCTCCGCGGTGGCCGTGACGCTGCCGGTCTCGTAGAGCAGGACGAAGACGCGGGCCAGGTTGAGATCGAAGGTGCCCATATAGAAGGACTCTATATCGGCTCGCCGAAACATCTATTGGTGCCCATGTCGCGGGGTCCTTAGCGTGTCGGACATCACTGCGAAAGGAACGTCCGTGCCATCCGTGCGCCGTGTCTCCCACGATCTCCTGGAGCGCCAGGGCCTTACCACCGTCTTCGGCAACCCGGGCTCCAACGAGCTGCCCTTCCTCGCCGACCTGCCCGACGCGTTCCGCTACGTCCTCGGTCTGCACGAGGGCGCGGTCGTCGGCATGGCGGACGGCTATGCCCAGGCGTCGGGGCGCCCGGTCCTGGTCAACCTGCACGCCGCCTCCGGTTCGGGCAACGCGATGGGGGCGCTGACGAACGCCGTGGCCTCCCGCACGCCGCTGGTGGTGCTGGCCGGGCAGCAGGTGCGGCCCGCCATCGGGCCGGAGGCCAACCTGGCCAGCGTCGACGCGCAGACCCTGATGAAGCCACTGGTCGGCTGGGCCGCGGAACCGGCGTGTGCCGAGGACGTGCCGCGGGCGCTGGCGCAGGCGGTCTTCGAGGCGCGGCTCCAGCGGCGGCCGACGTACCTGTCCGTGCCGTACGACGACTGGTCGGCCGAGGCCGACGACAACGCCCTGGCGGTGCTCGACCGCCGGGTCGAGCGCGCCTCGGTGCCCGGCGGCGAGCAGGGCAGCCGACTGGT
The DNA here is from genome assembly GCF_042745235.1 of Streptomyces sp. NPDC058796. Taxonomy (NCBI): domain Bacteria; kingdom Bacillati; phylum Actinomycetota; class Actinomycetes; order Kitasatosporales; family Streptomycetaceae; genus Streptomyces; species Streptomyces sp. NPDC058796. The sequence continues at coordinate 317,861 of NZ_JBHYOP010000008.1, forward strand.
CGAGCGGGTCGCCGCCGCCCGGCGCCCGGCGCTCGTACTCGGCGGGGACATCGACTCGGCGGACCTGTTCGACGACGCCGTGCGGCTGGCGGAGCGGCTGGGCGGTCCGGTGTGGGCGGCGCCCTCGCTCTTCCGGCTGCCCTTCCCGAACCGGCACCCGCAGTTCCGCGGTGTGCTGCCCGCCGGGATCGCGCCCGTCTCCGAGGCATTCGAGGGGCACGACCTCGTCCTGGTGCTGGGCGCGCCGGTGTTCCGCTACCACGAGTACCTGCCCGGCCGTTACCTGCCCGAGGGCACGCGGCTGATCCAGGTGACCGAGGACGCGTCGGCCGCCGCGCGGGCACCGATGGGCGAGGCCCTGGTCGCTGACCCCGGCGCCGTCATCGGCCTGCTGCTGAGGTCCCTCGACGCGCCCGGCGAGCCCTCGGGCCGCCCCTACCGACCCGCGCCCGAGCCGCTCACCGCCGACGGACCGGCGCTCCACCCCGAGCAGGTCTTCGCCGCGCTGCGCGACGAACTGCCCGGTGACACCGCGTACGTCGTCGAGTCCACGTCGACCAACTCCGCGTGGTGGCGTCAGATGGACCTGCGCCGCCATGGCTCGTACTACTTCCCGGCCGCCGGCGGGCTCGGCTTCGGCCTGCCCGGCGCCGTCGGCGTGGCGATGGCCCAGCCCGGCCGGCCGGTCGCCGGGGTGATCGGGGACGGCTCGGCCAACTACGGCATCACCGCCCTGTGGACGGCCGCGCAGCACCGGGTGCCGCTGACGATCGTGCTGCTGCGCAACGGCACCTACGGGGCGCTGCGCTGGTTCGGCGGTCTGCTCGGGGTACCGGACGCGCCCGGACTGGACATCCCGGGGCTGGACTTCACCCGCGTCGCGGAGGGGTACGGGGTGCGCGCCCAGCACGTCGGCGGGGCCGAGGAGTTGCGCGCGGTACTCGCCGAGCGCCCCGACCACCCTCGCCTGATCCAGGTGGACACCGCCCTCACCGCACCCTCCTGACACACGACTGGTTCCGAAGTAGTCCCGAAGAAGGGGAAGACGATGACATTCCTGGACAGCGACGTCTGGGGCCGGAAGTTCTTCAGCGACGGCTGGCAGGACTCCCCCGCAGAGCACCCGGTGACCGAGCCGGCGACCGGAGAGCGGCTCGGTTCGGTGGGGCTCGCCACGGCCGAGGACGCGGGCCGTGCCGCCGCGCGGGCCGCCGAGGCCCAGCGGGAGTGGGCGGCGACCCCGCCCCAGCGGCGGGCCGCGGTGCTGCGCCGCGCGGGTGAGCTGTTCACCGAGCACGCCGCCGAGATCGAGGACTGGCTGGTGCGCGAGGCCGGCTCGGTGCGCGCCAAGGCCGGCTTCGAGGTGGGGCTGGCGATCGGCGAGTGCTTCGAGTGCGCGGGCCTGCCGACCCACCCGCAGGGCGAGGTGCTCACCTCCGAGGAGGCCCGCTGGTCGCTCGCCCGCCGCCGCCCGGCCGGTGTGGTGAGCGTGATCGCCCCCTTCAACTTCCCGCTCATCCTCGGCCTGCGCTCGGTGGCCCCGGCGCTCGCCCTCGGCAACGCCGTGCTGCTCAAGCCGGACCCGCGCACCGCGGTCAGCGGCGGTGTCGTGATCGCCCGGATCTTCGAGGAGGCCGGGCTCCCCGCCGGTGTCCTGCACCTGCTGCCGGGCGACGGCGCGGTCGGCCGGGCGGTCGTCGAGGCCCCTCAGGTCCGGGTGATCTCCTTCACCGGGTCCACGCCGGTCGGGCGGATCATCGGCGAGCAGGCCGGGCGGCTGCTCAAGCGGGCCCACCTGGAGCTGGGCGGGAACAACGCGCTGGTCGTGCTGCCGGGCGCGGACGTGCCGAAGGCGGCCTCCGCGGGGGCGTTCGGTTCGTACCTGCACCAGGGACAGATCTGCATGACGACCGGCCGGCACATCGTGCACGAGTCGCTGGTGGAGGAGTACACCGCCGCGCTCGCCGCGAAGGCCGAGGCGCTGCCGGTCGGTGACCCGGCCCGCGAGGACGTGGCGCTCGGCCCGATCATCGACCGCCGCCAGCTGGAGCGGGTGCACGGCATCGTCACCGACAGCGTGGCGGCGGGTGCGAAGATCGCCGCCGGCGGCGAGATCGCGGGCGCGGGCTACCGGGCCACGGTGCTCACCGGCCTGACGACCGGGATGCCGGCCTGGCGCGAGGAGATCTTCGGTCCCGTCGCCCCCGTCATCTCCTTCTCGACGCTCGAGGAGGCCGCGCGGATCGTCAACGACTGCGAGTACGGGCTGTCGGTCGGCATCCTCGGGGACGTCGGGCCGGCGATGAAGCTCGCCGACCGGATCGACTCGGGCAAGGTCCACATCAACGAGCAGACGGTGAGCGACGAGCCGGGCGCCCCGTTCGGCGGTGTCAAGGCCTCCGGCACTGGCTCCCGCTTCGGCGGCGCCACGGCCAACATCGAGGCGTTCACCGAGACCCAGTGGGTCACGGTCCGCCCGGACATCGCCGACTACCCGTTCTGACCCGTCCGGCCCCTCGTTCCGGCCGGCCCGGCCACCCCGGCCGGGCCGGCTCCGGCTCCGCCCACTCACACCCGTCCCCCGGGGGGAGACTCATCATGGCTTCCGCCACCACGTCCGGCGCGCCCGCGCAGGCAGGCCGCACCGGCAGCAGCGCGTGGACGGTGGTCCTGTGCTGGATCACCGTCCTGCTGGAGGGCTACGACCTCGTCGTCCTCGGCGCCATCATCCCCACCCTGCTCAAGACCCACCACCTCGGCATGACCGCGGGTGACGCCACCACCATCGCGACGCTCTCGCTCGTGGGCGTCGCCATCGGCGCGGTCTGTGTCGGGCCGCTCGCCGACCGGCTGGGCCGCCGCCGGCTGCTCATCGGCTCGGTGGTGCTGTTCTCGGTCTTCACCATCGTGGTGCCGCTCGCGACCTCCGTCTGGATGTTCGCCGCGCTGCGGCTCGTCGCCGGACTCGGGCTCGGCGCCTGCATGCCCGTGTCGCTGACGATGATGGCCGAGCACATGCCCGCCGGCCGCCGGGCGCGGGCCAGCACGCTGACCATGACCGGCTACCACACCGGTGCGGTGATCACCTCGCTGCTCGCGCTCCAGGTGACCGACAACTGGGAGATCCTCTTCTACCTGCTCGGCGTCGTGGGCCTCGTGGTCGCCGCCGTCCAGTGGTTCAGGCTGCCGGAGTCGGAGGCCTTCGTCCGGGCCAAGCAGGACGGGGAACAGCGGGTGCCGTTCACCGAGCTGCTCAAGCCGGCGTACCTGCGGGCGGGCACCGGCATCTGGGTCGCGTCGTTCATGGGGCTGCTGCTGGTCTACGGCCTCAACACCTGGCTGCCGAAGCTGATGAACGACGCCGGCTACCCCGTGCCCACGGCCGTCACCCAGCTCCTCGTGCTCAACATCGGCGGTGTGGTCGGGCTGGTGCTCGGCGGATTCGTCGCCGACCGACGGGGCATCAAAGGCACCACGATGGTCTGGTTCGCGGTCTCGGTGCTCATGCTGGCCTGCCTGAGCATCAAGATGGAGAGCGACCTGATGCTCAACGTCGTCGTCTTCCTCACCGGCGTTTTCGTCTTCTCGGCCATGGTGCTCGTGTACGCCTACGTGACGGCCTACTACCCGGCCTCCGTGCGGAGCACCGCGCTCGGTTCGGCGTCGGGGATCGGCCGGATCGGCTCGATCGTGGGCCCGTCGATCACCGGTGCGCTGGTCTCGTCCGGGGTCGGCCACCCGTGGGGCTTCTACTTCTTCGCCGCGGTGGCGGTCCTCGGGTTCCTGGCCGTACTCACCCTGCCGCGCACGGCGGCGGCCGCGGGGGCGAAGGCCGTCGAACCGGCCGCCTGAGGTCCGCGGACGCGCACGACGGGAGCAGCCGGATGAGTCACCCGGCTGCTCCCGTCGTCGTCAGGTACTTCTCACGGCGACGTGGGGGTCGCTCAGTCGCGGTCCACGTGCTCGCGCAGGATCTCGCCGTTCGTCGCGTCGACGTCCAGGGTCGTCTTGTTCCAGTTGTCGGTCGAGACCACGTCGACGGACCAGATGGCCTTCTGGTCGTCGTTCTCGTCCAGCTCGACGTGGGTCACGGTGCCCTTGGCGTTGTCGGTGACCGCCCTCACCGCCTGCTCAGGCGTCTGGGTGGCCTTCTTCAGCAGGTCGGCGAGCTGCTGCTTGTCGTCCGCGTCCTGGTCCTCGGCCTGGGTGCGGAAGACCTTTCCGGAGACGGCGTCGATGTCGATCCGGTGCACGGTGCCGTCGGCGGTGGCGACCTTGGCCTCCCATTCGGGAGCGCCCTGGCTGGGGGCCGGGTTGGGCATGCTCGGGCTGGGCGAACCGGTCGACGCGGTGGCCTCGGCGGAGGTGCGCTTGAGTTCGAGGTCGACGAGCTTGCTGTCGGGGACCTCCTTGACGGCCGTGTCGGCCGCCTTGTCCCAGGTGACCTTCGCCATCGGGACGAGGGCCTTGCGCTCGGCCTGGTCATCGGTCATGGACTCGGATGGAGAGGGGGAGGGAGAGGTCGTACCGGTACTGGTACCGGTGGGGGAGGCGGTGTTGGTGGCAGGGGTGGTCTGGGCCGCCTCGGCGACACTGGAGCGTGTCGTGTCGGCGTTCGTGCAACCGGTCACCAGCAGCACCGAGCTGCCCAGCGCGCAGATGACGGCCATCGAACGAAGAGGCGGGAGACGTCGCACAGAGCTCATACACCTCTCCGTAACCATATGACCGTCTTGTCATACAGGTTTCGGGTGGAAACCACCGCAATGGCCGACACGGCTCAGCGAGCCGGTACGAACACCGCCCGGTCCGTTGCGGTACGGGCCCCGGGCGTGAACGGGGCACCGGCGCGGGGCCCGGCGCCTTCCAGCCACTCCCGGTAGGCGGTCGACTGACGCGCCACCTCCCAGTACGCCTCCTCCAGCGCCGGGTAGACGGCTTCCAGCTCGGCCCGGGTGCGCGCGGCCAGCAGGAGGCGTACGCCGAGCGGGTCGCCGTGCAGGCGCCGTACCGCCATGTCGGGGCGCGACTGGGAGCTGGGCTGGCAGACGGTGACGACCTCGCCGGTGGCGACGAGGGAGGCGGCCGTGTGGTAGTCGCCGTGCAGGACACGGGGGTTGAGCCCGACGGCGCGCAGCATGCGGTGCACCCCGTCCCACTCGCCGTCGACGGTGGGGTCGACCATCCAGCGGTCGTCGGCGAGGTCGGCGAGGCGGACGACGGGCCGGCCGGCCGCCGGGTGATCGGCGGGCAGCATGACGAACTGCGGTTCACGCTCCACGAGGACCCGCAGCCGCAGGCCCTCGGGGATGCGCAGCGGGCTGCCCTCGACCTCGTGCACGAAGGCCACGTCGAGCTGTCCCTCGGTGACCCGGCGCAGCAGGGCGTTGGCGGAGACGTCCATCTGGAGGGTGGGTTCCAGACCGGGGCGTCTGAGCCGGCGCAGCCAGCCGGACAGCGCGCGGCTCGCGGTGGAGCCGACGCGCAGCCTGCTGTCGCCGCCGGCCGCGGCGGCGCGGGCCTCGCGGACCAGGGTGCTCATGTCGGCGAGGAGCGGGCGGGCCCGCCCGAGGACCGACCGGCCGAGCGGGGTGGGGCGGCAGCCGGTGCGCTCGCGGACGAACAGGGGCCCGCCCAGCGCCTGTTCGATCCGGGCCAGCTGCGTACTCAAGGTGGGCTGGGCGACGCCCAGTTGACGTGCCGCCCGGTGCAGGCTGCCCGCGTCGGCGATGGCGCACAGTGCGCGTAGGTGCCTCACCTCGAGCTCCATGCAGGGAGCGTAAAGCGGAACAGTTGGTTGCGCCAGGTGAACAAAACGCGGCGGACCAGGGCGAGTTCTGCACTCCGGTCGAAGCTGGTTCCGGGGCGCCGTCCGGCGGTGGCGTCCGGCGGTGATAGCCCCGCCCTATCACCGGTTGCCATCATCACAGCGAGTCCATGGGCGCTCCACACTCACCGGTGACGACTTCTCTCCCCACTCCCCCACACAAGGAGTCATCGATGCGCATCAGCATGCCCCTGCTCTCCACCGCGGTCGGCCTCGGCCTGACGGCGGCCGTGCTCGGCACCCCTGCCGCTACCGTCGCAGCTCCCCAGACACCCGCCAAGACCGCCCAGCTCGGCTACCAGCCCGCCGCCGGCTCGGGCGAGGACGCAGCCGCGAACCGGGCGTTCTTCGAGGCGGTCATCAAGTCCGTCGCCGAGAAGCGCGCCGCCAACCCGTCCTCGACGGCCGCCGTGACCGTCTACTACAGCGCCTCCAACGCGCCCAGCTTCCGCAACCAGATAGCCCGCTCCACTCAGATCTGGAACAGCTCGGTGTCCAACGTGCGGCTCGCGGAGAGAAGCTCGGGCGCGGACTTCGCGTACTACGAGGGCAACGACTCGCGCGGCTCGTACGCGTCCACCGACGGACACGGCAACGGCTACATCTTCCTCGACTACCGGCAGAACCAGGTGTACGACTCGACCCGCGTGACCGCCCACGAGACGGGGCACGTGCTCGGTCTGCCCGACCACTACTCCGGCCCGTGCAGCGAGCTGATGTCGGGCGGCGGCCCCGGCCCGTCCTGCACCAACGCCTACCCGAACTCGGCCGAGCGCAGCCGGGTCAACCAGCTGTGGGCCTACGGCTTCCAGGCCGCGCTCGACAAGGCGCTGGAGAAGACCTCGCAGCGCTGAGCGTCCACAGGACGGTCGACGGGGGCGGCCCGGCCGGGCCGCCCCCGTGCGCGTGCGCGTCCCCCCGCCCGGGCGACCGCTTGGCCAACGAGCCCCCGGGTACCCGGAGTCCGCGCTGCGGCGATCCGATCCGTGACCCCGAAGGGAGCCCGACGTGGACGAGCACGAGCGCACCGCGGACAACGGCCTCGGCGAACTGGAGCCCGGCACCCGCCAGCGCGCCCGACTGCGCACCCGCGCCGCCGACATCGCCTGGACGGCGCTGTGCGTGGTGCTCGCGCTGTGGGCCGTCTGGAGTGCCGTCGGTGTCGCACGGGGCGGGACCGCGTGGGCCTACTGCGCGGTGGCCTGGGTGCTGCTCGCCGGGGCACTGGCTCTGCGGACGCTCGCGGTGCGGCGCCGGACGCCGTTGTAACGGGCCAGTTCAGGGACGCTCGGGCAGCGCGCCGAGCACGGCCCGGTGGACGGCGCGGGCGAGCCTGGCTCCCCACTCGGAGCGGGGGCCGGCGAAGGAGTGGAGCGCGGCACCGTCCTGCGGGGTGCGGGCGACGACGCACACGGCGTCCGTGGGAGTGCCGGAGCAGTCGAGGCCCGCGTCCAGCAGCGCCTGCACCTTGGCCTCCGTCGCCGTCATCACCGCGTTGACCAGGGCGGCGTCGGTCAGCGCGACCGGGAGCGCGGCGACGATGTTGATCGTCCCCGGCGCGGGGGCCCCGGGGGCGCCCGCCTCGGGCGAGGCCGCCCACCCGCGCACGGAGATGCCCGCGGTCACCACGGCCTGCGCACCGCCGTCCCGCGCGCCGGCGTAGGCCGACACGTCGGCGGCCGTCATCAGGCCCACACCCGGCCCCCGCGCGCCGGCGTCACGCGCCAGGCCGGCCAGGTGCCGGGCGGGGTCGGTGCGCCGATAGCCGTGGGCCACCTGGGCGTTGAGCACCCACTCGCTCTCGGTGACCCCGCCGCCCAGGACGGCGCTGCTGACCGTGCGCCAGCCCGGCCCCGGACGCCAGAGCAGGGCGTGCAGCCGTTCGCCGTCCTCCACTCGCGTCAGGCACTCCGGGACCGGCAGACGGGCCCCGGTACGGGGCTGGGGCAGCAGGGCGGGCACCGGTCGGGACTCCTCGTGGCGGTCGGGGCGAACCGGACGATCGTACTCGGCTCCGGTCGCCCGGACGGGGCGGTGCGGGGCGGGCGCATTGCGGACCCCGCCCTGGGCACTTTCACTGGACACAACTTCGCCACGAGGCGTCGGATCGGAGGCCGCGATGCTGTCCCACACCCTGGAGCATGGGGTCCTGGTCATCACGCTGGACCAGGACCCGGGAATCGACGGGCGGGCCGCGCTGACCACGCACATCACCAACCTGGTCGACGCGCACAAGCCGACGCCCGTCGTCATCCTCCTGACCGACCGGGCCGGCAGCCCCGCCGCGGTCAGCGCCGTGCTCCGGGCCCATCAGTGGTGCGGTCGCCTCGGTGTGCTGATGAGCGTCGTCACCCACAGCGCGCCCGTCCGGCGGCTGCTGGACGACAACGCCGACGCCTCCGGCCCGCGGCTGGTGGTGCACGCGCGGATCGACACCGCCATCTCCACCGCGTTCACGGCGGCCTGACGCCTCGCGCGTGCCCTCCGCCCTTACTGCCGCCCGAGCCAGAGGTCGGGGCCGAAGACCTCGTAGTGGACGGCCTCGGCCGGCACTCCCCGGCGCAGCAGGTCGCCCCAGACGGCACGCATGAAGGGCACCGGTCCGCACAGGTAGGCGGTGAGCCCCGGGGGCAGTTCGAGACCGGTGACGTCGGCGCGGCCGGCCGCCGCCTCCGGCGCCCCCTCACCGGGCTCCTCGTACCACAGGTGGAGCCGGGCGTCGGACAGTGCCCGTACGAGGCCGAGGTGTTCCTGCCGGTGGGCGTGGTCGGCGGGGCTCCGGTCGGCGTGGACGACGGTCACCGGGCGGGTGGAGCCGGTGGCCGCCAAGTGGTCCAGCATGGCCAGTACGGGGGTGACGCCGATTCCCGCCGAGGCGAGCAGCAGGGGGCCGTCGTTCTCCGCGAGCGCCAGGTCGCCGAAGGGCGCGGAGACGGTGAGGACGTCGCCCGGACGGGCGTGCGCGTGGAGCCAGGAGGAGACCTCGCCCTCGGGCCGCCCGTCGCCCCGGACGCGTTTGACGGTGATGCGCCAGCCGGTCCGGCCCGGCGCCGCGGACAGGCTGTACTGGCGGATCTGCCGGGAGCCGTCGGGCAGCGAGGACCGCACGCCGACGTACTGGCCGGGAAGGAACGGCCGCGTCGGGCGACCGTCGGCGGGCCGCAGTACGAGGGAGACCGCGTCGGGGGTCTCCTCGGTGCGCTCGGTGATCTCCATCGGGCGCCAGACCTCGCCCTCGGCGACGCCCGCCTCCTGGTAGAGACGGGTTTCGGCGGCCACGAGCGCGTTGGCCATCAGCCAGTACACCTCGTCCCAGGCCGCGGCCACCTCCGGGGTGACGGCGTCGCCGAGCACCTCCGCTATCGCGGCGAACAGATGGCGGTGGACGATCTTGTACTGGTCGGAGGTGATGCCGAGGGAGGCGTGCTTGTGCGCGATCCGGGAGAGCAGCGCGTCCAGGCGGGCGTCGGGGCGCTCCAGCAGCATGCCGGCGAACGCGGCGATGGAGCCGGCCAGGGCCCGCTGCTGCTCCCCGCTGGCCTGGTTGCCGCGGTTGAACAGGTCCCGCAGCAGCTCGGGGTGGGCGTCGAACAGCTTCCGGTAGAACAGCGTGGTGATGTCACCGATGGCCGCTCCCACCGCCGGGAGGGTCGCGCGGACCACGGGGACCGACTGTTCGGAGAGCACAGCGACTCCTTAATTGGTAGATGATATTCGTGTTTTGAAGCAGGCCGGTACCGGAGCGGACCGGCCGGACCGCGGCGACGGGCCGGCGCTCACCCCGAGGGGCGGTCCGTCAGGCCGATCAGGACCGGGCCGGTGGGCGACGCCACCAGGTCGGCGACGGTCAACGGGTCGAGTGAGGCGTAGAAGGCCTCCTGGGCGTCCCGCAGCGCCCTGCGCAGCCGGCAGGCCGCGCGGAGCGGGCAGGGCGGGTCGTCCTCGCAGGCGACCACCTCGCCGTCCCCCTCGAGTTCGCGCACCAGCCGGCCCACGGAGGCCTGCCGCCCCAGGTCGGTCAGTGTCAGACCGCCGCCGCGGCCGCGTCGCGCCTCCACGACACCGAGGTGCTGGAGACGGGTGACGGCCTTGGCCACGTGCGTGTACGGCACACCCATGACCTCGGCCACCTCACGGGTGGTCAGCGGGTCGTCGCCGTCTTTCAGGACCGCCAGGCGCATGACCGAACGCAGTGCCAGGTCGGTGAACTTCGTCAGCCGCACGACCCGGACGCTATCAAATGCGCATGTTAGATTCGCATTTACTGGCGGCCATGATCTTGTGGAATGCGTCACGGGACGCGCGAGGAGGGTGACTTCGGATGGCAGCGGACGACGACGGCTCCCCGGCCCGGGGTACGGCGGACACCCCGGCGGACGACGCTCCCCTCCCCCGGGTCCTGTGCGACACGGCGGAGGTCCTCTCGCTCGGCGGCGACGCGGCGGCCGGCGCCCTGTGGAGGCTCGCGGAGCCGGGGCGGCAGCTCGACGCCAACGTCGTCCGCGTCCCGGCGGGCGGGCGGGTCGGCACGCACACCGAGCCGGACCTCGACGTCCTGCTGCTCGTCCTGGACGGAACGGCGGACCTGGTCTGCGCCGACGGCGAGCGCCCACTGCGCACGGGCGCCCTCACCTGGCTGCCCCACGGTTCGGCGCGGGGCGTCGCCGCGGGCCCGGACGGCGTGACGTACCTGACCGTCCACCGACGGCGTCCCGGCATGCGGATCCAGCCGCGGGACGCCGCCGGACGGGATCCGGGGCCCGGCGGCGCCTGAGCCCGCGTCAGCCGGCCGCCGCGGGCAGGCCGAGGCGGCCGTCGTGCACCTCGGTGACCCGGTCGGCCGCGGCCAGATGGGCGTGGTCGTGGGTGACCAGCACGGTGGCCGTGCCGCGCTCCCGGGTGAGGCGGGTGATGAGGTCGACGACGGCGGCGCCCCGCTCGTGGTCGAGGGCGCTGGTGGGTTCGTCGACGAGCAGCACACCGGGGTCGTTCATCAGGGCGCGGGCGATGTTGACGCGCTGGCACTGGCCGCCGGAGAGCTGGTGGGGCCGGCGGTCGGCCCGGTCCGCCAGGCCGACCGCGTCGAGGAGGTCCAGCGCCCGGCCCCGGGCGGCGCGCGCCCGGCGCCCGTCGATGTGGGCCATCACCTGGAGCTGCTCGGCCGCGGTCAGGGACGGCAGCAGGTTGGGCTGCTGGAAGACGACGCCGATCCGGTGCCGGCGCAGGTCGGTCAGTTCCGCGCGGCTCATCCCGGTGGTGTCGGCGCCGTCCACGGTGACCGTGCCGGAGTCGGGCGTGATGAGGGTCGCGGCCACGGCGAGCAGGCTGGACTTGCCCGAGCCGGAGGGCCCGATGACGGCGGTCAGGCGGCCACTCGGGACCTCCAGGGTGACGCGGTCGAGGGCGGTCAGCCGGCTGTCGCCGTCGGGGTAGGTGAGGGTGATGTCGGTCAGGCACAGGCTCATCGGGCGTTCCCCAGGGCGGTCAGCGGGTCGACGGAGGTGATACGGCGGACGGCGAGTCCCGCCCCGAGGCCGCCGAGCAGGATCATCACGGCGGCCGGGACGAGGACGGTGGCGGGTGTGAGGACGAAGGGGACGGCCGAGCCGGACACCGCGGCGCCGATCGCGACCGCGGCGGCGGTGCCCACGAGGGTGCCGCCGGCCAGCAGGACGACGGCCTGGCCGAGCGCGTCGCGCAGCAGTGCGGCGGTGGTGGCGCCCAGGGCCTTCAGCACCGCGATGTCGCCGCCGCGCTGGATCGTCCACACGGTGAAGAAGGCGCCGGTCACCAGGGCCGAGATGGCGAAGAGGAATCCCCGCATCAGCTGCAGCGAACCGTTCTCGGAGGTGTACGAGCCGATCGCGGAGAGCGATTCGTCTTTGCTCACGGTGTCGGTGCCCGCCGCCCGGTCCGTCGCCGCGAGGTCGGCGCCGGGGGCGGTGTCGAGAGCGATCACCGTGGCGGAGTGCCCGTCGGTGCCGCCGGTGGGCGGGGCGACGGACTGCCACGTGGTGAGGCTCGTCCACACCACGGGCGTGTGGCTGAAGGAGACGTCGTGGCCGGTGACGGCGACGGCCAGCCGCCGGCCGGCGAGTGCCACGGTGCCGCCCTCGCGCACGCCGAGTCCATCGGCCACCGAGTCCGGCATCAGCACCGTACGGTCGTCGACGCGGTCGCCGCCGGGTGCCAGGCGCGAGCCGGGTTCGACACCGAAGACGGACACGCCGGTGCCGCGGTCGCCCGCGGTGGCCCGCGTGGTGGTGATGCCCAGCGGTTCGGCGCTGCGGACGCCGGGCGCGCGCTCCCACCGGCGCCACTGGTCCTCGGTCACGGTGGAGTCCGCGTACGACAGGTCCTGGCCGCCGCTCGGCGCGGCGAAGGCGATCCGGTCGGCGGACAGGGACGTGACGGCGGAGATGTTCTCCCGGGCCAGACCGGCGGTGAGGCCGGACAGCAGTCCGACCAGCAGGGTGATCAGTACGACGACGCCGCCCATCAGGGCGAACCGCCCCTTGGCGAACGTCAGGTCTCTCAAGGCGACAAACACGTCTTCGCCCGGCCTTTCGACGATGGTGGGAGGGAGGAACACGCGCCGGAGTGGCCGGCGAGGTGTCCACCGTCGCCGTTCGGCGGCCCGCCGGGCCTCGCTCCTGGGCAGGCACTTCCGGGGCCGAAGGGTGCGGTGCGACTTGCAACTTTCGGCAGATGCCCGGCCCCGGCACGGTCCGTACGCTGGAACGATCGTGAACGCGCTGACTCCCACCTCCCGGGCCCTGACCTGGAGCCTGCACCTGCTCGTGGCCGGCCTGCTCGCCCTTGTGGCGGTGCGTGCGGTGGCGGACGACCGGCCGCACGCGCCCGCCGTCGTCGCGGTGGCCGCGCTGGTGGGTGTGGTGTACGCCCTGGGCCCCGCGCTCGAATCCGTCCGGTCGTCCCGCCGTGCGGCCGCGCTGTGGCTGGGCGCCGTCGGCGCGGTGTGGCTCGCGCTGCTCGCGCTCTCCGCCGAGGGGGTGTGGCTGGCGTTCCCGCTGTACTTCGTCCAGCTCCACCTGCTGTCCCGGCGGGCCGGGCTGACCGCGGTCTTCGCCACGGCGGTCGCGGCGATCGCGGCGTTCGCCGCCCACCAGGGCACGTTCACGGTGGCCACCGTGATCGGCCCGGGGCTGGGGGCCGCCGTCGCCGTGGCGGTGGTGTGGGGCTACCAGGCGCTGTACCGCGAGAGCGAGGAGCGGCGGCGGCTCATCGAGGAGCTCACGGTCACCCGTGCCGACCTGGCGGAGGCCCAGCGGGCCGCGGGGGTGCTGGAGGAACGCGAACGCCTGGCCCGGGAGATCCACGACACCCTGGCCCAGGGCCTGTCCAGCATCCAGTTGCTGCTGCGCGCCGCCGAGCGGACCCTGCCCGAGGGGTCGGGGCCCGCCACCACCTACGTGGGCCAGGCCCGTCAGGCCGCGCTGGACAATCTCGCCGAAGCCCGTCGGCTCGTCGCCGCGCTCGCACCGCCGGCCCTGGACGACACCACGCTCGCCGACGCGCTGGGACGCCTGTGCGCGACCACGACCGAGCGGCACCGTCTCGACGTCCGTTTCGCCCTCGCCGGCCGGCCGCGCCCGCTGCCCACCGCGCACGAGGTCGCCCTGCTGCGCGTCGCGCAGTCGGCGCTGGCCAACACGGTCGGGCACGCCCGGGCCGGAAAGGCCGAGGTGACGCTGGCCTACCTCGACGACTGCGTCACCCTGGGCGTCACCGACGACGGGGTGGGTTTCGATCCCGGCGCCGTCTCCGTGCCCGGGCCGGACGGCGGCGGCTTCGGGCTGCCGGCGATGCGGGCTCGCGTGCACGCCCTGCACGGCGCCCTCACCGTCGAGTCCGCCCGCGGGCGCGGCACCGCGCTCACCGCGCGCATCCCGCTCGAAGCCGTGCCCGATCCCAAGTCCGACTCCGAACCGGCGCCCGGGCCCGACACCCCACCCGGCTCCGAGACCGCGCCCAGGCGCGAGCAGGCACCCGGCCCCGGACCCGCACTTGCCCCCGCACCCGAGCCCGACGACCCCGAGGCACGCCCGTGACCGAGCCCGCCCCGACGCCGATCCGTCTGCTGCTCGCCGACGACCACCCCGTCGTCCGCGCGGGGCTGCGCGCGGTGCTGGAGACCGAGGACGGCATCACCGTGGCCGCCGAGGCCGCGACCGCCGAGGAGGCCGTCGCCCGGGCGGGCCGGGGTGACATCGACGTGGTGCTGATGGACCTGCGGTTCGGCCGGGGCATGGGCGGCGCGGAGGCCACGGCCGCGATCACCGCGCGGGCGGGTGCGCCGCGCGTCCTGATCGTCACGACGTACGACACCGACGCCGACACCCTGCCCGCCATCGAGGCCGGCGCCACCGGCTACCTGCTCAAGGACGCACCGCCCGAGGACCTCGCGGCGGCGGTGCGCACCGCCGCCGCGGGCCGCACCGCGCTCGCGCCCACGGTCGCGGACCGGCTGATGACCCGCCTGCGCGAGCCGCACACCTCGCTCACCCGCCGCGAGACCGAGGTCCTGTCCCTGGTCGCCGAGGGCCTGTCGAACCAGCACATCGCGGCCCGGCTCCATCTGACCGAGGGCACCGTGAAGTCACACCTGGCCCGCGTCTACACCAAGCTGGACGTGGACTCCCGCACCGCCGCGGTCGCCGCCGCGACGGCCCTCGGCCTCATCCGGCGCTGAGCCGGGCCGGTGGCCGTCGCCGGTCCGGTGTTGCCACCCGGAAATTCGTGGGAACCCTTGCACGGAGCGAGGAGGAGGCGGCATGGACGACTGGCGCGGGTTCGCCGAGCAGATGGCGTCGCTGGCGCGCGATCTCCTGGCGCAGGAGTCGGTGAACGACACGCTGAAGCGGATCACCTTCTCCGCGACGGAGCTGGTGGAGGGCTGCGACGCCGCGGGCATCCTCATCCTGCGCGGCAACCAGGTGCAGTCCCTCGCCCCGACCGACCAGGTGGTCGTCGAAAGCGACGAACTGCAGGGACGCGTCGGCGAGGGGCCATGCTTCGACGCCGCGCGGACCGCCGTGGGACAGCGGCAGTTCCGGATCGCCGACTTCACCGACCAGGCACGGCGCTGGCCCAAGTACGTTCCCGAGGCCCGCAAGCTGAACCTGGGCAGCATGATGGGGTTCCTGCTGTTCACCGAGGACGAGGACCTCGGGGCGCTCAATCTCTACTCCTTCAGGCCCGGGGCGTTCACGGAGGCCAGTGAGACGGCGGGCTGGCTGCTCGCCTCGCACGCCGCGGTCGCCTTCTCCAGCGCCCGTACGCACGCCCAGCTGCAGCAGGCCATCGGCACCCGGCACACCATCGGTGAGGCGATGGGCATCCTCATGGGCAGGCACCGCATCAGCGAGGACCAGGCCTTCGCCACACTGCGCCGGTACTCGCAGGACCACAACGTGAAACTCCGCGAGGTCGCCCGCCGGGTGGTCGAAGAGGGCGGCCTGTCCTGAGCCGGCGCCCGGCGAACGCCCCGGTACGCACCGGATGGGCGTACCGCTCCGCCGCGGCGGGCACACGTCAGCGGTGACCTTGGCTGACTTCCTCTTCGCCGTGCTCGGGGCGGGTGCGCTCGCGGCGGCCGTGCTGCCGCGGCTGGTGGCCGGACGGCCGCTGTCCATGCCGCTGGTGTTCCTGGCCTTCGGTGTCGCCCTGCAACTGCTGCCCACCCCGCTCCCTGAGATCGACCTGGTCCGCGACCGGGTGTGGGTGGAACACCTCACCGAGATCTGCGTCATCGTCTCCCTGATGGGCGCCGGACTCGCGCTCAACCGCCCGTTCGGCCTACGGCGCTGGCAGGCGCCCTGGCGGCTGATCGGCATCACCATGCCGCTGACCGTCGCGGTCACGGGGCTGCTGGCCTGGTGGCTGCTGGACTGGCCGCCGGCCGCGGCGCTGCTGCTGGCGGCCGTGCTCGCGCCCACCGACCCGGTGCTCGCCTCCGAGGTACGGGTGGGCGCTCCCACCGACTCCGAGCACGACGAGGACGAGGCGCGCTTCGCGCTCACCAGCGAGGCCGGCCTCAACGACGGCCTCGCCTTCCCGGTCGTCATGGCGGCGATCGCGCTGACCGCCGCTGCGGGCACGGGCCTGTCCGGTGACTGGGTCGGCCACTGGCTGCTGGTCGACCTGCTGTACGCGTGCGTGATCGGCGTCCTGGGCGGCCTGGCCGTCGGCAAGCTGCTCGGCTGGCTCTTCTTCCGGGCCGGCCGGCAGGCGGTACGGCTGTCCGAGCACCGGGAGGGTTTCGTCGCCCTGGGTGCCACGTTCCTCTCCTACGGGGTCACCGAACTCGCCCACGGCTACGGTTTCCTGGCCGTCTTCGTCACCGCCTGCCGCATCCGCGCCGCCGAACGCGACCACGGCTACCACGCCGTGCTGCACGATTTCGTGGAGCAGGTCGAACGACTGCTGACCGCCGGTCTCCTCTTCCTGCTGGGCGCGTGCGTGGCGCAGGGCGCCCTGGCCGACCTGACCTGGCGGGGCGCGGCCGTCGGTCTGCTCGTGCTGCTCGTCGTCCGGCCGGTGACCGGCTGGGTCGCGCAGTTCGGCGTCGCGGCCGGCCCCCGGGAACGTGCCGTGACCGCCTTCTTCGGCATTCGCGGCATCGGTTCGCTGTTCTACCTGGCGCACGCCCTGGGTACGGAGGGCTTCCACGTGCCCGCCGGGGAGTTGTGGGCCGTGGTGGCGTTCACCGTGCTCGCCTCCGTCGTCCTGCACGGGGTGACCGCGTCCCCCGCGATCTCCCGCCTGGACCGTCTCAGGCTGCTCAGGGCCCGCGGCCGACGGCCCGCCGGACGGGGGCCGGACGAGGACGACGTGGCCGGCGAGCGGCTGTGACCGGCCGTCCTGGACCGACCCGAAGCACGCCGTGATCGAACGGGACCCCTCTCGGTCGGATCATGAACTCCCCTATAGTGATCGCCTGTTGCCCGCCGTGCGACCGTTCCGGCGCGCTTCGGCCCGCTCCCTTGGCCCCGAGAGGCACGTCAGCATGACGACCGGCACCGAAGAAGCCCGCATCCCGCTGGACCCGTTCGTCACCGACCTGGACGGCGAGAGTGCCCGGCTGCGCGCGGCCGGACCGCTCGCTGCCGTGGAGCTGCCGGGCGGCGTGCCCGTCTGGGCGGTCACGCGCCACGCGGAGGCCAAGGCCCTCCTGACGGATCCCCGTCTGGTCAAGGACATCGGCGTGTGGGGGGCGTGGCAGCGTGGCGAGATACCCGCGGACTGGCCGCTGACCGGGCTGGCCAACCCCGGCCGCTCGATGCTCACCGTGGACGGTGCCGAGCACCGCCGGCTGCGCACTCTCGTGGCGCAGGCGCTCACCGCGCGCCGGGTGGAGCACATGCGGGGGCGGATCACCGAGCTGACCGGCCGCCTGCTGGACGAACTGCCCGCGGACGGCGGCGTCGTCGACCTCAAGGCCGCCTTCGCCCACCCGCTGCCGATGTACGTCGTCGCCGGCCTGATGGGCATCGAGGAGGCGCGGCTGCCTCGGCTGAAGGTGCTGTTCGAGAGGTTCTTCTCGACGCAGACGCCGCCCGGTCAGGTGGTCGCCACCCTCACCGAGCTGGCAGGCGTCATGGCCGGCACGGTCGCCGCGAAGCGCGCGGCGCCGGGCGACGATCTGACCAGCGCGCTGATCCGTGCCTCCGAGGACGGGGACCACCTCACCGACGCGGAGATCGTCTCCACGCTCCAGCTGATGGTGGCCGCGGGGCACGAGACCACGATCTCGCTGATCGTGAACTCCGTGGTCAACCTGTCCACGCACCCCGAGCAGCGGGCACTGGTGCTCTCCGGCGAGGCGGACTGGTCCGCGGTCGTCGAGGAGACGCTGCGCTATTCGTCCCCGACGTCCCACGTCCTGATCCGCTTCGCCACCGAGGACGTCCCGGTCGGCGACCGGGTGATACCCGCCGGGGACGCGCTGATCGTGTCGTACGGCGCGCTGGGCCGGGACGAGCGGGCGCACGGTCCCACGGCGGACGAGTTCGACATCACCCGCAGCTCGCCCAGCCGGCACATCTCCTTCGGGCACGGCCCGCACGTGTGCCCCGGCGCGGCCCTGTCCCGGCTGGAGGCCGGTGTGGCGCTGCCCGCGCTCTACGGCCGCTTCCCGCGGCTCGACCTGGCCGTGCCCGCGTCCGAGCTGCGCAACAAGCCGGTGGTCACGCAGAACGACCTGTTCGAGCTGCCGGTCAGGCTGGTCTAGCGCCTTCCGGTCGCGCCCCGTACCTTCACCTGTGGGGCGTTTGCACCCCGCCCTTCGGGTAACTCCGGCATTCCGGACGCCGACCCCCGGGAGTCGCCATGTGGAAGCGCAAGGGCAGGAAGGCCCGCCGGGCCGCGAAGCCGGTCCCCATGGAACTGTGCGACCTGTGCGCCAGGATCTTCCCCGAGGACGAGGCCGTGCGCGGATACGTGCCGGACTCCTCCGCGGCGCACGCCACCAAGGAGTGGTTCGACGGGCTGCGGCTCATCACGACGTGCTGCGACGGCCACTTCGACGTGATCAAGGACGGTTACGCGCACCGGCCCTTCGTGGACGAGGAGCTGTGGGCGGCCAAACTCACCCGGGCCCTCACCACGGGCCCGCCCGCGCTGTCCATGGACCAGCTCGGCTGCCGGACCGGCCTTCAGGAACCGCAGATACGGGCCGCCATCGCCTGGCACAACGAGCGCGTGCGCGAGCAGCAACAGCGCATGGACCCGTGATCAGGCCGGGGCCGGGCGGGTCCCGTACACCCGGTAGGGCTCCGCGTCCGGCCATCTGACGTCCAGTCCCAGCCCCGGCCGGCCCGGGTCGGGGCGCAGGGCGCCGCCGTCGGGCGACGGGGCGCCGTCGAAGAGCAGCCGCTCGACGCGGACGTGGTCATGGAAGTACTCCAGGTGCCGCAGCCGGCGCACGGCGCAGAAGGCGTGGGCGGAGACGGCGGGCGCGCAGTGCGCGGACAGGTCGAGGTGCCGGGTGGCCGACAGGCCCGCGACCTCCAGTACGCCCGTGATGCCGCCGCAACGGGTGACGTCGGCCTGGAGGCAGTCCACGGCCGGTCCGTCGGTCAGGTTCGCGAAGTCCTGGGCGGTGAAGGCGTACTCCCCCGCGGTGATCTCCAGGCGGGCGGGCCCGCGGTCCCGGAGCATGCGCAGGCCCTCCAGGTCCGCGGAGCCGACGGGCTCCTCGAACCAGCGCACGTCCCACTCGTCGTGGAACCGGTGCGCCCAGTACAGGGCCTCCTTGCGGCCGAGCGCCCCGTTGGCGTCGGTGAACAGTTCCGGGCCGTCGCCGACCGTCCGGCGCACCGCGGTCAGGCGTTCCGCGTCGGCCTCCGGGTCGCGCGAGGTCTTCAGCTTCACCCGGGGGATGCCCTGCTCGACCCACCCGGAGAGCTGATCGGTGAGCCGGTCCAGGGGGTAGTTGGTGAAGCCGCCGCTGCCGTAGACCGGGACGCGGTCGTGGCGGGCCGGCAGGAGGTGGACCAGGGGCAGCCCCAGCAGCCTCGCCTTGAGGTCCCACAGCGCCACGTCGACGGCGGACAGGGCCATGGCCCCGACGCCCGGCCGGCCGGCGTTGCGCATGCGCGCCCCCATCCGCTCCCACAGCGCCGGCGGCGAGGAGACCGCACCGCCCTCGATCACCGGCGCCAGCACGGATTCCGTGAAGGTGGCGACGGAGAGGTTTCCGTAGGTGTAGCCGAGGCCGGTGCGGCCGCCGGCGTGCACGCGCACGAGGACCAGGGTCGTGGAGTCCCACTCCAGGGTGCCGTCCTGCTCCCTGCCGTCCGGGCCGTCGGTGGGGACCTCGAAGGCGTGCACGTCGACCGCGTCGACCGTGCAAGAGGCCAGTGCCGTCGCGTCGGCCGCGCGCGGAGCCGGTGCCTGGGCGTCGGGCCCGGTGACCGGCGTCATAGCGTGATCACCGTCTTGATGTCGCCGGGGCTCCGTTCGAAGGCCCGGGTCGCCTGGGCCAACGGCACCCGGCGGGTGAGGAGCCGGTCCAGCCAGTCCCGGTCGGCCCGGGCCAGCGCGTCGGCGGCCTGCCGGAAGTGGCGCGGGTTGGCGTTGACGGAGCCCACCACGACGTCGTTCTCCAGCACGATGTCACGGTTGACCGTGCCCGCGTCGACGGTCAGGGACCGGCCGGTGGGCGAGACACCGGTGAGGCAGACGACGCCGTACGCCGCCGTTCCGCGGATCGCGTCGAACACCAGCCGGCCGGCGCCGGTGGCCTCGACCACCACGTCGGGGCGTACGGCGGCGAGCACGGCGTCCGCCGCGTCGCCGTGGTAGGTGGCGCCGAGGGCGCGCACCAGGTCCGGTTTCGGGCCGTCCGTGACCCGGTCCAGGACGTGCACGTCGAGGCCGCGCTGCCGGCCGAGCAGGGCGGCGAGCAGGCCGATGGGGCCGGCCCCGGTCACCAGTACGGTCCGGGGTTCGAACCAGGCCCGGGCGCCTACCCGCTCGATCTGCTCCCAGGCCTTGGCCACGACACTGGTCGGCTCCATGAGCACGCCGGTGAGCCCCAGGTCCGGGTCGATCCGCACGGCGTAGTCCGGCTCCAGGCACCACTGCTCGGCGCCGTAGCCGTCGAGTTCCTTGATGCCGCGCTCGCGGTAACGGCCGTTGCGGCACATGTCGAACTCGCCGTGCGCGCAGGCGCCGCACGGTTCCGGGTCGGGGCGTCGCACCACGCCCACCACCAGGTCGCCGGGGCTGAAGCCGCTGCCCTGCGGTGCCTCGGCCACCCGGCCGAGCGACTCGTGGCCGAGGACCAGCCGGTCGTGGTGCGGCGGGGCCTTGCCGTAGGCGCCCGAGGCGATCTCCCGGTCCGTGCCGCAGACGCCGAGGGCCAGACCGTGGACCAGCAGTTCACCGGCGTCCGGGTCCGGGTCCGGGACCTCCTCCACGGCGAGTGAGCCGTCCCGGCCCGGGCGGACGGTCAGTGCGCGCATGGTGGTCATCCTCTCGGCTCGCCTTCCCGGGGCCGGTTCCCCGCACCGCCCGGCCCATGCGTGGGCCGTCCGCGGCCGTGCGGCGGGCGTCCGGGTGGCGGCACGTTTGCCCAGGCCGTCCCCGGGTCACTCAGTTGCGCGTCCACGAGCCATCGGAAGGACGCCCGAGGAGCACTCCGTGAACCGGTTCTGGCAGCCGTTCCACCGTGTGTGGGACCGGCTGGCCGCCTCCGCCCTGGTCCGGCGCGGCCGGGACCTGGAGCTGATGCACCGTGCCATGGGGTTCGCCACCCTCGCCCTGGTGACCCTGGCGCCGCTGCTCATCGTGGTGGCCGCCTTCGATCCGCTCGGACGCGGCGGCTTCGCGTCCTGGCTGGCCGACGGCATGGGACTGTCCGGCCGGTCCGCCAAGGTGCTGACCGACATCATCAGTCCGCCGACCAAGGTCATCGGCACCACCAGTGTCTGGGGCGGCATCGCGCTCGCCGTGTTCGGCGTGTCCTTCGCGGCGAGTGTGCAGAACGGCTACGAGCGGATCTGGGAGCTGCCCTCCGGCCCGTGGCACCGTGTGTGGCGCCAGCTGACCTGGGTGGTCGTGCTGACCGCCTACCTCTACCAGGAGGTCCAGACGCGGACCGCGCTGCACGGGTCGGTGCGGATCGTGCTGTCCACGGCGACGGGCATGCTGTTCTTCTGGTGGGGGCAGCACTTCCTGCTCGGCAGCCAGGTCCGCTGGCGGGACCTGTTGCCGGGGGCCGTCGCGACCATGGTCGGCCTCATCGGGCTGCGGGGTTTCTCGTACCTGGTCTTCACCCCGCTCATCCTGGACAACGCGATCAGCTACGGCACCGTCGGCATCGTGCTGGTGGTGGAGTCCTGGCTGATCGGCGTGGGATTCGTCGTGTTCGGCGGCGCGATGGTCGGTCACTGGTTCTGCGAGCACCACTGGTGGACGCGCACCATCGACCGGGAGTGAGCGGTCCCTCAGTCCTTCGGTCCTCCCCCTCCCGCTCCGGAAAGGCATACGTTCCATGGTCCGCCTCCCGATGTGCAACGGCGCCCGGCGCCGCCCCCGCGTTCCGTGGGTCTCCGCGTCCGTGGCGGTGGGCGTACTGCTGCTCACGGGCGCCGGCTGCGAGGGCCCACCGCCCTCGCCGCGCCCGGAGGTGCTGCCACAGGTCGAGACGCCCTACGACCGTGCCGTGCGCGAGGCGCTCGACGAGGTCTCCGGCGGCCACCTGCTCTCGGTGGCGCTGCGCGGGGCCACCGAGCCGGAACCCGTCTGGTACACCCGGGTCGCCGACCGTGACGGAACCGTTCACGTGGTCCGCGTCGGGGCCGTGCACGGGCGGCTGCTGGGCTCCTCCGTGCCGGGCGGGCAGTCGGCCGCGGACAAGGAGCGGGCCGCCGCGCTGGCCGACTCGGCCGAGGTGCTGCCCGAGGAGGCGGTCGAGCAGGTGAAGAGCCCGGACTTCGGCAAGGTGTCCGGCATCCGCCTGGAGCGGGACCGGCAGGCTCGCACGGTGTGGTCCGTGGAGGTGACCGCCGTGCGCCGGGACGACACGCAGACCTACCTGGTCGACGCGGTGACGAAGGACGTACTCGACCGGCGCACGGCCTCGCCGGCCGCCTGAGGCACGGGCGGCCGGGAGCGGGCCGGAGGCTTGCTCTGCCGAAACCGCCGTGGAGCAGGGCTGCCCGGCCGAGACGGCACGAACCGGGCCATCGTCCCGCCGGACCCGCACCGTCCGGGAGCCGCCGCCCGGCCCGGTGTCCGCACCCACCGCCGACCGCGTCCGCACACCCGGCCCCCGACGCCCGAAACGGAAGCCGGGACAGGCACCCAGGCGCCGAGCCGGGCACACCGGCAGCCGGCCCGGCGCCGGAGCCGAAGACGACTGACCGCCGCCGCGCCCCTGCCTCGGACGGGACCCTCACCCACACACGCTCAACCGACCCGCACGCCCGACACCACGAAGCCGGAACGGGCACCCTGGCCCCGAGCCGGGCGCACCGGCCCGGGCCGGAGGCGACCGAGGACCACGGCGTGCCGCCTTCGGGCGGGACCATCACCGGGCCATCCGTCGCCCGCACCCTTGCAGCCGTCCCGCACACCCGCCCCTGCCCGGAAACCGGGTGGCCGGGGCGACGGTCACGCCCTTCGGGCGGCGCGCGCGGCCCGGTGCAGCGACGCCTCGACCGCGCCGTGCCGGGAGCACCGGCGCATGGCGCCGGCGAGCGCGGCGGCGGCCGTTCCGGTCACGGCGGCGGCCAGGGCGAGCGGGCGGCGGTGGCGGGAGAGCCAGAACTGGAAGCTGCGCGGGTGGGCCTCGTCGTCGAAGACGCCGTGGGCGCCGTAGTCGGCGGGGGCGGCGTCGTCCGGCGGCTTCCAGAGGTTGACCGGCCGGGACGGGTCGACGGGCTCGTCGGTCTGCTGCCCGTCGTAGCCGGTGCGGGCCAGGTAGCGGTCCAGGAGCCCGGGGGCGAGCTTCTGGCCCAGCAGGGTGGCGACGGTGGAGCCGCCGACCCAGTACTCGCGCCGCTCCGGATGGTCCGCGGCGTACAGGACCGCCTCGGCGGCGACCTCGGGCTGGTAGACGGGGGCCACCGGGCGCGGGTGCCGGGGCAGCCGGGTGAGCACCCAGCTGAACTGGGGCGTGTTGAGCCCCGGCATCTGCACCATGGTCACCCGCACGCCGCTGCGGTCGTGCAGCAGTTCGCAGCGCAGGGACTCGGTGAAACCCTGGATGGCGTGCTTGGCCCCGCAGTACGCCGCCTGGAGCGGGACGCTGCGCTGGGCCAGGGCGGAGCCGACCTGGACGATCGTGCCGCGGTCGCGCGGGGTCATGCGCCGCAGGGCGGCCTGGGTGCCGTGGACGAAGCCGAAGTAGGTGACCTCGGTGGCCCGCCGCAGTTCCTCGGGCTTGATCTCCGCCACGGGCGCGAAGACGGTCGAGAAGGCAGCGTTCACCCACACGTCGATCGGGCCGAGTTCCGCCTCGATCCGCCCGGCCGCCGAGTCCACCGCGTCGGGGTCGGAGACGTCCACCACCAGCGGCAGCGCACGTCCGCCCGCCTCCCTGACCTCCTCGGCCGCCCGCTCGAGGGCGTGCTCGCCGCGCGCGAGCAGGGCCACCGCACTGCCGCGGGCGCCGAAGGCCCGGGCGGTGGCCCGGCCGACGCCGCCGGTCGCCCCGGTGACGACCACGACGTCGGTGGCGCCCGCCCGGCGGTGCCGCCCGCCGCCGCGGTCCTGTGGGCCGCCGCTCACTTATTGCCCCGGCCGGGCAGGTGCTCGGCGTACTCGGTGAGCTTCTGGCGTACGCCCTTGGTGGCGATCCCGGTGGCTTCCGGGTCGTGCAGCGCCGCCTTGACGGCCTTCTTGCCCTGCTCCTTCATGATGTGCGGCGGGATCGGCGCGATCTCCGCGTCGACCTTGAACTCCAGGACCACGGGCCGGCCGGCGGACAGTGCCTCGTCCCAGGCGTCGCCGACCTTCTTGGGGTCGGCGCAGACGATGCCCTTGAGGCCGAGGAGTTCGGCGTAGGCGGCGTAGGGGACGTCGGGGATGTCCTGTGAGCCGGGGTACTTCGGGTCGCCGGCCATGGCGCGCTGCTCCCAGGTGACCTGGTTGAGGTCCTGGTTGTTGAAGACGCAGAAGATCAGCGGGGCCGGGCCGGACAGGCGGTCCAGGTACCGCTTGACGGTGATCATCTCGTTCATGCCGTTCATCTGGAACGCGCCGTCACCGACGAAGGCGATCACGGGCCGGTCCGGGTACGCGAACCGCGCCGCGATGGCGTACGGCGTCCCGGGGCCCATCGTCGCCAGGGTGCCGGACAGCGAGGCACGCATGCCCTCGCGGAGCTTGAGGTGCCGGGCCCACCAGTTGGTGCCCGAGCCGGAGTCGGCCGTGAGGATGGCGTCGTCGGGCAGGCGGGAGGAGAGTTCGGCGGCGACGGCCTGGGGGTTGATGGTCTTGCCGAAGTGCTCACCGGCCCAGCGGTCGGCCAGGTCGTGCCACTCCCGTACGTCCTTCTCGATCTTCTCCCGCCAGCCGCGGTCCTTCTTGCGCTGGAGCAGCGGGATCAGGGCTCGGAGGGTTTCCTTCGAGTCGCCGACGAGGTGGGCGTCCATGGGGTAGCGGATGCCGATCATGCGTCCGTCGATGTCGATCTCGACGCCCCGGGCCTGCCCCTCCTCGGGCAGCCACTCCGAGTACGGGAAGCTGCTGCCGACCATCAGCAGGGTGTCGCAGCCCTGGATCATCTTGTCGCTGGCCTTGCTGCCCAGCAGGCCGATGGGCCCGGTGACGTACGGCAGGTCGTCCGGCAGGACCTCGCGGCCGAGCAGCGCCTTGGCCACGCCGGCGCCGAGCAGTTCGGCCACCTCCATGACCTCGGCCTCGGCGTTGGCGGCGCCCTGGCCGACCAGCATGGCGACCTTGTCGCCCGCGTTGAGGACATCGGCGGCCTTGCGCAGTTCGTCGTGGTCGGGCAGGACCCGGGGGCGGCTCCAGCCGACGCTGGAGAAGACGGAACCGTGCTCCCTGGGCGGGGAGGGCATGGCGTCCTCCTCCTGCACGTCGTTCGGGATGATGATCGTGGCGACGCCCCGGGTGGTCAGCGCGGTCTTGAAGGCGCGGTCGATCACGTGCCGGGCCTGCCCCGGGTGCACGACCATCTGGCAGAACTCGGAGACGTCGGCGAACAGCTGGTCGAGGGCGATCTCCTGCTGGTAATGCGTGCCGAGCGACAGCCGCTTCTGCTGGCCGATCACCGCGACGACGGGCTGGTGGTCGAGCTTGGCGTCGTAGAGGCCGTTGAGCAGGTGTACGGCGCCCGGGCCCGAGGTGGCGACGCAGCAGCCCACCTCGCCGGTGAACTTCGCGTGGGCGCAGGCCATGAACGCGGACATCTCCTCGTGCCGGGCCTGGATGAACTCCGGGTCGCCGTCGGCCCGGTCGAAGGCGCCGAGCAGACCGTTGATGCCGTCACCCGGATAGCCGTACACACGCTGGACGCCCCACTCGGACAGGCGCTGGAGCACATAGTCGGCGACTTGGGTCATGAGGCTCTCCCGGACGTGGGGGACAACGGTCGGCTTGTGGAGTTGCCTTCCACGGCCGCCCGTAAACCGGGCGTTAGTCACCCGTTCGGCGACGAACCGGCCGACGTGCGCAGGGCAAAGGAGCGAGGGCGCCCGTTCCGCCGCCGTCGGGCACGGAACCCCGCGCACGCCGGGGACCTCCGCGCCGTACACCCTGGACCGGAAAGTGGACGCACATGTCCGCCACCCCTCCCCCGGCACGGTGCGGGAGCCGGACGGGTCGGGCGGCCGGACGCCCGAGGAGGAGCCCGTGCACCGGATGAGGGTCAAGGCGGTGGACCGCTTCGCCCCCGGGCTGGGGCACGCCTTCCTGTCCTGCGCCGTGCCCGCGATCGACGGTGCGGCTCGCACAGGAGGAGGTGCGCAGGGCCGGGCGCACCGACGGCGGGACGGTTCGCGACCTCCGGCAGCCCACCGGCATCCACGAGCAGGAGGCACGGCTCGCCCTGCGGGCGGACCGGGCGCGCAACCCGCTGTCCGCGGACGAGCCGCGCGGCACGACCACAGGCTCGAGCTGGTCACCGACCCGGTGGCGCTCAGGTCGTCGCCGAGCTGCCGCCAGGGAGCGGACCATCCTGAAGCTGTACTTCGGCGACTGTCCGACCCAGCGGCAGGTGGCGGACGCCGCCGGCATCCCACGATGCACGTGTCCCGGCTGACGGCGGGCCGGCGGGCCGGCTGGCCGGCCCGCGCCCGGGCCGCTACCGCGGTGGCGGTGCGGTGCTCGCCCGGGTCACCAGCCGGGTCGGCACCAGCGTGGTGCCCCGCTCCGGGCCGTCCTGGCGCATCTTCCGCAGCACGGCCTCGACGCACAGCCGCCCCACCTCTGCGAAGTCCTGGTGGACGGTGGTCAGGGGCGGCAGGAAGGAACCGGCCTCGGCGATGTCGTCGAAGCCGATGACACTGACGTCCTCGGGGACGCGCCGCCCATGCTCGTGCAGGGCGCGCAGCAGGCCGAGGGCCATCTGGTCGTTGGCCGCGAAGACGGCCGTGCACTCCTCGCGGGCGGCGAGTTCGAGGCCGGCCCGGTAGCCGGACTGAGCCGACCAGTCGCCCCGGACCAGGGGCGGCGGGGTGCGGCCGGCCTCGGCGAGCGTGCTTCGCCATGCGTCCGTGCGGCGCTGGGCGGCGAAGGAGTCCTCGGGCCCGCCGAGGTGCCACACGGTCTCGTGCCCGAGGTCCAGCAGGTGGCGCACGGCGGCCCGGGTGCCGCCGGCCTGGTCGGTGTCGACGACCGTGTAGTGGTCGCCCGCGTCGGAGTCGACGACCACGACCTGCACGTGGGGCGGCAGCTGGAGCGTCGCCGCGTCCAGCAGGTGCACCTCCATGATGACGATCACCGCGTCGACGGCGAGTTCCTCCAGCCGGGAGAAGGCGCCCCGCACCTCGTCCTGGGTGGGGACGGCGACCGGCAGGAGGGTCACCGCGTACCCCTCGCTCGCCGCGGAGGTGGCGATGGCCTCCAGGGTGCGCACGTTGCCGGTGGTGGCCAGCGAGAAGGTGATGACGCCGATGGTGCGGAACTCGCCGCGCTTGAGCGCGCGGGCCGCGCTGTTGGGCCGGTAGCCCAGCTCCTTCATGGCCGCCAGCACCTGCCGCCGGGTCTCCTCGGTCACCCCGGCGTAGCCGTTGGAAACGCGGGAGACGGTCTGCGAGGAGACCCCCGCCAGCCGCGCCACGTCCGCCATGGACGCGGTGGGCACCCGGCCGCCGCGCCGGCGTCGCGCGCCCGCCTCCCGCGGGTCCGCGAGCCCCTCAGCCGTGTCCACTTGCGTCCGCCACCTCTCCGCAGCCGTCCGAGTCCCGGTTCGCGAAGGACCCTTGACCGTCCTCCACGGGGCAGTGTAGACATGCCGCCATCAAATGTTTACGCAAACATAACAGCCCTCCGCCGGTCCCGGACCGCACTTCGCGCCGCGTGATGTTTACGCAAACATGCTGATGCTCCCGTACCTGGACGAGCGAGGACGACATGACGACGCTGCAACCGCCGGCCGCCGCCGCACCGCGGCCGGCCCCGCCCCGGGCCAGGCAAAACCGCCGCTCCTGGACGGGGTGGGGCTTCCTGGGTCCCTTCGTGGCCGTGTTCGCCCTGGTCTTCCTCGCGCCGATCGCGTACTCCGTCTACCTCAGCCTCTTCCGCGACCAGCTGATCGGCGGAACGACCTTCGTCGGCCTGGACAACTACACCCAGGCCCTCCAGGACGACCGGTTCTGGGCCGCGCTCGGCCGGGTCTCGCTCTTCCTGGCCGTCCAGGTGCCGATCATGCTCGGGATCGCGCTGCTGGTCGCCCTGGCACTGGACAGCGGACGCCTGTACGGCCGGGACTTCTTCCGCATCTCGATCTTCCTGCCGTACGCCGTGCCCGCCGTGGTGGCCACCCTGATGTGGGGTTTCATGTACGGCACCCGCTTCGGCCTGGTCGGCGACATCAACGGCGCCTTCGGCGTCTCGCTGCCCGACCCGCTCTCCCCCGACCTGGTGCTGGCCTCCATCGGCAACATCGTGACCTGGGAGTTCGCCGGCTACAACATGCTGATCTTCTATTCGGCGCTGCGCGTGATCCCGCACTCCCTGTACGAGGCCGCGCAGATCGACGGCGCCGGGCAG
Source organism: Streptomyces sp. NPDC058796 (assembly GCF_042745235.1). Classification (NCBI taxonomy): domain Bacteria; kingdom Bacillati; phylum Actinomycetota; class Actinomycetes; order Kitasatosporales; family Streptomycetaceae; genus Streptomyces; species Streptomyces sp. NPDC058796. Next base: position 346,398 of record NZ_JBHYOP010000008.1, read on the forward strand.
CTCCGCGTGATCACCGCGATCAAGCTCCCTGCCATCCGCGGCGCCCTGGTGATCGCGACGATCTTCTCGATCATCGGCAGCTTCCAGCTCTTCAACGAGCCCAGCATCCTCCAGCCGCTCGCCCCCAACGCCATCACGACCGACTACACGCCGAACTTCTACACGTACTCGCTGTCCTTCAACGGCCAGCAGCACAACTACTCCGCGACGGTCGCCATCGTCATGGGGCTGATCACCATGGTCATCGCCTACGTCGTCCAGCTGCGCGGCATGCGCAAGGGAGTGTGAGCAGCGATGACCAGTCCCGTCGTCACCGTCGTCGACCGCGGCGCGGCCAAGGCCTCCGGCACACCGGGCTCCGTACCGCCCCGGCTGCGCACGCCCCGGCGCCGGCACTCCGCCGACAAGCCCCGGCGCAGCGTCCTGCTGACCCTGCTCACCTCACTGGTGCTGCTCTACAGCCTGGTACCGCTGATCTGGCTGGCGGTCAGCGCCACCAAGACGCAGGAGGGACTGTCGCGTTCCTTCGGGCTGTGGTTCGACGGCGACTTCGCGCTGTGGGAGAACATCAGCCAGACGTTCACCTACGACGACGGCGTCTTCACCCGCTGGCTGCTCAACACCCTGCTGTACGTGGGCCTGGGCGCGGGCGGCGCCACCTTCCTCGCCGTACTCGGCGGCTACGCGCTGGCCAAGTTCGACTTCCCGGGCCGGCGGGCCGTCTTCGCGGTGGTCATCGGCGCGGTGGCGGTGCCGGGTACGGCACTGGCGGTGCCGACCTTCCTGATGTTCAGCAAGATGGGGCTCACCAACACCCCTTGGGCGGTGATCATCCCGTCCCTGATCTCGCCGTTCGGCCTGTATCTGATGTGGGTGTTCGCGAACGAGGCCATCCCGACGGAGCTGATGGAGGCCGCCCGCATCGACGGCGCCGGCGAGGTGCGCACCTTCTTCCGGGTCGCGCTGCCGCTGCTGGCGCCGGGCATCGTCACGGTCCTGCTGTTCACCATGGTCGCGACCTGGAACAACTACTTCCTGCCGCTGGTCATGCTCAAGGACCCCGACTGGTATCCGCTGACCCTCGGCCTGAACAGCTGGAACGCCCAGGCCGCGACCGCGGGCGGCGAGGCCGTCTTCAACCTGGTCGTCACCGGGTCGCTCATCACCATCCTGCCGCTGATCGCCGCGTTCCTGCTGCTGCAGAGGTACTGGCAGTCCGGACTCGCCGCCGGAAGCGTCAAGGAGTAGCCGCTCCCCTGTCCTTCCCCGCCCCCGCCAGCCCCCAACGGTGCCGGTCCCGGCCCACGAAGAAGTGGAAGCTCGCCCATGCACAAGCACTCGCGCCGCCTGCTGCGCGGCATCGGCCTCGTCTGCGCCCTCGCGCTGGGGGTGACCGCCTGCGGCTCCGACGACGGGGGGCCCAGCCGGAAGACGGTCTCCCGGGAGGACATCCGGGCGGCCCTGGAGAAGGGGGGCACCATCACGGTCTGGGCGTGGGAGCCCACGCTGGAACAGGTGGCCGCCGACTTCGAGAAGAAGCACCCCGGCGTCGAGGTCGACCTCGTCAACGCCGGCACCAACGCCGACCAGTACACCGCGCTGCAGAACGCGATATCGGCGAAGAAGGGCGTCCCGGACGTCGCGCAGATCGAGTACTACGCGATGGGCCAGTACGCACTGACCGAGCAGCTCACCGACCTCAAGGGCTTCGGCGCCGACAAGCTCTCCGGCACGTTCTCCCCCGGCCCGTGGAACGGTGTGAAGGCCGGCGGTGACGGCGTCTACGCCCTGCCGATGGACTCGGGCCCGATGGCGCTGTTCTACAACAAGAGGGTCTTCGACAAGTACGACATCGCGGTGCCCACCACCTGGGCCGAGTACCTGGAAGCCGCCCGTGAACTGCGCAAGGCCGACCCGAAGGCATACATCACCGCCGACGCCGGCGACGCCGGTTTCGCCACCAGCATGCTCTGGCAGGCCGGTTCGCGCCCCTACACGGTGAACGGCACCGAGGTGAGGATCGACTTCTCGGACCAGGGCGCGAAGACGTTCACCGACACCTGGCAGAAGCTCATCGACGAGAAGCTGCTCGCCCCGGTCACCAACTGGACCGACGACTGGTACAAGGGCCTCGGTGACGGCACCATCGCGACCCTGGCCACCGGCGCCTGGATGCCCGCCAACCTCGCCTCGGGCGTGAAGGACGCCGCCGGCGACTGGCGCGTCGCCCCGCTGCCGCAGTGGACCGAGGGCGGGAGGGCGAGCGCGGAGAACGGCGGCAGCGCCCTGGCCCTTCCGGAGCTGGGCGGGAACGAGGCGTTGGCGTACGCCTTCGTCGAGTACGCCAACGCCGGGGAGGGCGTCCGGACCCGCCTGGCGAACGGCGCCTTCCCGGCGACCACCGCCGACCTGGAGTCCAAGGAGTTCCAGGACACGGCGTTCCCCTACTTCGGCGGCCAGAAGGCCAACAGGATCTTCGCCCAGTCGGCCGCGAACGTCGCCGACGACTGGTCGTACCTGCCCTACCAGGTGTACGCCAACTCGATCTTCAACGACACCGTCGGCAAGGCCTACGTCTCGGACACCACGCTGACCGAAGGCCTGAAGTCCTGGCAGGAGGCGTCGGTCAAGTACGGCACCGAGCAGGGATTCACCGTCGGGAAGTAGCCGAGAGACAGCCGAGGAGCAGTCGAGAACTGCTGACGCAACACACCGGAAGGACCTGGACCGCCATGATCTCCACCCTCCTGTCCCGTCTCCACCGCGGGACGGACGGCGCGCCCGCCCCCCGTCTCGCCTACGGCGCCGACTACAACCCCGAGCAGTGGCCCCGGGAGGTGTGGGAGGAGGACGTACGGCTGATGCGCGAGGCCGGCGTCAACGTGGTGTCCGTGGGCATCTTCTCCTGGGCACGCATCCAGCCCGGCCCCGACGCCTGGGACTTCGGCTGGCTCGACGACGTCATGGACCTGCTGCACGAGAACGGCGTCGGCGTCGACCTGGCCACCGCCACCGCGTCCCCGCCGCCGTGGCTGACCGCCGCGCACCCCGAGATCCTCCCCGTCACCGACCGGGGAGAGACCCTGTGGCCGGGCGCGCGCCAGCACTGGCGCCCGACCTCGCCGGTCTTCCGAGAGCACGCCCTGCGCCTGGTCCGCGAGATGGCGGCGCGCTACGCCGGTCACCCGGCCCTGGTCGCCTGGCACGTCAACAACGAACTGGGCTGCCACAACGTCTACGACTATTCCGACGACGCGGCCCGCGCCTTCCGCGACTGGCTGCGCGGACGGTACGCCACCCTGGACGCCCTCAACGACGCCTGGGGCACGGCGTTCTGGTCCCAGCGCTACAGCGACTGGGAGCAGATCCTGCCGCCGCGGCTGGCCGCCTCCCACCCGAACCCGACCCAGCAGCTCGACTTCAAGCGCTTCTCGTCCGACGCCCTCAAGGACCACCTTCGGGCGGAGCGCGAGGTCCTGCGGGAGCTGACGCCCGGCATCCCCGTGACCACCAACTTCATGGTGATGCCGGGCATCAAGGGCATGAACTACGCGGACTGGGCCGCCGAGGTGGACTTCGTCGCCAACGACCACTACGTCGTGCCGAGCCCCCGGGACCGTGACGAGCTGTCCTTCTCGGCCAACCTCACCAGCGGGATCGCGGGCGGCCGGCCCTGGTTCCTGATGGAGCACTCGACCAGCGCCGTGAACTGGCAGCCCGTCAACCTCGCCAAGCGACCGGGCGAGATGGCCCGGGACTCGCTGACGCACGTGGCCCACGGTGCCGACGCGGTCTGCTTCTTCCAGTGGCGCCAGTCGGCCGCGGGCGCCGAGAAGTACCACTCGGCGATGGTCCCGCACGCCGGCGCCGACAGCGACCTGTTCCGGGCGGTCTCCGCGCTCGGCGAGACGCTGAAGACACTGGCGCCGGTCGCCGGGAGCGAGCGGGAGCCCGCCGAGGTCGGCATCCTCTTCGACTGGGAGTCCTGGTGGGCGAGCGAGCAGGACTCGCACCCCACCTCGCTGCTCGACTACCACCGGGAGGCGCTGGACTGGTACTCGGCGCTGCTCTCCCTCGGCGTCCGCGCCGACGTCCTCCCCACCGGTGCCGACCTGAGCCGCCACCGGGTGGTGATCGCCCCGGTGCTGCACCTGGTCCCGGCCGAGCTGGCCAAGGACCTCACCCGGTACGCCGAGCAGGGCGGGCACCTCGTCACCACCTACTTCTCCGGCATCGTGGACGAGAACGACCACGTCTGGCTGGGCGGTTACCCGGGCGCCCTGCGGGACCTGCTCGGCATCCGCGTCGAGGAGTTCGGTCCGCTGCCCGCCGGGCGGACGGTGGAGCTGGACGGCGCGGGCACCGGCGGCCTGTGGACCGACCAGATCACCGTGACCGCGCCGGAGACCGAGGTCCTGGCCCGCTACCGCACCGGCACACACGCGGGCCGCCCGGCCGTCACCCGGCGACCGACGGGCAGCGGTTCGGCCGCCTACGTCTCCACCCGGCTCGGCACCGACGGGCTGGCGGCGCTGCTGCCACGGCTGCTGGAGCCGGCCGGGGTGACGAGCGACCTGCCCGCCGAGGTGCACGGCCGGGTGGAGACCACCGTGCGCCGCGGCCCCGGCGGACGGTTCCTGTTCCTGGTCAACCGGACCGACGAGCCGGTCACCGTCCCCGGGCTCGCCGGAGAGGTACTGGTGGGCGGCACGGGCGACGAGGGCGCCGTCGTCCTCGCGGGCCGGGGCGTCGCCGTCCTGCGCACGCCCACCGGCTGAGCGCGCCTCCGGTACCGCCCGCCCTTCTCCCCGGAGCGAGCGGCACACACCCGCTCCGGGGCCGTCCCCTCCTGCCCGCAACCGGGCGGAAGGGGCCACCGCAGCGACCACACCTTCCAGTTGGGAGCACTCGATGGCACGCCGTACCCGCAGCAGACGCCTCCTCACGGGCGCCGTCCTGACCGCACTGGCCACGGGGGCCGGCCTGATCGGCGTACCCGCCCAGGCCGGGCCGGAGGGCGCCCGCGCCGCCGCCTCCGTCACCGTGCGGCCGGACCCGTCGTACCAGCAGGAGAGGTTCGAGGGGTGGGGCACCAGTCTGGTCTGGTTCGCCAACGCCACCGGCGACTACCCGCCCGAGATACGCGAGAAGCTGGCCCGGCTCCTCTTCGACGACGAGGGCCTGGGCCTGAACATCGCCCGCTACAACATCGGCGGCGGCAACGCCCCGGACGTGAAGGACTACCTGCGGGCCGGCGGCGCCGTCGAGGGCTGGTGGCGGGCGCCCGACGGCACCACCCGCGAGGACACCGACTGGTGGAGCGCGGACGACCCGGCCGACTGGAACGAGGACGCCGACGCCACCCAGCGCTGGTGGGTCGAACGCATCAAGGACGACATCGATCACTGGGAGACGTTCAGCAACTCCCCGCCCTGGTTCATGACCGTCAGCGGCTACGTCTCCGGCGGCTTCGACTCCTCGGCCGACCAGCTGAAGGCCGAGTCGGTCGACGACTTCGCCGCCTACCTGGCGGGCGCGACGCGGCGGCTGGAACAGGCCGAGGGCATCGAGGTCGACACGGTCGACCCGTTCAACGAGCCCAACACCCCTTACTGGGGAACGCGACTGGGCGCGGACGGGGAGCCCGTCGGCGGCCGGCAGGAAGGGGCGCACATGGGTCCCGAGCTGCAGCGCGAGGTCCTCCAGGCCCTCGCGCCCGCGCTGAGGGAGGCGAAGGTCGGAGCGGACATCTCGGCGATGGACGAGACCAACCCGGGTACCTTCGCGAAGAACTGGAGCGCCTACTCCCCCGCCGACCGCGACCTCGTCGGCCAGATGAACGTCCACACCTACGGCACCGGGCAGCGCACGACCGTCCGGGACCTCGCCAAGGCCGCGGACAAGCCGCTGTGGATGAGCGAGGTCGGCGGCGACTGGGGCGACGGCCAGGACTTCGAGGACATGCGGCCCGGCCTCGGCCTCGCCCAGCACATCGTCGACGACCTGCGCGAACTGGAGCCGCGGGCCTGGGTGTTCTGGCAGCCCGTCGAGGACTACGACAACATGAAGCCCGGCGGCGAGTCCGACAAGGGCGGCAACTGGGGCAGCATCCAGCTCCCCTTCGACTGCACCGCCGAGGACACCCTGGAGACCTGCCCGATCCGGACCAACACCAAGTTCGACACCGCCCGGAACTTCACGCACTTCATCAAACCCGGCGACCGGCTGATCAAGACGGACGACACCTCCAGCGCGGCCGCCGTCACCCGCGACGGCAAGGGTGCATCGCTCGTCCACGTCAACCGCACCACCGAGGCCCGCGCGGTCACCATCGACCTCTCCGAGTTCCGCGAGGTCGGCCGCCGCGCCACCGTCACCCCGGTCGTGACCAGCGCGGACGGCAAGCTCGAGAAGCGGTCCCCGATCAGGGTGCGCGACCGCGCGGCCACCTTCACCGTGCCCGCGCAGTCCGTGACCTCCTTCGAGATCAAGGGCGTCTCCGGCGTCGCGAAGGACGCCGCACTGCTGCGCAAGGGCCACACCTACACCCTGACCGGCGTGCAGAGCGGCAAGGCCGTCACCGTGGCGGGCGACGGCAGGAGCCTGGTCCTCGGCGAGGGGGACGGCACCAGCGCCCAGCGGTGGCGGCTGAGCGCGGTGCGCCATGACAGCGGCGTCCGCGACCGCCACGTCTTCACGAACCCCGAGGACGGCACGCGGCTGGCCGTACGTGACGACGCCCCGGTCGCCGAACCGGACACCGGCCGGCGTGACCGGGCCACCGAGTGGATCATGTCGACCACCGGTGACGGCACCTGGACCCTGGTCAACGCCGCGACCGGCCGTCTGCTGGAAGTCGGCGGCCAGGCGACGCACGAGGGCGCGGCCGTGACCACCTGGCCGCCCAACTCCGGTGCGAACCAGCGCTGGACGGTGACCGACGTGTCCGCCGGCTGAGCCTCCGCCCACCCGCTCACGGCCCCGTCCGCACGGCCGCCGCCCGTGCCGACGGGGCCGGTCGCCGGCCCGTACCGACCGAAGGAGACGTCATGACCACCGACCCCCGCGAACTCGGCGTACGCCGCAGGATGGCGGCGCACGAGCTCTACGCGGACGGCGCGCCCGGACTGGAGGGGCTGGCGCGGGAGCGGACGCGGGGCAAGGAGCTGGCCGACGCCTACAACCGGACCGGCGCCCGCGACGAGGAGGGCCGCCGGGCGGTGCTCGAGGAGCTGCTCGGCTCGCTGGGCACGGGCGTGTGCATCGAGCCGCCGCTGCACGTGGCCTACGGCAGCCGTGTGCACCTGGGCGACGACGTGTACGCCAACTTCGGGCTCACCCTCGTCGACGACGTCGAGGTCTTCGTCGGGGACCGGGTGATGTTCGCGCCGCACGTGACCGTGAGCACCACCGGGCACCCCGTCCACCCGGACCTGCGCCGGGACGGCACCCAGTTCTCGGCGCCGGTGCGCATCGAGGACGACGTGTGGATCGGGTCGGGCGCGCAGATCATGCCCGGGGTCACCGTCGGGCGGGGCTCGGTGGTCGGCGCGGGCAGCGTCGTGACGGCGCACGTGCCGCCGATGGTGGTGGCCGCCGGGGCACCGGCGCGGGTGATCCGCGAGATCACCGACGCCGACCGGGAGTGGGCCTACCGTCCGCCGCGCACCGCGCGCCGGGCCGGCGGCTGACCGACCGGCGGTGATCGCCAACTTCCGCCAGGCGCAGGGCCCATGGCGCGGACCGCGGGGCAGTACGATGATCGAAAATCGCGGCGGAGCGTCACCTCCCGGACCACGGAGCCTGCCATGACGACGGACCATTCCCAGCACCCCCGGATCGACACCGGCCGGGCCCACCCGGCGCGGGTCTACGACTGGCTGCTGGGCGGCAAGGACAACTACCCCGTCGACGAGGCGGTGGGCGAGACACTGCCGCCCGAGGCGCGGGACGCGGCGCGGCAGAACCGCGCGTTCATGAACCGCGCGGTGGCGCACCTCGCCGCCCGGGGCGTCGACCAGTTCCTCGACATCGGCACGGGCATCCCGACCGAGCCCAACCTGCACCAGATCGTCCAGCGGACGGTGCCCGCGGCCAAGGTCGTCTACGCCGACAACGACCCGATCGTGCTGCGGCACGCTCAGGCACTCCTGGTCAGCAGCCCCGAGGGGGTCACCGACTACATCCAGGCGGATGTGCGGGAGCCGGACGAGATCGTGCGGCACGCCCGTGAGGTCCTGGACTTCGACCGGCCGATCGCCCTGTCGCTGATCGCCCTGATGCACTTCATCACGGACGAGCAGGACGCCCACGGCATCGTGCGCGGACTCGTCGGGACACTTCCCCCGGGCAGTCACCTGGTCCTTTCGCACGCCGCGATCGACCTCTTCCCCGAGCTGGCGGAGCACGTGATCGCCCAGTACGCCAAGGGCGGCATCGAGCTCGGCTTCCGCACCCGGGCGGAGGTGGCGCGCTTCTTCGACGGGCTGGAGCTGCTGCCGCCCGGTCTGGTCACGGCCACCGAGTGGTACGGCGAGGGCCAGGAGCGGCCGGCGCCCGAGGAAAGCGGCATCTACGCGGGCGTGGCGCGCATCCCCTGACCCGGAGGTCCGGGGCCGGCGTGCCCGCGGTGCGGATCAGCGGCGGCGCCCGCGTGCCCCCCAGCCGCTGCCGATCCCGGCGACGTGCAGGGCCAGCAGGGCGAGGCCGATGAGCATGACGTTGGTGGCGGTGAAGATGTCGTTGGTCGAGATCTCCGCCGCGTTGATCAGCCAGGCGATGAGGAACAGGACCGCCGCGACGATGGCGAGCACGGTGGGTCTCCCTTCGGATCGGGGGCACCGGGCCGGTGCCGTGTCACGCGTATGCCCCCGACGGGCGGCGTGACACGGCCGGCTCTCGCGCCCGCTCCGTACAGTGGAGGGACGGGACCGGCCGACCGCCGCCGGGCCCCCGCCGCACCCTCGCCTCCCGGAGCCCCCCATGCACGACCCGTCCACCGCACCGGACGACGGCTCCGGCACCCTGTTCGGCCTCGACGCCCTGGCCCCCGGGCCGTCGGCCGCCGCGCCCGCCGGTCCGCTCTTCCGGGACTCCGCCGCCGCCCGGCGCCTGCTGCCGGTCCGGGAGATCCACGCCGAACCGGCGGCGGCCGCGTCCCCGCGCGGCCGGCAGGTCCTCGCCCGTTTTCCCGACGCCCGCGTCGTCGAGGTGGACTCCCACTGGCGCATCCCCGGGCTGCACGGCAACGAGGGCAACGTGGAGCGCTGGGTTCGGGTCAAGGGCGAGACGCTGGTCCTGGGCGAGAAGAAGACGCTGACCACCCGCCCCAACGGACGGTCCGCGGACTGGATCGCCCCCGGCGCCTCCAACGGCTGCGCGATGGCCTGCGCCTACTGCTACGTGCCCCGTCGCAAGGGCTACGCCAACCCGGTCACCGTCTTCACCAACATCGACCGGATCATCGCCCACCTCGGCCGCCACATCGCCCGGCAGGGCCCCAAGCCCGGGCCGAACCAGTGCGACCCCGAGGCCTGGGTGTACGACGTCGGTGAGAACGGCGACTGCTCGGTGGACGCCCTGATCTGCGACAACACCGCCGACCTGGTGCACGCCTTCCGGCAGTGGCCGACGGCGAAGGCGTCCTTCGCCACCAAGTTCGTCAACCCCGACCTGCTCGCCCTCGACCCGCGCGGCCGCACCCGCGTCCGCTTCTCCCTGATGCCGCCTGAGGACTCCCGGCTGCTGGACGTGCGCACCTCCCCGGTCGCCGAGCGCATCGCGGCGGCGGCCGACTTCCTGGACGCCGGGTACGAGGTGCACTTCAACCTGTCCCCCGTCGTCGTGCGACCGGGCTGGGCGGAGGCCTGGGGCGAGCTGCTGCGGCAGCTCGACGACGTCCTGCCGGACCGGGTCAAACGGCAGGCCGCCGCCGAGGTGATCATGCTGACGCACAACCGGGAGCTGCACGAGGTCAATCTCGGCTGGCACCCGCGCGCCGAGGAGGTGCTGTGGCGGCCGGACGTCCAGGAGGCCAAGCGCTCCGAGAACGGCGCGCTGAACGTGCGTTACCGAGTGGGTGTCAAGGCGGACGCGGTGGCGCGGGTCCGGGACCTGGTGGCCGCCCACGCACCCTGGCTGCGCATCCGGTACGCCTTCTGACGGCGGCGGACGGGCCGGACCCGGCGCCAGATACGGTTTTACGTGCAACTACTCGCCGGAAGGGCACCCCTCCGGCCCGCACGCACCCGGGAGCCGGCCTTGCCACACACGATCGAAGCGGCCGGAGACCGGCCGGACACCACCGGTGAAGCCGGCTGGACCGAACTCGGCTCGCACACCGAGCTGCGCGGGCTGCTCGGCGAGCCCTGGCCCGTCGTCATCGACAAGGTGCACGACCGGCTCACCGACGACGACCGGGACATCCTGTCCCGCTCCCCCTTCTGTCTGCTCGCCACCTCCGACGCCCGGGGCAACTGCGACGTCTCGCCGCGCGGCGACGCCCCGGGCTTCACGCACGTCCTCGACGCCGCCACCGTCGCCGTCCCGGACCGCCCGGGAAACCGGCGCGGGGACAGCTTCCACAACATCCTCGACAATCCGCACGCCGGCCTGCTGTACCTGGTCCCCGGCGGCAAGCAGGTGCTGCGGGTCAACGGCCGGGCCCGCATCCTCACCGACGCGCCCTTCTTCGACGCCATGGCGCGGGACGGACGGCGTCCGGACCTGGCGCTCCTGCTGGAGATCGACGAGATCTACCTGCACTGCCCGCAGTCCCTGAACCGGGCGGGACTGTGGAAACCCCAGTCGTGGCAGGTGAGTTGAGGCACGGCGCGAGCGCGGACGAAGCAGCGGGCCCGGCTCGCCCCGTAGCTGTGTGACCCCCGTCTCTACCAGCCATTTTTAGGTTAGGCTAACCTTCGCCACGTGAGATCTGGTGAAGACGCAGCCGGCAGCCCACGCCTGCGCGGACACGAACTGTCGGCCACGGACGTCACCGTGGCGTACGACGGTGTCGACGTCGTGCACGACGCGGCGGTCAGGCTCAGGCCCGGTGAAGTGACCGTCCTGGTGGGTCCCAACGGCAGCGGGAAGTCGACGTTGCTGCGGACCGTCGCCCGGCTGCAGCGGGCCCGCAGTGCCAAGCTCAGGATCGACGACGACACCGACGGCCTGGCACTGACGTCCCGTGAGTTCTCGCGGCACGTCGCCCTGCTGACGCAGGGGCGCCCGACGCCGGGCGGGCTGACCGTGCGGGACGTCGTCGAGTTCGGCCGGTACCCGTACCGGGGGCGCTGGGGGCGCCCGGACCCGGACGGTCCGGCCGCCGTGGACCGCGCGCTCGCGCTCACCGGCGTCGACGCCCTCGCCGACCGCGGCGCCGACCACCTGTCCGGCGGGCAGTTGCAGCGGGTCTGGCTCGCGAGCTGCCTCGCCCAGGAGACCGGCGTACTGCTCCTGGACGAGCCCACCACCTATCTCGACCTGCGCTACCAGGTAGAACTCCTCGACCTCATCCGGGACCTGGCGGACGACCACGGCATCGCCGTCGGTGTCGTCCTGCACGACCTCGACCAGGCGGCGGCCGTCGCCGACCGGATCACGCTCCTCGAAGCGGGCCGGATCGTCGCCGACGGCCCGCCCGAGGACGTGCTGACGCCGGAACGCCTCACCGCCGTCTACGGCATCCGGATCGACGTCGACACCGACCCCCTCACCGGCCGGCTGCGCACCCGCCCGATCGGCCGCCACCACATACGCACCCCCGAAAGGCTCGGCACCACCTCATGAGACGCCTCCTGCTCACCGCGGCCGCCACCACCGCCGCGGCGCTCACCCTCGCCGCCTGCGGCACCACCGAACCCGCCGCCGACAAGTCGGAGGAGAAGAAGGCCTCCGAGGCCATCACCCTCACGGACGGCAAGGGCACCGAGGTGAAGCTCGACGGCCCGGCCACCAAGGTCGTCGCCACCGAGTGGAACGTCGTCGAGAGCCTGCTCTCGCTGGGTGTCGAACCGGTCGGCGTCGCCGACGTCAAGGGCTACAAGACGTGGGACACCTCGGTCCCGCTGAAGGGCGACCCCAAGGACATCGGCACGCGCGGCGAGCCCAGCATGGACACCGTCGCCTCCCTCGCCCCCGACCTCATCGTCGCCACCACGGACCTGCCGCCGGCCGCCGTGAAGCAGATGCGCGAGGTCGCCCCGGTGCTGGAGGTGAAGTCCGCCGACGGCACCGGCCAGATCGACCAGATGCTGGAGAACGTCGACCTCATCGCCAAGGCCACCGGCACCACCGACAAGGCCGAGACCGTCCGCCAGGACTTCGAGGCGAAGGTCGCCGAGGGCAAGAAGGCCCTCGCGGACGCCGGCATGGCCGGCGAGAACATCGCCTTCGCCGACGGCTACGTCACCTCCAACCAGGTCTCCATCCGCCCCTACACCGCCACCTCCCTCATCGGTGAGGTCAACGAGGCGATCGGCCTGAAGAACGCCTGGAAGGTGAAGGGTGACGAGGCCTACGGTCTCGGCGCCACCGACGTGGAGGGCCTGACCGCCCTGCCGAAGGACGTCCAGTTCGCCTACGTCGCCAACGACGGGGACAAGAACAGCACCCCGTTCACCGGCGCGCTCGCCGAGAACTCGGTGTGGAAGTCCCTGCCGTTCGTCAAGGCCGGCGACGTGCACCGGCTGAACGACGGCATCTGGATGTTCGGTGGTCCCGGGTCGATGGAGGCGTACATCGACGCCGTCGTCGGCGCGCTCACGAAGTAGCGAGGCCATGGCCGTCACCGCAACCAAACCCGCTGCCCGTCCGTCGACGGCTCCCACGCCCAGGCCGGGTGCGGCCGCGGTGACGGCCGGACTCGTCCTGCTGGTCGCCGTCCTCGCCGTCGTCGACATCACCCAGGGCACCGCCGCCGTCGGAGCCTCCGAGGTGTGGCGGGCCCTGACCGGGCACGCCGACGCCGGCGACGCCTCCGTAGTCGTCGCCTCCCGGCTGCCGCGGATGACCGCCGGCCTGCTGGTCGGCGCCGTCCTCGGCATGGCCGGCGCCGTCCTCCAGGCGGTCAGCCGCAACGTGCTCGCCTCGCCCGACACCCTGGCCGTCAACGCGGGCTCCTACCTGGCGCTCGGCCTCGTCGGCGCCACCGGCGTCTCGCTGCCCATGATCGCCTCCTCCGGCGTCGCCTTCCTCGGCGGCCTGGCGGCGGCGGCCGTCGTGCTCGGTCTGTCCGGCCTCGGCACGGGCACGGTCCGGCTCGTGCTGGCGGGCACGGCGCTGATGCTGGGCCTGAACTCCATGACCGAGGGCCTGCTGCTGCTCTTCCCCGAGCAGACCGAGGGCCTCTACCAGTGGAACCAGGGCAGCATCGGCCAGAACGGCTTCGACGGCGTCCTGCAGATGCTGCCCGTCGCCCTGATCGGGCTCGTCGGCCTGCTGCTGACGGCCCGCAGGGTAGACGCGCTCGCCCTCGGCGACGATGCCGCGCGCGGGCTGGGCGTCCCGGTCCGGGCGACCCGCGTCACGGTCGTCGTCCTGGCGGCGCTGCTGTCCGCCGCCGCGGTCACGCTCGCCGGGCCGATCGGCTTCGTCGGCCTGTGCGCCCCCGCCCTGGTCCGCCCGCTGGCCCGCCGGTTCCGCGGCTACGCGCGCTCCCGCGCCGCCCTGCCCGCGGCCGCGCTGACCGGCGCGGCCCTGGTCCTCGGTTCGGACGTGGTGCTGCGGACGCTCGTCGCGGACGACCTCTCGGTGGCCGTGCCCACGGGCGTCGTCACCAGCCTGGTCGGCGCCGTGTTCCTGGTCGTGATGGCGATCCGGATGCGGGACACCGCCGGGGCCGGCGCGCCCGACCGGCTGCGCACCCCGAGCCGGACGGTGTTCCTGGCCACCGTGGCCGCCCTGGTCGTCGCCCTGGTGGGCCTGGTGATCGCCGCCGTCCTGGTCGGCGACAGCAAGCTGCTCCTCGGTGACGTGGTCAACTGGGCACAGGGACGGGCCGGACGGACCGTCACCTTCGTCCTCGACACGCGGGTGCCCCGGGTACTCGCCGCGCTCGGCGCGGGAGCGGCGCTCGCCCTGGCCGGCACGCTGGTGCAGGCCGTGACCCGCAACCCGCTCGCCGAGCCCAGCGTCCTGGGCGTCACCGGCGGCGGCGCGCTGGGCGCCGTGATCCTGGTGACCACCGCGCCCGTCGCGGGCACGTGGGGCATCGCGGGTGCGGCGTTCGCGGGGTCCGCGATCACGGCGGTCGTCGTCTTCGGGCTCGCCGCCCGGGGCGGATTCCAGCAGAACCGGCTGGTCCTGGTCGGCATCGGCACGGCCTCCGCCACGGCGGCGCTGATCAGCCTGCTGATCGTGCTCACCGACCCGTTCAACGCCACCAAGGCCCTGACCTGGCTGTCGGGTTCCACGTACGGACGGACCATGCCGGACGTCGTGCCGGTCGCGCTGGCGCTGGTCGTCGGCATCGGTGTGGCCGTCGCCCGGCGCACGGAGCTGGACCTGGTCTCCCTGGACGAGGACACCCCGCGGCTGCTCGGCATGCGGCTGGCCCCGGGGCGCCTCGGGTTCCTGGTGCTGAGCGTCGTACTCAGCTCGACGGCCGTGGCGTGCGCGGGCACCATCGGGTTCGTCGGCCTGGTGGCCCCGCACGCGGCCCGCGCCCTCGTGGGCCGGCGGCACGTGCGGGTGGTGCCCGTCGCGATCCTCCTCGGCGCGGTGCTCGTGTGCGCGGCCGACCTGATCGGCCGCACGGTGATCGCGCCGTCCCAGCTCGGCGCGGGGCTCATGACGGCGGTCATCGGCACGCCGTACTTCCTGTACCTGCTGGTGCGCAGCCGCCGGTAGCGCAGCCCCGGCGGAAATCCGGACGACGGTGCTCGTGTGCCCCCGTACGGTGCCGGGACGGACCGGCACGCCGCGGGCGGGGGCCACGGGGGCCTGCTGAACGTCATCGCCATCGAGGCAGGGGCAGCCGCCCCCTGGCGCGGTGAGCGAGGTCGTCGAGATCGGGCTCGCCGTGGTCGACCTCGTGGCCCGGGAGCGGGTGGAGCGGCACCGCATCGTGGTACGGCCCGCCCGTTCCCGGGTCAGCGCGTTCTGCACGGAACTGACCGGGGTCACCCAGGCCGAGGCCGACGCGGGCATGAGCTTCGCCGACGCCTGCGACGCGCTGGTGCGCGAACACGGCGCGGCCGTCCGGCCCTGGGCGAGCTGGGGCGACTACGACCGGCACCAGTTCGTCCGCCAGTGCGCGGGGGACGAGGTGCCCTACCCGTTCGGCCGGCCGGCCGAACGCACCCACACCAACGCCAAGGCGGTCTTCACCGCGACCGCTGTTAGACAGTACGTCAAGTTACTGAACCGTAATGAGCATGGTGCTACCCACGGTAACCCCTGCCCGGTTACCGTCCCGTAACCCCACAGGAGCAGCGCGGCCACGGCCCTGGCCCCGCCAGGCCGCGGACGACCGGTTCCGGCCCTTCCCCAGGAGGTTCGCCATGCCCCCACGCCCACGCACGCTCGCCGCGGCGGTCACCGTCGCGCTCGCCCTCGGCGCCCAGGCCGTCCCCGCCGTGGCGACCGACGGACCGGCCACCGCCACGGAGGTCTCCCGCGGCATCGAGATCCCCGCCTTCTACACCCCGCCGACCGCCCTGCCCGAGGCCGACGGCGCGCTGATCCGGAGCGAGCCGCTGCGTCTGGCCCTGAGCCTGCCCAGCCTCGGCGGCCCGCTCCCGGGCCGGGCGACGCGGCTGATGTACAAGTCCACCGACGCGAACGGCGAACCGGTCGCCGTGACCGGCGCCTACATAGAACCGTCCGCCCAGTGGCGCGGCGACGGGCCCAGGCCGATGGCCGCCGTCGCCCCCGGCACCATGGGCCAGGGCGACCAGTGCGCCGCCTCGATGGCCCTGGAGCACCCGCTGAGGTTCAACGGCCAGACCGTCTCGGTGGGTTACGAAGACCTGTCGGTGTACCGGCTGCTGCTGCGCGGTGTCGCCGTCGTCGTCACCGACTACGTCGGCCTCGGCGCCACTGACCGGCTGCACACCTACGTCAACCGTGTCGACGGCGCCCACGCCGTGCTGGACGCCGTACGCGCCGCCCGCTCGCTCGACTCGGCGTCGGTCACCTCCGACTCCCGGGTCGGGCTGTTCGGGTACAGCCAGGGCGGCGGGGCGGCTGCCGCCGCGGCCGAACTCCAGCCGTCCTACGCCCCGGACGTGCCCCTGGCGGGCACCTACGCCGGTGCTCCGCCCGCCGACCTGGTCGAGGTCACCGAGGCCATCGACGGTGGCGACCTCGCCGGCGCCCTGGGCTGGTCGCTCAACGGCTTCCTGCAGAGCGAGCCCGCGCTGCGGCCGATCGCCGACCGGTACATCAACCCGGCCGGTGAGGAAGCGCTCAAGGACCTGTCGACGATGTGCGTCGGCGACGCGCTCTTCGCCTACGCAGGCGACAGCAGCACCGCCTGGACGAAGACCGGTCAGTCGCTCGGCGACGTCATCCGGGCCGAGCCCGCGTTGCAGGACTTCCTCGCCGAACAGCGGATCGGCACGCTCAAGCCGGACAGCCCGGTCCGGGTGGCCACCGGTGTCAGCGACGACCTGGTCCCCCACGACCAGTCCCGGCAACTGGCCGTCGACTGGTGCCGCAAGGGCGCGAAGGTCACCTACGACCCGGTGGTGCTGCCGGGCGTCGGCAGCGGCCTGCTCAACCACTTCGCCCCGCTCCTCGCCGACCAGGGCAAGGCCATCTCCTGGCTCACCGACCGGCTCTCCGGGGAACCGGCCCGCTCCAACTGCTGGAGCATGCCCGCTCAGCCCTGAGCCGGAGCGGCCGGGTGCGGCGGGAGCGCTCCGCCGCACACCGGCTCAGGTGGTGATCGGCTCGGTGTCGCTGCAGTTCGTGAACGGCTTCCAGGGGCGGCTGCCGTCGCTGCCGGGCGCCCCCGCGTAGGCCGGGTTGCCGGTGATGGTCTGGGTGCGCTCCTCGTGGGTCACGTCGATGCCGAACAGTTTGAAGCCCGCGTTGAGTGAGCCGGCCGAGACGCCGAAACCGATGCCGAGCGAGGCGTTCCACCAGTCGGTGTTCACGTCGTAGTCCAGGCTGCTGATCTGGGCCTTGCCGTGCAGCAGGCGGTCGATCGGGCCGGCCTCCGCGGGCAGCGGGCCGACGAGGGAGGACGGCGAGGGGACGCCCTGCCCGGCCGGGTTGTCGCCGCGTCCGCGGATCCAGTCCTCCACCGTCTCGCGGTCCGTGTCGTCGGTGAGGGTGATCTCCGCGATCTCGGTGTGCAGCCGGGTCTCGGTACTGCCGCCACCGCCGCCGACATCGATGGTGACGGGGCCGGTGTTGACTCCGGCGCCGACGCTGACGCCGGGGCCGCCGCCGCTCTCCTGACTCGTGGTGATCTTCAGCTTCTCGGGGCGGTGCGGCAGCCCTTCCTCCGCCTCCCGGTCGTAGGCCTCGGCGTCGTAGGTGACGGCGATCTGCTGCATGCGCGTGGCGCCCGTCTGGTCGCCGGCGCCGGACTTGCCGCTCATCTCGAAGGTGTACACGAAGGTGATCTTGCCGGCGTCCGGTCCCGTCTTCGCCCGCATCACCACGACGTCCTTGCTCATGGTGCCGGACAGTCCCTGGAGGGAGCCGTTGCCCATGTCCTTGGTGTCGGGCGCCGAGCCGATCACCGTCTCCTGGGCCTTCTCGGTCTTCTCCGCCAGCTCCTTCGGGGAGGCCTTCGGGTTGTTCCTGCGGATCTCGGCGGCGATGTCGTCCTTCAGGGACTTCACCGCCTTGTCGTCCTTGGCGTACTTGCCGCCGAAGCTCACCTCGCCGGAGATCTCCGTGGTGGTCTTCGTGATGTCGACGTCCGGGGCCTTCTCGGGGTCGACGTCCGGCTTCTTGTCGTCCGCGGCGTGGCTGCAGATCATGCCGAGTTCCGCGGACCGGGCGCCCGGTGGACGGGTACGGCACTTGTGCGCGGCCTTGAGGTACTCGGCGAACTGCTCGGCGTCAGCGAGGTTCGCCTCCAGGTCCGCCTGCGGATCGTCGGAGTCGTGTGCGTCGAACAGCCACCGTCCGCCGCTGCCGCTGCTCCTGACGTAGCTTCCGCCCAGCGAGGCACCGCCGCCCCAGTTCTTCAGCCCCGGGATGTCCGCGCCGATGCTCGCGGTCACGCCGCCGCCCGTGCTGGTGACCCGTTCGAGCATGACGGACCCGTCGGACCACTGCATCACCTTGACCTGCTCGGTGCTGGAGATCTTGATGAACAGGATCTGCACCACGACGGTGTCCTTGGTCTCCTCCGAGGAGAGCAGGCACTTGGCGGGCTGGAAGGGGTCACCGCCCGGCGGGAGCGGGCCCTCGGGGCCGGGGGCGCCCTCCGTGTCGTGCGAACCGCACCCGTCCGTGCCGACGACCCGCTGCACCTGGCACATGATCCGGTCGTCGATCTCCGTCCCGAGGGCGGTGCCCGCGATGGCCAGTACGACGGCGCCGGCCACCGCGACCATCCCGAGGTACTCCACGGCGCCCTGCCCGCCGTCCCGCCCGGCGCGACCGCCATCGCGCTCCTGCCCCGCCCTGCCGAACAGCGGCACCCCGCGCCTCCCTGCTCCTCGTCCCCACGTCCGGTGCGGTGACGGTAGGCGGCGCGCGGGGCCCATCGGCAGGGCCCGGGAGCCCATTCCGGCGCCGGGCGGGCCCAAGCACGGCGCCGGCGCCGTGCCCGTACGGGCAGCCGCCTGGGTGCCGGCCGCCCTCGTACGGGCGCGGTGGCGCACGTGCTCACCGCGTCGGCCGGCGCGACCTGGGACGCCCGCGGCCGCAGCGGGCGTGGACCGGACCACCGCGCGCCCCGGGGCGGGGGCCCAGGCCCCCCTGGGGCAGCCGCTCCGCATGCGCCGGACGATCACTGCGGCGCAGAATTCGCTCAGGAGACGCGGTGAAGCGACGGAGAGGCGGCAGCGTGGTCGACGCGAGGCCTGACGGCGGATCCGGCCCTCTGGGCCGGGTGAAGATGCCGAATACGGTCGCGCACCTGCCCCGGCAGGTACGCGAGGAACTGACCCGGCGGCTGCGCCGCAACAAGCGGGCCTTCCGCGAGGAGGACGTCCAGGTCGTCGAGGGACCGCTGCTCAAACGGGCGGTCGGGGCCTCCGCCCTCGGGAACTGCATGGAGTGGTTCGACTTCGGCGTCTACAGCTACCTGGCCGCCACCATCGGCAAGGTCTTCTTCCCGGGCGCCTCCCCGACCGCCCAGGTCATCTCGTCCTTCGCCACGTTCGCCGCCGCCTTCGTCGTACGGCCCCTGGGCGGTCTCGTCTTCGGTCCGCTCGGGGACCGCGTCGGCCGCCAGAAGGTGCTCGCCGCCACCATGATCCTTATGGCGATCGGCACCTTCTCCATCGGCCTGATCCCCAGCTACGCCTCCATCGGCATCGCCGCCCCGATCCTGCTGCTGCTCGCCCGCATGCTCCAGGGCTTCTCGACGGGCGGCGAGTACGGCGGCGCCACCACCTTCGTCGCGGAGTACTCACCCGATCGGCGGCGCGGCTTCCTCTCCAGTTGGCTCGACTTCGGCACCTTCGTCGGTTACGCGCTCGGCTCGGCGCTGGTGACGGTGCTGAACCTGGCGCTGACCGACGGCCAGATGCTCGACTGGGGCTGGCGCGTCCCCTTCCTGATCGCCGGCCCGCTGGGCCTCATCGGCCTGTACATGCGGCTGAAGCTGGAGGAGTCGCCGGCCTTCCAGCAGCAGCTCGACGAGCACGAGAAGAGCCTCGCGCAGGAGTCCGCGGGCAGCGAGTTCAAGACGATCGTCAAGGACCACTGGCGTCCGTTGCTCATCTGCATGGGCCTGGTGCTGCTCTACAACGTCACCAATTACATGGTCACCGGCTACCTGCCCACGTACCAGACCGAGACCCTGGGCCGGTCCAGCGGCTTCGCCGACGTGCTGGTGCTGATCGGCATGGTGTGGATCGTGCTGCTGATCACCTTCCTCGGCCGGCTCAGCGACCATGTCGGCCGCCGCCCGCTCTACGCGGTCGGCGCGGTCGCGATGATCGTCCTCGCCGTGCCGGCGTTCCTGCTCCTCAAGGCGGACGGCACCTGGCAGCCGGTGGCCGGGGTGCTGCTCCTGTCCACCCTGCTGGCCTGCTTCGCCGCGCCGAGCGCCGCCACCCTGCCCGCGCTCTTCCCGACCGCCGTGCGCTACGCGGCCATGGGCATCGGCTTCAACTTCGCCGTCGCGGCCTTCGGCGGGACCACACCGCTGTTCACCGAGGCCCTCGTGAGCGTCACCGGTGACGAGTTGATGCCCGCGTACTACCTGATGGCGGCGGGTGTCATCGGCCTGGTGACCGTGCGGTTCCTGCCGGAGAGCGCCCAGGTGCCGCTGCGCGGCTCGCAGCCCATGGTCGGCTCCCGGCGGGAGCAGCGGCAGCTGATCACCACCTCCAGGGACCTCTACAGCTTCTCCATGGAGCGCTCAGAGGCCCGCTGACGTTCCGCCGGCACGCGGCCCCGGCGCGTGAACCACGGCAGGGCGCCCGACCCGACCGCGACCCCGGCGCACACCAGGGCGCTGCCCACGGCCTGCGCGGCGCCGTAGGAGCCGGTGCCGACGAGCGGGGCCGTGCAGGCGGCGGCGACGGGGATCAGGCCGGAGAACAGCGTGGCGCGCTCGGCCCCGATCCGCTGCATGCCCATGTACCAGCACACGAAGCCGACGACGGTGACCACCGCCGCCTGCCAGAGCAGGGCCCCGGCCTCGACCGCGTCCGGCCGCCGCAGCCAGTCCGAGCCGTCGATCAGGAGCCCGGCCAGCGCCGACTCCACCGCCGCGATCCCGCACACCGCGGTGGACAGCAGCCGGGGGCCCAGGGGCCGCAGCACGGGCACCGCGAGGACGGCGAAACCGACCTCGCCGACCAGGGCGCACACGGAGAAGGCGATGCCCGCCGCGTCGGTCCGCCCCCAGCCCTGGACGGTGAAAGCGCCCACGGCCACGAACAGCGCGCCGTACAGCACGACGCGCTGCGGCCGGCGCCCGTCCAGGAGGGGGACGACCACGGCGACGACCACCGGGGCGCAGCCGACGAAGACACCGGGGACCGCCGGTTCCGCGGTGCGTTCGGCGGCGAGCACGGCGAGGTTGAAGCCGACCATGCCGACGGCCGCGAGCAGCGCCAGCCGCAGCCACCGGCCGGCCCCGAGCGCGCGCAGCCGGGCCCTCGCGCCGGGGCCGGCGAGCGGGACGAGCAGCAGGAAGGCCAGCGCGTAGCGCAGGAACTGGCCGCCCGCGTACGGATAGTCGCCGAGCAGGCTGTTGGCGGTGAAGGACCCTCCGACTAGGACACAGGCGAGCGCGGCGAGCAGGGCCCCGCGCGTGGTGGTGGCGTTCATGGCCACGACGTTAGGAAGCACGGCGGCCCGTCATGGGGTCCACCGGACGGGCCTCATCGGGGACCAATCGGACCGACAGGCCCTCACACGGGCGTCACGGGTTCTCCACCGCGTGCATGTCACAGGAATCGGGGTAGTCGGAACGTCCCGATGCCAACACAACGGGACGGCAAGGGATTTGACAGTCATGAGACGGTCATGAACCGACATGGGAGGAAACCGCCAGTGCGCATCATCAAAGTAGCGACCGCTGTGGCGACCGCGAGCGTCTCCGTCGCCTTACTGGCCGGCTGCGGCGATTCCGGCGGCGGCAGCGAACCGTTCGAGGGGCAGAGCGCCGACGACATCGCGGCGAAGGCCGTCGAAGCGACCCGGCAGGCCAAGTCCCTGCACATGAAGGGCGACGTCCGCCCGGAGGACGGCGGCACCGTCACCATCGACGTCTCGGTCGACCAGGAGAAGAACTGCGAGGGCACCATCGGCACCGGCGACGCCCGGGCCGACGTGCGGCACACCGACGCGACGCTCTACCTGCGCGGTGACGAGCGGTACTGGCAGAACGCGCTGCGACAGCAGCCCGGGGCGTCGCAGCGGATGGCGCAGAGGCTCGACGGCAAGTGGGTGAAGATGCCGGCGAGCGACGCCGCGACCGCCGGGGTCTGCGACAAGCAGGGCTTCGTCGCGGCCATGGACGAGGACAAGTCGGAACGCCAGGGCATGAAGCGCGACGGCACGACGGAGGTCGGCGGCGAGGAGGCCCTGAAGCTGACCAAGAAGACCTCCGGCGGCGAGACCCTCGCCCTGTACGTCGCCACGGAGGGCGAGCCGTACATCCTGAAGTCCACCACCGAGGGCGGCGAGAACTCCGGCAGCGTCACCTTCAGCGAGTACAACGAGCCGGTTCAGGCCGAGCAGCCGCCGGCCGACCAGACGGTCGACCTGAAGGAACTCGCCGGCGAGCAGCAGGCCTGACGCCCCTTCAGGCGCCCCTCTCCCCTTCCCGGTCCGAGGCCGGCCACACGTAGGGCAGGTCGTCGGGGACGCCGGGAAACAGCCCGGCGTACGCCTCCGGGTCCTTGCGCACCAGCGCCGACCGGTGGCTGCGGTGGAAGGCCTCGTCACCGAGCCAGGGCGGCAACTCGCCGACCCCTGCCAGCTCCGCCTGGTCCCGCACCGGTTCGCCCGGTCGGCACGCGGCGAGTCCGGCGACGAGGGAGGCCGCGACGCTGTCCTGGTGCCCCTGCTCCCGCCAGACCCGGCAGATCTCCAGGCCGTACCGGACGAGGGCCTCCTCGTAACCCGTCCACATGCGCACGGCCGGGTGCCGGCGCCACCCGTAGCCCGGCACGGTCAGGCCCCGCAGCACCTGGAGCGCCTCGACCCGCTGCTTGCCGAGGCGGCGGCGGTCCAGGGCGAGCGCCGACTCCCGGAACCCGGGGTGGGGGAGGAAGGTCTGCATGCCGGTGCTGCTCCGTTCAGCCGGGGAACTGACCGCGCTCGCGCAGATGCCTGCGGCGTTCGGCGTAGGCGAGGTCGTCGCGCCACAGACGGCCCGCGGCGGCGCGCATCAGGGGGCGCAGGGCCGGTGCCAGGCGGCGGGCCACGGGGAATCCCAGCCGGTCCGAGGTGGCCAGCACCGCCTCGGTGACCGCGGTGCGCGGCCTGCCCCGCTCGTCCGGGCCCAGCGGCGTGGCGTGGCTCTCCACTACGGACCCGGTGCCCTCGCCGTCGGTGATGCGCATGACTACGGTGCGGGGCTCCGGCACGGTGAACTCGGCGCGCACCGGCACGACGAGGCGGCCGGTGAGCCGGAAGGAGACGTCCACGACGAAGCGGTCGTCGTCCTCGCCGGGGACCTCGACGACGGTGAGGTCCACGAAGGAGTACGGGTGGAACCAGGCGCCGTGCCAGGGGTCGAGCCGGTTGGCGACGACGTCCTCGGGGTCGCAGACGCCGACCCCGCGCCACACGGACGTCAGGGCCGTCGCACGCGCCGGCCTGACGGGGACGACGGGGGCGGAGGTGGGCGCCTCCTCCCCGGCGGTGTCCAGCCGTACCCACACCAGGACGCCGTCGTCGTGGACCGGCAGCGGCTCCCAGCCGGCGAACGGGGAGCCGTCCAGGGCGAGCCCGTGCCAGTGGCACACGAGCGTGCCGCACCGCACCGGGCTGTCCGCCAGCGGGGCGCCGAGGTGGGGGCAGGCGCCGGGACCGCCCACCAGGCGGCCGCCGGTGTCCCGCCAGACGACGACCTCGACACCGGCGACCGTGCCGGACAGCGGGCGGTCCGCTCGTACGGCGGTGCTCGCGCCGAGGACGTACCAGTTGCCGGAGGGGCGGGCCAGGGCCCGCTCGAGAGACTCGGCGATGAGCGCGGGGCGGGCCTCGCGCCAGGTGGGACGCTGGTGCTGCCAGGGGACGGCACGGCGGCGCAGCCGCAGGGGGTAACGGCCCTTGCGGGGGCTGGGCGGATCCTGCCTCATCCGGCCTCCTTCGCGGAGCAGGCGTCGTGCCGGGACGGCACCGGTGGCGTGCGGTGCGCGGCGGCCCCGAGCCGGGCGGCGGCCACGCGGGCGAGCCCGTCGGCGGCGACGGCCGCGCGCCGGCGGCGGGACACCACCGCGCGCCGGTGCAGTACCGCGTACCCGCTCCGCGCGACGGCGTCCAGGATGTCGCGGTAGAGCACGTACGCGGTGCGGATGCAGGGCCGGGCCACCGGGTCCAGCATGGCCAGCCCGGGGGCGGCCTCGCGGTAGACGCCGCGGGTGAGGTCCTCGGCGGCGCGCAGGGCGGCGGTGACGCGGGCGTCGGGGCGGCCGGTCCGTCTGCTCCACAGGAGCAGGTCCCGCTGGACGCCGTGCGCGGCCAGCAGGTCCGCCGGGAGGTAGATCCGTCCCCGGTCCAGGTCCTCTCCGACGTCGCGCAGGAAGTTGGTCAGCTGGAAGGCGACGCCCAGCGCGGCGGCGTGCGGGGCGGCCCGGGCGCGGGCGGTGACAGTACCGAGGACGGGCAGCATCTGGAGGCCGATGACGGCGGCCGAGCCGTGCATGTAGGCGCGCAGGTCGGCGTAGGTGGCGTAGTCGGTGACCGTGAGGTCGCTGCGCATCGAGGCCATGAAGTCGGTGAAGTGCGACGGGTCGATGGCGTACCGGGCGGCCGTGTCGGCGAGGGCGAGCACCACGGGTTCGGTGGCGGACCCGGCGCCTCCGGTCAGCGCCTGCCGCAGCTCCTCCTCCAGCCGGGCGAGGGTGGCGGCGCGCTCGGCGGTGGTCGCCTCGGCGCCCATGTCGTCGACGATGTCGTCCGCCCACCGTGCGAACCCGTACAGGGCGTGCACGGCGGGCCGGCGGTCGACGGGCAGGAGGCGGGTGGCCAGGAAGTAGGTGCGGCCGTGGCGGGCGTTGAGGCTCCGGCAGTGGCTGTAGGCGGCGCGCAGGGCCGGGTCGGTGATGCCGGCGGCGTCCAGTTCGCGGCGGGTCATCGGCTCCCTCCCCTCGCCGCCGTGCGGCGCCCGGGTGCCCCGGTGATGCGGGCGGCGGCCAGCTTCCCGGAGACGAGCACGGTGGGCACGCCGACCCCCGGGGTGGTGCCGCAGCCCGCGAGGACCGCGTTGTCCGTGCCGCGCACGAGGTTGCGGGGCCGGAAGGGTCCCGTCTGGGCGAAGGTGTGGGCGACGGAGAAGGGGGTGCCGGCGGCGTGCCCCTGGGCGGTCCAGTCGGCGGGTGTCACCAGGCACTCCTCCTCGATCGCGGCGGCGAGGCCGGCCAGTCCCCGGCCTTCGAGGGTGGTGAGCAGCCGGTCGCGGTAGCGGGGGGCGAGGTCGGTCCAGGCGCGGGCGTCCGGGCCGATGTCGGTGTTGGGGCAGGGGGCGAGGACGTAGTGGAGGTGCCGGCCCTCGGGGGCGAGGGCCGGGTCGCTCGCGGTGGGGCGGGTGATCAGCAGGGAAGGGTCGGTCATCAGGGTGCCGGTCCTGGTGAGTTCCTCGAAGGTGCGGCGCCATGCGGCGCCGAAGGAGAGCGTGTGGTGGGCGAGGTGCGGCCAGGTGCGGGTGGTGCCCGCGTGCAGGACGACCGCGGAGGGGGCGTGCCGCAGCGCGACCGGGCGGCGCGGGCGGCGGCCCAGCAGCCGGTGGACGACGGGCAGGTCGGGGGTGAGGACGACGGCGTCGCAGGGGATGCGTTCGCCGGCGGTGACGACCGCCGTGATCCGGGAGCCGGACCGTTCCAGCCGGGTGACGTCCTGCCCGAGGCGCAGGTCGGCCCCGGCTCCGGCCGCGGCGGCGGCCATGGCGCGGGGCAGGGCGTGCATGCCGCCGCGCGGGAAGTACACGCCCGCCACGGTGTCCATGTAGGCGATCACGGCGTAGGCGGCCAGGGCGCGGGCCGGTGCCACACCGGCGTACAGCGCCTGGAAGGAGAAGACCCGTTTCAGCCGTTCGTCCGTCAGGAACCGTCCGATGCGCGCGTCCAGCCGTCCGAAGCCGCCGAGGGCGGCGAGCCGGGCCAGGTCCGGGGTGAGCAGGCCGAGCGGCGAGTCGAAGTTGGCGTCGATGAACCGGCGCATCTGCACGGCGTGCAGCCGCGTCAGCCAGGTGCGCAGCCTCCGGTACCCGGCCGCCTCCCGGGCACCGGCGAAGCGTTCGACCTCGGCCTCCATGGCGGCGGCGTCGGTGTGCACGTCGAGGGTGCCGCCGCCGGCGAAGCACGCCCGGTAGGCGGGGTGCAGGGGGAGCAGTTCGACGTGGTCGGCCAGTCGGTCACCGACGGCCGCGAACGCCTCGTCGGCCAGGTGGGGCATGGTGAGCACGGTGGGGCCGGTGTCGAGGCGGTAGCCGCCGAGTTCGCGCCGTCCCGCGCGGCCGCCGGGCAGCGGGTCGCGTTCGACGACGGTCACCCTCCGTCCGGCGCCGAGCAGGTGCAGGGCGGCGGAGAGGCCGGCCAGCCCCGCGCCGACGACCACGACGTGGTCGGTGGGGCCGGTCACCGCCCGGGTCATCGCGGGCCCTCGTCCGCGCGCGGCCGGTGACGCGGCCGGTCCGTGCCGCCGTCGGGGGTGGTGGGGCGCATCCGGGTCCTCTCGTCGTCGGCTGCGGCGCGGGCCGTGCCGGGTGCGTGGTGCCGTGGGGGCTTCGGCCGGACGGTGCGCCACGGGATGCACCGTGGGTCCGCGGCCACGGCCCCGGGGAGGTGACTCGGCGTCATCTCTTCCCCCGTCGCTTCCGGCGCGACTCCGCCCGGGGTCCCTTCCCGCCCGGCAGTCACCCGTGCGGCGGGTATCCGGCGCCCGGTGGGTACCCGCGCCGGGACGATTCAGCGCGCCGTGCGTCCGCGGGCGGCAGGGGGACGGAATACTCCGCCGGAGCCGGGGCGCGGCCCGGCTCCGGCGGGGTGAGGCGCCCGGCCCGTGAGAAGGAGGCGGCGGACGTGGTGGACGCGGACATCGTCGTCGTCGGCGCGGGCGCCGCGGGTCTCTCCCTGGCGCACCGGCTCCCCGCGAACCCGCCGCACGGCGCGGCCGCTTCCGTGCTCCTGATCGAT
This sequence comes from Streptomyces sp. NPDC058796, assembly GCF_042745235.1. Taxonomy (NCBI): domain Bacteria; kingdom Bacillati; phylum Actinomycetota; class Actinomycetes; order Kitasatosporales; family Streptomycetaceae; genus Streptomyces; species Streptomyces sp. NPDC058796. Next base: position 373,352 of record NZ_JBHYOP010000008.1, read on the forward strand.
CCGCCGCCCGGACCGCTGCGGCCACCGCCCCGCACCTGGTGCTTCTGGGAGACGGGCCCCGGACGCTACGACGCGGCGGCGACGGCGTCCTGGGAGTGGCTGCGGGTGCGCGGCCGGGACGGGGCGGTCGTCCGGCGGCACATCGCGCCGGCGCGCTACAAGATGGTCCGCTCGGACGACTTCGAGGCGCTGGTGGCCCGTGACCTGAAGGACCGGCCGGATGTGCGGCGGCTTGAGGCCACGGCCGGCACGGTGACCACGCTGGGCGACGGGACGGTTCGCGTCCCGGCCACGGACACCACCGGTGCACGCGTCGACCTGCGTGCCCGCTGGGTCTTCGACTCCCGCCCGCCGGGGCGGCTGCCGCCCGCCCGCTCCCTGCTCCTCCAGCACTTCCGCGGCTGGTTCGTCCGCGCCGAACGGCCGGTCTTCGACCCGGCGGTGGTCGACCTCATGGATTTCCGTACGGAGCAGCCGGAGCACGGGCTGTCCTTCGGGTACGTCCTGCCGACGGGGCGGCACACCGCGCTGGTCGAGTACACGGAGTTCGGACCGGCGCCGCTGGCGTCCGACGCGTACGACCGGGCCCTGGAGGACTACACGCGCCGGGTCCTGCGCACGGGTGACGTCCAGGTGCTGTCGACCGAGCAGGGGGTGATCCCGATGACCGACGCGGTGTTCGAGCGGCGGGTGGCGGGCTCCGGTTCGGTCTTCCGGATCGGGGGCGCGGGCGGGGCGACCCGCGCGTCCACCGGCTACACGTTCGCCGCCGTGCAGCGGCAGTCGGAAGCCGTCGCCCGTGCCGTGCGCGCGGGCCGCCGCCCGGTGCCGCCGCCCCCGCACCCGGCACGGGCCAGGATGATGGACGCGGTGCTGCTGCGGGCACTGGACACCGGCCGGGTGGACGGTCCCGACCTGTTCTTCCGGCTGTTCGACCGCGTACCCGCCGGGCGGCTGCTGCGCTTCCTCGACGGGCGGTCCCGGCTGTACGAGGACCTCGCGGTCGGGGTGCGCACTCCCGTGCTGCCGATGCTGCGGACGGCGGCCGAACTGCCGTGGCTGCCGCGCCGCCCGCTGCCCGACCGCCGAGAAAGTCCCCCCACAGACACGCCCCGGGAGTGACCGATGCCCCTCCTGCGCGACGCCGCGCTCACCGACGCCTTCGACCACGGCGCCGGCCGCTACGACCGTCTGGTCTCGCTCAACCCGGGCTACCACGCCCAGTTGCGCCGCTCCGCCCGCCGGCTCGGCCTCCCGGACGGCGGCGCCGGCCGCCGGGTGCTGGACCTCGGCTGCGGCACCGGCGCGTCGACGGCGGCGCTGGCCGCTGCCTTCCCCGCCGCCGAGATCGTCGGGGTGGACGCCTCGGCGGGCATGCTGGAACGCACCCGGGCCAAGCCGTGGCCGGCGCGGGTGCGGTTCGTGCACGCCCCGGCGCAGGAACTGCACCGGGCCGGGGTCCACGGGCCGTTCGACGCGGTGCTCGCCGCCTACCTGTTCCGGAACCTGACCGATCCGGACGCCGTCCTGCGTTCGGTGCGCGACCTGCTGGCGCCCGGGGGCAGGCTGGCGGTGCACGAGTACACGCTCGGCGGGCGGCGCGCGGACCGGCTGGTGTGGGAGGCGGTGTGCCGGGGCGTCATCCTGCCGCTCGGCACGGCCTCGGGCGACCGGGCCCTGTACCGGCACCTGTGGCGCAGCGTCGCGGACTTCGACACGGCACAGGCCTTCGGCGCGCGGCTGGGCCGGGCCGGTTTCGAGGGCGTGCGGGTGCTGCCGCTGCCCGGCTGGCAGACGGGCATCGCCCACACGTTCGTCGGCCGCCGGGCCGCCGTGGAGACGGACGGTGCGCGGTGAGGCGGCTCGACGGGACGCGGCCACCGGGCCGGGACCGGCGGGCGCGCGCGCTCCCGTCCCGGCCGGGACGGGAGCGGCCGGCCGGCGATCCGCCGTCCGTGGCGGTGGTCGGCGGGGGCATCGCGGGGCTGGCGGCGGCGACCGCACTGGCCGAGCGCGGGGTGCGGGTGGTGCTCCACGAACGCGAACCGGTGCTCGGCGGACGGGTCTCCGGCCGGCCGGTCACGCTGCCCGACGGCACGCCCGCCACGATGAGCCGCGGCTTCCATGCCTTCTTCCGCCAGTACTACAACCTGCGGGGGCTGCTGCGCCGCTGCGATCCGGCGCTGGACATGCTGACGGGCCTGCCGGACTACCCGCTGCAGCACAGCAGCGGGCTGCGCGACGGGTTCCGCCGGGTGCCGCGCACTCCCCCGCTGAGCGCGCTCGGCTTCGTCGCCCTGAGTCCCAGTTTCGGCCTGCGCGACCTGCTGGCCATGCGGCCGGCCGCGGCCCTGCCCCTCCTGGACGTCAGCACCCGCGGCGTCCACGAACGCCTGGACGACGTCAGCGCCCACGACTTCCTCGACAGCCTGCGCTTTCCCGCCGCCGCCCGGCACCTGGCCTTCGAGGTGTTCTCCCGCAGCTTCTTCGCCGACCCGCGGGAACTGTCGGCCGCGGAGATGGCGCTGATGTTCCACATCTACTTCCTCGGCTCCAGCGAGGGACTGCTGTTCGACGTCCCGCGCGAGCCGTTCCCGCAGGCCCTGTGGGACCCCCTCGCGGGACACCTCGCCCGGCTGGGGACCGAGGTGCGCACGAGCACGCCCGTGCGGTCGGTCCGGCCCGCTCCGTCCGGCGGTCACCTGGTGGCCGACGACGCCGGGGCCCGGCCGTACGACGCCGTGGTGCTGGCCCTGGACACCGGTGGTCTGCGGGGGCTGGTGGACCGCTCGCCGGAGCTGGGCGACGCCGCCTGGCGGGAGAGGGTGGCGCGGCTGCGGAACGCGCCGCCGTTCCTGGTCTCCCGGCTGTGGCTGGACCGTCCGGTCGCGTCCGGCCGGCCCGGGTTCCTCGGCACCAGCGGGTACGGCTCGCTGGACAACGTCAGCGTGCTCTCGCGGTGGGAGGGCGAGGCGGCCCGCTGGGCGGCGCGCACCGGAGGGTCCGTCGTCGAACTGCACGCCTACGCCGTACCGGCGACGGCCGTCCGGGAGGTCGAACAGAAGCGGGTCGTCGAGCAGCTGTACCGGGTGTATCCGGAGACGCGGGGGGCGCGCGTGCTGGCCGCACGGCACGAGTGGCGGGACGACTGCCCGCTGTTCACCGTCGGCGGCTACCGCGACCGCCCGACGGTGCGCACCCCCGACCCGTCCGTCGTGGTCGCCGGGGACCTGGTCCGCACCGGCCTGCCCGTCGCCCTGATGGAACGGGCCGCCACCTCCGGCTTCCTCGCGGCCAACGCCCTGCTGGAACGGTGGGGGGTGCGCGGCGAGACGCTGTGGACGGTGCCCGACCGGGGGCGGTCCGCGCCGCTGCGCGCCCTGGCACGGCGGTTCGGCGCCGGGCCGTGACACTGTGCGGCGGCAGCCGGTCCCGCACCGGTGCCGGGCTCCCGTAGCGCTACGCTCCGCGGTCCGCCGCGCCGCCCGCGCCGAGCGGGCCGGTCGGGTCCAGCGCCCCCTCGGTCTCCAGCCGGGGCAGGTCCCGCCGGGCGACCCGCAGGACGACGGGTGGCAGGGTGCTGCGTCCCGCCTGGGCCAGACGCAGCCAGCGGGGCACGTACACGGCGGTGCTGCGGCGTTCCACGGCGCGGACCAGCCGGGCGGCGACCATGTCCGGCGGGAGGGCGCGGCGCGCCGGCGCCGGCATGTGGCCGCGCAGTTCGCGCAGGACCGCGTACCGGTCGGCGTCGCGGATCATGTCGGTGTCGATCCAGTTGAGGTAGGCGATGCCCACGGCGACGCCGTGGTGGGCGACCTCGGCGCGCAGCGAGTGGGTGAACGCCTCCACGCCCGCCTTGGAGGCGCAGTAGGCGCTCATCATGGGGGCGGCGCCGAGTGAGGCCAGCGAGGCGACCTGGAGGTGGTACCCGGCGGTGCGGCGCAGGTCCGGGAGGAAGGCGCGGGCCGTGTGGGCGCTCCCGGTCAGGTTCACGTCCACGACGCGGCGCCACTCGTCCGGGTCCGACGTGGCGAAGGGTCCGCCCAGCGCGATGCCGGCGTTCGCGACGACGACCGACGGTGGCCCGAGGCGCCCGCGCACCTCGCGGGCCGCCGCCTCCAGCGCGGCGGGGTCGGTGACGTCGGCCTCGACGGCGAGCGCCGGGGTCGGCAGGGCCGCCGCCAGGGCGTCCAGGAGCGGCTTCTCGTGGCCGAGCAGGGCGAGCCGGGCACCCCGGAGCGCGCAGGCGCGGGCCAGGGCGGTGCCCAGTCCGCGTGCGGCGCCGGTCACCACGACGGTGCGGTTGCTCAGGGGACTGTCCGTCACCGGCCGGCCCTTTCCTCGGGGTGCGCGGGGAGGTTCACTTCTTGTCGCCGGTGCGGTCACGGCGGGTCAGGGCGCGCTGCACCCGCGTGAGGTCGGCGAACCGGTGCCGGCGCAGGGCGGCGCGGGCGGCGTTGGCGCCCGGCGCCCCGTGCACTCCCCCGCCCGGGTGGGCGCCCGCGGAGGCGAGGAAGAGGCCGGCAACTGCGGTCTCCGGCCGCCCCGTGCCGGGCACGGGGCGGAAGACGAGCTGCTGGTGCATGGCGGTGGTGCCGCCGTTGATGGCGCCGCCTTCCAGGTTGGCGTCCAGGGCCTGGAGCGTCGGCGGGGCCAGGACGCGGCGGGCCCGGATCAGCGCGCGGAAGCCGGGCGCGAAGCGCTCCACCTGGCGTTCCACCCGGTCGGCCATGAGCTCCTGTTCCTTCGCGTCCCAGCTTCCGGTGATGCCTTCCTCGCCCGCGTCGGCCCGGATGTCGTGGGGGACGTGGGTGTAGGCCCAGGCGGACTCCGTGCCGCCCGGTGAGCGGGTCGGGTCCGTGGTCGTCATCTGGCCGAACAGCGAGAAGGGACGGTCGGGGACCTGCCGCATGGCGATCTGGGCGGCGAACCGGGTCAGCTCGTCGAGACCGTCGGCCAGGTGCACGGTTCCGGCCCCGGCCGCTTCCGGGCACCGCCAGGGCACGGGGCCGTCCAGCGCCCAGTCGACCTTGAAGGTGGCGAAGTCCCACTGGAAGCGGCGCAGGTCGGCGAGGACCTGGTCCGGCACGTCCTCGGGGGCGACGAGATCGCCGTAGAGCGCGGGCACCGACACGTCGGCGAGGACCGCACGGCGGGCGGCGACCGTCTCGCCCCCGGCCGTGCGGACGCCCACCGCGCGCCGCTCGCGGACCACGACCCGTTCGACGCGCTGTCCGCAGCGCAGGGTGCCGCCCAGGGAGCGCAGCCGGTGGACCAGGGCCGCGGTGAGGGCTCCCGAGCCGCCCACCGGCACCGGGAAGCCGTAGGTCTGGCCGAGCATCGACATCAGCCAGCCGAAGCCGCCGCTCCCGGCCGCCTCGGGGGCGAGGTCGGCGTGCAGCGCGTTGCCGGCCAGGAGCAGTTTGCCGCCCTCGCCGCGGAACTCCTCCTCGCCCATCCGGCGCACCGGCAGCACCAGGGTGCGGGCCAGCCGGAGGCCCCCGCCACCGCGCAGCCGCAGGGCCAGCCGGGCACCTGCCCGAACCGGAGGGAAGGGCGTGAAGAGGGCGTCGAGGATGTCGGCACGGTAGCGGTCCCACACCTCGTGCAGGCGGTCCCAGGCGGCACCGTCGCCGGGTGCGAAGGCGTCGAGGGATGCGGCGGTGACGGCGACCTCGCGGTCCAGGACCGCGCAGGCGCCGTCGGTCAGGGGGTGGGCGAGCACGTGCGGGGCGTGGGCCCAGCGCAGTCCGTGGTCCTGCAGCCGCAGTCCGGCCAGGACCGGCGAGGCGGCGGCGAGCGGGTAGAAGGAGCTGAACAGGTCGCTGACGAAGCCGGGGGCGACCTCGCCGTCGTGGCGCACGGCGCCGCCCGGCTCGGGCTGTTCCTCCAGGACCTCGACGCTCCAGCCGGCGTCCGCCAGCAAGTTGGCCGCCACCAGCCCGTTGGGGCCCGACCCGATGACGACCGCGTCAGGCACGGCCGGTTCCCGTACCGAGGTCCACGGACCCGGCCGAGTCGACCGGCTCCGGACGGCACCCGTCGCCGCTCTCGCAGAGCTTCGCCAGCCTGGCGAGCATCGCGCGGTGCCGTACCTGGATCAGCGCCTCGACGCCCACGTTGTGCACCAAGCCGCCGGGCCCGCGCAGCGGGTGTTCGTCGACGATGACCAGGCACTGCTCGCCCCAGGCGCGCAGCTCGATGGCGATGCGGGCGGTGCCGAGCCGGCCCGCCTTGGCCTCGATCTCCAGTTCGGAGCCCGGCACGCACCGCCTGACGACCGACTCGTTGTTCAGCCGCACCGGCCCGAGCCGGACCTCGTAGGCGATCGTCGAGCCGACCTGCGGCCACTGTCCACTCCTCGGGGTGACGTCCGACGGACCCACCACCCATTCCACGTACAGGTCGCCGTCCGCGAGGACGTCCCACACCGCCTGGGGACTCGCCTGGATCAATCGATGCCGAACCGCCATGCGTGCCTCCCGCGCCGATGAACGTCACTGCAAGGACGCGGATCCGAGTGCCCCGTCCACGCCGGGCCAACCGACCCGCCGGCCTGCGGCACCAGGGTCTCAGGAAAGGCCCTGCATTGGCATGGACCTGATCTCCCGTCCTGGCTAAGCTCGGAGCGACCTCGATGAGAGCGCTCTCAGACACGCGGTTGTTCCACCCATCAGTTCCACCCCCACCTTGCTGGAACGACGAAGGGCAACTCACGTGAGACGCAGCAGACTCAGGCACCTCGCCCTGTCCACCCTCCTCGTGCTCGGCGGCCTCAGCGCGACCGGCGCCCTGCCGGCCTCGGCGGCCGGCTCCACCACCGCCTCCGACCGCGGACCCGCCGCCTCCGCCGGTCTCCTGGACGCGATGCAGCGGGACTTCGGCCTCTCCCGGGGCGAGGCCGAGGACCGGCTCGCGGCCGAACGCCGTGCCACCGGCCTCGCTCCCGCGGCACGCCGCGCCGCCGGGGACGCGTTCGGCGGCTCCTGGTTCGACGCCGACCGCGGACGGCTGACCGTGGCGGTCACCTCGGACGCGTCGCCCACGACGGTCCGGGCGGTGGCCGCCACCGGTGCGCAGGTGCGCACCGTCGAGCACAGCGCGCGGCAACTCGACGCGGCCAAGGACCGCATCGACCGCCTCGACGCCCCCGCCGGCGTCAGCAGCTGGCACGTCGACCCGGCCGCCAACTCCGTGGTCGTGGACGTGGTCAGGGGCGAGCGGGCCGACAACGATGTCCGCCGCTTCGTGGACCGGGCCCGCGAGGCCGGTCCGGTCACGGTGCGCACGGTGGCCTCGGCGCCGGCCACCTTCGCGGCCGGCACGGTCGGCGGGGACCCGTACTACACCGGGAACGTCCGCTGCTCCATCGGCTTCTCGGTGCACGGCGGCTTCGTCACCGCCGGGCACTGCGGCGGTACGGGAGGGGCGGTCCGCGGCTGGGACGGCTCGCACATCGGGACGTTCCAGGGCTCGTCCTTCCCGGGCAACGACTACGCCTGGGTCAGCGTCGGCAGCGGCTGGTGGACGGTGCCGGTGGTCCTCGGCTGGGGCACGGTCTCCGACCAGTTGGTGCGCGGTTCGAACGAGGCTCCCGTGGGCGCGTCGATCTGCCGCTCCGGCTCCACCACGCACTGGCACTGCGGCACCGTGCTGGCCAAGAACGAGACGGTCAACTACAGCCAGGGCGCGGTGCACCAGATGACGAAGACCAGCGTCTGCGCCGAGGGCGGCGACTCGGGCGGCTCCTTCATCAGCGGCGACCAGGCACAGGGCGTCACCTCGGGCGGCTGGGGCAACTGCTCCAGCGGCGGGGAGACCTGGTTCCAGCCCGTCAACGAGATACTGAACCGCTACGGGCTGACCCTGCACACCGCCTGACCGCCTCCGGGACGGCCGGCAGCCCCGCCGGGTGACCGGCGGGGCTGCCGGCGGGTCACCGGAGCGCGGCTCAGAAGCCGCCCGGCCCGGCGCCCGCGTCCGGCGCCTCGGGGCCGGTCGCCGTGGTCAGCCGGCGGTAGGCGGCCCGTGCGTGCGCCAGGCGGGCCAGCGCCGTGCCGACGAGGGCCGCGCCGAGCAGGCAGGCCAGCCAGAGCGCGTCCCGCCGGCCGGCCCACGTGAGAGTGCCGGCCGGCGGGATGGCGAAGCCGTTGAGGGACAGCCAGCACAGGAGCGCCGTGCCGGGAGCGGCCGCGAACCGGGCGCAGCCCCCCAGGAGCGCCGCCAGCAAGGAGAGCAGGGACAGGGCGAGTCCCGGACGGCCGTAGCCCACGGTGCCGTTGACGAGTGCCACCAGGGCGAGGGCTCCGCAGAAGGCGCCCGCCCACACCAGCGGAGCCGCGACCGGCCGGGGGACGGGTCTGGGACCGCTGCCCAGGGGCACCCACTCGATCATGCTGACGGCTCCTTCCGGTCCGGACGGCTCCGACCACGGCATCGGACACCGGCCCTGCGGGCAGATTGTCCCATCGGGGCGGTGTGCCAGGTGCCGGCCCTGCCGGCCGGCGAGCACGTGGGCCCGTCCCGCGACGACGGGGCCGAGCACGGCGAGGACGAGGACGTATCCGGCGTTGAAGGGGGCGATCCGCCCGTCGAGTCCGGCGCGCGCGGCCATGGCGGCCGGGATCAGCGCGAACACCCCCGGGCGACCAGGGTGGTGGCGATCTCCGCAGCGGGCTGGGAACCGTAGTCGTACACGCGGGCGACGCACAGCCCGGCGACGACGTCCATGAGGACCGTCCGTGCCGCCGCCGCGGCGACCGGCCCGGCGAAGGCGTGGCGAAGCGGGTGCGCCAGTTCCCGGACGCGCGACTCCCAGGGGGGCCGGCGAGGATGAGGCCGACCGTGAAGGCGCGAGGAAGCCGACGACGAGCAGTTCGCCCCGCGAACGACGGGCGAGTGGGGGTTTCCTTCCCCCCGCACGGAGCCCCCCGGGGCGCGGCATCGCTCAACGGTCGTACTCCGGGCCGACGGGCGGCGATCGGGGACGTGACCCAGGATCCGCCGCGGACGACACCCGTCGTGGACGGGAGGACGCAGTGCCCTGCCGCGCGGGAGGGCGTGCCGCGGCCGACTCGGGGATCCCGGCCGCGGCACACCCTGCGGCCCGGCGCGGGAGGACTGCGCGCCCGGGCACGACGTGCGACTGCCCCGGACGTAGACCTCGACACTGCACCAAGCGAGTGATCATCACGACCGTCAACAGCGACGGGGCCCGGAACCCTTTCGGCTGACAGCCACCGCCCGGCGGGCTGTCACGTCACCATTCCCTCAGCCGGTTCTCCATGATCGTGGACGAATCCCCCGTCCCTCGTCCGGAAGGTTCGTCCTGCCATGACCTCCCCCGCCTCCCGCGTGTCCGGCGTGGAATTGCCGCCGGTTTTCTGCCCTTTCGAGTCCGCCATTCACCCCCGGGTCCGGCAGGTCGAGAAACAGGCCGTGAAATGGATCGACGACAGCGGAATGTGCGCCTCGGAGCGGGAGCGTGCCTGGGTGGTGGCGACGCACAGTGCCGATTTCTTCGCGCGGTTCGCGCCGGTCGCCGAGGAGGAGCGGCTGCTGGCGGCGGCCCTGTGGGTGTACTGGGGTTTCGCCTTCGACGACGCGCGGTGCGACAGCGGTCCGCTCAGCAGCCGCCCGGCCCAGTTCAACGCGCTGGCCGGCCAGGTGCAGCGGGCCTGCGAGACGGATTCGGCAACGGGAGCCGACCGTTTCGTCGGCGCCCTGCAGGACATCATGCGCCGCTTCCGCCGCTTCGCCCCGCCCACGCAGGTCAGCAGGTTCGTGCACGCCCACCGCGCCTGGCTGTCGGGGGTGGCCTGGCAGATCGGCAACCAGGCGGCCGGCCGCATGCCGGGCCTGGACGACTTCCTGACGATGCGACTGCTGTCGTCGGGAGGCGAGCCCACCTTCGCCCTGCTGGAGCTGGCGACGGGTGCGCGGGTCCCGGACCGTGAGCTGCACCGCCCGGCCGTCCGCGCGCTCACCGAGATGGCCGTCCTCGTGGCCGCCCTGGACAACGACGGCCACTCGCTGCGCAAGGAGCTCGGCGGCGGGGAGGCCGACCAGAACGTCTACACGGTGCTCATGCAGGAACTGTCCTGTCCGCTCGAGGACGCGGTGCGGGCGGCCACCGGCCTGCGGGACCGTGTCCTGCTGCGCTTCATGGAGCTGCACGACCGGGTCCGGCCGACCGCCGGAGAGGACCTGCGCACGTACCTGGGAGGGCTCACGTACGGCATCCGCGGCAACAACGAGTGGGGGCTGCGGGTGCCGCGGTACATCCGCAGTGGGTACTGGCCGGACGAAATGGACGACACGCTGCTGACCTGGGCCGACGAGCCGTCCGACACCCGCCCGGGACCGGTGGAGGGCGCCCCCGCCATCGCGTGGTGGTGGGACGCGGACCTCTCCTGACGACCGGACGGGTGCGCTCCGCTCAGCGCGGCGAAGCCAGGTCGAGCGTCCACCAGGGGCCGCCGGAGCCCTTCGCCCGGCCGACACCGGCATGGGTGTAACGGCAGGTGAGGAGGATGTCGCGGTGCGGGGCGCTGCGCATCCAGACGGTCACGGCGGCCTCGGCGGTGTCCGACCCGGCGGCGACGTTCTCGCCGGCCGAGCCGACCCGGTATCCGGCGGCCCGCATCCGGTCCGCGGGGCTGCTGCCGTCGGTTCCCGTGTGGGTCAGCCGGCGGATGCGGGCCATGGCGGCGCTGTGCTTCTGCGCGGCCCGGTCGAGCGCCCCGTGCAGCCGCACCGGGGAGCATCCGGCCTGCTTCCGCTGCCGGTTGACCGCGTCGACCATGCGGTCGTCCGCCGCGCCGGAACCGCCCGTCTGCGGCCGGGAGGCGGACGCGCCGGAGGCGGACTGACCGGGCGCGGGCTGGCCGGGCGCGGGCTGCCACCGGCCCGGTTCGGGCACCGGCCACAGCGGCGCCCGGTAGGGGGCGGGCGGCGTCGGTGCGGGCGGCGGTCCGGCCCAGGCGGGTCCCTGGACGACGTGAAGTGCGGTGAGGACCGCGCAGAGGGCGAGCGCCGGCCGCCGCATCCGGGTCATATTCTTTATCGCCTTTCCTTTTCCGGCCACCGAAAAGCAGCGTTCGCATCGCCGGTGACGTTCATCGCGTTTTCTGTTGGTGTATCCGGCAACTTCATTCGAGGGAACACGGCCTTTTACGGCACCGCGGCGAGACCGGATTGGCTAGCATTGCAATCGTTCACACCCCCTCTCCCTTTTCTCATTCCTTTCGGAGGTTTTTCATGTCGTTGAAGCTGCGCCGCGCCGCCGTGGTGTCGCTGGCCGCGCTGGCCCTGACGGCGGGCGGGGCCGTGTCGGCCGCCGGTGCCGCCGAGGCGTCGGCCCCGGCCGTCGCCTCGCTCGGCCCCGACGGCGGTGGCAACGGGTTCCGGGGCGGCCACGAGCCGCCGATGCACTTCGGCCCGTTCGAGATCCCGAAGTTCGGCAGCGTCTCCGGCGGCTTCTCCTGGGGTCTGGCGCGCTAGCCGGACCGGGCAGCGGGAACACCTGGATGAGGGCCGTCGGTCGACGGCCCTCATCGTCGTTTCAGCGTGGCGGCGCTGGCCACGAGCACCAGCACCACGCACACGAGGATCAGCACCGCGTCGCGGACGAACAGCCCGGTGACGCCCGTGTGCGTGGCGGCCTCGCCCGCGGCCTGCACGGCGTACGTCATGGGCATCGCCCGGGCCACGGCCGCCAGCACGCCGTGCATCTCGTCGCGCGGCACGAACAGTCCGCAGACCAGGAACTGGGGCAGGACACCGGCCGGAAGGAACTGCACCGCCTGGAACTCGTTGCGGGCGAAGGCGCTCACCAGCAGGCCCAGAGCGAGGCCCAGCAGGGCGCCGACCATCAGCAGATAGGCGGGCCCCTTGATGTCCAGCCCCAGCGGGCCCACCGCGAGCAGCGTGAAGAGCACGGCCTGGAGCAGCGCCAGGAACGCGAACGCGAGGCTGTAGCCGAGGACGATGTCCAGCCGCCGGACCGGCATCGTAAGCAGGCGCTCCGCGGTGCCCGAGGTGCGTTCCCGCAGCGTCGACACGGAGGCCACCAGGTACATCACGATGACCGGGAAGATGCCGAAGACCTGGGGTCCGACGCGTTCGAAGGTCTCCTCGGAGTCGTGGAACATCAGCTTGAGCAGCACCATGAGCATGCAGGGGATGCCCAGCAGCAGGGCGGTGCTGCCGCGGTCGCGGGAGATCTGCTGGAGCACCCGTACCGCGGTCGCGGTGGTGATGCCGGGTGAGAACGGCAGCCGGTCGGTCAGGTGAGAGGCAGTCATGTGAGGGTGTCCGCAGCGAAGAAGGTGCGTTCGGCGTCGGGCGCGCCGGGCTGGTCGAGCAGATGGGGCGACAGTCCGTCGACGGCGTCGTGCTGCCGGGCCGCCCGCGCCTCCGCCGCCGCCGCGGCGCGTACGAGGTGCAGGAACGCCTCCTCGACTTCGGCGCAGCCGGTGTGCTTCAGCAGGCTGTCCCGGTCGGCGCTGGCGAGGAGCCGGCCGGAGCGCATCAGGAGCAGCCGGTCGCAGCGGTCGGCCTCGTCCATCACGTGGCTGGACACCAGGAGTGTGGTGCCCTCCTGGGCCAGCCGCTGGAAGACCAGCCACAACTCCCGGCGCACCATCGGGTCGAGGCCGACGGTGGGCTCGTCCATCACGAGCAGGTCGGGACGGTTCAGCAGGGCCACCGCGAGGGAGACCCGCGAGTACTGACCGCCCGACAGCCGGGCGACCGGCTGGTCCGCGTACGCCACGAGGTCCACCTCCTTCACGACGCGGACCACGGCGTCCTCCCGGCGCCAGCCGCGCATGCCGAGGGCCGCGGCGAAGTACCGCAGGTTCTCCAGCACCGTCAGGTCGGCGTACACGGACGGCGCCTGGGTGACGTAGCCGACGCGGGTGCGCAGCGGCCAGGCGCCCGCCGAGTGGCCGAGCACCTGGACGTGGCCGGCGTTCGGCTGCTGTACGCCGACCACGCAGCGCAGCAGCGTGGTCTGCCGCATCCGCTCGGGCCGAGCAGGCCGACGATGCGGCCGCGGGGGATGGTGAAACTGACGTTGCGCAGCACCGGCCGGGTGCCCCGGGCCACGGTCAGCCCGTAGGCGGCCACGGCCGGGAGGTCGCCCGGGGGCGCTGCGCTGTGCTCGGTGGTCTGCACGGCTCCACTGTGTTTCGTCGGATCGGGGCCGCGGCGGACGGCCACGGCGCGGCCGGGGCGAGGGAACGGAGCGGTCATCGCCAGGACAACGGTCCGTCCGGCCCGAGGTCACGCGCCGGTGACGTCCTCGCTCCAGGCGGCTGGGCCGGTTGGGGGGTGCGGGAGTGGCCAGGGCGGCGACGCACGCGGTGACCGCGAGAAGGGTGCTGCCCGCGGTGACCCGGGGTCGGGTGCGCGTCAGGACTCGCGGCAGGTCATCGACCGGGCGACGTCGTGCAGTTGGCGGTAGGCGTCCGCGGTGGGACGCGCCAGTGACAGGGAGCGCAGTGCGGCCGCCGTCTGACGGCGGGCCTCCTCCTCGGCCGCCTGCCGTCCGCCGGCCTCCTCCACCAGGTGACGCGCCAGGTCGACGTCGCTATCCGCCAGCGGGTGCGGTGCCCGGTACAGCTCGCGCAGCCGCTCGGCCGCGGCCCCCGGGGCGGCGAGGGCCGCGACCACGGGGAGCGACTTCTTGCGTGCTGCCAGATCCGCGCCGACCGGTTTGCCGCTGCGCGCGGTGCGGCCCCAGATGCCGAGGATGTCGTCCGCGCACTGGAAGGCCACGCCGAGGTGGCGGCCGAAGTCCCGCAGCCCGCCCACCCGGACGCTGTCCGCGCCCGCCAGCACGCCGCCGAGGGCGCAGGCGCAGCCGATCAGGGCGCCGGTCTTGCCGGCGGCCATGGTCATGTAGTCGGCCACCGTCACGTCGTGCGCCTTCTCGAAGGCGACGTCGTGGCTCTGCCCCTCCACCAGCTCCAGCAGGGCCCCCACGAGTTCCTGCACGGCCGCTCCGGCGCGGGCCGGCGGAGTCTGGGCCAGGACTCGCATCGCGGCGACCAGCAGCGCGTCCCCGGTGAGCACGGCGGCGGGCGTGCCGAACAGGGACCAGGCGGCGGGCCGGTGCCGGCGCAGCGCGTCGCCGTCGATGACGTCGTCGTGCAACAGGGTGAAGTCGTGCACCAGCTCCACCGCCACGGCGCCGGGCACCGCGTCCGACGGGCTGCCACCGACGGCCACGGCCGACAGCAGGGTGAGCGCCGGACGCACCACCTTGCCACCGCCGGAGGCGGACGTACGGGCCTCGCCGTCGGCCTCGCACCACCCCCGGTGGTACCGGGCCACCAGGCTCTCGGCGGCGGGCAGCGACTCGACCGCGGCCCGCAGGGCGGGCGACAGCATGTCGTCGACCCAGTCCAGCCGGGGGAAGGCTCCTGCCGGGGCCGAGTCGGTGATCTGCGACACGAACTACTCCTCGCGATGGGGACGTCAGGGAGGTGAGCGGGAACCGGCGGGGCCTCGCACCGCGCCGGCCGCACCGCCAGTCAATCGGCTGCCGCACCGTGCGGGCGGAGTTCCGGCGCACCACCCGGGGAAAGATCACCGAAGCAGCCCAGCTCCATGACCATGCACCCAGCCCGACAATCACGCCGACCGCCCGCCACGAACGGTCGGGCCGCCGTACGCCGTCCGCCCCGCCGCGGGACGCGACGGGGCGGACGGTTTGCGGACGGTCCGTCAGCACGGCGTGGTCGCCATGAGCTTCTCGAAGGAAGCCATGCAGTCCGGGCAGTGACGCGCCCGTTCGCCGTCGGATGCTTCAATACGTTCGCGGAGCTGCTCTCCGCACAGGGTGGCCGCTGCCTTCTTGGCCATCACGTGCCACACCAACGCTCCGCCCGCCTTCTCCGGGCCCACGCACATTTCGTACATGATCGGCCTCCCAGCCTGGACGCCGCTGACACACTCCAGGAGACACCGGATCGGCCGCCACCAGTAGCGAGCGGGGGCCATTCGGGTGACGCCCGCCGCGCCCCTTCGGGGCGGCGACACACCCGGACGGATAGAAACGATCAGCCAATCGGCCCTACCTGGGTGGGTGCGTGACGTGGCGTCGACGCATACGGCCGGGGGTCGGCTGCTGTGGTCGGATGGCGACACAGACCGAACCGATCGCTCCGGTCCCGGCGGCGCGCCGCCGCCACAGAGGGCGGGTGGTCGTCTCCTGGCTCACCACGACCGACCACAAGCGCATCGGCCACCTCTACCTCATCACGTCCTTCGCGTTCTTCCTGATCGCGGGAGTGCTGGCGATGCTCGTCCGGGCGGAACTGGCCCGCCCCGGGCTGCAGCTCCTCTCCAACGAGCAGTACAACCAGTCCTTCACGATGCACGGCACGATCATGCTCCTGCTGTTCGCCACCCCGACCTTCGCGGGGTTCGCCAACGCGGTCATGCCGTTGCAGATCGGCTCCCCGGACGTGGCCTTCCCCAGACTGAACATGCTGTCGTACTGGCTGTTCCTCTTCGGTGGCCTGATCGTCCTCGCGAGCTTCCTCACCCCGCAGGGCGCCGCGGACTTCGGCTGGACCGCCTACACACCGCTCAGCGGGCCCCTGCGCTCCCCGTACCTCGGCGCCGACCTGTGGATCATGGGGCTGGCACTGTCGGGTTTCGGCACCATCCTGGGCGCGGTCAACTTCATCACCACCATCGTCTGCATGCGCGCTCCCGGCCTGACCATCTTCCGCATGCCGATCTTCGTGTGGAACGTGCTGCTGACGTCCGTCCTGGTGCTGCTGGCGTTCCCGGTGCTGGCGGCGGCGCTGCTGGTGCTGGAGGCCGACCGGCACTTCGGCGCGCACGTGTTCGACGCCGAGAACGGCGGGGCGATCCTGTGGCAGCACCTGTTCTGGTTCTTCGGCCATCCCGAGGTGTACATCCTCGCGCTGCCGTTCTTCGGGGTGGTCACCGAGATCATCCCCGTCTTCGCCCGCAAGCCGGTCTTCGGTTACATGGGGCTGGTCGGTGCGACGATCGCCATCGCGGGGCTGTCGGCCACCGTCTGGGCGCACCACATGTTCGCCACCGGTGCCGTGCTGCTGCCGTTCTTCTCCTTCCTGACGTATCTCATCGCCGTCCCCACGGGCGTGAAGTTCTTCAACTGGATCGGCACGATGTGGCGGGGGTCGCTGTCCTTCGAACCGCCGATGCTGTGGGCGGCCGGGTTCCTGGTGACGTTCCTCTTCGGCGGACTGACCGGGGTGATCCTCGGCTCCCCGCCCCTGGACTGGCACGTCACCGACTCCTACTTCGTCGTCGCGCACTTCCACTACGTCCTGTTCGGCACCATCGTGTTCGCGATGTTCGGCGGCTTCAGCTTCTGGTGGCCGAAGATGACGGGCCGCATGCTCGACCACCGGCTGGAGAAGGTGCACTTCTGGACGCTGTTCGTCGGTTTCCACACCACGTTCCTGGTGCAGCACTGGCTCGGGGTGGAGGGCATGCCGCGCCGGTACGCGGACTATCTGGCCGCCGACGGCTTCACGGCCCTGAACACCGTCTCCTCCATCGGCGCCTTCCTGCTGGGGCTGTCGACGCTGCCGTTCCTCTACAACGTCTGGAAGACCGCCAGGTACGGGCGGCCGGTCGGGGTCGACGACCCCTGGGGGTACGGACGTTCACTGGAGTGGGCCACGTCCTGTCCCCCGCCCCGCCACAACTTCCACGCGCTGCCCCGGGTGCGTTCCGAGTCGCCGGCCTTCGACCTGAACCACCCCGAGCTCGTCCGGCTCGACCAGGCCGAACAGACGGGGCGGCGCGACGCGGTGGAGGCGGGCCGAGGGCACAAGGGCGCCCGCTCGTGACGGACCGCGTCAGGGCGCCCGTACGCCGGTGACGGCGAAGCCGCTGCGCGGGCGGGTCGGGATGCGGCGCAGCGGGATGCGCAGATCCTGCTCGGGAACCGTGTACTCCAGGCGGGCCAGCCGTACCGCCAGCGCCTCCAGCAGCCCCACGGTGAGGCGCTCGCCGGGACAGCGGTGGCCGGTGGCCGGGTCGGCGCCGCCCTGCGGGATCAGTTCGTCGCGCCCCGGGGGCCGGTCGAGGAACCGCTCGGGCCGGAAGGCGTACGGGTCGCCCCACAGCTCCTCGTCGTGGTTCTGCCCGTAGACGTCGAGCAGCAGGATGCCGCCGGCCGGGACGGACGCGCCGCGCCAGGCGAGGTCGGTGACCACCCGGCCGCCGAGGAACGGGGCGAAGGGGTAGAAGCGGCGGACCTCGTGGGCGAAGGCCGTGGCGAACGCGCCGTCCCCGGCCCGCAGCCGCTCCCGGTGGGCCGGCCAACGGTGCAGGGCGTGGGCGGAGAAGGCCACGAACCAGCTGACGGCGACCGTGGGCCGCAGCACGTTCAGCAGTTCCACCGCGGCGGTCCGGGCGTCCAGCGGCCGGTCCGGGGCGTCGCGGTGGAGGGCGACCCGCTCGAGCACCGAGCCGGCCGGGGCGGTGACCGTCCCGGACCGTACGTCCTCGATCAGCCGGGCCGTCCGGGCCTCCTGCCGGGACCGGGCCCGGCGGGCCCGCAGATGGCGCGGTCCCGGGGTGGCGAAGCCGTCGACCATCGCGGTCAGGTCCCGGGCGAGGTGTTCCGCGTCGACGGCTTCGTCGGGGATCCCGGCCCAGCGGCAGACACCGCGGGTGAGCACCACGGCCGCCTCGTCGAACAGGACGACACGGGTGCGCCCGCTCCAGGCGGGCACGGCCTCGTCCCAGGCCTCGGTGACGTGCTCGGTGAGGCCGGCGACCCGGTCGGGGTCGAGCAGCGGCAGGAACAGTTCCTTGCGGACACGGTGGGCGTCGCCGTCGAGGGTGTGCACCGCGCCCTGCCCGAACAGGGTGTCCAGCACGGGCGCGGGGACGGCGCCGTGACGGTGGACGTGTGCCTCGTCGTAGAAGAAGCGCACGGCGTCCGGCCCGCGCAGCGCCAGCGCGGGTTTGCCGAGCAGCCGGGTGCGCACCACGGAGTCGGCGCTTTCGCGCATCCGGTCGGGCAGCCAGGCGTACCCCTCGGTGAGCACGGCCAGGGTGCGGTCCATCAGCGGGCGGCGTTGTGCGTCCATGGCCGATGGGTGCCCCGGGCCGCGCCTGGGACACCTGGCGGTGCGGGCGGTCGGGTGAGGATCCGCGGTCGGGGTACTCCGTCCTCCGACGGGGTCCCGGAGCCGGGCGGCCCGGGCCCCGGCCCCGTACTCCCGGACAGGATCGGACCACCCTCATGTCCCCGTCCACGCCTTCGTCCCCGGCCCAGCCCCCGGACGACTCCCTGCGGATCCACTTCGTCGGCAACGCGACGGTGCTGCTCCGCTACCGCGAGCTGAGCCTGCTCACCGATCCGAACTTCCTCCACCGCGGCGAGCGCGCACACCTCGGGTACGGGCTGGTGAGCCGTCGCCTGACCGAACCCGCGCTGGACCCCGGCCAGTTGCCGGAGCTCGACGCCGTGGTGCTGTCGCACCTGCACGGCGACCACTGGGACCGCAGGGCCAGGCGGTCGCTGCCGCGGTCGCTGCCGATCGTCACCACCCCGCACGCCTCCCGCCGGCTGCAGGGCGTGCACGGGTTCCACCGTGCCGTGGGGCTGCGCACCTGGCAGGAGGAGACCGTGCGGCGCGCGGACGCGCGGGTGCGCATCACCTCGCTTCCCGGCCGGCACGCCGGGCACCCGGTGCTGCGGCGCCTGCTGCCGCCGGTGATGGGCAGCCTGCTGGAGTTCGGCCCGGCGACGGGCCCCCCGCGGCACCGGCTCTACGTCTCCGGCGACACCCTGCTCTTCGACGGCCTGGACGATATCGCCCGGCGCTTCCCGGACCTGGACCTGGCGGTGCTGCACCTGGGCGGGACGACGCTGCCGGGCGGTTTCGTGGTGACCATGGACGGGCGTCAGGGCGCGGAACTCGCCCGCCGTCTCGACCCGCGCCTGATCCTGCCGGTGCACTACGACGACTACTCCGTCTTCCGCTCTCCGCTCGACGCCTTCCTCGCCGAGGCCGACCGGAAGGGACTCGCCGACCGGCTCGTGCACTGCCGGCGCGGTCAGCGGGCCGTCCTGCGCCCGGACGGCGGTCCGCCCGTCGTGATGTGACGGGCGCACCGGCGTGACCGCGCGGAGCAGGGCGGCGAACCCCTCGGCCCGCCGTGTGCCGCGCTCCGCGACCGTCGGCCGAAGGGCACCGGTGCAGTACTCGGTCCAGTGTCCGCGGTGGAAACGGTGAGCGGCGGAGTCCGCCGACGCGCATCGGCAGCGAGTCGGGCTGCCCGGCGGTGACCGACTCGCCCGCCGGAGAGCGGTGTCGCGGCGGGTCGCCGGGACCGCGGTCACGGCGAGGGGGTACCACCCGGCGCGACCGCCACGGGGCGACCTCGTCAGCCGGCCGCGTTGTCGGCCCGCATCCGTACCTGCTCCTCCAGGCGCCGCAGGCTGCCGTCCAGGGCCTCGGCCACCGCGGGCTGCCCCGGGTCATGGGTCTCGTCGAAGAACGACAGGTGCACCGTCACCTCGCTGGCCCCGCTGTCCAGTCCGGCGACCTGCAGCCAGCCGGCGTAGCTGCCCTGGTCGCGGGTGCCCCACTCGAGCCGCATCTGCTCGGGCCGGGCGCTCAGCAGCGCGGAGGTGTCCTGATCGGTGCGGTCCTCGTGCACGGTGACGGCGGGCGGTTCCTCCGGCTCCACGTGCAGGTCCCGGGGCAGCCACGTGTCGAGCTGTCCGACGTTCGCGGCCTGGTCGAAGACCTGTTCCGGCTGGGCCGGCATGGTGCGGGAACGCTCGTACTCGGTCATGTGGCACCACTCCTCGGCTCTCGGGGGCCTACGAGGAGACGCGTGCCCCCTCTGCCCCGGCCGAAGCGCTCCGCGGGTGACCGGCCCGGCGGGCGGGGCGGGGCGCGCGGTGCCAGACTGCTGGCAATGTGCCCCGTCCCGGCGGGTCTGTCGACGAGGGGAGACGAGGTGTCGACGTCAGAGGCGAGCGAGGAACTCCTGCAGGAGTTCCTCGCCGATCCGGCCCATCTGACACTGGACCTGGCCACCGCCGTGAGCCGTTGCACCGAGGCCCTGGACCTCCAGCACGCAGTGGTCTACCTCGTCGACCTGCAGCAGCGGCACCTCGTGCCGCAGACCGACGTGGCACCCGTCCTCCCCGTCGACGGCTCGCTGGCCGGCTGGGCCTACCGGACGCAGGCGCTGCGCGTCGAGGAGTCCGAGACCGGCGGCGTCACGGCGTGGCTGCCCCTGCTCGACGGTGCCGAACGGCTCGGCGTCCTGGGGGTGCACACACCGGCGCTCACCACCGCCACGCTGGTCCGGAGCCGGGCGCTGGCCTCGCTGCTGGCCATGATGATCACGTCGAAGAGGGCCTTCGAGGACTCGTTCGTCCGGCACACCCGTACCGAGCGGATGCACCTCACCTCCGAGCTGCTCCGTGCCTTCCTGCCGCCCCGCACCATCGGCAACTCGCACGTGGTGTCGACGGCGGTGCTGGAACCCGCGTACGAACTCGGGGGCGACGCCTTCGACCACTCGCTCACCCAGACGAAGCTGCACGTGTCGGTCATCGACGCCATGGGACACGACCTCGCCTCCGGACTGACCAGCGCGGTGGCACTGGCCGCCTGCCGCAACGCCCGGCGCAACGGGGCCGATCTGCCCACCCTCGTGCGCTGCGTCGACGAGGCGCTGGCCGGGTGGCTGCCGGAGCAGTACTGCACCGCGGTCCTCGCCCAGCTGGAGTACGAGACCGGACTGCTGCGGTGGAGCAACTGCGGTCACCCCGCGCCGCTGCTCATCCGCGGCGACCAGCTGATCGTCGACGCCCTGGAGCGGGAGGCCGACCCGCCGATGGGCGCGCCGGCCCAGTTGTCCACCGAGCCGCGCCGGACGCACGAGGTGCGGCTGGAGCCCGGTGACCGGGTCCTGCTGTACACCGACGGGATCACCGAGGCGCGCACCCGGGAGGAGAAGCTGTTCGGGCTCGAGCGGTTCGCGGACTACGTCATCCGGGCCACGGCCGGCGGCGAGCTGGCCCCGGAGACGCTGCGGCGGCTGATCCACTCGATTCTGGACTCGCAGTCCGGCGGGCAGCTGCGGGACGACGCGACGATCCTGATGTTCGAATGGCGGCCGCCGGCCCGCTGACGTGATTCGGGGCGTCGGCCGGGGCGTCAGAGCCGGTGCCCCCGCGCCCGCAGCCAGTCGTGCACGGTGTCCTTGTCGGCCGGGGTGATCCGGACGGGACCTTCGACGTAGGGGCCCTCGTCCTGCGTGAACCCGGTGTCCGTGATCCTCGCCGTGACCCATGTGGCCAGGTCCTGGGCGGCCCGCTCGGACAGCGCGCCCCGTTCCCAGCCCGCGCGGGCCTCACGGGCCGCGGCGCGGTCGTGGCGTTCGGTCTCCTCGAGCCACGCCGCCACCAGCCGTTCCACGGTCCGCCGGTCGTCGGATGCGGTCCGCCGCTGCGTCTGATCGTCGTTCATGCCGCCCGGGTGCCCCCGATCGCCCCGCCGCCACAGCTCCGGGGACGGCCGTCGTGTCGGCGGTGGCGCGCAGGGTACCCGCCCAGCCAGAGGACGACCGGTCCGCGACAGGCAGCAGCCCGGAGAGGGGACAGCGATGACGCAGCCCGCCGACGATCACGCTCTCGACCAGCGCGCCGGCGTTTCCGAGCTCCGTCCGACGGTGGGGGACCCCGGGCCCGTCCCCCCGCACGAGGTTCGCCGCGAAGACCTTCCGCTCGACCGCAATCAGGCGATCCTCCAGGCGGCCAAGCAGGTGGGCGCTCTCCTGAAGCGCAACGAGCACCCGTTCGCGCTGGCCGGCAGCGTCGCCGTCTACGCGCACGGCGGTACCCA
This sequence comes from Streptomyces sp. NPDC058796, assembly GCF_042745235.1. Taxonomy (NCBI): domain Bacteria; kingdom Bacillati; phylum Actinomycetota; class Actinomycetes; order Kitasatosporales; family Streptomycetaceae; genus Streptomyces; species Streptomyces sp. NPDC058796. The sequence continues at coordinate 395,248 of NZ_JBHYOP010000008.1, forward strand.
GAACCTCCAGCACGACGTCGACTTCTGCATCCGTCCCGACGACGCGACGGCCGTGGCCGAGACCCTGCGGGAGGCCGGTCTGACGGTGTACACGCCGCCCGAGGACTGGCTGCTGAAGGCGGAGTGCCTGGGCCAGCAGGTCGACCTCATCTTCGAGCTGGCCCACGAGCCCGTGACGACGGAGCTGCTGTCCCGGGCCGAAGACCTGTCGGTCGACTCGGTGCTCATGCCGGTGCTGGCACCGACCGACCTGCTGCGCGGTCTGCTGGCGGCCTTCTCCGAGCACCACTGCGACTTCGGTGCGGTGCTGCCGATCGCCCGCACCCTGCGGGAGAAGATCGACTGGGACGAGTTGCGCCGCGACTGCGGCGACGCCCCGATGCCTGCCGCGTTCTTCTTCATCCTCGAACGGCTGGAGATCATCTCCCCGGCCGGTTCCCCGGCCGCCCCCGCGGCCAACGCCCCGAAGGAGGAACAGCGATGAGCGACCCCGTCGGACACCAGGGCCCCGCGGCGAGCGGCCCCGCCTCCGGGGGCAGAAGCGCCGGAAACGCGGGGAGCACCGAGAACGTCGAGTACCGCGTGGCCCACCTGCACGACCGGCTCGCCGCCGAGGAACTCGGTGAACTCGGCGTACGGGCCGAGATCCGGGCGGGGGCGATCGCGCTCACCGGCACGGTGCCCTCGGCGCGGTGCCGCGAGAGCGTGCTGCGGATCGCCCGCGAGGAGCTGGCCGGACTCACCGTGCACACCGACATCGTGGTGGCGGAGACCACCCGTCCCGACCACGCGGAGGAGCTGTGATGATCCGCGTCGCCGCCGTCGGGGACATTCACATGGGACCCGACAGCGAGGGGCTGCTGCGGCCCGCCTTCGAGACCCTGCCCGACTGTGCCGACCTGCTGCTGCTCGCCGGGGACCTCACCCGGCACGGCACCCCCGAGGAGGCCCGGGTGGTGGCGCGGGAGGTGCGTGGGCTGCCGGTGCCGGTGGTGGCCGTCCTCGGCAACCACGACCACCACGACGAACAGCCCGAGAAGGTCACCGACATCCTCCGGGACGCCGAAGTGACCGTCCTGGAGGGCGAGGGGACCGTCGTGGAGTGCGCCGGGGGCCGGGTGGGGATCGCCGGGACCAAGGGGTTCGGCGGCGGGTTCGTCGGGCGCAGCGCCGGCGAGTTCGGGGAGCCGGTGATGAAGGAGTTCGTGCGCACCACCCGCCGCTCGGCGGACAGTCTGCACGCCGCGCTGAAGGAACTGGACGACGAGGGCTGTGCGGCCCGGGTGGCGCTGACCCACTTCTCCCCCGTCGCCGACACGCTCGCCGGGGAGCCGCTGGAGATCCATCCCTTCCTCGGCAGCTACCTGCTCGCCGAGGCGATCGACACGGCCGGCGCCGACCTGGCCGTCCACGGCCACGCCCACCTGGGCACCGAGCACGGGATGACGGCGGGCGGCGTACGGGTGCGCAACGTGGCCCAGCCGGTCATCCGCCGGGCCTTCAACGTCTACCGGCTGGGCTCGGCCTGACGACGTGCCCCGGCCCCGTCGCCGCCGTCCCTCGTCAGGGCTGTTCCGGGTCCTGCGTCGTACGTCCGAGACAGGTGACGTCGGCGGGGTCCAGGCCGGCCGCCTCGATCACGTGGAAGCCCAGACGGTCGTAGAAGGCCCTGGCGGGTGTGTTGGCGGTGGCCATGACCAAGTGGACGGCCGGGACGCCGCGCTCGCGCAGCGCCCGCCAGAACGTCCGCATCAGCGCCCGGCCGTGGCCGCGGCCCTGCCACTCGGGCAGCAGGTCGATGTGCAGGTGGGCCGGGTAGGCGGCGAGTTCGGGGACGATCATCCGCTCCGGGTCGTGCAGCAGCCCGGCCATCACCTCGTCCGGTGTGCCGGGCGCGCCCGCGGGCGCCGGGTAGCGGTCCGCGACGCGCGGCAGCCACTTGGCGCGGAACTCCTCGGCGAAGCGCGGGGTGTCCGCCGTGCCGAGGATGTAGCCGACCGCACGGCCGTTCCCGTCGTCCAGCACGAAGGCCAGGTCCGGGTCCAGGTGGACGTAGGGAGCGGCGAAGATCGCGGGCAGGACGGCGGGGTCGGCGTACACGGGCCGGCTGTCCCGGCCGTTGTGCGCGGTGCGGATGCAGATGTCGTCGAGGGCCGGGGCGTCGGCGGGACGGTACGGGCGTACGGCGGCAGTCGGGGTCACCACGGCATCCTCCCCTCCTGGGAGCGCTCCCACAAGTGGTTCGCTTCGATCGCGGAGGCCCGGGTACCCGGCGGCCGGCAATGTGGCCGACGTTGGCGGGAGGCCGGCGATGGAGGATGCGACGGACCGGATCGCGCGGCCGTGGGGCGGCAGGACGCCCTACGGGCGGCACCAGACCTGGCCGTCCCGGGTGGACACGTTCCTCGCCGAGGGGGTGGAACCCTCGGCGGTGCAGCGGTGGGTGCAGTCGGCGTCGATCCTCCACTCCGACGGCGACGCCATGGACATCGCGGTCGCCGACGGCCGGATGGTGGGCGTGCGGGGCCGCGACGTGGACCGGGTCAACCGGGGGCGCCTCGGCCCGAAGGACCTGTTCGGGTGGCAGGCGAACGCCTCGAAGGACCGGCTGACCCGGCCACTGGTACGGCGCGACGGACGGCTGGTGGAGACGGACTGGGACACCGCGATGGACCTGGTGGCCGCCCGCTCCCGGGAGCTGCTCGACGAGCGTGGCCCGGGGTCGATCGGCTTCTACACCTCGGGCCAGCTGTTCCTGGAGGAGTACTACACCCTCACGGTCCTGGCCCGGGCCGGCATCGGCACCAACCACCTGGACGGCAACACCCGCCTGTGCACGTCGACGGCGGCGGAGGCGCTGAAGGAGACCTTCGGCTGCGACGGACAGCCCGGCAGCTACGACGACTTCGACCACGCCGACGTGATCGCGCTGTACGGCCACAACATCGCCGAGACCCAGCCCGTGCAGTGGATGCGGCTGCTGGACCGGCTGGAGGGGGCCGACCCGCCGCGCCTGCTGTGCGTCGACCCCCGGCCCACGAAGGTCGCCCGGCACGCCACCGTGCACCTCGCGCCCCGGGGCGGCACCAACGTCGCACTGCTCAACGCCCTGCTGCACGAGACGATCCGGCACGACCGCGTCGACCGGGACTTCATCGCCGCGCACACCGTCGGCTTCGAGGAGCTGGCCGAGCGGGTCGCCGACTGCACACCCGAGTGGGCGGCGGAGATCTGCGACGTGCCGGCCGCCCGGATCGAGGAGGCGGCCGAACTCGTCGGCACCACCGACGCGTTGGTCTCCACCGTCCTCCAGGGCGTCTACCAGTCCCACCAGGCCACCGCGGCGGCGGTCCAGATCAACAACCTGCACCTGATCCGCGGCATGCTGGGCCGGCGGGGTGCCGGCCTGCTGCAGATGAACGGCCAGCCCACCGCCCAGAACACCCGCGAGTGCGGCGCCAACGGCGACCTGCCGGGCTTCCGCAACTGGCAGAACGACTCCCACGTCGCCGACCTCGCGAAGGTGTGGAACGTCGAGCCGGAGACGATCCCGCACTACGCACCGCCCACGCACGCGATGCAGATGTACCGGTACGCCGAGCAGGGCTCGATCCGGATGCTGTGGATCAGCGGCACCAACCCCGCGGTGTCCCTGCCCGAACTCTCCCGCATCCGCTCGATCCTGACGCAGAAACGCCTGTTCACGGTCGTGCAGGACCTGTTCCTGACGGAGACGGCGCAGCTGGCCGACGTGGTGCTGCCCGCCGCCACCTGGGGCGAGAAGACCGGCGCCCTGACCAACGCCGACCGCACGGTGCACCTGTCCGAGAAGGCCGTCGAACCCCCCGGTGAGGCCAGACCGGACCTCGACATCTTCCTGGACTACGCCCGGCGCATGGACTTCCGGGACAAGGACGGCGGTCCGCTGATCACCTGGGACGACCCCGAGTCGGCGTTCGAGGCGTGGAAGCGGTGCAGCGCGGGCCGCCCCTGCGACTACACCGGCCTCACCTACGACAGGCTCCGCGACACCAGCGGCATCCAGTGGCCCTGCGACGAGGACGCGCCCGAGGGCACCGCCCGGCTCTACACCGACGGCATCAGCTGGGCGCACCCGGACCTGTGCGAGAGCTACGGCAAGGACCTGGAGACCGGGGCGTCGCAGGAGGTCGTCGAGTACCGCTCCCTCAACCCGGACGGCAAGGCGGTGCTGAAGGCCGCCGCCTATCTGCCGCCGCACGAGGAGCCGGACGAGGAGTACCCGTTCCAGCTCACCACGGGCCGTACCGTCTACCACTTCCACACCCGCACGAAGACCGGACGCGCGCCCCAGCTCCGCGACGCCGCCCCGGACGTGTGGGTGGAGATCTCCACCGAGGACGCCGACCGGCTCGGCCTCGCCGAGGGCGATCTGGTCGAGGTCGCGAGCAGGCGGGGCGCGCTGCGCGGCCGGCTGCGGGTGACCGGCATCCGGCGGGGGCTGCTGTTCGTGCCGTTCCACTACGGCTACTGGGACACCGAGAGCGGCTCGGGGCCGGGCCCCGACACCCCCGGACGGGCGGCGAACGAGACGACGGTCACCGACTGGGACCCGGCCTCCAAGCAGCCCCTGTTCAAGACGTCCACGGCGTCGCTCACCCTCGTCGAACGCGGCGACGGCAGCCCCTCCCCGGCGCCGACCACCACCGCGTCGGCACCCGCCACCGCCGGCGCCGCCCGCCCCACCGAGGGCGGCGAGGCCGCGCACACGACACAGGAGCCGACCCGGTTCCCGCACGGCCGTGAGGAGGGGGCCCAGTGAACGGCATCACCCTGACCCTGCGCACGCTGCACCGCGGCGAGCGGCACCTGGCGCACGACCTGGTGACGGTGGCCGAGCGGCACCGCACCGAGCACGAGGTCCACCACGTCGCCACCGACCTCGCCGGCTGGTCCCGCGAGCACGTCCGGCGCCTGGCGGAGGTGGCCGCGCACCGCGACGTGAAGCTCGGCGACCCTCCGGACACCTCCCCGGACGGCCTGTTCGCGACGCTGCGCAAGAAGGCGTCGGAGGCGGTGGTGCACCGGTCCGAGCCCGGCCTGCTGCTCCTGCGCGACCTGCGCGAGCTGCACGTGGCCGCCGCGGAGAACTCGCTGCACTGGGAGATGCTCGCGCAGGCGGCGCAGGCTTCCCGGAACAGCGAACTGCTGGGGCTCGCCTCCGCCTGCCACCCGCAGACACTCCGCCAGATGCGCTGGACCAACACCATGATCAAGAACCTGTCGCCGCAGCTCCTGAACAGCCTGTGACCTGCACGGACACCAGGTTGCACGCCACCGGCGAGCGTCCGTCCCGCACCGCCCGCCGAATGGCGCCCACCGGTCCCGTCATTCGATGATCCCAGTAGTCGTCACCCCTCTGTCACTGCTCAGGTAACCCTCTTGGAGAGAGCGAGAGAGCGTCATGAGTCTTCTGCGTATCGCCGGCCGCCCGATGCTCGCCTCGATGTTCGTCGCGGGCGGTCTGCAGTCCCTGCGCCGGCCCGAGGACGTGGCACCGGCCGCCGAGCCGATCGTGCGGCCGCTGACCGACCGCGTGTCGGTGCTGCCGGACCGCACCGAACAACTCGTACGGCTCAACGGCGCCGTCCACGTCGTGGGCGGGGTCATGCTCGGGCTCGGCCGCTGTCCGCGCCTGGCCGCACTGGCCCTGGCGGCGACGCTGGTCCCCACCACCCTGGCGGCACACCGCTACTGGGACGCGGACGACCCGTCCGACCGCACCCAGCAGCGCATCCACTTCCTGAAGAACCTGTCCATGATGGGCGGGCTGCTGATCGCGGCCGACGACACGGGCAGCGCGCCCTCGCTGCTGTGGCGCGGCCGGCACGCCGCCCAGGATCTGCGCCACGACGCCCACCTGGTACGGCGTTCGGTCCGTGCCGCGGCGCGCCCGGCGGCGACGGCGGGTGGCCTCAGGGCGAAGCTGGGCGTCCGAACCGGGCGTTAGCCCACCGAACGAGGGGGGACTCGACGCCCGTGGCGGGTCGGACCCGGCACGCCACGAGCCGGCTGGAGGTGAAGCATGGGACACGGTGGAAACGTCATCGACGAATTGACGACCGATCACCGTGAGGTCGAGGAGCTCTTCGGCAAGATCGAAGCGCTGCCGTCCGGTCACAAGGACCGCAAGCTGTACGCGGATCAGGCGACGATCGAGCTGATCCGGCATTCGGTGGCAGAGGAGGCCTATCTCTACCCCGCCGTCCGCGAGCACGTGGCGAACGGGAACGCCCTCGCGGACAAGGAACTCGAGGACCACGCGGGCGCCGAGCAGATCATGAAGGACCTGGAGGGCTGCGCGGCGGACGACGCGGAGTTCGACCGGTTGATCGGCATGCTGATGAGTGAGATCCGCGAGCACGTCGCCGACGAGGAGGGCAACCTCTTCCCCCGGCTCCGCGAGGCGTGCCCTGCGGACGCCCTGAACGAGCTGGGCGACAAGGTCCGGCAGGCCAAGAAGACGGCGCCGACCCGGCCGCACCCGTCCGCCCCGGACAAGCCGCCGATGAACAAGCTGCTGGCGCCCGGCGCGGGAATGGTCGACCGGGTGCGTGACGCCATGTCGGGCCGGGGCAAGCGCGGCTGAACCGTCACCACCACCCACGAGGGGCCCGTCGCCGTGGCGACGGGCCCCTCGTGCGCGCGGGTCAGTGACCCAGCAGCGCCCGCACGGAGACGACGGGGGTACCGACTGCCGCGGCCAGCCGAGCAGGTCCCCCCGACCCGGTGACGAGAGCGTCGGCGGCACGCAGCACACCCGCGAACGTCCGCGGGTCGGTACGTCCGCCCAGGTCGACGCCCGTCTCACCGGCGGCCCGGCGGGTCAGTGCGGCCTCCTCCGGCCCGCCGGTCACGACGACGCGGTGCCCGGCGTCGGCGAGCCGGGCGACCGCCGCCGCACCGCGTCCGGCCTCCCAGGCACGGCCGGGGTCCCCCGCCCCCGGGTGGACGACGACGTAGGGGCCGTTCCCGGTGAGACCGGCGGTGTCCGGCGCCGGCCGCACGCGGAGCCCGCCGTCGTCGCCGCGGCGCAGCCCGAACCCCATCGCCGCGGCCGCGTCGAGCGCCGCCTCTTCCTCGGGCAGACCGCTCGGTCCCGCGACGGCGCCGATCCGCCGGACGCGCGCCGAGCGCAGCAGCCCCTCCGCAGGGGAGAGCTCCGGCGATCCGGGAGCGAGGACGAGCGCGACGTCGTACGACTCCGCGCGCAGCCGGCTCACCAGGCCGTCGGTGCCGTCGCCGCCCGGCCGCCCCCACACCACGACGTCGTCGACGTGCGGCAGCAGCCGGGCGGCGGGCGCTCCACGGGCCCCGCACAGCATGGTCACGCGGGTGGCCCGGGTGGCCACCGCGCGGACCGCCGGGCCGGCCAGGAGGACATCACCGAGTCCGCCGGGGCGGGCGACGAGCGCCTTCACGCCCACCACTCCCCCGCGCGCTCGGCCGGCGCCGCCGGGACCGGATCGGTCCGCTCCGCGAAGGAGGCGACGGTGCGTTCCAGGCCCTCGCGCCAGGTCACGCTCGGCAGCCAGCCGAAGATCTCGCGGGCGAAACCGGTGACCGGCCGGGCCTCGTCCGGCACCGTTCCCTCGACGAACACCAGCGGCGAGCCGGATCCGGTCAGTTCGATCACCCGGCGGGCGATCTCCACCACCGTGGGCTCCTCGTCGCCACCGATGTCCACGGGCCGTACCGACCGCCCGGCCGCGACCAGCAGCACACCGTCGACCATGTCGTCGACGTAGCACAGCGGACGGGTCCGGTTGCCGTCCCCGGTGACGGTGACGGGCCGGCCGGCCAGGGCCTGCTCGATGAAGGCGCCGGGCGTGTCCCGTTCGTCCGTCCGCATGCCGGGACCGTAGCCGGTGAAGAGCCGGACGATCCCGGCGTTCGAGCCGTGGGCGGCCGCGTGCGCGGCGACCAGTGCCTCGGAGAACCGGACGGCCTCGGCACGGGCGGTGTGCGGACCGACCGGGTCGGCACCGTCACCGGCGGACAGCGGGGGCGAGGAGGCCAGCAGGAACCGGGCGCCGTCCCGCTCCGCGACGGCCAGCGCGGCCCGGGTCCCGAGGCTGCCGGTGTCGAGGATCTCCACGGACCGCTCGGACCAGGACGCCGGGGAAACCCCCGGTCCCGCCAGGTGCAGAACAAGGTCGTAGGGGCCGGTGAGCAGCTCGGCGCACCCGTCCCCCGAGACGTCACGCTCCAGAAAGCGGAAGCCGGGACGGCCCGCGAGGTGGGCCACCTTCTCGGCCCGCCCGGTGGAGAGGTTGTCGAGACAGTCGACTTCGACCCCCGAATCGAGCAGGCGGGTGCACAGATGGGACCCGAGGAACCCCGCACCGCCGGTGACCAGGGCCCGGTGCCAGGGCGGCCGGGCCTCCTCCCACGGGCTGAATGCCGCCGTCGGCATCATGAGGACGACCTTCCTTCCTCCGCGAAGCGCTGACGAGCGCGCCCCGGGTGCCCCACCGAGTAGCTTTCATGCTCTGACGCCTGCCGCGGCCCCTCCCGTACGGTCCGGACCCTGTGGTCCCCGCCACGCCGCACCGACCACCCGGCCGGCAGGCGACGCCGCTGTGATCAAGCCCACTCGACTCACCAAGTACTGTCCGGGCCACCGGACTTCGTTCCGCGCCACCCGGCCGCGGAGGGCGCGCCGGCGAGGACTGTCCGGTCCCTTCTGCCACGATGGTCGGCGCCGTATCCGGCTCAGTGGAGTGGCCGCGCAGCGCAGCCGGGCTTCTCACTCCCCTCCCGTACCCCTTCCGGGCCCCCCGGCCGTCTTCGAGTGGCGCACTGTGTCTTCTTCCCCTGCCCCCGCCCCCGCCCCGTCCCGTTCGCCGTGGCGGTCCCTGAGATACCGCAGCATGCGCTGGTGGTCGGTGGCGAACTTCGTCTCGAACGCCGGTACGTGGATGCAGCTCACGGTGCAGAACCTGCTGGTCCTGCAGATCACCGGGTCGGCGGCCGCGACGGGTCTGTCCATGTCCGTCCAGGCGGCGCCGGCGCTGCTGATCAGCGTGTTCGGCGGCGCTGCCGTCGACCGCTGGCCGCGGAAGCTGACCGCCGCGGTCAGCCAGGCGCTGCTCGGCGCCATCGCGTTCGTGACGGCGCTCCTGGTGGCGCTCGACCGGCTGGACGTGACCACCCTGATGGTGCTGGCCGCCGTCACCGGTGTCATCGCCACCGTCGACGGTCCGGCGTGCTCGCTGCTGGGCAACGACCTGGTCCCGGCGGAGGACGTGCCCTCCGCGATCGGCGTGGGCGCGCTGGTCCACCAGGCGGGCCGCCTCACCGGCGCCGCGCTCGCCGGCGTGACCGTCGGTTTCCTGGGCACGGCCGCCGCCTACGCCGCCAACGGCCTGTCGTTCCTGTTCGTCGCCTCGGTCATACCCTTCCTGCGACCGGCCCGGGGCGCGGTCAAGCACGTGGCGACCGCTCGCCGCGACACCATGAGCGTGCGCGAGGGACTGTCCTTCTTCGCCCGTCGTCCCCGGCTGCTGGCGCTGGCCGGGGTCACGGGGGTCAGCGCGGTCTTCGGGCGCAACTACCAGCTGACGCTGGCGGTGCTCGTCACCGGGCCCCTGGCGGGCGGCGCGGGATCGTTCGGCACGGTCTCCACGGTGCTGGCGGCCGGCGGCATCGTCGGCGCGGTCCTGGGCGCCCGGCTGCGGCGGCCCTCCGTGCGGGTCGTGGGCGCGCTGGCCGCGGCGGGCGGGCTGCTGCAGGTGGTGGCGGGTCTGTCGCCGTCGCTGGCCGTCCTCCTGGTGATGGTGCTGCCCATGGCCGTCGTGGAGTCCGTCTCCGACACCGCCGGCACGGCGGTCCTCCAGACCGATCCGCCCGCGCACATGCGGGGCCGGGTGCTCGGGGTGTGGGGCAGCGTCGGCACGGTGTGGAGCCTCGGCGGCCCGCCGGCGCTGGGCCTGCTGATGGAAGTGGCCGGCGCGCGCGGGGCCCTCATCGCGGGCGGCCTCATCATCGCGGGCACGATCGGAGCGGGGCATGTGCTGCACGCCCGCAGGCCCGCGGGGGCGGTGCCCTTGCGGGGCGGCGACACCGAGGCGCCGGCGCGGGCGGCGCTGGGGACGGCGGCGTGACCCTGCGGGGTGCCTCCCCCACTCCCGGCTTCTCCCTCACGCTCGGTTTCGCTCGCGCGGGCCCCCATCACCCTGGGGGCACCTCCCAGGCCGTTAGGCACTGGGGGAGGCCCCAACGCCCGCAGCCGCGCGCTATGGCGCGGCACCGCCCGGTTGCGCACCCCGCACGGCGGGAAGGCCGCGTACGGCGGTAAGGGGACGTGTCGGGGGGTGTCCGCCCACAGCGGTTGGCGCGTCACCACGCACCACGCCCCGCGCTACCCGCACCCCGCCGATCCCGCACAGGCGCCGCAGGCACCCACACCACCACCGGTCACGCAACCAGTGCCTGCCCCGGACCCAGCCGTACGTCGAGTTCGGCGCGGTGCAGTTCGGCCACGGGCGCGACGAGGTCGGGGTGGCGCAGCAACGCCGCCGCCCGCCGGTCGCGGTCGTCGGGGGCCAGCAGGCGGCGGAACTCGACCGGCGTACCGGCCTCGGTCAGCGCGGCCACCGCGCGGGCGGCGAGCCCGGGGTCGGTGAGCAGACAGGCCGCCCAGCTCACGACGACCTCGTCCACCCAGGTCCGCCAGGCCTCCTCCTCCGCGTCCGCACCCCCCGCGCCGTCCGCGCCGGTGATCCAGTCGAGGCGGGCGGAACCTCCCGGACCCGACACGCCCATCAGCCCGACGTCCATCGGCGTCGGGTAGCGCAGTCGGGCGGCCACCGTCACCGCCTGCCGTGCCTGCACCTCGGACAGGGCGCAGGCCAGCGCCCCACCCGTCGCCGGGTAGGCGTGGGTGAGCCACTGGGCGGTCGCCGCGATGACGGGAGAGAGGTCTGCGTGCACTGCCGGGCCGTCCGAACTGCTCGTCGAGGAAAAACGGGGGATCCGCGAAAACCGTAGCCCGCGGTCCGCCGCACGGGACATGGCCCGGCTCTCGTCGACCGCGTGGCCTCGGCCACACCCGATCCCGGCCCCGGAGGCCAGTGGCCGCTCACTGGGTCGCCATGACGACGCAGCGCCGCAGCTCCTCGACCGCCTCGCCGGAGCCCTCGACGACCACTGCGCCGTCCCGGCTCCCGTTCCCGTCCCCTTCCCGGTTCCACAGCCGCCGCAGCACGGCCTCCGGCGGACCGCTCAGCGTCAGGTCGGTCTCGCCGCCCCCGGCACCGTCCGTCACGGTGAACTCCCCCGGGCCGGTCCGCACCCGCCACGCCGCGTCACCGGCGCGCACCAGGACCGTGTGCCCTGGCGAACCGGCGAGGATGTCGGTGAAGTACTCGCCCCACTCGGCGACGGCGTACGCGGTGAAGACCTTCAGCAGTTCGTCGATCCCGTCCACGGCGAGGTCCGCAGGGACGGGTGCGACGGGCTGTCCGGTGGCGAGTTCGGCGTCGACGCGGTGGATGACGGTCTCCTGGGCCATCCGCCGGATCCAGAAGCCGACGCTCTGGTCGGGCCCGTACCAGGCGGCGGCCGCGTCCCCGGGAGCGCGGGTGGCGAACTCGGCGCGCAGCGCGGTGTACCCCCGGTCGAGCAGCACCGTCGGCTCCTCGTCGGCGAACTCCTTCGGGGGCCACGGCTCGGGCTCGGCACCCTCCCGCATGGCCACGGTCTTGTGCAGGTAGACCTCGCCGACGTGGCGGGTCAGGTCGGCGACGGTCCAGCCGGGACAGGTGGGGACCGGTGCGTCGGCGCCGGTTTCCACGACCGCCCGCAGCCGGTCGTAGTCGGCCGCGAGGCAGTCGAGAAGGCGAGTGAACTCCATGCCGGGATACATGCCGCAGAGCCAAGCACACGCTCAGAACCGGGGCACGGACTTTTCCGCCCCGTCCCTCCCCGTCCCTCCCCCCTCCCGACTCCCCAGCCCCCGCTCACCAGGCCACGCTGGGAATCGAGGGCCGGCGAACCGCCTCGGCGGCGTCCCGCAGGTGCAGTGCGACGGTGATCAGCGCGCGCAGGGCCGAGGGCCGCAGGCTCTGGGCGCTCTCGGCCGCCAGCACCAGCAGACAGCCCGCGGCCTGCTCGACGACGGGGACCGAGAAGGCGAAGTCGTCACCGTCGGCCCCCCGGAAGGCGCGCCAGGGGGTCGCGGCGCCGTCGATGGCCTTGTGGACGGCCTGCTCGAGGTGGTGGGCGGCCTGTTCGCACACCGGGGCGGGAAGGGTGATGGTGCGATGGAACGCTGAACTGGTCATAATCCCACTGCTCCCCCGCGCCCGGGGCGTTCGATCGGCGTACCGGGCGTTTTTCACCGGGTCGGCCGCAGGGGGCACCTAGGCTGTCGGCCGTGCGCCCCGTCACCTCGCCCTCGGCCGCCGCCGCCCGGTTCACCGGCCGGCCGGTGACCGGTGAACGCCCGTTGTCCGGTGCGCTCACCGAGGTCACCCTCGACGACGGGCGCACGGTGATGGTCAAGCGCGGCGACGGTACGGGAGCGGCGCGGGCCGAGGCGGCGGGGCTGCGCTGGCTGGCGGCCGCCGGGAGGGTGCGGGTTCCGGTGGTGCACGGCGACGACGGGCAGTGGCTGGTCACGGACCGCGTGGCGCGGGGGCGGGAGACCGCCGGGGCGGCGGACCGGTTCGGCCGGGACCTGGCCGCCCTGCACGCCGCCGGAGCGCCCGCGTTCGGCGCCGCGCCGCCCGGCGGACCCGAGGACGCGTATATCGGGCTCGCCCCCATGCGCAACGCCACGGAAAGCGACTGGCCGCGCTGGTACGCCGAGCACCGGGTGCTGCCGTACCTGCGTACCGCGGTCGACGCCGGCACCCTCGGTGCGGCCGAGGCCGCCGACATCGAGCGGGTCTGCGAGCGGCTGCCCGGGCTGGCGGGGCCGCCGGAGCCGCCCGCCAGGCTGCACGGCGACCTGTGGAGCGGGAACGTGCTGTGGGGCGCCGACGGGCAGGTGCACCTGATCGACCCGGCGGCGCACGGCGGCCACCGGGAGACCGACCTGGCGATGCTGCGCCTCTTCGGCTGCCCGCACCTGGAGCGGATCCTGGCCGCCTACGACGAGGCGGCGCCGCTCGCCGACGGCTGGGCCGACCGCGTCGGCGTGCACCAGCTCTTCCCGCTGCTGGTGCACGCCGTGCTGTTCGGCCGGGGCTACGCCGAGCAGGCCCTGACGGTGGCCCGGGCGGCGCTGCGCTCGGCCGGGTGAGCGTCAGCGCGTGACGACGTGCCGCTCGTTCGGGACGCAGTGGGTCATGGTCAGGCCCTCGACGTCGCGCGGCGGGTTCTTGCCGAGGTTGGCCAGCCGTTCGCGGTCCTCGTCGGTGAGGTCCTGGCTCGCCAGGGGCTCCAGGTGCTTGACGTCCTGCGGGCTGATGCCGATGCCTTCGCCGACCCGCAGCCCGAGGTCGTTCTCGACCAGCAGGAAGTGCCACACCATGCGCTCCTGCACCGGCCGGTCGCACTGGGAGAGCAGGTTGACGAAGTTTGCCACCAGGTCGTCGCGCTCCCACTCCTCCATCAGCAGGTAGCGCTGCCCGGCCTGCATGTAGTCGTTGGTGCGCGGGATGCGCTTGCGGGTGAGCCTCCCCTGGATCTCCGGGCCCTGCTCGTCGTGGGTCGGGTACTCGGCCTCGCGCAGGCCTCCGGTGATGGACGGCTCGTAGTTGACGATCGGGTTCTCGCCGCCGCCGTCCTGGTGGTAGGCCATCAGTCCGTCGCGCTGGTTGGTGCGCACGTCGGCGTTCTTGGCCTGGTTGACGGGCAGCTGGAGGTAGTTCGGGCCGACCCGGTAGCGCTGGGTGTCGCTGTAGGAGAAGGTGCGGCCGACCAGCATCTTGTCGTCGGAGAAGTCCAGCCCGTCGACGAGGACGCCGGTGCCGAAGGAAATCTGCTCGTTCTCGGCGAAGTAGTTGTCCGGCATCCGGTCGAGCACCATCCGGCCGACCGGCTTGGCCGGGAACTCCTGCTCGGGCCAGGTCTTGGTGTCGTCGAGCGGGTCGAAGTCCAGCTCCGGATGGTCGTGGTCGTCCATCATCTGGACGAGCAGCTCCCACTCCGGGTGGTCGCCGCGGGTGACCGCGTCGTAGAGGTCCTTGGTGGCGTGGCCGAGGTCGCGGGCCTGGACGTTGGCGGCGTCCTCCTCGGTCATGCTGCGGACGCCCTGCTTGGGCATCCAGTGGTACTTGACGAGCTTGGTCTCACCGGCGGCGTTGACCCACTTGTAGGTGTTGACGCCGAAGCCCTGCTGGTGGCGGTAGTCGGCCGGGATGCCGCGCGGGCTGAACAGGTTGACCAGCATGTGCATGCACTCGGGCGTCTGCGACATGAAGTCGAAGATGCGCCGGGGCTGCTGCTGGAAGGTGACCGGGTCCGGCTTGAGGGCGTGGATGACGTCCGGGAACTTGATCGCGTCGCGGATGAAGAAGACGGCGAGGTTGTTGCCGACGAGGTCCCAGTTGCCGTCCTCGGTGTAGAACTTCACCGCGAAGCCCCGGGGGTCGCGGGCGGTCTCGGCCGAGTCGCGTCCGCCGATGACGGTCGAGAACCGGACGGCGAGGTCGGTGCGCTTGCCCCGCTCCTGGAACAGCTTGGCCCGGGTGTAGCGGTCGATGGGCTCGTCGCCCCAGGTCCCGTACGCCTCGAAGTAGCCGTACGCGGTCACCCCGCGGGCGTGCACGACGCGCTCGGGGATGCGCTCGCGGTCGAAGTGGCTGATCTTCTCCAGGAACTGGTAGTTCTCCAGCGTGGCGGGGCCGCGGGCGCCGACCGTGCGCTGGTTCTGGTTGTCGTAGACGGGGTGCCCCTGGCGGTTGGTGAGCACCTTGCGGTCGTCGCCGGGGGCGGGCCCCTGGCTCGATACGTCCGTCATGTTCGTGGGCTCCTTCGACTCGTGGCCGTCGTCGGACGCGGCCCTGAGCTGCGAGGCGGCCGTCGGCCGCGCACATGGGTGGTGCGGGTACCCCACGGTGAGGCGCCCGTCACATACCGATGTGCACACATTTGCCGCGTCTCACACCAAGGACCCGGCCACCCGGCTCACGGGTGCGTCCGGGTCCCCGCGGGACGGGCGTGACGCGTCAGCCGCCGTTCAGACGGGCGCGCAGCAGCCCCTTGCCCAGTTCGGCGCCCTTGCGGCTGTCCGCCTGCGCCTTGCGGAACAGCTCCGCGACTTCGGTGTCCTTGTTGCGCTCGGCGTCCTGGATGTACGTCTCCAGGCGCAGCGCGTTGTTGAGGCACGACTCGACGTACCAGATCAGGTTGTAGTCCTTGTCCTGCGTGCCGGTCACGCCGCCGGTCTCCGTACCGCTGGTCATGCGGCCCTCCTCCTCGAGGTTGTCGATCGAAGCGCGGCCCGGGTACCCGTGGCGCCGCAGGGCACACGGCTCCTCGGACACCGCCGGGCGCCGACCGGGCAATGTCCCACTGGGTCACATGTCCCACTGGGACATTTACGGGTGTACGCTCGGAGGCATGACGGCAACGAAGCCCTCCCCCGCCTCCGGCGACCGGCGGCAGCGCAAGGCGCTGCGGACCCGCGACGCGCTGGCCACCGCCGCCTGCGACCTGATCCTGGAGCGCGGGCCGGCGGCCACCACGGTCGAGGCCATCGCCGAACGCGCGGACGTCACGCGCCGCACGTTCAGCCGGTACTTCGCCGGCAAGGAGGAGGCCGCCCTCGACTTCGTCCGGCGGGACGGCGACCGCATCAACGCGTTGCTGCGGTCCCGCCCCGCCGGGGAGCCGCCCCTGCTCGCCTACCGCAGGGCCGTGCGCGACTGGCTGACCGACCGGGACGACCCGGCCTGGCACGTGCGTCCCCGGATGCGCCGGCTGCTGGCCCTGACCGACAGCGAGCCCGGCCTGTTCGCCGCCTACCAGCGCATCCGGGTCGACGCCCAGGAGGAGTCGATCCGGATCGTCGCCGACCGGCTCGGCACCGACGACGCCCGGGACGTGCGCCCGGCAGCCGTCGTCGACGCCGCCGCCGGAGTCCTGATCGCCGCCATGCGCCTGTGGGCGCGCGGCGACGGACGGGATTCGGGAGCCGCAGCCCTCGCCGCCCTCGTGGAGCGGGCCTACGACGCCCTGACCTCGGAGGCCGCGGCCGCGACCCCCGACAGCACCCCGGAAGAATGAGACACGCACCATGAGCACCACCGGCGCCACCCCCGCCACCACCCCCACCACCGTCCAGCCCGCGGAGTTCACCGGGCGGACCGCCCTGGTCACCGGCGCCGCCTCCGGCATCGGCCTGGCCACCGCCCGCCGCCTCGGCTCCGCAGGGGCGAAGGTCGTCGTCGCCGACCACAACACGGAGGGCGCCGAGAAGGCCGCCGCCGACCTGCGGGCCGAGGGCGTCGAGGCCGCCGCCGTCGAGCTGGACGTGACCCGTCCGAAGTCCGTCGAGGCCGCCGTGAAGTTCACCGTCGACACCTTCGGCACCCTGGACCTCGCCGTGAACAACGCCGGGATCGGCGGCCCCAGCGCCCCGACCGGCGAGTACGACGTGGACGCGTACCAGCGCGTGGTACGCACCAACCTCGACGGCGTCTTCTACTCGATGCGCTACGAACTGCCCGCCATGGCCGGCAAGGGCGGCGCCATCGTCAACGTCGCCTCCATCCTCGGCTCGGTCGGCTTCGCCGGCTCCCCCGCCTACGTCGCCGCCAAGCACGGCGTGGTCGGGCTGACCAAGGCCGCCGCGGCCGAGTACGCCGCCAAGGGCATCCGGGTGAACGCGGTCGGCCCGGGCTTCATCGACACCCCGCTGCTGAAGACCATGGACGAGGCCGCCTACAACGGCCTGGTCGCCCTGCACCCGGCCGGCCGGCTCGGGCGCTCCGAGGAGGTCGCCGAGCTGATCGCCTTCCTGCTGTCGGACCGGGCGTCCTTCGTGGCCGGCAGCTACCACCTGGTCGACGGCGCCTACACGGCCGTCTGAGACCCGGCACACCCACCGGGGGGATGAACGAAGGAGTTCGACCATGAAGGCACTGCAGTACCGCACCATCGGGGCGCCGCCCGAGGTGGTGACGGTCCCCGACCCGGAGCCCGGCCCCGGCCAGGTGCTGCTCAAGGTCACCGCCGCCGGCGTGTGCCACTCCGACATCGCGGTGATGGGCTGGCCCGCGGAGGGCTTCCCTTACAAGCTGCCGCTGACCCTCGGCCACGAGGGCGTCGGCACGGTGGCCGCGCTCGGCGCCGGAGTGAGCGGGCTGGAGGAGGGCGACGCGGTCGCCGTCTACGGCCCCTGGGGCTGCGGCACCTGCGCCAAGTGCGCCGAGGGCAAGGAGAACTACTGCCTGCGCGCCGGCGAGCTGGGCATCCACCCGCCGGGGCTCGGGCGCCCGGGGTCGATGGCCGAGTACCTGCTCGTCGACGACCCCCGGCACCTGGTCCCGCTGGACGGGCTGGACCCGGTCGCGGCGGTGCCGCTGACGGACGCCGGGCTCACGCCGTACCACGCCGTCAAGCGCTCGCTGCCCAAGCTGGTCCCCGGGTCGACCGCGGTGGTCATCGGGGCCGGCGGTCTCGGTCACGTCGCCGTCCAGCTGCTGCGCGCGCTGACCTCCGCCCGGGTCGTCGCCCTCGACGTCAGCGAGGACAAGCTGCGCCTGGCCCGTGAGGTGGGCGCCCACGAGACGGTGCTGTCGGACGCGAAGGCGGCGGACGCGGTGCGGGAGCTGACCGGCGGCCTCGGCGCCGAGGCCGTGTTCGACTTCGTCGGGGTGGCGCCGACGGTGAAGACGGCGGGTGCCGTCGCGGCCGTCGAGGGCGACGTCACCCTGGTCGGCATCGGCGGCGGGTCGATCCCCGTCGGTTTCGGCCTGCTGCCCTTCGAGGTGTCGGTCAACGCCCCCTACTGGGGCAGCCGCAGCGAGCTGATCGAGGTGCTGGACCTGGCCCGCTCCGGAGCCGTTTCGGTGCACACCGAGACGTACTCCCTGGACGACGCGCCGCTCGCGTACGAGCGGCTCCACGAGGGCAAGGTCAACGGCCGCGCGGTGATCCTGCCCCACGGCTGACCCCCCGCACGGCGGGGCCGGGAGCCGCGGGGACGCGACCGGTCCCCCGTTCCGGTCGGACCCCCGCGGCCCCTCGAACCTACGTGGACGGCTCGGTCGATGTGAATCGTGCCGATGCCCGCTGCCGGACCATCCGGACTCACCTGTGCACAGATGAGTCCGGATGTTCCGTTTTCGTCCCGCGCAGTACGGGCTCGTCGAGGTCCCCGGCCGCCAGGTGGGCGAGCACGACCTCGTACAGGTCGCTGCCGGCGGCGAGCAGCTGGCGTTCCAGGACGGGCTCGGCGCTGCGGACGTGCTCGCGCACCGTCTGCGCGTGCACACCGAGCGCCTGGGCGGCCCGCTCGGCGTTGCCGCCGGCGGCGATCCAGGTGCGCAGCGTCCGCCGCAGGTCCCGCGCGTCCGACTCCAGGCGGCCCAGCAGGTCCCCGGCCCAGGCGCGCAGCGCGGGTCCGGTCAGCAGGTCGGTGAGACGGGCGGGGCCGGGCCGTCCCGCGCCGCCGTCGGCGGCGTACTGGTCCAGGCCGGTCTGTGCGTTGACGGCGAGGTGGACGGTCGCGCGGACCGCCAGGTCGGCGAAGTCCGTGCGCAGCAGCCCTTCGACCCGGTCCATCCGCGCGCGGACCGTGTTGCGGCTGACGCCGAGGATCTTCGCGGTGCTGACGGCGGTGAACTCCAGGCCGAGCCGGGTGGTGGCGAGCAGTTCGGCGCGGGTGTGGTGCGGGAGGGCGTCGAGGGGGCGCAGCAGGTGGGCCGTCCAGCCGTACAGGGCCGCCGGGTCCATGAGGCGTTCCGGGCGGGTGCGCTCGGCGAACACGGCCGCCTGCTGCGGCCGGTAGCGGGCGACGGCCAGGGCGCTGACGGCCTGCCCGTACGCCGTGGCGGTGCGGGCGAGGCTCTGCCGTGCGCTGCCGCCGAGGAAGACGCCGGGGAGGCGGCCGACGAGGGAGCGCAGCTCCTGTCCGGCCGCGTCGCGGGGCGCCAGGACGATCACGTGGCCGTCCATCGCCGGGCACCGCACGACCAGCGCCCGGTCCCCGGTCGCCGACAGGCACTCCTCGGCGAGACGGTCGCGCTCCCCCGCCCCGCACTCCACGACGTACACGCACGCCGTGTCGGTGTCGAGGAGTCCCGGCCAGAGGCCGGCGGCCACGCGGCGGGCGGAGACGGTGTCCTCCACCATCAGCAGTTGCAGGATGGCCAGGCGCAGGTCGGAGGTGGCGCGGCGCAGCCGGTGTCCGGCGGCGGTCGACTCGTGTCCGGCCAGGAGCAATTCCAGAACCTGGGCGGTGTGCGTGACGATGTCGGCGGCACGGCGGTCGAAGGGGGTCTCGCGGGTCACGGCGAGGACGGCGGCCGGCGCCGGGTGGACCCGTTCCACGCGGACGAGCCGCAGATGGCGGCCGCGGTCCTCCAGGGCGGCGGTGGCGAATCGGCCCGAGGTGATGTCGGCCACCAGCGACTCGTCCGGTGCGGTGCGGGTGCCGGCCAGCAGGCGGCCGGTGCCGTCCTGCAGCGACACGGCCGCGTGCGCGGCCGAGGCGAGCCAGGTCACCACCTTGTGCACGTCGCGTCCGGCGGGCCGCAGGTGGTCGAGCAGCTCCTCCGCCCAGTCGGCGTGTGCCCCGGCTCCCGCTCCCCGCTTCCGCGTTCCTTCCTCTCGGCCCGCCACGTCGGCCTTCTCCTCTTCGTCGCCTCGACCCCGGCCTGAATGCGGACGGTACCGCACGGCCCCGGGCAGGGTCGGCCGCGCAGAGGTGCCGGCCGGGCGGCGCGGGCGGCCTCCGTACCGTCGGCCCTGACGGTCCGTACGTGTCGGCGGGCATAAGCTCGGTGAATGGCGAAGTACTTCGACGTGCACCCCGACAACCCCCAGCCGCGCAGCATCGCCCAGGTCGCCGACAGCGTCCGCTCCGGCGCGCTGATCGCGTATCCCACCGACTCCTGCTACGCGCTCGGCTGCCGGCTGGGCAGCCGTGACGGCACCGACCGCATCCGGTCGATCCGGCAACTGGACAACAGGCACCACTTCACGCTGGTCTGCCAGGACTTCGCGCAGCTCGGCCAGTTCGTGCAGATCGACAACGACGTTTTCCGGGCGATCAAGGCGTCCACCCCCGGCAGCTACACCTTCATCCTGCCCGCGACGCGGGAGGTGCCGCGCATGCTCCAGCACCCCAAGAAGAAGACCGTGGGCGTGCGCATCCCCGACCACGTCGTCACCCAGTCCCTGCTCGCCGAGCTCGGCGAGCCACTGCTGTCCAGCACCCTGCTGCTGCCCGGCGAGGACGAGCCGATGACGCAGGGCTGGGAGATCAAGGACCGGCTCGACCACGTCCTGGACGCGGTGATCGACTCGGGCGACTGCGGCACGGAGCCGACCACGGTCGTCGACTTCTCCGGCGGTGAGGCGGAGATCGTGCGGCGGGGCGCGGGCGACACCACCCGGTTCGAGTAGCGGGCCGTTCCGGCCCAGGGGGCGGCGCTGTCCCGGCGGCCCGCGTGCCAGGATGACCATGATCCGGCCGCGCCCCGCCGTCCTGCTCTGCATGGACGCGTCCGGGCTGCGCCCGCGGCTGCGGGAGACGGCCGACCGGCTGGCCGGCGCCGGGTACACCGTCCTGGGGCCGAACGTCTTCCACCGCGACGGGCGAGCCCCGATCGTGGAGCTGCCGGAGTTCATCGACCCGGCGGCGCGGCCGGATCTGTTCCGGCTCCTCGGACCGGCCTTCGAGGCGCTCACGCCCGAGCGGGCGATGCGGGACGCCGGCGCCTGCCTGCGGTGGCTGGGGGGGGGATGCCCGGCGGCGGACGGCCCGGTCGCGCTGACCGGCTACTGCATGGGCGCCGGGCTCGCACCGCGCACGGCCGGCGCCTGTCCGGACCGGGCCGCCCCGGCGGCCGGTTTCCACGGCGCCGACCTGGCCACCGAGGCACCGGACAGCCCGCACCTGGTGGCCGGCGTCAGGCACCGCTGCGAGGTGTACGAGGGTCCCCCCACTGCTACACGCGGGCAGACACCGCGGCGTACGATCCGGAGGCGACCGAGCGGCACTGGGCGGCGCTGCTCGACCCGCTGAAGCGCACGTTCTGATCCGGGCGCCCGCCGGTGCGCCCCTCCCGCTCGCCCGCGTGGTCACCAGCGGCCGGGCTCGCTGCCGACGAGGGCCTCGGAGCGGGAGCCGTCGACCCCGGCCGGTACTTCCCCGGCGAGCATCACGCGGTGCATGATCCTCGGGTGGTGGAGGTGGACGTTGTCGCTCGGGGCGAGGTGGATGGTGGCCCGGTTGTCCCAGAAGGCGACGCTGCCCGGCTGCCAGCGGAAGCGGACGGTGTACTCGGGCCGGGTGGCCTGCTCCAGCAGCAGTTCCAGGACCGCCGCGCTCTCGGGGCGGGAGAGGCCGGCGATCTGCTCGACGTAGTAGCCGTTGACGAAGAGCACCCGCTCGCCCGTCTCCGGGTGGACGCGGACCAGTGGGTGCAGGGTCGCCGTCTGGTGGTCGATCAGGTGCCGGACGTAGGCGTCGTCGCCCGGCCTGGGCTGGTAGCCGACGCCGAGCCGGTGTTCGGCGCGCAGCCCGTCGGCGAAGGCTCGCATCGGCGCGGAGAGCCCGGCGTAGGCGGCGGCGAGATTCGACCAGGTGGTGTCGCCGCCGTAGGGCGGGACCGTCTCGGCACGCAGGATCGTGAAGGCCGGCGGGTCGACGCGGGCTCCGTGGTCGCAGTGCCAGCCGCGCAGCAGGGTGTGGCGCCGGCGCCGCAGCCACTCGTCGTGCTCCATCCCGAAGCGCCCGCCCAGCTCCAGCCGGTCGGCGGTCGTCTCGATCTCCGGGTGACCGGCCGGTGACGCCTTGCCGCGCCGCGGCAGCAGCACCGGCTCGCCGAAGAGCCGTGCGAACGCGACGTGTCCGGCATGGTCGAGGCGCTGGCCGCGGAAGAACACCACCTTCCAGCGCAGCACCGCCGCCCGCACCGCCGCGACCTGCGCCGCGTCGAGGCCGTCCGCCAGGTCGACGCCGTCGATCTCGGCGCCGATGTGTCCGGCGGCCGGTGACACCTCGATCCCGGCCGCGTCCGCCGCCGAACGTGTCGCCGTTGCCCTGTCCGTCGTCATGTGCACTCCCGTGGTCGTCCCGGTCGTCCGTCCCGGCTCAGGGGAGATGGTGGCAGACGGGTGGGCGGCGCCCGCCCCGTCCCGCCCGGTTGATGACCGCCGACCGGGTGGGCGAGGCTGGGCGGGCAGCACACGGCCGCGCACGTTCGAGGAAGGTCCCACCGTGATCAGCATCCCGACGCACACGCT
The DNA here is from genome assembly GCF_042745235.1 of Streptomyces sp. NPDC058796. Taxonomy (NCBI): domain Bacteria; kingdom Bacillati; phylum Actinomycetota; class Actinomycetes; order Kitasatosporales; family Streptomycetaceae; genus Streptomyces; species Streptomyces sp. NPDC058796. Next base: position 417,658 of record NZ_JBHYOP010000008.1, read on the forward strand.
CAACGACGGCACCGCGCTCCCGGCGCTGGGGCTCGGCACCTGGCCGATGACGGACGACGAGGCCCGGCGGGCGGTCCGCGAGGCCCTGGAGACGGGCTACCGCCTGATCGACACGGCGACCAACTACCGCAACGAGACGGGCGTCGGCCGCGGTGTGGCGGACAGCGGCGTCCCGCGCGAGGAGATCGTGGTGACGACCAAGCTGCCCGGCCGCCACCACGGCTACGAGGAGACACTCGCGTCCTTCGAGGAGTCCCGCGCCCGGCTCGGCCTGGACTACGTCGACCTGTACCTGATCCACTGGCCACTGCCCCGGGTCGACAAGTACGCCGACTCCTGGAAGGCCATGGTCAAGCTGCGCGACGACGGCCTGGTGCGCTCGATCGGCGTCTCCAACTTCACCGCCGGGCACATCGAGCGGCTGGAGAAGGAGACCGGTGTGCTGCCTTCCGTCAACCAGGTCGAGCTGCACCCGCTCTTCCCGCAGGAGGAGCTGCGCGCCTTCCACGAGCGCAAGGGCATCCGCACCGAGAGCTGGAGCCCGCTGGGCCGCGGCAGCGACCTGCTGGACGATCCGGCCGTCGCCGCGGTCGCCGGCGCGCACGGCGTGACGCCCGCCCAGGCGGTCCTGCGCTGGCACACGCAGCTCGGCGCGGTCCCCATCCCCAAGTCCGCCGACCCCGCCCGGCAGCGGGCGAACCTGGACGTCTTCGGTTTCGCCCTGGACGACGCGCAGATGCGCACGGTCTCGGACCGGGCGCACCGCCGGATCGGCGGCGACCCGGAGGTGCACGAGGAGTTCTGACCGGGGTACCCGGCGGCGGTCGGCGTACGTCTTCCGGGAAGGAGCCGCAGGTGGGTGAGGGCGACGGGCTGCGGGACTACCGCGGCAGGCGTGACTTCGGCCGGACCGGCGAACCGGCGGGGCGCGGGGCGTCCGCGCTGAGCGGCGAGCCCCGGTTCGTGGTGCAGATCCACGACGCGAGCACCCTGCACTTCGACTTCCGGCTCCAGGTCGCGGACGTGCTCAGGTCCTGGTCCGTACCGAAGGGCCCGTCGGCGGACCCGGGCGACAAGCGGCTGGCCGTGCCCACGGAGGACCATCCGCTGGAGTACGAGGAGTTCGAGGGGGTGATCCCCGAGGGCGAGTACGGGGGCGGCACGGTCATCGTCTGGGACCACGGCACCTACGAGCCGCTGAGCCACGACCGCCGGGGGCGGCCGGTCGACTTCGGCGAGTCGCTGGCGCACGGCCACGCCAGGTTCCGGCTGCACGGCGCGAAGCTGCGCGGCGAGTACGCGCTGACCCGCTTCCGCGGCGGGCGGGACGGCGACGACGAGAAGGAAGCGTGGCTGCTCGTGCGGACGGCCACCGGCGGGGCGTCGCGCGGGCGGGGCGCCCCGGCCCCCCGGCGGGCGCGCTCGGCCCGGACCGGCCGGACGCTCGCCCGGGTCGCCGCGGAGGACGGCGAGGGGTGACGGATGGTGCCGTCGTGGCCGTCCCTGGACGGTGGTTCACCCGTGGTTTCACTCGGCGGGCAGCGCCTGTTCGGCCCAGATCGTCTTGCCGGTGGTGGTCTGCCGGCTGCCCCAGCGCTCGGTGAGCTGGGCGACCAGGAGCAGGCCCCGGCCGCCCTCGTCGTAGGCGTGGGCCCGGCGCAGGTGGGGTGAGGTGGAGCTGCCGTCGGAGACCTCGCAGATCAGGACGCCGTCGCGGATGAGGCGGAGCTGGATGGGCGGCTCGCCGTACCGGATGGCGTTGGTGACGAGTTCGCTGACGACCAGTTCCATGACGAACGCCGTCTCGTCCAGTCCCCACGCCGACAGCTGTTCGGTGGCGGACCGCCGGACGGCGGCGACGTGCGCGGGGTCCGGACTGATGTCCCAGGTGCGGATCTGGTCGGCTCCCAGTGCCCGGGTGCGGGCCAGCAGCAGCGCCACGTCGTCGCTCGGCTCCTCGGGCAGCACGGCCTTGAGCACCGTGTCGCACAGGGCGTCGAGCGAGGCGGCGGGCGCGGTCAGCGCGCGGCGCAGTTCCGCGGTGGCGTGGTCGACGTCGCGGTCGCGGTCCTCGACCAGGCCGTCGGTGTAGAGGGCGACGACGGTGCCCTCGGGGAGTTCCACGTCGACCGCCTCGAACGGGAGCCCGCCCACGCCGAGCGGCGGTCCCGCGGTCATGGCCAGGAGCCGGGTGGTGCCGTCGGGCAGGACGACGGCCGGTGCGGGGTGGCCTGCGGCGGCCGCGGTGAGGCGGCGGGAGACCGGGTCGTAGACGGCGTACAGGCAGGTGGCGCCCAGTTCGGCGACCTCGTTGCCGGTGTCGCCGGCCACGAGGTGGGTGACGAGGTCGTCGAGGTGGGTGAGGAGTTCGTCGGGTGGCAGGTCGACGTCGGCCAGGGTACGGACGGCCGTGCAGAGGCGGCCCATGGTCGCCGTGGAGGGGATGCCGTGGCCGACGACGTCGCCGACGACGAGGGCGACGCGGCTGCCGGACAGGGGGATCACGTCGAACCAGTCGCCCCCGATGCCGGCCGCGGAGGCGGAGGGAAGATAGCGGTGGGCCACCTCGACCGCCGCCGGTCCGGGCAGGCCTCTGGGCAGCAGGCTGTGCTGGAGGGCCAGTGCGGTGGCGCGTTCGCGGGCGAATCGGCGGGCGTTGTCGACGCAGACCGCCGCCCGGCTGGCGAGTTCCTCGGCGAGGACGACGTCGTCGTCGACGTACGGCTCCTGGGGCGCGACGCGGACGGCCACCGCGACCCCGAGGGTGGTGCCGCGGGCCAGCAGCGGCACGGCCAGGGTGGAGCGGACGCGTTCCCGGTAGGCGCGGTTGTGCGGGGCCTGCTCGTTGCGGACCCGCATCCACCGGTCGAAGTCCGGGTCACCCGGCTCCGACAGCACCACCCGCCCCAGGGCCAGCGCGCGGCCGGGTGCCGAGTACGGCGGGTAGACGTCGGTCTCGCCCAGGTGCACGGACGGCCGGGGGACCCCCTCGGTGGTGGCGCTGTGCGCGACGCGGCGCAGGGTGACGCCCTCGGGGGCCGGCGTGAGGGGTTCCTCCGTGCCGAGGACCCAGTCGAGCAGGTCGACGCTCGCGAAGTCGGCGAAGCGGGGGACGAGGAAGCCGATGAGCTCCTCGGCGGTGCGTACGACGTCCAGGGTGGTGCCGATGCCGGCGGCGGCCTCGTTCAGCAGGGCCAGCCGCTGACGCGCCCGGTGCTGGAGGGTGCTCTCGAAGCCCGCCACGGCCACGGCGGCCACCTCGCCGGACGCGTCGCGGACCGGCCACATCTCGATGGTCCAGGCGTGCTCGCCGAGCCGGGAGGAGGCCGGGGTGAAGGTCTCGTAGCGTACGGGCCGGCCGTTCTCGGCGACCAGACTCAGATGGCGCAGGAGCGCGGCGCCGTCGGCGTCGATCTCCTCCATGACGTCCGAGATCGGCCGTCCGATCAGCTCCTCGGACCGCAGGCCGAGCATGCGGCGCGCCGTGTCGTTGACCTGGAGGTAGCGCTGCTGGACGTCGTGCACGGACATCGACAGGGACGCCTGCCGGAAGGTCTCCCCGGTCAGCCGGAGCGTCGGGCGCTCGGACGGGCCCGCGGTCAGCGCGTACCCCCGCGGTGTGCCGGCCGTCCCGAGCAGCGGCGAGGCGCGCACGTGCGCGGACACGGCCGAGCCGTCGCGGTGCCGGAGCAGGACGGTGGCGGACAGGTCGGACAGCGCCTCGGGCGGCACCTCCCGGGCGAGCAGCTCCCGCGCGTCCCGTCCCACCACCTCGTCGGCCGAGCGGCCGGTCAGCCGTCTGGCGCCCTCGCTCCAGCCCGTCACCGTGCCGCGGGTGTCCAGGGTCGCCACGGCGGAGGCATGCTCCATGGTGTCCAGGATTGACCCGTTGCGGCGGGGTTTCAACCGCAACGGGCACGGGTGCCTACGCTCGGTGCTCGCGCAGTGCCGCGAGGGCGCGGTCGGCGTGCGCGTTCATCCGCAGCTCACTGCGGACGACCTCGAGCACGGTGCGGTCCTGGCCGACGACGAAGGTGACGCGCTTGGTGGGGGCCAGGCTGAAGCCCCGTTTGACTCCGAACAGCTCACGGACCTCGCCGTCGGTGTCGGACAGCAGCGGCATGCCGAGGGAGTGGCGTCCGGCGAACTCCTGCTGCCGTTCGACGGAGTCGCCGCTGACGCCGACAGGGCGGGCGCCGGCCGCGGCGAACTCGGCGGCGAGGTCGCGGAAGTGACAGGCCTCCGCGGTGCAGCCGGAGGTCAGGGCGGCGGGGTAGAAGAACAGCACGACCGGCCCGTCGGCGAGCAGCTCGGACAGGCGGCGCGGGGTCCCGGTCTCGTCCGGCAGCGTGAAGTCGGCGACCGTGTCGCCGACGCCCGGCGCCCGGCTCACGACCGGCCCTCGCTGCCCTTGGCGACGCTGCGTGCCCACAGGACGAGCGGCAGCTGCACGGGCAGCCGGCCGTAGGCGGCGGCCTTCTGCGGGGTGGGGCGGTGCCGCCAGTCCAAGGCCATCTTGACGTTGGCGGGGAACACCCCGACGAAGAAGGCCGCCGTGGTCAGCGCGGCGGCCTTGCGGGTGCGGGGCAGGGCGACGCCCGCGGCCAGCGCCAGTTCGGCGACGCCACTGGCGTACGTCCAGGAGCGGGGCGTGCCGGGCAGGCCGCGCGGCACGATCGCGTCGAAGGGGCGGGGGCGGGCGAAGTGCGCGACGCCGGCGGTGGCCAGCAGGCCGGCCAGCAGCAGAGGCGAGCGGCGGAAACGGGGCACGGTTCCTCCTCAAGGGGCAGGCGCGCGATATTACTCGACGGTAGGTACCGGGTCGCGCCCGGCTCCGGGGCTCCCGCGCGAAAACCCGCCACTCCTCCGCGGCAGCGGCAGCCGTAGCCGTCCGCGCTCACCGCGCGCCCGTCACCCCCTGCCCCGGGGAGTGACGGGCGCCAGCCACATGCCCACGATCGCGTCGACGAGCCCGTCCGCCGCCTCCTGCCAGCCGGCGCGCGGAGTGGGACGCCCCTCGGCGAGGGCGCGCTCCCGCTCGGCCGCCGTGTGCACGATGAGATGGCGGGCCATGTCGCCCCGCTCGGCGCGGACCTCGTCGGGGAGCGCGGGCATGCACCGGTCGCGTCCCGCGACGATCTCGCGCAGCGACGCGGAGGCGCGGGACTCGTCGACCATGATCTGCCGCAGCGCCGGGTCGGTCATCACCTGGGCGCAGAACCTCGCGTACCAGGTGGGGCTGCCCAGCGCGGCCAGGTGGTCGAACTGCGGCCGCACCAGGCAGTCCACCCAGTCGCGCAGGTCCGACGAGTCGCCGAGGGCGGCGAGCTGCCGGGCGCGCAGCTCCTCCACCCGCTTCGAGTGCCGTTGGGCGATGGCCCGTACGAGGTCGGCCTTCGTGCCGAAGTGGTAGCCGACCGCGGCGTTGTTGCCCTGTCCCGCGGCCTCGCTGACCTGGCGGTTGGAGACCGCGTAGACGCCGTGCTCGGCGAACAGCCGTTCGGCGGTGGCCAGGATCAGCTGCCGGGTCGCGTCGGCCTGCTCCGTCCGCACCGTCCTGCCCGCCATGACCACCACCGCGCCGGGACTCTCCTCACCGCCCGCGACGGCCGGTCCCTCGAGTCGTCGCAGGTCCGCCGCCGCGCGGCGCGTTCTCACGGGAGCTTACGCAACGCCGGCCCGGTACCGCCGCACAGGCCCCGGCGAACGTCTCCGCTCCTCACTCCGTAAGATACTTCAAGCGACTGACTTAAAGTCTCGCTCCTCGGTTCCGTAGCTTCCGAAGCTCTCCTCGAAAGGCTGCTCCATGCCCGCTTCCCCCACCGCCCCGCGGCCCAACGCCGTGGTGGCGGTACTGGCTCTGGCCGGGATCGTCGTCTCCCTGATGCAGACCCTCGTCATCCCGATCGTGCCGGAGCTGCCGCAGCTCCTGGACGCGCCGGCCTCGGACGCGGCCTGGGCGGTGACCGCCACGCTGCTCGCCGCGGCGGTGGCCACCCCCGTCGTCGGCAGGCTCGGCGACATGGTCGGCAAGCGACGGATGCTGCTGCTCAGCCTGGCGCTGCTGATCACCGGCTCGGCGGTGTGCGGCCTGAGCGACACCCTGGTCCCGATGGTCGTCGGCCGTGCCCTGCAGGGCCTGTCCGCCGCGGTGATCCCGCTCGGCATCAGCATCATGCGCGACGAGCTGCCCGCCGAGCGGCTGGCCGGCGCCACCGCCCTGATGAGCGCCTCGCTCGGCGTCGGCGGCGCGCTCGGCCTGCCCGCCGCCGCGCTGATCGCGGACAACCTCGACTGGCACATGCTCTTCTGGCTCTCCGGCGCCCTCGGCGCCGTGGCCCTGGTCCTGGTCCTGGCACTGGTGCCCGAGTCGGCGGTGCGCACCGGCGGCCGCTTCGACGTGCCCGGCGGCATCGGCATGGCGGCCGGCCTGGTGTGTCTGCTGCTGGCGATCTCCAAGGGCGCCGACTGGGGCTGGACCGGCGGCACCACCCTCGGCCTGTTCGCGGCGGCCGTGGTGATCCTGCTGGTGTGGGGCTGGTGGGAGCTGCGCTCCCCGCAGCCGCTGGTGGACCTGCGCACCACCGCCCGCCGCCAGGTGCTGTTCACCAACCTGGCGTCCATAGCCATCGGCTTCTCGATGTTCGCGATGTCCCTCGTCCTTCCGCAGCTCCTTCAGTTGCCCGAGGCCACCGGTTACGGCCTCGGCCGCTCCCTGCTGACCGCGGGCCTGGTCATGGCGCCGTCCGGTCTGGTGATGATGGCCTTCGCCCCGGTCTCCGCCAAGGTCTCGAAGGCCAAGGGCCCGAAGGTGACCCTGATGACCGGCGCCGTGATCGTCGCGGCGGGCTACGGACTGAACATCGTGCTGACGGCCGAGGTCTGGCAGCTGGTGCTGGCCTCCTGTGTCATCAGCGCGGGCATCGGCTTCACCTACGGCGCGATGCCGGCCCTGATCATGGGGGCGGTGCCGGCGAGCGAGACGGCTGCCGCGAACAGCCTCAACACGCTCATGCGCTCCATCGGCACGTCCCTCGCCAGCGCGCTCGCGGGCGTGGTCCTGGCCCAGATGACCATCAGCCTCGGCGGCTTCGCCCTGCCGTCCGAGAACGCCTTCAAGGTGGTCATGGGCATCGGGGCCGGCGCGGCGCTGCTCGCCCTCCTGCTCGCGTCCTTCATCCCCCGGCACCGGCCCGGCGCCGGGGGCACCGCCCGTCCCGCGCCGGCCGCCGGGACCGGCGCGAAGGCCGCCCCCGTCCACTGACGGCGACGGCGCCGGTCCCTGCGGCGGGACCGGCGCCGTTCAGGCGAACCTGGCGGGCAACGCGCGTGACGGCACCCGGACGCGTCGAGAACTGACCCGTGGAGCTGCCGCTGATCCCTCCGATGCTCGCCACCTCCGGCGCCCTCCCGCCCGCCGCGCAGGACGCCCGCTGGGCCTACGAGACCAAGCAGGACGGCCAGCGGGTGGTCGTCTACCTGCCCGGCGACGGCAGCGTGCTGCTGCGGGCCCGCTCCGGCCAGGACATCACGGCCGCCTACCCGGAACTGGCGCCGCTGGCCACCGCGCTCGGCGCCACCCCCGCCGTACTGGACGGGGAAGTACTGGCCCTGGACGAACAGGGCCGCGCCGACTTCCAGTTGCTGCAGTCCCGCATGGGCCTGGCACACGCCCCCGGCCGGGCCGCGCACCGGGCGGCGCAGGCCCCCGTCCACCTGGTGCTCTTCGACGTCCTGCACCTGGCGGGAGAGTCCCTGCTCCGCCTGCCCTACGCCCGCCGCCGCGAACGGCTCACGGACCTCGGCCTCGGCGGCCCGTCCTGGTCGACCCCGGCCGCACTCGTCGGCCACGGCGAGCAGGCCCTGCGGGCCACCCGGGAGCACGGTCTGGAGGGCCTGGTGTGCAAGCGGCTGGACTCGGTGTACGAGCCGGGGGTCCGCTCCCGTGCCTGGATCAAGATCCGCAACATGCGCAGCGAGGACGTCGTGGTCGGCGGCTGGCTGCCGGGCAAGGGCCGACTCGCCGGGCTCCCGGGCGCCGTCCTGGTCGGCCAGCGCTCCGAGGGCCGCCTGCGTTACGTCGGCGGGGTCGGCACCGGCTGGAGCTCGGCCGAGCGCGCCGAACTGGCGGCGCTGCTGCGGGCAGCCGCGACGGACGTGTGCCCCTTCGATCCCGTGCCGCCGGTACCCGGGGCCAACTGGGCAGTGCCCCGGCTGGTCGGCGAGGTCCGCTACAGCACCCGAACCCGCGAGGGCATGCTCCGCCAGCCCTCCTGGCTCAGGCTCCGCCCGGACCTGGCCCCCGAGGAGTCGGCCGCCGATCTTCCCGACGACATGGTGTGACGCGCGATCAAGTATTGGGCTGGGCTTCACCACGGGGACGCCCGTGCGCCCTTGGCACGGAAGCGGAACGGCGGGACCCTGAACTCCCCTTCCCCCCACAGCCGTTGGGCTGCACCCGGACCCAGAGGAGAACGCGATGCCCTCGCGTGCCACCGCACCCGCCCGCCGCAGGAGATGGCTCACCGCCCCGCTCGGTGCCCTCGCCCTCGTCGTGGCCTTCCCCGCCACCGCCTTCGCCGCCCCGCCCCCGGGACTGCCCGGCAACGCCGACAGCCTGGAACAGGCGTACCAGCCCGCCTACGACTACGACACCGACGGCTGCTACCCCACACCGGCCATCGGCCCGGACGGGACGGTCAACGGCGGGCTCAAGCCGACCGGCGCCCTCAACGGGAACTGCCGGGACGCCGCGGACCTGGACAACACCAACGGATACTCGCGCGCCAAGTGCGACGGCGAGTGGTGCGCCTACATGTACGGCCTCTACTTCGAGAAGGACCAGGCACTGCCCGGCACCGGCCTGGGCGGTCACCGGCACGACTGGGAGCACGTCGTGGTGTGGGTGCGCGGCGGTGTCGTCGAGTACGTCTCCACCTCCAACCACGGCTCGTTCAGCGTCCACGCGCGGTCGGCGGTCCGCTTCGACGGCACCCACCCGAAGATCGTCTACCACAAGGACGGCATCAGCACCCACTGCTTCCGCCTGGCGGCCTCCGGCGACGAGCCGCCGGAGAACCACGCGGGCACGTGGCGGTACCCGACCCTGGTCGGCTGGAACGGCTATCCCGCCGGAGTGCGCGAGAAACTCGCCTCATACGACTTCGGCAGCGCCAACTTCGGCCTGAAGGACGGCAGCTTCGCCTCCCACCTCGCGGCCGCCGAGCCCCCCGGCATCTCCTTCGACGCGAACGCCTGAGGCGGCCGCGAAGGACAGGGCCGGTCGGGCGAACCGCGGCCCCGGGCCGCCCCCGCGCGCACTATCGTGTCCGCATGGCAGTCCCCGAACTGATCCGCATCGTCTCCCGCGACTCCCCCATGGCACTGGCTCAGGTCGAGCGCGTCCGGGCCGGGTTGGCGGCCCTGCACCCCGGTGTGCGCACCGAGGTCGTACCGGTGAGGACCACCGGCGACAAGTGGCTCGGCGACCTGTCGCAGGTGGAGGGCAAGGGCGCGTTCACCAAGGAGGTCGACGCCGCGCTGCTGTCGGGCGAGGCGGACCTCGCGGTGCACTGCGTGAAGGACGTGCCCGCCGACCGGCCGCTGCCGGCGGGCACGGTGTTCGCCGCGTTCCTGGAGCGGGACGACATCCGGGACGCCCTGATCCACCCGGGCGGGCTCACCCTGGACGAGCTGCCGGCCGGCACCCGCGTCGGCACCTCCTCCGTGCGCCGCGTCGCCCAGCTGGCCGCCACCCACCCGCACCTGCGGTGCGTGCCGTTCCGGGGCAACGCCAACCGGCGACTGGCCAAGCTCGCGGCCGGTGAGGCGGACGCTCTGCTGCTCGCGGTCTCCGGCCTGGAGCGCATCGGCCGCCGGGACGTGATCAGCGAGGTCCTCTCCCCCGAGACGATGATGCCGCCGATCGGCGCGGGCGTCCTCGCCCTCCAGTGCCGGGAGGGCGACGGCGAACTGATCGACGCGGTGAGCGGCCTCGGCCATCCGGACACGCATCGGGAGGCGACGGCGGAGCGCATGTTCCTCCACGTCCTCCAGGGGCACTGCAACAGCCCGATCGCCGGGTTCGCCCGGGTGGACCGCGGCGGGGAACTCTCCCTGCGGGCCTGCGTGTTCACCCCCGACGGCAAGACCCGGCTGAACGCCCACGAGTGGGCCGGCCGGCTCGATCCGGCGACACTGGGCACCTCGGTGGCCGTGGCGCTGCTGCGGCAGGGCGCCCGCGAGATCATCGACGGCATCGCGCACTGAGCGCCGCGCGCCCGGGGATCAGACGGCGGGGTTCAGGCAGTGCCCTCGTCCGCCTGGCCGCGCAGGAAGGCGCTCACCTGGTGCGCCAGCCCGTCCTCGCGCACCGCACCGGGGAGCGCTCCGCACTCCCCGTCCGGCAGCCCCAGTCCGCCGGTCCACAGCCGGCGGTCGGCCCACTCCTCGTCCACCCGCAACTGAACCTGGACGTCGATCTGGCCGAGGCTCGCCTCGGGCCCGGCCGCGTACAGCACGGCGGTGGCCCGGCGCAGGGGGTAGACGTCGAAGCCCTCGATGAACTGCGAGTTGCGCCAGTCGAGGAAGGCGCTCTCCCCGTCGGGGCCGATCCGCACGTCGACCTGACCGTCCTCCAGGTGGATGCCGACCTGCCGGCCACCCCGGTTCTCCACGGTCACCCGGACGCAGAAGTACGTCAGCCCCTCGGCGGCGTCGTCGCGTCCGCGCGGCGGCTCGGCCGGCTCGAGACGGTGGACGCGGACCCGCAGCCCGGCGTGCCCGTCGTACTCCTGCCAGTCCCCGACCACGTTCGGCTCGTACACGGTGCCCCTCTCGACCTCTCGACGCTGCTTCCTATCTGTGCGCTCAGTGCACTGTCAAATGAGCGGAATGCACTGTGGCCAGGGGATTCGCCCCTTTTGATCGATGATCAAGCGCTGCCCAGCAACGATCCGCCGACGCCGGTGCGGGGCGGTCACCCGCGGCGTGCCGCACATCACGTCCGGCGGCGCCGGGGTCCCGGTCACCGGTCCGCAGCCGTTCGGGTGGCAGCCCGGGACTTTCGCGCTCAGTATCCATATATATGAGGACTTGCCAGCACCCCTGCTGAGGGAGGTGCGCCTGATGCACAGCGCCGGCAGAACCAAGCCCCACCCCCACGACGACGCCCCCGACACGGCGGCGGCGTTCGACCGGCTCGCCGGGCTCCCCGAGGGCCCCGAGCGACAGGCACTGCGGGACGAACTGATCCGGGTCTGGCTGCCCATGTCGGAGCGGATCGCGGTCCGCTTCCGGGGCCGCGGCGAGAACCTGGAGGACCTCTACCAGGTGGCGGCCCTGGGCCTGGTCAAGGCCGTCGACCACTACGATCCGGCACGCGGCCACGCCTTCGAGGCGTACGCCGTGCCGACCGTGACCGGCGAGATCAAGCGGCACTTCCGCGACCACATGTGGACCCTGCACGTGCCGCGCCGCATCCAGGACCTGCGCAACCGGGTCCGCAGATCGGCGAAGGAGCTGGCGCAGACCACGCCGGGACGCGCCCCCACGGTCGAGGAGATCGCCGACCACGCGCAGCTGACCACGGTGGAGGTGCGTACCGGCATGGAGGCGCTGGAGTGCTTCTCGGCGCTCTCCCTGGAGGCGGAGATGCCCGGCACCGACGGGTACGCCCTCGGGGACGCGCTCGGCGGCCCGGACCCGGCCTTCGACGCGGTGGTGGACCGGGTGGCGGTCCGGCCGTGCCTGGAGGCGCTGCCCGAGCGCGAGCGCACCATTCTCTACCTGCGGTTCTTCGGCGGGATGACGCAGAGCCGCATCGCGCAGCAGCTCGGCATCTCCCAGATGCACGTCTCGCGGCTGCTCAGCGGCTGCTTCGACCGGATCCGGGAGGAGATCCTCGCGGAGGCCCGCTGACCGTCAGCCGGTCTGCGGCGGGGAGCCGGGGATCTGGGCCGGGGCGTGCCGGTCCAGGGCTTCTTCGAGAGCGGCCCGGATTTCCGGCGGCATCACTCCGGCGCGCCCCCAGATGAGTATCATTTCTGCCACATTGCGCAGTTTGATGTTCGTATGCTGGGAAACTTCCTTCAGTACGATCCACCCCTGGTCCGGGGTGACGCGGCCGAGGACCACGACCATTCCGATCGCCTGGTCGACGACGGCGTGCGAGACGACCGCCTCCTTCAGCTGCCTGACCTGTTCCTGCAGCTCGAAGATCTGGTCCGAGCCAAGGTCCGCGGGCATGGTCACCTCCGGGTCCGGCGGGTCACCGCCGCCTGTGCCGAGCGGTACGGCTCCGACGCATTCATCGTCGCCACATGTGCCGACCCGCGCCACTGGGCCGTCCGGGGCCGCTCCACCGCCGTTTCGGCGCCGCGCCCGGGGTACTCGACAGGCGCCCGCCGCACTCCCGGCCGGACACTGGTGTGGAGCCGGTGGCTGCCGGTGGACGAGACCAGGACGCGACTGCCATGAAACACGACATGCCCTTCCCCGCCGGCGGGGAGAGCCTCCTGTCCACGCACTCCGTGTACGGGGCTCCCTGCTGGGTGAGCCTGACCAGCCGTGATCTGAAGGTCACCGAGGAGTTCTACTCCGCCGTGCTGGGCTGGCAGTGGCGGCCCGCCAAGCTGGGCGAACCGTTCCGCATCGCGCTGGCCGACGGGGTGCCCGTGGCCGGGATCGCCGCGGTCGCCGGAATGTGGCAGATGGCGGTGGCGTGGACGCCGTACTTCGCCGTGCGCAGCGCGGACGAGGCGGTGTCGCGGGCGGCCGAGCGCGGCGGCACGGCCGCGGTCGGGCCGATCTCCCTGCCGCCCGGGCGGGCGGCCCTGCTGGCCGACCGGGACGGCGCGACCTTCGGCATCTGGGAGGGCGAGCTGTTCAGCGACTGGGAGACCTGGCGCGCCTCGCGCCCCGCATTCATCCGGCTGCACACCCGCGACGCCTTCGACGCCGCCATGTTCTACGGCCAGATCTTCGACTGGGCGGAGCCCGGCGGCTGCTGCGAAGTCGAGTACGAGGGCGACGAGGTGGTCCTGCGCAACCAGGGGGACGTGGTGGCGCGCATCGAGTCGGGCGCCCTGGAAGCGGCGCCCGATCCGGCCATCCGGCCGCACTGGCAGGTGCACTTCGCGGTCGAGGACGTCGCGGCCTGCGCCCGCGCCGCGGAGCGGCACGGCGGCAGCGTACTGTCGCTGGGCGACGACGAGGCCGTGTTGCGGGACACCGACGGCGCGCAGTTCACGGTGACCGCGCGCCGCTTCGGCGGCTGACCTCCTCACGGGCTGCTCACCGGCCGCCGCGGGACGGCCGGGAGAGCAGCACCAGGCTGCGCTGTTCGACGTGGACCAGGGTGCCCGCCTTGTGTTCCGCCTCGTCGGGGACGCCCTCCGGGTCCGCGGTGTCGATCAGGGTCGTCCAGCGCTCGCCGTAGGCGGCGTCGGGCAGCCGGAAGCCGCCGGGCTCCCAGTGGCTGTTGAGCAGCAGGATGAAGGAGTCGTCGGTCACGGGCCGGCCGCGGGCGTCCGGTTCGGCGATGGCGTCGCCGTTGAGGAAGACGCCGACGGTGTGCGCGTCGCCGCGCCGCCAGTCGTCGTCGGTCATCTCGCGCGCGTCCGGCCGCAGCCACACGAGGTCGGGCAGCGGCTGGTCCGCGTGGGTGACGGTCTCGCCGCGGAAGTAGCGGCGGCGGCGCAGCACGGGGTGTTCGGCGCGCAGCGCGATGAGGCGCCGGACGAAGTCCAGCAGCGCGCGCTGTTCGTCGTCCAGCCGCCAGTCGATCCAGGAGATCTCGTTGTCCTGGCAGTAGGCGTTGTTGTTGCCGCGCTGGGTACGGCCGAGTTCGTCGCCGTGGCAGAGCATCGGGATGCCCTGCGAGAGCAGCAGGGTGGCGAGGAAGTTGCGCTGCTGGCGGCCGCGCAGTTCCCGGACGGCCGGATTCTTCGTCTCGCCCTCCGCGCCGCAGTTCCAGGAGCGGTTGTGGCTCTCGCCGTCCCGGTTGCCCTCGCCGTTGGCCTCGTTGTGCTTGTCGTTGTACGAGACGAGGTCGCGCAGGGTGAACCCGTCGTGCGCGGTGACGAAGTTGACGCTGGCGCGCGGGCGGCGCCGGCTGTGCTGGTAGAGGTCGGAGGAGCCGGTCAGCCGGGAGGCGAACTCGCCGAGGGTGTGGTCCTCGCCTCGCCAGAAGTCCCGCACCGCGTCCCGGTACATGCCGTTCCACTCCGACCACAGCTGCGGGAAGTTGCCGACCTGGTAGCCGCCCTCGCCGACGTCCCAGGGCTCCGCGATCAGCTTGACGCGGCTGATGACCGGGTCCTGCTGGATGAGGTCGAAGAACGCGGAGAGCCGGTCCACCTCGTGGAACTGCCGGGCGAGTGTGGCCGCGAGGTCGAAGCGGAAGCCGTCGACGTGCATCTCGGTGACCCAGTAGCGCAGCGAGTCCATGATGAGCTGGAGGACGTAGGGGTGGCGCATCAGCAGGCTGTTGCCGGTGCCGGTGGTGTCGTAGTAGTGCTGCCAGTCGCCGTCCACCAGGCGGTAGTAGGAGGCGTTGTCGATGCCCCGGAAGGAGAGGGTGGGGCCCTTCTCGTTGCCCTCGGCGGTGTGGTTGTAGACCACGTCGAGGATCACTTCGAGGCCGGCCTCGTGCAGGGTCTTCACCATGGACTTGAACTCGGTGACCTGCTGGCCGCGGGTGCCGAGGGCCGCGTAGCCGTTGTGGGGCGCGAAGAAGCCGATGGTGTTGTAGCCCCAGTAATTGGACAGGCCCCGGTCCTGGAGGTGGCCGTCGTGCACGAACTGGTGCACCGGCATCAGCTCCACGGCGGTCACGCCGAGGGACGTGAGGTGGTCCACGATCGCGGGGTGCGCCAGCCCGGCGTAGGTGCCGCGCAGTTCCTCGGGAACGTCGGGGTGGGTACGGCTGAGGCCGCGCACGTGGGCCTCGTAGATCACGGTCTCGGAGTACGGGCGCCGGGGCGGGCGGTCGTCGCCCCAGTCGAAGAAGGGGTCGGTGACCACGCCGAGCATCGTGTGCCCGGCGCTGTCGCCCGGGTCGGCCTTGCCCCTGGCCCGCTCGAAGAGGGAGGCGTCGTTGTCCACCATCCCGTCCACCGCGCGGGTGTACGGGTCGAGGAGCAGCTTCCTCGGATTGCACCGGTGGCCCACGGCAGGGGCCCACGGACCGTGGACCCGGTAGCCGTAGCGCTGCCCCGGGCCGACGCCGGGCAGGTAGCAGTGCCAGACGAAGCCGTCGACGTCGGGCAGCGGGATCGTGCTGTGGGTGCCGTCGTCGTCGACGAGGACGAGATCGACGCGTTCGGCGACCTCGCTGAACAGGGCGAAGTTGGTGCCCTGCCCGTCGTACACGGCCCCCAGGGGGTAGGGGAGCCCGCTCCACACGGGCGCCCCCTTCCAGTTCGGCCGGGAGCGGGTCACCGGGCCTCCTCCAGAACGCCGTTCACGATGTCGGCGGGACGGCCCAGCCGGGCCATCGGCATGATCTCTCGCGGCACTTCGAGCCCCTCCTGGGTGATCGGTTCCGGCGCCGTCGCGACCAGCGGCACGCGCTCGCCGGCCCGGGCCCGCTGCGAGAACCAGATGACCTTGGCCCCCGTGTCGGCCGCGCAGCAGCCCCAGCCGTCGCTGGTCGCGGCGAGGTGCTGCAGGCAGGTGCGCAGGTCCTGGTCGGGACGGAGCGCGTGGTCGTTGCCCCCCACGGCCGTGATGAGGTGCTGGCGGTTCCACCACATCTCGATCGACGTGTTCTTGTCGCTCGCGTGCTCGTCGATCGCCCGGAGCAGCATCTCGGCTCCGGTACAGACGGGTTCGACGAGGTTCTCCAGGTCCCAGAACCGGAGGTGGGCGGCCAGGATGCGCCTGACCTGTCCGACCCGTTCCGGGCTCACTTCCACGTCGAGGTGGTAGTAGCAGGGCACTGCGGTCTTCATCGTCGTGGCTCCTCACCGCGAAGGCTCCCGCTTCTCCTCGTCCCTTGGGGGACGGGCTCCCCGAACACGAAGCGTGAGCGCTGATCGCTTCTGAGTCACTCCAGAGTGGGATCCGTAGCCCATTCGTGCAACACGAGAAATCAGTTGAAGATCCAACAAGACGGCGAGTCACCGTGCGTGCACCATGTGTGAAGAACTCGCTCGTCCGTACCGGACCGTCCGGAAGGTGACCGGCCATGCTGCTCCCTGCCAAGTCAGAGGTCGCCCGGCAGCTGCGGCTCTACCGCGCCTGGGAACGTTCGATGCTGGCGTCCCCCTCGGACGTCGCGGTCCGGGCGACCTTCGAGGACTCCGGCTACACCCTGTGCGTGCTGATGGGAAAACGGTGCGCCCGCGAGGCCGCGGAGGCGGCCGAGCGTTACCTGCGGACGAACCTGGTCACCGGTGCGCAGGAGCAGCCGGACCTGCTCTCCCCGTCGGGGCGGAAGACCCCCTCCGGCGCGGCTTGACCCAATCGGCCGGGCCGGCGCCCGGCCCCGAGCACGGCGGAGGTGAGAACGGATGAGCACGACCGTGGAGATCGGGCGTATCCCGGTACGGGACGTCCACCCGGTGGTGGATCACGGCAGGCGCCCGGCGAAGGCGGTGGCAGGAGAGACGTTCGAGGTCACCGCGTCCGTGTTCCGTGAGGGGCACGACGCGGTGGCCGCCAACGTCGTTCTGAAGGACCCGGAGGGCCGGCCGGGTCCGTGGACCCCGATGCGCGAGGTGGCCCCGGGCACCGACCGCTGGGGCGCCGAGGTCACCCCTGGCACCCCGGGCAACTGGACCTACCGGGTGGAGGCCTGGAGCGACCCCGTCTCCACCTGGCGGCGACACGCCCGGATCAAGGTGCCGGCGGGCATCGACACCGGCCTGGTCCTGGAGGAGGGCGCCGAGTTGTACCGGCGGGCCGCCGCCGGAGTGCCCAAGGACGCGGGGCGTGCCGTGGTGCAGGCGGCGGCCGAGGCACTGCTCGACGACACCCTCCCGGTGGCCACCCGGCTGGCGGCGGCGTTGACGCCGGAGGTGGACGCGGTGCTGGCCCGGCACCCGCTGCGGGAACTGGTCACCACCTCCGACCCGCTGCCCCTG